>JAHDEX010000031.1:0-17872 GCA_020628545.1 Paracoccaceae bacterium | reverse complement strand
CCAATGAAAGCCCGCGTTTATGTAATGTTGAAAAACGGGGTGCTGGACCCGCAGGGGGCAGCGGTGCAGCATGCGCTGGGGTCGCTGGGCTTTGAGGGTGTGAATGACGTGCGGCAAGGCAAGGTCATCGAGCTTGACCTGGCAGACGGCACCGATGAAGCGACGATCGGTCAGATGTGCGAGAAGTTGTTGGCGAATACGGTCATCGAAAGCTATCGAATCGAGGTGCTGTGATGAAATCTGCCGTCATTGTGTTCCCGGGCTCGAATTGTGACCGAGACATGGCGGTGGCCCTGCGAGACGCGGGGTCTGACGTCACCATGGTATGGCATAAAGACGCCGATCTGCCACAGGGGGTTGACCTGGTCGCAGTACCGGGTGGGTTCTCCTTCGGGGACTACCTGCGCTGCGGTGCGATTGCTGCACAATCCCCCATATCCAAGGCGATTGTTTCGCATGTGGAAAAGGGCGGATACGCGTTAGGCGTGTGTAATGGGTTTCAGGTTCTGACCGAAACAGGCTTGCTTCCTGGTGCACTGATGCGGAACGCCGGACTGAAGTTTGTCTGCCGGTCGCAGAAGTTGAGAATTGCCGCACAATCTTCTGTTTTTACATCTGAATATTCAGAAACGTCTACGATATCCCTGCCGATCGCACATCACGACGGAAACTACACCGCCGACGCCGATACATTGGCAGTATTGCGCGCGGAAGATCGGATCGCATTC
This sequence comes from Paracoccaceae bacterium, assembly GCA_020628545.1. Taxonomy (GTDB): domain Bacteria; phylum Pseudomonadota; class Alphaproteobacteria; order Rhodobacterales; family Rhodobacteraceae; genus Yoonia. Next base: position 17,144 of record JAHDEX010000031.1, on the reverse strand, counting down.
ACATACGAGCACAACCCTAACGGGTCCATTGAAGACATCGCGGGTGTGCTCTCGGCGAACCGCCGTGTGCTTGGTATGATGCCGCATCCGGAACGTGCCGTTGACCCAGGTCACGGCGGGACTGACGGCAAACCATTGTTTTCGGGGCTGGTTGGGCAATTGGTTGCCGCTTAAGCGGCGTCTCGCTTGTCTCAAAAAATGGTGGACCGTAGGGTGATCGCCATGAGTAGTGCTTTTGAAGAACAAGAAGAAAGCAAAAGGCCCGATCGCTGGTTTTTCAGACTAGCGATTGTTCTTATTTGCCTGCTGGGTGTGGTGACGATTACAGTCACCAACTCCCTTTTGACCCAGCGCTTTACAGCCAGCACTGTCAACCGAGCGGAAGTACGCCTTACGCTATATGTCGCCAGCCTGATGAGCGAATTGCAGCGCAACTCCATCGTGCCACAGCTTCTGGCCCGGGACCCGGACCTGATCACCGCTCTGGAAGACCGGAACTATTCGCTGTCGACACAGCGGCTTTTGTCGTTTGTGGATGAGATTGGCGCGGCATCGCTGACATTGCTGGACGAGAACGGGCGCACTGTTGCTGCGACGGATCGCAACAGGCTTGGCGAAAGCCATGGCGACAAAGCGTATTTTGTGAATGCGACACGGACGAACAGTACCACCTTCACGGTCAGCGACCGGGAAAGCGGTGGTTACGCTTTCGTGTACTCACGCAAGGTGGAATCGGGCGGCGAAACACTCGGCGTAATCACCGTCGAAGTGGACATGCCAAAGCTGGAACGTGGCTGGGCAGGGGTCTCTGACGCGGTCTTCGTCACCAATAGTGAAGGCGAGATCATTCTTTCGACAGAGCCACGCTGGCGTGGCCTGGCCGAAGAGGAGGCATTGACGCTGCAATCTGCGCCATCTGCCATTGAACGCGCGTTGCGTGCAACGCAGGATTGGGCGACGCCGCCCGTTGACGCCTATCTGGGTGGCGAAGCGGTCCTTCGACGCGAAATTCGTGTCCCGTTCCAAGGCTGGCGGATGGTGAGTTTCACGACATATAGCTCCGTCCGTGAGAAGGTGAATGGCTTTCTGGCCATCGAAGTCATGGGTTTTGCACTGCTTCTTGCGCTGCTTTTCTGGGCCTCGAACCGGAAGACGGCATCGCGTCTTGTGTTCTTCCAGCGCGAGTCTGCGGAACTCCGGCAGCTCAATGCGCGTTTGCAACGGGAGATCTCGGAACGCGAGAAGGTTGAGAAGACGTTGGAAGTGGCTGAACAGACCCTTGCACAATCTTCAAAGTTGGCCGCCTTGGGTGAAATGTCTGCCGCCGTCAGTCATGAATTGAACCAGCCGCTTGCTGCGATGAAGACGTATCTCGCTGGTGCAAGGCTGCTCTTGCAACGCAAACGCCCGGATGAGGCCATGTCCTCTTTCCAGCGGATCGATGATCTGATCGACCGGATGGGGCAGATCACGCGTCAGCTGAAATCGTACGCGCGGAAGGGCGGCGAAAACCTGACACCGGTGGATTGTCGCGCGGCGGTATCGTCGGCCCTTGCGATGATGGAACCGCAGCTCAAAACGCGCAAGGTGAACATCACCCGGACATTGCCGTCGGAGTCCGTTTTGATCATGGGCGACCGCCTGCGCCTCGAACAAGTGATCATCAACCTCTTGCGAAATGCCCTCGACGCCACAAAATTGTCGGAAGAGCCCGCTATTGAGATTTTGCTGGCCGCCGGAGAAACGGTCCGCTTGACGGTGCGCGACAACGGACCGGGCATTGAAAATCTCGATGAGCTGTTTGAGCCTTTTTACACGACCAAACAGCCTGGAGACGGCGTCGGCCTCGGCCTCGCGATCTCCTCAGGGATTGTGAATGACCTCGGAGGTCGCCTCACCGCGCGGAACGCGATTGCAGGTGGCGCAGTCTTTGAGGTGCGCTTGCCCATCTACGAAGAGCAAGTCGCAGCAGCAGAATGAACAAAAAGGATGGTCCCATGACCAAAGCGATGAAGATTGCGATTGTTGATGACGAAAAAGATATGCGTCAGTCCATCTCTCAGTGGCTGGCCTTGTCCGGATTTGACACCGAAACCTATGCCAGTGCGGAAGAGGCATTGAAGTCTCTGAACAGCGATTTCCCCGGGATCGTCGTTTCCGACATCAAGATGCCCGGCATGGATGGGATGCAGTTTCTCAAGAAGCTGAAAGGTGTCGACAGTGGTTTGCCCGTCATCATGATTACCGGGCACGGTGACGTGCCGATGGCCGTGGAAGCAATGCGCGTTGGTGCCTTCGACTTCCTTGAAAAGCCGTTTAACCCTGATCAAATGACCGAACTGGCCAAGCGCGCCACGAATGCGCGTCGTCTGACGCTCGACAACCGTGCGCTGCGCAAGGAGTTGTCGGATGGCTCTGCGATCATCAAGAAGTTGATTGGACAGTCGCCTGTGATGGAGCGTCTGAAAGAGGACATCCTTGATTTGGGTCAGGCCGATGGCCATGTGCTGATCGAAGGGGAAACCGGGACTGGTAAGACACTGGTTGCGCATGCCCTTCATGCGGTTGGCGCGCGGGCGAACAAAAAGTTCACCCTGATTTCCTGTTCTGCCTATGAAGAAGAAACCCTGAGCCGTCGTTTGTTCGGTCCTTCACAGGATGAAGAACCGATCCCTGCGATTGAGGAAGCACGTGGCGGTACGCTTGTCTTGGAAGACATCGAAAGCCTGTCTGACAAATTGCAGGCGCGGTTGCTGACAACAATCAATGAGCAGGGCACACCATCGGAAACCCGGATCGTTGCGATCTGTAACCTGCAGGAGCAGGACAAGACCTGCGAAAGTGTCTTACGCCCGGATCTTTTCTACCGACTGGCCGCACTGCGGATCACCGTACCGCCACTGCGTCAGCGCGGTGAAGACATCCTCACGCTGTTCACCAAGCTGGGTGAGCAGTTTGCGGATGAATACGGCTGTGATGCACCGGAAGTGACCGCCCAGGAAGCAGCACAGCTGTTGCAAGCACCGTGGCCCGGCAACGTGCGCCAGTTGATCAACGTGGCCGAACGCGCAGTCCTTCAGAACCGTCGCGGTTCGGGCTCAATCGCCTCACTGCTCATGTCTGACAGCACAGAGGACGAAATTAAGCCTGCGATGACCACAGAAGGCAAACCGCTGAAAGAGTTTGTTGAGGCGTTTGAGCGTATGCTGATCGACAACACGATGCGCCGCCACAAGGGCTCCATCGTTGCTGTGATGGAAGAACTGTGTCTGCCGCGCAGAACGTTGAACGAAAAGATGGCGAAGTACGGTCTCCAGCGCTCGGACTACCTGAACGCCTCCTAAGTAGAGCGAGATTTATGCGATACTTGATTGGCGCCGCGCTAGCGAGTGGATTGCTTGCTGGCTGCGGCGGCAGCGCCAGAGAATTTGTTGGCGTCACAGATGTCGACGTTGACGCCAGTGGCACCGTTGCGGGGCTATCGGAACAATCACTGACGGTTTTTGAAACCGATGTTGGCATCTTCGCTCATGGTTTTGTCGAAGGTGTCGATGCGTTGGTCATTGGCAACTCTTCAAGCGCAGTCGCCGGTGACATCGGCAACTTTGCCGCTTCTGGGATTGTTGATGGCTACGATGTCGGAGGTTCATACGTCTCCGGCACAGCGTCATACTCTGGTGATTATGCGATGACTGTCGTGTCGGGCTACGAGGAGTCGCCCAATCCGCAGAACTGGCAGCGCCAAGCGCTCACCGGCGAATTCATCGCGCGGATTGAGTTGCATACGGCCGTAGCGGCAGCCAACGATCCAGATCATGGGCACTCTCACGACGTGGACGTGGTCGAACTTTCCATTGGAGAGGAGGGTGATCCGCTCTTCTTTGAAGAAGTCATCATCTACAGTCCAACACCCCCTGCATTGCCAAGCACAATTCTGAATACTTTCAACGGTGGCTTTGCAAATGTGGGAAGCGGCGCCCCGGTGCCACTTGAAGGGAAAATCGCTTTCGGGTCTGACGGCATTATTGCGAGTTTCCAAGGCCAGACGGCGGACCATCTTGTCGCCGGTGGGTTCGGTGGCACGGATGCAAATGCATCAGATTTGGTCACACAATAAGCGCATCTGCCGACACAACCACAGGTTAACGCCTTTTCGATTGTAAATGGCATCCGCTTTCACTTATGAAGGCCATACGGATATGTCGCGTAATGGAACGCGGTGGATCCGGTGAGTTTCTCTGACGTGGCCTGAGGGCGGACACCCCGACACGATCAGCTGATGTGGTGGAAACACCAGTTTAATGTCCTGCCAAGCTGCAAAAGCTGGCAGGACCAACGAATGGGTTGCCAGGCTGTGCCGGGCAGCCGGAGACCAACGCGATGCAACGCGCGCAGAGGAAAACGAGTGATATCAGCGCCCTGAGGGGCCGCATCGCTGCCTGCGCCTTGATCGCCTTAAACAGACATGACACGCGAACTGCCGCCCCGCCGGGCGACCGTGTCTCGTGTTGTGCGAATGGACAACATGCCAAAGAAAATGCTGATAGACGCAACGCACGCGGAAGAAACCCGCGTCGTTGTGGTAGATGGAAACAAAGTCGAGGAGTTTGATTTCGAGAGCCAGTTCAAGCGACAGCTTGCTGGGAACATATATCTAGCCAAGGTTACGCGGGTTGAGCCCTCGTTGCAGGCGGCGTTTGTGGACTATGGCGGCAATCGCCATGGCTTCCTTGCGTTCTCCGAAATCCATCCCGACTATTACCAAATCCCCGTTGCCGACCGCGAAGCTTTGATCGCCGAGGAAAAGGCCTATGCCGAAAGCCTGAAGGCCGAAGCAGAAGCGGAGGAAGAGGCCAAAGAAAAAGCCAAGCCGAAGCGCCGTCGGCGGCGTGCGAAAGCGGCTGAGACGTCCAACGATGATGCCGTCGCGACGGCTGAAGTCGCAGGGATGGAGACGATCGACCTCGACGACAGCGAGGAAGGCTCATCGCCCATGGAACTCGTCGGCGAAACACCGGTTGAGACACCTGCGGCAGATGAAGACGGCGATGATGATGCCGCTGAGGCGGATCAGCCGGATGCAACCGACGACGAGCAGCCCTACGTCGCGATGGACGATGCGTCCGAGAAGGACGACAGCATCGAAAGCGTTGCCGAAGAAGACGACACTGACGAGGTCCGTCCTGTCCGAAAGCCGCGTCCAAAGCGTTACAAGATCCAGGAAGTCATCAAGGTTCGCCAGATCCTGCTGATTCAGGTCGTCAAGGAAGAGCGAGGCAACAAAGGTGCTGCGCTGACCACATACCTGTCGCTGGCAGGCCGCTATTGTGTCCTGATGCCTAACACCGCACGTGGTGGCGGGATCAGCCGCAAGATCACCAACGCGGCGGACCGCAAGAAGCTAAAGGAGATCGCAGGCAGCATGACTGTGCCTGACGGTGCCGGGCTGATCATCCGCACCGCGGGCTCTCAGCGCACGAAGGCCGAGATCAAGCGCGACTACGAATACCTGCAGCGGATGTGGGAACAGATCCGCGAGTTGACACTCAAATCCATCGCGCCTGCGAAGATTTATGAAGAAGGCGATCTGATCAAAAGATCCATCCGCGATCTCTATAACAAAGAGATTGATGAGGTCATCGTCGCGGGGGACGACGGTTACAAGACCGCGAAGACCTTCATGAAAATGATCATGCCGTCGCATGCGAAGAACGTGAAGCAGTACACCGATCAATTGCCGCTCTATGCGCGCTATCAGGTGGAAACCTACCTCGGCGGCATGTTCAACCCGACGGTCCAGTTGCCATCGGGCGGGTACATCGTCATCGGCGTGACAGAAGCGCTCGTCGCGATTGACGTGAACTCAGGTCGGGCAACGAAAGAAGGCTCGATTGAGCAAACGGCGCTTAAGACCAACCTTGAAGCCGCTGACGAAGTGGCCCGCCAATTGCGCCTGCGCGATTTGGCCGGACTGATCGTGATCGACTTCATCGACATGGACGAGCGTCGCAATAACACCGCTGTCGAAAAGCGCTTCAAGGAGAAGCTCAAGACCGACCGCGCACGCATTCAGGTCGGGCGCATCTCTGGCTTCGGCCTTTTGGAAATGTCACGTCAGCGCCTGCGTCCCGGGATGCTGGAAGCGACAACGCAGATGTGTTCGCACTGTCACGGCACGGGTCTTCTCCGGTCTGACGACAATGTCTCGCTCTCGATCTTGCGGGCTTTGGAAGAGGAAGGCGTGCGAGGTCGCTCAAAAGAGGTGCTTGTCCGCGCCCCGATTTCCATCGCGAACTTCCTGATGAACGGAAAGCGGGAACATATCGGTGAAATCGAAGGACGCTACGGCATGTCTGTCAGGATCGAATGTGATCCGGCGCTGGTCTCACCTGATTTCGCAATCGAAAAGTTCAAGACAGCGACGCGCATCGTGCCGGAAGCTACCGTCGTCGTTGGGTCTGATTTGATGATGGACGACCTCCCGGATGACAGCGCGATCATCGTCGACGCCGAGACGGAAGAATCGACAGAAGACCAACCGAAGCGGAAACGCCGTCGGCGGCGGCGTCGCCGGGGTGGCGGCGGCGGTGACGCGCAGCCGGGCAACGAGGATCAAGCGCAAGAAGACGCTGACAAATCAGAAGACGATGAAAAGTCCGACTCTGAACAAGCTGCGGACACAGCGCCCAATGAGGATGCGCCTGCCGACACAATGAAGGACGAAAAGCCCAAGCGGCGCAGACGGTCTCGGAAGAAGGTGGACGCTGAAGAAGCCGAAGCCAGCATTGAAGAGGCACCTGCGGAGGTTGCTGACGCAGCTGTTGAAACGCCAGCAGAGGAAGAAAAGCCTAAGCCGAAACGCCGCAGCCGCGCGAAGAAGAAACCCGAACCTGAGCAGGCCGAAGGCGACGTAGTAGCTGAAGCTCCCGCAGACGCGCCTGCTGACGCCGAAGCCGAAGAAAAGCCCAAGCCGAAACGTCGGAGCCGCGCGAAGAAAGCGGCGGAACCGGTGGCTGAGGCCGCAGTGCCGGAACCTGCAGTCGCCACAGCTGAGGCAGCACCTGAGCCTGCCCCATCCCCAGCCCCGGAACCAGCGCCTGAGCCCGCAGCAGCGGCCCCAGAACCAGAGCAGGCAGAACCGGAGGCGCCGGCAAAGCCAAAGCGCAAAGGATGGTGGTCGCTCGGCCGCTAACTGAATCAAGAGTAATCGAAAGGGCTGGCCACTGCGCCAGCCCTTTTTGTTCAGGACTTGCGAATATCGAAGGTGAGCACGCCGTCACTCTTAGATTGCGTCAAAAGATGATGCCCGGATTCCTGACAGAAGTGCGGTACGTCCACAATGGCGGCAGGGTCATCCGCAATGACGCGCAAAACCTGCCCGGTCGTCAATGATTGCAGGCGTTTGCGGGCCTTCAGGACGGGGAGAGGACACAGAAGGCCGAGCGCGTCGAGAGTATGATCCGGCGTCGTCATGCCCTGTGACCTAGGGTCCATGTTTCAAAAAGTCCACAGAGTTGTGACGACGTGCGGCGTGACCTTGTCACATTTGGCGCGTAGAGAAGGGGAGCAATACAGGACCACTCATGCTTGAAGCCGCCACAATTCTGGACGCAACACTTCTGCCTGCGATGATCATCGCGCTGACGGCGGGGCTTTTGTCGTTTCTTTCTCCCTGCGTTCTGCCAATTGTGCCGCCGTATCTGGCCTATATGGGCGGGGTCAGCATGACCGATATGGAGGAAGAACGTGAAGCGCGGCAACGCGTGATCGTCTCGGCCGCATTCTTTGTGCTTGGGCTTTCAACGGTTTTCCTGCTGCTGGGTTTCGCGTTTTCCGCGATGGGACGCGCGTTCTTGCAGTATCAGGATTGGTTCCTGACGATTTCTGGCATCGTGGTGATGATCTTCGGTGCGCACTTTGTGGGGGTATTCCGTATTCGATTCCTCGACCGTGAAGCCCGTGTTGATGCGGGCGATAAGGGCGGAAGCGCCATGGGGGCCTACATCCTTGGTCTTGCATTCGCATTCGGATGGACACCTTGTCTTGGCCCCATACTCGGCGCGATCCTCGGTCTTGCGGCGTCTGAGGCCGATATGGCGCGTGGTACAACACTCCTTGCGGTCTACGCGATGGGGTTGGGCATTCCATTCCTGTTGGTGGCTGCCTTCTTCCCGCGCCTCAAAGGTGTGATGATGTGGATGAAAGCGCATATGGGTCAGATCGAACGCACATCCGGACTGCTTTTGTGGACGGTTGGGCTGATGATGATCACTGGGCAGTTTGCAGCGCTGAGCTACTGGATGCTCGAAGCCTTTCCCGTTCTCGCAACGCTCGGATAAGCCTTCAAAAGCAATTTCTTAATTTGGCCCGGTTTATGGGGTATGCTGCCGCAAAAGAGCCGAGCAGTGAATGACCAACGACGGGCCAAGTCAAAGCGTGCGCAAGCGCCGGGTGTTCTACATTCCGGGCTATGACCCGATTCATCCCCGTCGCTACCGAGAACTTTATCGCAAGGAAGGCGCGGCACAGGCGGCTATCTCGGGCTACGATATCGGCATCAAGCCAAAGGCGAAGGGGGAAGCCTTCGGATGGCACGCAGAGGCCCAGATAGACGGTCAGTCCGTGTCGGCAAATTTCGACGTGCTGATCTGGTCAGACATCGTGCGTGACAGCATGGATGGGACGATCCCCGGCACATATTTCGCGCTGATCCGGACGGCTTGGGTGTATATCAGCACCGGCGCATTGCGGCGAATGATGTGGCTGCGCAAAGGGCCCGTGATTGCGGCCCTTTATCCCGTCGGCATGCTGTTGTTCCAGCTTCTGATCGCTTTTGGCCTCGGCGCAGCAGTCCTATCCGGCCTCAAGACAGTGCTTGTGCCGCACATTGGACTGGCAGGGGATGCCTTTGCAGGCATCCTGGGGGTCACCGTATTTGTAGGATTGATGCGGTGGTTCAAGGCCAAGGACAACAAATTCTTCGCGTACTACCTGATGCACGACTACAGCTATTCGGCGCGCCACCGTGGGGCCAATCCTGAGCCGCTCGAGGCAAGAATGGCAACCTTCGCTGATCAGATCGCCGCAGCTTTCACAGATGAGGTCGACGAAGTCCTTGTCGTCGGCCATTCAAGCGGCGCGCATCTTGCCGTTTCGATCCTCGCCGATTTGCTGCGCGCAAGGCGTATACCGCAGGACGGACCCCCACTGGGATTTCTATCGTTGGGGCAGGTGGTTCCAATGGTCTCCTTCCTGCCAGAGGCAAAGCGGCTTCGCGCGGACCTCGCTTACCTCAGCCAGCAGGATGATCTGGCATGGGTTGATGTGACCGCTCCGGGTGATGGATGTGCCTTTGCGCTTTGTGATCCGGTTGCGGTTTCCGGAGTGGCGCCAGACAATCAGAAATGGCCGCTGGTTGTCTCTGCCGCATTTACACAGACCCTGAAGCCCGAGACCTGGAAAGCGCTGCGCTGGCGCTTCTTTCGACTTCACTTCCAGTATCTTTGCGCTTTCGACAATCCCGGCGACTATGACTACTTTCAGATCACCAGCGGGCCACAGACCCTTGCGGCCCGCTACCGCGATCGAGTTCCGTCGAAAAGCCGGATCACGATTGCCGCCTCAAAATTTACGTCGACCGCATGACACATCCGCCCAAACCACCGGCACGGCCCGAGAAAGTTTCGCTCTGGCGTTATATGCGCTTGTTTCGGCAGGATATCCTGTCGGCGCAACCCGCAAAGCTCTACCGGGCGTGGATGGCTGAATTCAAAACGCCGTTCTTTCGCAGTTACCTTGCCAACGACCCAAAGCTGATCGATCTTGTCCTCAAAGAACGCCCTGATCACTTCCCAAAGTCCGACAGGATCGGTGCAGGCCTGCGTCCGCTTCTCGGTCAGTCGGTATTTCTGACAAATGGCGAGGTGTGGAAGCGCCAGCGGCGGATCATTGATCCCGCATTTGAAGGGGGCCGTCTGAAGGAGTCCTTTCCTGCGATTTGGGCTGCGGGAGAGGCCGCAGTGGCGCGGATGGAGCCAACGGCGACAGATGAGCCGCATGACATTGAGGGTCTCACCAGCCACGCAGCGGCTGATGTCATTTTCCGGACGCTCTTTTCCTTACCGATTGAAAACGATACGGCCACCGAAGTCTTCGAGACATTCAAGGCGCATCAGCGCAGCCAACCGATCCTCAATCTCGCAGCTTTTGTGCGTGGCCCATCCTGGATGCCGCGCTTCTTTCGCCGGAATACGCTGGCGACAGCGAACAAGATCCGGCGCTTGATCAAGGTGTTGGTGGATCAACGAGCCGAGTTGATTGCAGCAGGTACGCTGCCAGACGATCTTGCGACGAAGATCATGACAACGCCCGATCCGCAGACGGGCGAGACATTTGACCGTGATGAGATGGTCGATCAGGTGGCGATTTTCTTTCTTGCGGGGCATGAAACCTCTGCCTCCGCACTGGCGTGGACTCTCTATCTTTTGGCGCTCTATCCAGAATGGCAGGATAAGGTTGCAGAAGAGGCCGCTGCATTGACGCCGAATTTTGCAAAGCTTGCAACACTCAGCACGACGCGCGATGTGTTTCGCGAAAGTCTGCGGCTCTATCCACCGGTGCCCATGATGGTCCGAGAGACAGTGCAGCCGGAAGAGTTTCGCGGGCGCAAGGTGCGCAAAGGATCGCAAGTAGTTCTGTCGCCTTGGCACGTCCAGCGCCATACGCGCTTATGGCATGACCCCGATGCGTTTCACCCGGAACGATGGCAAGACCCTGATCAAAAGGAAGCACAACGTCAGGCATATATGCCGTTCTCTGCCGGGCCACGGGTGTGCACAGGGGCGGGCTTTGCGATGATTGAGGGCGTGGTTCTACTGGCTCAGCTTGTGTGTGCGTATCGGTTTGAGGTCGTCCCTGACAGACCGCCGGTTCCGGTGGCGCATTTGACCGTGCGTGGGCGAGATGGGATCTGGCTGCGATTCGCCAAAAGAGGCAGCATTGTTTCCGATGACAAATCGGTCTGAAAATTAGCACCTGATTGTCGCTGCCGGTCGATGCAGGTGTTTGGCTCTCACTACGTTGTTAACGTTTGGTTAAGTCATATTTTTCAGTATCTTAACCCGCAATTTATACGTTGCCATCAGAATTGTGCCCGAAATGGGGCACGGAATGCGGCAATGACGTGGTAAGCTTCTGTTAATTTCGTGAGTGAGTAACCAAGGGTTATCAATATGGCTTTTTCAATGTCGAATGTTCTGAACTCGCTTGTTGAAGCATCAACGCGCAAACCACATGCTGTGAAGCCGATGGAAATGGATGACGGCTACGTGCACCAGCCGATGCAGCGCCCCGACATCATGGATATGATGGGCACGCCATCGCGTCCTGCTGTTAATCCGGCCGAAAGCGGCAAATCGGGCGAACAGCTTGAACACGACACCTTGTCCCGCATCCGTGACGCGCTTTACCGCGAACAGCAGGCCTGAAGCTCTTTCAAGACAAACACTCGGATAGCTGACGCCAGGCCGATGTCACCGCGCGCGGCATCAATTTCACTTGCCAGCGCATTCAGCGGTTGATCACGGTCGGCCGCGATACGACGAAACTCTTTCCAGAAGACATCCTCTAGGGATACGCTTGTTCGATGTCCCTTGAGTGTAAGGGAATGCTTGACTGGACGGCCGTTAAACGTCTCACTCATCTTCGAACTTAAGCTGCGCCAAGCGCTTTGCCGCTTTGGCCTCGCGTGTTGCGTCAAGCACCCGTTCCGCCTTGGTGCGACCGAACTTCACCGCATTCTCATCCGCTTTGACCTTCCGCGCATCCCGTGCCTTGGCCTTGCGCACCTTGTTGAGGTTGATGGGCTGGGTCACTTTGGTCCGATCATGTCTTCGGGGCGCACGACTTTTTCGAAGGTCTCTTCATCCACGAAGCCAAGGTTGATCGCCTCTTCCTTCAAAGTGGTACCATTTTTGTGTGCGGTCTTCGCAACCGTGGTTGCGTTGTCGTACCCGATTGTCGGGGCCAGTGCCGTTACCAGCATCAGGCTTTCGCGCATCAGCTTGCCGATCCGCTCTTCATTGGCCTGAATGCCCACAACGCAATTGTCGGTAAAGGCCACTGAAGCATCACCGATCAGTTGCATCGATTGCAGCACGTTATAGGCCATCATTGGCTTCATAACGTTTAGCTCAAAATGGCCCTGTGACCCTGCGAAGCCAACGGCCGCATCATTGCCCATGACATGGGCGCAGACCTGCGTGATCGCTTCCACTTGCGTGGGGTTCACTTTACCCGGCATGATCGAGGATCCCGGTTCGTTCTCGGGCAACATCAACTCACCCAGACCACACCGCGGGCCGGAGCCGAGGAAGCGGATGTCGCAGGCGATTTTGTACAAGCTAGCTGCAGTGGTTTTCAGCGCACCCGACATTTCAACCAAGGCATCATGAGCGGCAAGCGCTTCGAACTTGTTGGGCGCCGTCACAAAGGGCAGGCCAGTGATCTCTGCCATTTCGGCTGCGACAGTTTCACCCCAGCCTTTTGGCGTGTTGAGGCCCGTACCAACGGCTGTCCCGCCTTGTGCAAGCTCATAGATAGCGGGCAACGCAGCTTTGATGCGGCGGATTGCCATGGCCACTTGATGCACGTAGCCTGAGAATTCCTGTCCCAGCGTCAGCGGCGTCGCGTCCATTGTGTGGGTCCGACCGATCTTGATGATCCCGTCAAATTCCTTTTGCTTCTGCTCCAGCGCTGCGTGAAGCTTTGCCAGCCCGGGTAACAGCACCTCATGCGCCGTCGTTGCAACGGCGATGTGCATGGCTGTGGGGAAAGTGTCGTTTGACGACTGACCCATGTTGCAATGATCGTTCGGGTGGACCGGGTCTTTTGAGCCAATCTCACCGCCCAAAATCTCAATCGCGCGGTTGGAAATCACCTCATTCGCGTTCATGTTTGATTGCGTGCCTGAGCCGGTCTGCCAGACGACCAGCGGGAAGTGATCATCAAGCTTGCCTGCCACGACCTCTGATGCAGCCTCGATCATCGCGTCGGCAAGTTTCGCATCCAGCTTGCCACGATCCTTGTTCGCCTTCGCACAGGCCTGTTTGATTACGCCCAGCGCCCGCACCACTGCGACAGGCTGCTTTTCCCAGCCAATTGGAAAGTTCATCAATGACCGCTGGGTCTGCGCGCCCCAATACTTGTCAGCCGGGACCTCAAGCGGGCCAAAACTATCAGATTCGGTACGGGTGGCGGTCATGGGGCAAGCTCCGTCAAAATGCGTTACGCGAGGGATAGCGGCTCGCCCAGGCGAGTGCAACGCGAGGTAGCGCTAACCCGTGACCCGGAGTTGCGTAGTCAGGTTTTGCGGAATTGGTCGAGACTGACGACTTCAGCCTCTTTCGGGGCGTCTTCGCTGGTCTCTGCGTCGTCCTCAGCTGCCGCCTCGGGCTCCGTAGGAAGCTCAGCCACGTCCGGTACAACCGTCGGGGCCGTATCTTCTTCGTCCGTTTGAGTTTCAAACCGCAATCCAAATTCCACTGAAGGATCCACAAATGTCTGGATGGCGTCGTATGGAATATAGAGCGGCTCTGGATTTTCCCCGAAATTCAGCGTGATCGCAAAACCCTCATCAGTGACGTCCAGATTGTCGAACCAATGTTGGATCACCACCGTCATCTCATTCGGATACCGGTCAGACAGCCAATCGGCAATTTCAACATCCGGGTGCATCGTGTCGAAAGTGATGAAAAAATGGTGGTCGCCGGGAAGTCCACGCTCCGCCACATCCTGTAGGACATTCTGGATCAAACTCCGCATCGCGCGGTGCATCAGGTTTCCATAGTCGATGGAGCGTGTCACGTGCGAGGGGTCCTTCTTTCGGCGGCTAGCGAAAGCATACGGATTTCACAGGGGAGTAAAAGGGGCGGATGGTGAACATTCGTTTAAGTCACGTAGGACACCCCACCGCTCAGCGCGGCAGACAGGAGCAGAACCGCGATCAAAGGAAGCTCCCGCCACATCAAAAGGATGCCCGCAAGGACAGCAAGTGCGACGGCGAAAAGATCGACGGTCGCAAAAACCGGAATTTCAATCTGTACGGCTGTGAAGCTGATGGCGCGCGTTTCTGCGAAGAAGACCTGCAGTGCAAACCAGAATGATAGGTTCGCAATCACACCGACGACGGCCGCCGTGATTCCCGCAAGCGCAGCGCGCAGGCGCGGCTGATCGCTTAGCCAGGTTACCAGAGGGGCACCTGCGAAGATCCAGATGAAGCAGGGCACAAATGTCACCCAAAGCGTCACGGCAGCAGCAGCGATACCCATCGCCACGCCACCGGTTTGAATGCCGGCAAGGGTCCCGACGAATTGTGTGACAAGGATCAGTGGGCCAGGGGTCGTTTCAGCAAGGCCCAGCGCGTCCATCATCTGTGGTGTGGTCAGCCAGCCAAAGTCTGAAACGATGGTCTGTGTCATATAGGCTAGTACAGCGTAGGCCCCGCCAAAGGTCACAACGGCGAGCCATGCGAAGAATGCTGCGATGTCCGTCAGGATTGGATCGGCACCATGAATGAAGACGAGAGGTGCTGCCCAGATCGGGATGCCGAGCACGATAACCAGAACACTCTTGCGCCAGGGGAGTGAAGATGGCGCGGCAGACGTTTCATCCGAAACCGCGCCATAAGCGCCTGCAAGTGCGGCCGCTGCAATCACCAGCGGGAAGGGAAGCGAAAATGCAAAAAGCGCAATGAATGCGAAGATAGCGATCAGCCTCGCCTGCGTCGTGACTAAGGCGCGCTTTGCGACTTTCAAAAGCGCTGCAATGACGATGACGACAACGGTCGCTTTCACGCCAAGGAAAAGCGCCTGAACCAACGGCAGTGCTCCGTAGGAGGCATAAAGCAACGCGAGAACCATGATGACCGCAGCACCCGGCAAAACGAAGAGCGTCCCACCGATCAGCCCGCCGACGATGCCACGTTTCGTCCAACCCGCGTAGGTCGCGAGCTGCATCGCTTCGGGTCCGGGGAGAAGCATACAGAAGGAAAGGGCGCGTAGGTACGCGTCTTCACTCAACCAGCTCCGCTTCTCGACCAGCTCCTCGTGCATCAGTGCAATCTGTGCTGCCGGGCCGCCGAAGGACAGCAAACCAATGCGGCCGAACACACGCACCAACTCAGAAAGTGGTGTCATCGGGCGACCTCTTCCGCCCAATCATGGGTTTCCCCCTGACCATCCCGCGCCCAGCGATAGAGCGCGTCGTAGAACGGAAGTGCCGCTTCAAGAAGTGTCTGATCATCCTTGAACTGGCGCGACAGGCCGACCGAGAATGCGAGCAGGCCCGCCGCTTCCGGCACCATGCGGGCCGCCCCAGTATCGGCCGCCCGAATGACCTTCGCCAGGCAATCAAGGGCAGGCGTGTGGAGATCGAAGTGATCAATAATCGCGTCGAAGGTACATTTCTCATCGCGATGCGTGAATGCGGCTGTCGGCGTATCAAAGGCAATGGCGCCGAACTTTTCAGACACGGCATCAACCTCTGCCGGCGGGACATAAAGCACCTTCGCGCTCGGATCGACAAACCTCCGGATCAACCAAGGGCAGGCAAGCCGATCGATTTTGGGACGGTGGCGTGTCACCCACAGAGGGCGGTTCGGCAAGCGATCAATGGGAATCGCGGGAAGACCTGCGGCGCGCCAAGCCGTCATACCACCCGCCAGAACATCAACCGTGCGACCATGCGCACGCAACAGTGCGGCAGCACCGTGGCTGAGTTTCTTCCCTTTCTGACAGACGACAACGCAATGCCGATCTGCTGACAGATTGAGAAGAGCTTCCAAATCTCCATGCGTGGCAGACACAGCCGTCGGGATCCTGACCGGATCAAGTGCCACATCTTCGGGCAGACAAACATCAATCACCACTGGTGCATCGGGTAAACCGATCAGTCGCATTAATTGTGCAGGTGAGATCTCATCAAATCCGGGTTTTGGGGTGGCCATGGGGCATCCTTTCTGAATGTGTCAGTGGATGCGAACGTTCGGTCGGAACCTCACGGGGTGCCGCAGTCCCCATGGCAGATGTGTGCCGCCTAACCGGAGAGCCGTCAACCCAACGGGATCGTCAGTTCCCGGATCAGCTTGCGCCGGATGGCATTCGGATAGTCACGATGCGTGCGTGCGGTGATCACAAAGCCATCACGCGTGATGACCTGGCGGTGGTAGAACGTGGTGATCGCGATACCCAAGCCCTCAATTGCGATACCATTGATCGTGATACCCGCACGTTGTGCGGCCTGTCGTGCTGCCGCGGTGGTGCTGCCCGCATTGGGTGTCCCATCCCCGGACACGTCAATCACCTTGCGACGACAAACCGGGGCGGTGTCAAACTGCTTCATCGCAAAATAAATGGCTTCGGCAGGGGCGGTGTCCGACAAGACAAAGGCGCGGGGCATCAACCGCGCATCCAACGCCAACTGCTGGGCGTCAAGCGCCGTGCGGATCGTGCGCCAGGGGATCGACAGGTCCTGCCAGTTCTCACCAGACCATTGCACAACCGAAATCGCTACCTGCCCACGCACCATCGCCTCTACGATTTCGGGGTCTTCCAGCGCATCCGCCAACCCATCGATCTGCAGCCGGTACTCGCCAGGATCGACAGAGTTCGACACATCTATTGTGAGAACAAGAGCGGTATCACACGCCTGCGCTGCGCCGGACCAGCTCATAATCATTCCGGCAATCCAACAACGAAACGCTCCCATAACAATAGTCTGCGCAGGGCGATGGCCCGTGGCAAGTCACAATAATGAGCAGTTTGAGAATGGGAAATGCAGGTTTCTGTTGCCAGGTACCTGCGAACCCCGCCTAAAGCCGCTAAGCCTTAGGAGTTAAAGTTTCAGTATTCGGCACTGCTTAAGCAGCGACTGCAACTGGAGCATGGTTGTCGTTTGCAACTATACTAATCGAACCGATAACGGTGGTATCTCACCGAGACAAAGCAAACCCCTTTAGACGTTCGTCGATCCTATTTCGGCCCCATCATCCGGCAAACGACCGGGCTGTTTGGTGGAGCCGCCGGGTACCGCCCCCGGGTCCGATCCGCTTATTACGAGCGCGTTTATGTCCATAGTCCCGAAGGACA
>JAHDEX010000103.1 GCA_020628545.1 Paracoccaceae bacterium | reverse complement strand
AGATCTTCGATCCGCGCAAAACCGCGTCGGGGTTGACGACATTGACGCGGATGCCAGCCTCCGCACCTTCCAGGGCAAGGCAGCGGGCAAGGTGGATTTCCGAGGCTTTCGCGGTGCAATAAGCGGCAGCGTTCGGCGAGGCTGCGAGGCCATTTTTCGACGCCACAAAGACGACCGAGCCACCCATATCCTGCACCCGCATGATCTTGAATGCCTCGCGGCTGACAAGGAAATAACCCGTGGACAGGATGTCCATGTTCTTGTTCCAGAGTGCCAGCGAGGTGTCCTCGATCGGTGCGGAAGAGGCAATGCCAGCGTTGGAGACCAGGATGTCGACCCCGCCAAATTCTACCGAGGTTTCCGCGAAGGCCGATGCCACGGCCTCTTCGCTTGTGACATTCATGTTGACGCTTCGCACGACGTCCGCGCTGTAGCGTTCCGTCAGATGCTTTCTGGTAGATGCCAAGGCGTCTTCGTTGATGTCGGCCAGAACGACGCAGGCGCCGTCCTGAAGGTAGCGTTCAGCGGTTGCCGCACCGATGCCGCCCGCTCCGCCCGTCACAAGGGCGACACGTCCGGCAAGTGACTTGGGCTTCGGCATGCGCTGCAATTTCGCTTCTTCAAGCAACCAGTATTCGATGTCGAAGGCTTCCTGTTCGGGCAGCCCCTGATATTCACTGACTGCCGAGGCACCGCGCATCACGTTGATCGCGTTGACGTAGAACTCGCCCGAGATCCTTGCGGTTGCCTTGTCCTTGGCGAAAGTGATCATGCCGACGCCGGGCACAAGGTAGACAACAGCATTCGGATCGCGAATGTCGGGGCTGTCGCCGTGCTTGCAGCGGTCGTAATAGGCTGCGTAGTCCTTGCGGTAGGATTCGATCTGGTCCGGCAATCCAGCCAAGACGTCGTCGATATTCCCGCGAACGGGATCAAACGGAACGACAAGTGGGCGGATTTTCGTGCGCAGGAAGTGATCCGGACAGGACGTTCCCAAAGCCGCAAGCGGTTTCATGTCTTTCGCGTTTACAAATTCCAGAACGGCATCGCTGTCGTTGAAATGACCGACCATGTGCTGGTTGCCGGAAACAAAACCCCGGATCGCCGGCATAAGACGCGCGGCAATGCTGCTGCGTTCGCTGGCCGACAGGCTTTCGTGGATCGCGCCGCCAAAGGGCGCGACGCCCCTGCTTTGCTCATCAAGCCATTTGGTCGCGACGTTGATCACATCGATTGTCTGGTCATAGCAGTCCTTGGCCGTATCACCCCATGTGAACAGTCCATGGCTTTCAAGGACCACACCGTCGGCGTCCGGGTTTTCGTTGCAGTACTTTTCCAGCCACAAGCCCAGCTCGTAGCCCGGCTTCTTCCAGGGCAACCAACCGATGCGATCCCCAAAGATTTCCTGCGTCAGTTCTTTCGAGTTCTTGGACGCAGCGATCGCGATGATCGCATCTGCATGAACGTGGTCAACGTGTTTACGTGGAACATAAGCGTGCAAGGGCGTATCAATCGAGGCCGCGCGCGGGTTCAGCTTGAAGGTGCAATGCGGCAGGTAGCCGACCATCTCGTCTTCGAATTCCACGCCACGGTAGAGCGATTTCAGCGCTTGAAGCTTGTCCATGTAAAGCGTGGCGAATCCGTCGAGCTTCATCGAGCCGATGTCACCACCTGACCCCTTCACCCAAAGCACCTCAACCTCGTCGCCCGTAAGGGGGTCTGTCTCGATCACCTTCGCAGACGTATTGCCGCCGCCGTAATTGGTCACGCGCTTGTCAGAACCAAGAATGTTCGAGCGATAAAGGAGGAGCTCTGATTCGCTCTTTCCTTTCGCCTCAGCGTCATCCCAGCGACTTTCGAGCAGATTATTTTCCAATGATTTCAACATATTTCCTCCCAATTGGCGAATGGCGCCGGAATTCTTGATTGATCGCAACGATGCGCCGAGTGCGCCAATATGTCAATCATTTTCAATCATATTCGATCATGCTGCAGCGCAGTATGATTGCTTTTGATCGATTTTGATTGACTTGTGACGCGAATCTCGCCAGCTTGATTTCAAAGGGAGGCACAAATGCACGAAAAAGAACGCCATACGATTATCCTTTCCGCCGTCGAAGACCGGCCGGTGGTCACAGTATTGGACTTGTGCAATCTGACTGGCGCTTCCGAAGCCACCATTCGGCGCGACATTGCCACGCTGGACCAGGATGGCCTCCTGCGCCGCGTGCGCGGCGGGGCTGAGGCGTTGAGCCCTCCGCAGATCGTGGGCCTGGCGGGGCGTCCCTTCTCTGTTAATGAAACCATGCGCATTGAAGAGAAGCAGGCGATTGCTGCCGCCGCAGTGGATCTTTGCGAAGATGGCGACGCGATCATTATCAATGGTGGCACGACGACATTTCAGATGGTGCACCCGCTGGCGAGCCGTCGAATGCAGGTTTTCACGAACTCGTTCCCGATCGCCGAACATCTGCTGAAGCATTCCAAGAATACCATCATGCTCTCGGGTGGCACGATTTACCGCGAACAAAACATTATCCTGTCGCCCTTCGACAATGACGTGACGCGCAACTTCTGCGCCCGTCGCATGTTCATGGGCGCCCAGGGGCTTGGCCCGCTTGGCCTGATGGAAGCCGATCCGCTGCTGATCCAGGCCGAACAGAAGCTTATCGGTCAGGCCGATGAACTGATCGTTCTCGCCGACAGCACGAAATTCGAACGACGCTCCAGCCTCGTGCTCTGCCCATTGAACCGGATCACGACCGTCATCACCGATGACCAGATTTCTGACAAAGCAGCCGCCATGCTGGAGGCCGCAGAAGTGACGCTGATCGTCGCCCAATCCGGGGGCGCTCAGAGAAACGTGGCCTCCTAAAGAGGCTCTAATCGCGAACG
Source organism: Paracoccaceae bacterium (assembly GCA_020628545.1). Classification (GTDB taxonomy): domain Bacteria; phylum Pseudomonadota; class Alphaproteobacteria; order Rhodobacterales; family Rhodobacteraceae; genus Yoonia. The sequence continues at coordinate 6,634 of JAHDEX010000103.1, read as the reverse complement.
TACTTAAGGGAGGACTCCAAATGAAACGTCGCACTTTTACCACTCTCACCGCCGGTCTCAGCCTGGCTGCAAGCCTGTTCGGCACCACCGCCATGGCCCAGGACGATATGCGCATCGCGCTTGTCGTTAAGGCGCTTGGCATCGGCTTCTTTGAAGCCGCCGCTGAAGGCGCCGAAGAAGCCGCCACCGAACTGGGCGGGGTCGAGATCATCTATACCGGCCCGACGGACACGACCGCTGAAGGCCAGATCGAGGTGATCAATTCGCTGATCGCGCAAGGTGTGGACGCCATCGCGGTTTCCGCGAATGACACGGACGCACTGGTGCCGACCCTGCAAAAGGCAATGCAGCGGGGCATCACTGTTATCTCCTGGGACTCTGGCGTGGCAGAAGAAGGCCGTATGGTGCACCTGAATCCGTCGTCCAACGCGCTGATCGGTAACATGATCATCAAGCTTGCCGCGGATCATCTGCCTGACGGTGGCGATGTGGCCGTACTTTCCGCGACCACCACTTCGACAAACCAGAACATCTGGATCGAAGAGATGAACAAGGTGATGGGCAACTATCCCGGCATCAACGTCGTGACCACCGTTTACGGCGACGACCTGGCCGACAAGTCCTATCGCGAAGCCACGGGTCTCATGCAGTCCTATCCGGATCTGGATGCGATCATTGCACCGACATCTGTTGGCATCGTGGCCGCAGCTCAAGCTGTTGTGGACGCTGGCAAGGTGGGTCAGGTCAATGTGACCGGCCTTGGTCTGCCGTCAGAGATGGCCGGTGCCATTGAAAGCGGTGCCTCGCAATCCTTCGCGATCTGGAACCCGATTGATCTGGGCTATTCTGCCACGATGATTGCCTACCACTTGGCGCAGGGACACCACACCGCCGAGCCGGGCGCGGAAATCCCGATCGGTCGCGTGGGTACGATCACGCTGGACGAAACGAACTCGGCCGCAATGGCGGACCCGTTCATCTATGACGCCTCGAACATCGACCAGTTCAAGTCGATCTTCTAAGCGACCAATCTCCTGCGCGGCGATCTGCGCTGCGCAGGAGTCCCTTGCCCAATCCCGAGAGATCCGATGCTAGAACAAACGGACAATACGATCCTGCGCGATGCCGCATCTGATGATGTCGCTGTCTTGGCGCTTGATCGGATCACCAAGACTTTTCCGGGCGTCAAAGCACTTTCAGAGGTTTCGCTGCAGCTCTATCCCGGCAAGGTGACGGCTCTTATCGGGGAAAACGGTGCGGGCAAATCTACGGTCGTGAAAACCATGACCGGCATCTACCAGCCGGACGGTGGCGCGATCCTAGTCGGCGGGAAAGTCACCAAGTTCCCGGTTCCACAAGCTGCATCGGACCATGGCGTCACGGCGATCCATCAGGAAACCGTCCTGTTTGACGAATTGTCCGTGGCCGAAAATATCTTCCTTGGGCATGCGCCTCGCGGCGCCTTCGGCTTGATCGATTTGAAGAAAATGGCCGAACGGGCGCGCGAAATCCTGAACGGCATTGGCGCAAACATCGATCCCGAACACAAACTGAAAGACCTCGGAATCGCCAACAAGCACCTTGTGGCTGTCGCCCGCGCGCTGTCGATCGATGCCCGCGTGGTCATCATGGACGAGCCGACGGCCGCACTTTCACACAAGGAAATCGAAGAGCTTTATGAGTTGGTCGAGACATTGAAGGCGCAGGGCAAGGCGATCCTGTTCATCAGCCACAAGTTCGATGAGATTTTCCGCATCGCTGACAACTACACTGTTTTTCGAGACGGCCAGTTGATTGGCGACGGGGCCATCGCGGATGTCAGCGAACCTGACCTGGTCAAGATGATGGTCGGCCGCGATGTCAGCCAGATTTTTCCCACGCGGGACTCCAGCCCCGGCGACACCATTCTGAGAGTCGAGGGATACTCCCATCCGACCGAGTTCGAAGACATCGGATTCTTCCTGCGCAAGGGCGAGATCCTTGGGTTTTATGGCCTCGTGGGCGCCGGCCGCTCCGAACTCATGCAAGCGCTTTTTGGCATTACGCGCCCCTCTGGCGGAACGGTCGAGATTGACGGCGCGCCGGTGCAGATCAAATCCCCTGCCGACGCGGTCGACAGCGGCATCGTCTATGTGCCCGAAGATCGTGGCAAGCAGGGAGCGATCCTTGACCTGCCGATTTTTCAGAACGTTACGCTTCCTTCGCTTGGGCGGATTTCCAGCAAGGGTTTTTTGAAGCTTGCCGAAGAATTCAAGCTGGCGCGGGAATACACCGAACGACTGGACCTGCGGGCAGCCTCGCTCGACACCCATGTGGGCAACCTTTCAGGCGGCAACCAGCAAAAGGTGGTGATCGCCAAATGGCTGGCGACAAAGCCCAAGGTCATCATCCTCGATGAGCCGACCAAAGGCGTGGACATCGGGTCAAAGGCCGCCGTGCACGAATTCATGGCGGAGCTGGCGGCGCAGGGCCTTGCGGTGATCATGGTGAGTTCGGAAATCCCCGAGGTTCTTGGCATGTCCGACCGCGTCATCGTCATGCGCGAAGGCCGCATGGTCGCCGAGCTGGCAAATGGCGACCTGCAACCCGAAACACTTGTTCGTCATGCCGCCGGTATCTGAAGGGAAACGCCCATGCTGAAACGCATTCTGACATCACGAGAAACCCTGCTGGTTGGCGCGATCATCCTTCTGCTGGCACTGATCTCATCGCGCTTTCCGGGCTTCGTCGCGCCATCCAATCTTGCCAATGTATTCAACGACACCTCGCCGCTGATCCTGCTGGCGATCGGGCAGATGATCGTCATCTTGACCAAGTGCATCGACCTCAGCGTTGCCGCAAATCTGGCTTTGACAGGCATGGTCGTGTCGATGGTGAACGTCGCTGCCCCCGGCTTGCCGATTGTCGTGATCCTGATGATCGCGATCGGCCTCGGCACGATCTTGGGCATGATCAATGGTATTCTTGTCTGGAAACTGGCCATCCCGCCCATTGTCGTGACGCTTGGCACGATGACGATCTTCCGCGGGATCATTTTTGTGATCTCGGACGGTAAATGGGTCAACAGCCACGAGATGAGCCCGGCGTTCAAGGCTTTCCCACGTGCAGAATTTCTGGGTCTACCTGTTCTCGGATGGATCGCGATTTTTGCCGTGATCATCTTTACGATCGTCATGACGCGCACGACCTTGGGGCGCGCATTCCATGCAGCGGGCGGCAATCCTCATGCTGCGACCTACGCGGGCATCAACGTCGGCAAGACACAGTTCTGCGCCTTCACGATCTCCGGCGCATTGGCAGGGCTGACAGGGTACCTCTGGGTTTCGCGGTTTGCCGTGTCCTATGTCGATATCGCTGGTGGATTCGAACTGGACGTCGTCGCCGCATGCGTGATCGGCGGCGTGTCGATCATGGGGGGGATCGGTACGGTCACGGGCGCTCTGCTTGGGGCCCTGTTCCTGGGCATCATCAAGAATGCCCTGCCGGTCGTCGACATCTCGCCCTTCTGGCAACTGGCTATCTCGGGCGGCGCGATCATCATTGCCGTGGCCCTTAACGCCCAGGCCAATCGCGAAAAAGGCCGCATCATTCTCAAACGCGCGGAGCATGCAACATGAGCACCACAGACCGTTTCGTCCCGGACCGCCTGCAGTCGCCGCTTGAGCAGAGGCTGAAAAGCTGGGAAACGCTGCTGCTTCTGGTCGCCATCGGCATCTTCGTCGCCAACAGCTTTGCGTCGCCTTATTTCCTGAACGCCTGGAACCTGAGCGACGCGACTTTCAACTTCACAGAAAAGGCGATGATTGCCTTCGCAATGGCCCTTCTGATCATCTCCGGTGAGATTGACTTGTCAGTCGCGTCGATCATCGCACTGGCCTCAACGGCCATGGGAGCCGCCGTGCAGATGGGGGTTGGGATGCCCGGTCTTGTGCTTATCGGACTTGGTGTCGGTCTTCTATGCGGTGCCTTCAACGGACTTCTGGTGACTCGCATGGGTCTGCCATCCATCGTTGTCACCATAGGCACCATGAGCCTGTTTCGGGGCATCAGCTTTATCGTGCTCGGAGACCAGGCCTTTCGTGGTTATCCCCAGAGCTTCTCCTGGTTCGGCCAGGGCTATGTCTGGTGGGTGATCTCGTTCGAGTTCGTGCTCTTCGCGATCATTGCCCTGATTTATGCGATCCTGCTTCATAAGACGAACTTCGGCCGGGCGGTCTATGCGATCGGCAACAACGCCACCGGTGCGATGTTTTCAGGCATCCGCGTTCAGCGGGTGAAGTTCACCCTGTTCCTTCTGACGGGCCTGATGTCGGGCGTCGCCGCGATCTGCCTGACAGCACGGCTCGGCTCCACGCGTCCGTCCATCGCGACAGGTTGGGAGCTTGAGATCGTCACGATGGTCGTGCTGGGAGGCGTCAGCATTCTGGGCGGCTCGGGAACGATCATCGGCGTTGTCATCGCGGCCTTCGTGATGGGGCTGGTGACCTTTGGTCTGGGCCTTTTGAATGTGCCGGGCATTGTGATGTCGATCGTCATCGGCGCGCTTTTGATTGGGGTTATCGCCCTGCCGCGTCTCTGGTCCATGTGGCGGGCGCGTTGATGGAGAAATTCGCCTTCAAGATGATGCTGAACCCCGGCTGCCGCGCGGAATACATCAAGCGCCACGACGCGATATGGCCAGAGCTATCCGAACTGCTGAAAAACGCCGGCGTCAGCGATTACTCGATCCATCTGGATGGCGAAACGAATATGCTGTTCGGAGTGCTTTGGCGCGAAGACGGGCACGGCATGGATGATCTGCCGAGCCATCCCGTGATGAAGAAGTGGTGGGCGCATATGGCGGACATCATGCAGACTCATCCGACCAACGAACCCGTGGCAACGCCGCTTGAAATCGTTTTCCACCTGCCATGACATCCCATGTCGCGGTCATAGATATCGGGAAAACCAACGCGAAACTGGTATTGGTTGATCGTGACACTCTGACCGAGGTCGCGGTGATCACGCGCCCGAACACCGTTCTGCCCGGCCCACCCTGGCCGCATTTCGATGTTGAAGGACACTGGGCTTTCCTGCTGGACGGATTGCGCGATTTTCACGAAACGCATGGCGTCGATGCCATATCGATTACGACCCACGGGGCCTGCGCGGCCTTGCTGGACCGCGACGGAAACCTTGCCGCCCCGATCCTGGACTACGAATTTGCCGGGCCGGATGATCTGGCGGACAACTACGACGCAATCCGCCCGCCATTCTCGGTGACGGGATCCCCGAAGCTGGCCGGCGGTTTGAACATTGGCGCTCAACTCCATTGGCAATTCCACGTCGACCCAGATTTGAAACGCCGGACACAACAGATCGTCACATACCCGCAGTTTTGGGGCGCTCGGCTGACGGGCGCAACGGCTACGGATGTGACCTCGCTCGGCTGCCACACCGATCTTTGGAGCCCGGGCGCCGGTTCATTCTCGTCGCTGGTCGAGGCGCTTGGTATCACTGAAAAGATGGCCCCTGTGCGGAGACCTTCGGATCCCCTTGGGACCATCTTGTCGCAAATTGCCGAAGAAACGGGTCTGCCGCCCGAGACCCCCGTATATTGCGGTATCCACGATTCCAACGCGTCGCTTTTGCCCTATGTTCTGGCCGAAACTCCCCCGTTCAGTGTCGTGTCGACCGGAACCTGGGTGATTGCGATGTCCATAGGTGGAACAAAGGCCACGCTCAATCCCGATCTCGACACGCTCATCAATGTGACGGCCCGTGGACATCCAGCGCCGTCTGCGCGGTTCATGGGAGGACGGGAGCATGATGTTGCGACCGGAGGAGCCTATCCCAACCCATCTCCACAAGACCTGGCGCATGTCCTCTCAAATGAGATCATGCTTCTGCCCGCCGTCGTGCCCGACACCGGTCCTTTCAAGGGGCAGACCTCGCGGTGGAGCGGCGATGAGCCAAAGATCGGAACCGGTGAGCGCGGCGCGGTTGTGGCGCTTTATCTCGCGCTTGTGACGGCAGAGTGCCTGTCCAACATCGGGCACACCGGAAGCATCATTGTCGAAGGCCCCTTCGCGGCAAACCAGATATATCTTGAAATGCTGAGCGTCGCGACGGACGCCGAAGTCTATCGCTCGCTCGGGTCCACGGGAACCAGTGCAGGGGCGGCCTTGCTTGTCAGAGGTTGCTCCGCGCCGCCACCAGTTGACAAAAGTCCCATGCAGATGAGTGATGCGACTATCGCAGCACTCAAGACCTATGCGGGACATTGGCGACGGATTGTGGGTGGGCAGAGAGCCTAAACCGCTGACGTCCAATCCAGCGAGGCCTCCGTCGCTCCCAAGAGCTTTTATGTTGCACCCAATGGCGTGACCGCCCCGAAAGTACATTGTTTTCTAGAGAAGGTCCGGTATCGAGATATCTGCGGAGCGCCTACAGTAGCCTTTCCGCACTCGCAAAACGATGCTGCGTTAGCACTGGCTGCACATGCAAAAGGCAGCAAAGTCCCGCACAACCGACCTACGGGTCCCAAGGCAACTACCACAAATCTTGGCAAAAAACTTCAAATGGGACAAATGCCAAATAATTGCCAAGCGCAGGATTTCGCCCTCATCTACACCTGACCCCTTCCAACCGTGTC
>JAHDEX010000030.1 GCA_020628545.1 Paracoccaceae bacterium | reverse complement strand
CGTGCCAACGGTGTTGAGCGCAAAGCTAAGGTCGTTACCTGGATCGATAAAGGCGGTTTGAATGCGCACGAAGTCGAAGTTCGCCGACGTATCTCCAATCGACAGCTGAAACCCAGTGATTTGCGCCCCTGCCTGCGACGTGTTGGTCAACTCAAAATCCGGAACGTTCTGATTGCCATTCGCCGGATTGAAGACCGGGTTATTGATCGTCAGCGTGTAACCAAGCGTCGCGGCCAAAGCAGAGGTGGGCAACACGCAGCAAAGTGCGAGCGCCATAACGCTTCGATACGTATTTTTAATCCGACGGTCTTTCATCATGTCAGACGCATTCATCATGGTAGGTGTCAAACAACTTAGTGGTAACCAATACAAAACAATTCAGGCGAGAATGGGGTGACTCTGCGGTCGCCCTGCGGCTGACATCGTTGTGAACGTCTCCGCTGTTCGCACGCTTCAAGGCCGACTGCCGATGACCTTCGGTATCACGACATATTGCGGGTTTTTGCGCATGTAATCGTTTACGTAATACGGAATCACCGCTATACGGCCCGCAGACTTTGCCAAAGGACCTTCCATGCAGTTCACGCGCGCCGACTTTCCCGACGACTTCATTTTCGGTGCCGCCACGGCCGCCTATCAGATCGAAGGACACAGCTTTGGTGGCGCCGGTTCCACCCATTGGGACACATTTGCCGCGACGCCCGGCAATGTCTTTGGGGCCCATGATGGCGCGGTCGCCTGCGACCATTACCACCGCTTTGAGGCAGATCTCGACCTCTTGCAGTCCGCAGGTATGGATGCCTACCGGTTCTCGACAAGTTGGGCCCGTGTCCTTCCCGAAGGCCGCGGTCAGGTCAACGAGGAAGGTCTGGACTTCTATGACCGCCTTGTCGATGCAATCCTTGCGCGGGGTCTGAAGCCCTTTCAAACGCTCTATCATTGGGAAATGCCCTCCGCGCTGGCTGATCTCGGCGGATGGACGAACCGGGATGTCGCACAGTGGTTTGGCGATTTCACGGATATCATCATGGCCCGTATCGGTGACCGTATCGAAAGCGTCGCGACACTGAACGAGCCCTGGTGCGTATCCTTCCTGTCTCATTTCCTCGGCCACCATGCGCCGGGCAAACGCGACATCCGCGCAACCGCCCGCGCGATGCATCACGTCAACCTCGCACACGGTGAAGCAATGGCGCGTTTGCGCGCGCGTGGGCAAAAGAATTGCGGGATCGTATTGAACTTTGAGCATTCTCAGCCGGGCAACGATACCCCAGAGGCGCAGGCCGCGGCAGAGTTGCAGGACGCGATCTACAATCAATGGTTTATTGGTGCGATTGCAAAAGGGTCCTACCCGCAGCGCGTTCTTGATGGATTTGGCCAGCATATGCCCAAAGATTGGCAAGCTGACATGGAGCTGATCAGCCAGCCAATCGACTGGCTTGGCGTCAATTACTACACTCGTAATCTGATTGTCCCAGCGCCCGAACTGCCTTGGCCCAGCATCAACGTAACAGCTGATCCGCTGCCGAAAACTGATATGGGATGGGCCATCTTCCCCGAAGGTTTGCGCAATATCCTCGGTCGCCTGTCAAAGGACTACGTGGGTGACATGCCGATCTATGTGACTGAAAACGGCATGGCGTGGAATGACACCCTCACCGACGAGGGCGTCGACGATCCGGCACGGACCGACTACATCAATGGCCACGTTCTCGCAGTCAAAGAGGCGATTGAGGCTGGTGCAAATATGAAGGGGTTTTTCTATTGGTCCCTGCTCGACAACTATGAATGGGCATTTGGCTATGACAAACGCTTTGGTATCGTGCATGTGGACTATGAAACCCAAGTCCGGACCCCGAAAGCCTCCTTTCACGCGCTGGCGCAGGCCCTGAAAACAAACCGCTGAGATCTCGATGACCATTGATAACATTTACGCCCTCGTCGCAGACATAGGGGGCACAAATACGCGTGTCGCCTTGGCTGATAGCGCAGTCGTCCGGACCGATACGATCAAGCGATATCGCAACGCAGACTATGCCGGGCTCGAAGCCGTTTTGACGCAATATCTGGAGGACGTTGGCGGGGCTGCGCCAACCGCAACCTGTATTGCCGTGGCGGGGCCAGTTCAGGACGGAACCGCGCGTCTGACAAACCGCGATTGGACGATGGACTTTGATCTGTTGCACAGCGCAACAGGCGCAGGCACGGTCGACATCTTGAACGACCTGCAAGCGCAGGGTCACGCCGTTGCCTATCTCGCGCCAGCAACGTTGGAAACGGTTGTCAAAGGCAATGCAGCGCCGCGAGGACCGGCAAGCCTTGTGATTGGCGTTGGCACGGGCTTCAACATCGCACCTGTATTCGACACCCCGCAAGGTCACCTCGTGCCGCCATCTGAAAGTGGTCACGTCACCTTATCGACGCGCTCGGGCGAACACGACCGGCTCAGCGATTTTGTTGGGCAGAAGCATGGCTTCCCATCCGTCGAGGACGTTCTGTCGGGGCGCGGCCTCGAAAACGTCTATCGTTTCTGGGGACAGGAAGCCGGAGACCCAACGTCGATGTCTGCGCACGATATCATGACGGCCTGTGCTGATGGCGATCCGCGCGCGCGAAAAACGGTACAAAGCTGTGTCGAGATCCTGGGGAACGTCGCCGGCAACCTCGCCTTGATCCAACTCCCATACAATGGGATCTTTCTGGTCGGCGGTGTCGCCCGCGCTTTGTCTGCCTACTTTGATGAGTTTGGTTTCCAACAAGCATTTCGCGACAAGGGTCGGTTCTCTCGTTTCATGGATGACTTTTCCATTCATGTCGTAACCGACGATTACGCTGCCCTCACAGGGTGCGCAGCGCATATGGCGGAGATCGTTGAAACCTAGTGCAACTGTCCGTGCACCGTCGAAGTCAGATCGTTGAGCGAAAAGGGCTTCGGCAAGAACACGGAGTTTGGGATCTTTTCTTCACCGTCCTTGAACGCGTCTTCCGAATAGCCTGAGACAAAGACGACTTTTGTATTCGGGCGATCCGCAAGCGCCTCTCGCACCCATGTTGGCCCGTCTTTGCCGGGCATGATGACATCGGTCACGAAAATATCCACTGTCAATTCGGGATCGGCGAGCATCGTCAGCGCGGTTTCGGCGCAATCGGCTTCCAGCACGGTATAGCCGCGTAGACGCAGGGCGCGTGATGCAAATGCTCTGACCGGAGCCTCATCCTCAACCAGCAGCACCACGGCATCGTCTTGTGCGGCGGGCGGCATCGCTATTCTGACCGGCGTCTCAAGCACGTCGTCTGGAGGCGCGTCGTGCTGAGGGAACAAGAGCGTGAAGACCGTGCCTTCGCCAATCGCACTATCCGCAAAGATATAGCCGCCGGTTTGCTTCACGATACCGTAAGCCGTGGAAAGACCAAGGCCCGTCCCCTCGCCCGTTCTTTTGGTAGTAAAGAAGGGCTCAAAGATCTTGGGCAAACGATCAGGCGGAATACCGTGCCCCTCGTCAATGACCTGAACTTCCACGTAATCTCCAATCGGGACAAACGCCCGATCGCGTTCAAGTTCTTCGGTCAGCGTCAGGTTCTTGGTGATGACAGTGATCGCCCCGCCTTGCGGCATCGCATCCCGCGCATTGACGACAAGGTTCATCATCACCTGCTCGAGCTGACGGCGGTCAGCACGAATGGGCGACAAGTCAGGGTCATGGCTGATCGTGAGCGAGATTTTTTCACCCACCAACCGGTTCAGTAGATGCGTCAGATCCGACAGCGTATCACGCACATCGATCACTGAAGGTTGGAGGTTTTGTTTACGAGAGAAAGCCAAAAGCTGGCCAACGAGACTCGCGGCGCGGTTTGCGTTTTGGTGGATCTGAACAAGATCGCTGTAGTCTTGATCCCCGGAATCGTGACGAAGCAGCAGTAAATCACAATGACCAGAGATTGCGGTCAGCAGATTGTTAAAGTCATGCGCCACACCGCCTGCCAATTGGCCAATGGCATGCATCTTCTGGCTTTGGACGAACTGCGCCTCAAGCGTCTTCAGCTCTGTCACATCGTTGATGACCGCGATCAGATGTTGACCGTCTTCTGGACTATGGCTGACCCGAAGCGAGACCTGCACATGCGTTTCGTCATCATCGGACTTGCGACGCATAAACTGAGAACTGTTGTTGTTGCGGTCCTCAACGACTTCCTTCAACCAATCCCCAATCGGGCGACCCAGACCATCCAAGATATCGGTAAAGTGTTTGCCGTCTGTCGACGGCACAGCCAGCAGCGCACGGGCTTCGCGATTTGAAGACAAAATCGTCCCATCGGTTCTCAGTTTCATGAGGGGAACCGGCAGGTCCTCAATGGCCTGCCAAGCCTCCGACCCTGTCGCGGAGGGCCGCGACGCGCTGTCGGACGTGCTGGCAGAGGGCAAGGCATAGACCTCGCGCCGCCCTGCACTCCCCGGCACGATTGCGACGACACAAGCAAACCCTTGACCGTCCGCTGTCTTGATATACCGGTGGGCGCCTGAATGAACCGGTTCCGGTCCAAAGACATCGGCGAGCGTTTTGGGGCGTCGACCGAGGATGCGGCGGAACGGTTCGTTCAGGAACAACACCGCATCGCCCCGGCTGATTGCCAGCATGGGAAGGCTTGCACTGCCGGACGGACGTTCAGCGGCGGCAGCGACATCAAGCTCATCAAAACGCCAAAGGAAGAGCGCCTTGCCGATCCGCACAACCGACAAACGATACTGCCCTTTCCGGGTTTTTATGTCTTCCTGGGCGGCAGCCAAGCTGACCGCCTTGCGCTGCATCCGGTAGATCAATTGGTCCGGGTTCGCAAAGATCGTCGCGAACCGATCGGCAATGGTGTTCTCAACCGAGTTGGAGAAGCGGTTCTTGGCCGCGTCGTTTGCGTAGATGATCACACCTTCCGCGTCAGCGAGGAATGCAGGGTTTACATCCTTGCTGACCAAGAGCGGCACCGCGTCCCGCAGCAGACGCTGGCGCATCTTCACCTTCTGGCCCGACAGAAATCCGAAGCCCGCCAGAACAAGCAAGGTCGCAGCCGAAATCAAAAGACTCAACCGCACCTCGATTGCTGCGTCAAGAAAAAGACCGGCCGCAAGAAGAAACGGAAACGGGATGAGCAAAATGTAGGGATGCGCTTGTCGCTCCCATATATTGTCCTGCGTCAGTGACGGTTTGGCCCTGGCCATTCTATTCCCATATTCACTTGCCCAATAAGTCAACGCTCAGGGTTATGCGAATGTTCCATGGCGAGGTTAATAGAGAGTAAAAGTTAATCGCTACGCGATATGCTGCAGTTGCTGGCAGAAGAAACCGTCCCAATCCTGCGTTGGCAGAAGGCTCAGCCTGTCCGTCTTGCGTATGTCGGATCGGGCATTGCAGAAAGCGGCGATGACATCATCGTTCTCATCAGAGAAGATCGAGCAGGTCATATAAACAAGCAGACCACCAGGCTTCTTGTGACGCGCGGCACTCGCAAGAACATTGCTTTGCAATTCGCTGAAGTCCCGAAGTTTTTCCGGTGTCAGCGACCATTTCTCTTCCGGGTTCCGCCGCCAGGTTCCACTCCCGGAACACGGCGCATCCACGATCACGACGTCAAAAGTGCGATCTTGCGTAAGTTGGTCGGAATGCAGGATCTCGATCTCAACGCCTGCGCGTTGCGCGCGCGGTGTGATGTCTTTCATACGCAGATCGGACACGTCATGGGCTGCAACCCTGCAGTCGAATTGATCAGCCAAAGCAAGTGCTTTGCCCCCACCACCCGCGCAATAATCGAGCACCGTCGCGCCCGGTGGAATGGGCAGCTCTGCAACAGCCCTTTGTGAAGACGCATCCTGTATGTCGACCTGTCCGCTTTGGTACGCCACCGATTGCGCAAGCCTGCGCGCGTTGGCGGTCAAACGCAGGCAGCCGTCAACAAACTGATGAGGCTCTGCGGTAAGGCCATCTGTTGATAGCTGACCGATTGCTTTTGCGACTGTCGTTCGCCGTTGGTTCACCCGGACAAAAACATCTGCCCTGTCTCGCAACACCTGCAAAGCTGGCGCGGCAGCATCGCCCAAGTCGCTTTGCATCTGCGTGTAGATCCACTCCGGGGCGTCAAGCGCGGTCGCTCCGGTCAACTCTGCCGGACATTCGACATGAAGACGCTCCTCGTCGGTAAGCGCCGCGGGTCCATATCCATCGCCTGAGAAAATTTCGGCTAACGGCCAGCCTTGCTGAATGCCAAGGCCCAACATCACCCCACGCCCGTTCAGGCCCCCGCCGAGTACGGCGCATGATGCGCGCCGGCGCAGCGCATCAAAAACGAGGTCGCGCAGGGCTGCCCGGTCCTTCGATCCGGCAAATCGACTGGCGCGTCCCCACGCCTTCAACGCTTGTTCGGCTGTTTTGCCCGCGAAGATCGCGTCAAGAACTGTTGCCGCTGCGGCGACCCGGGCTGCAGGTGTCACGGAGCCACGATCACAAAGCCGTCGCCCACTTCAGCAAGCTTGGCAAACTTTGTCGGCCCCAGAATGTGCGACCCGCCAAAGGTCAAACCGCGGTCGGCCACTTCGCGCAGGGCATTCAATCGGCTATCGGTCGCCGTCATTGGATCCATATCGTAGGTCGGACAGAGGCGCGGTTCGCCCATCTGCAAATGCTGCGCGTGAACCACATCGCCAACGATCACCAGACCATCACCAACGCGGAGCCCGATGTGACCCGGTGTGTGCCCCGGCAAGGACCAGACGTTGAGGCCCGGAGCAATGGCGTCGCCGTCGCTGACTTCAACCAGGGCATCGTCGTAGACTGCGAGCACCTGCCGCGCGAGCGCGTCCTGATCACGCCAATACGCCCACTCTGCGCCGTGCAAATAGATCGTGGCATTTGGGAATGCTTTGGCATCGTCCCAAAGAGCCCCGCCGCAATGGTCGGTATGTAGATGGGTGAACACAAGATTATTGATCTTCGCAGGATCAATGGAAAGCGCAGTAAGGCGCGTGCTCAAGGCGCCAGCACCCGGCCCAAAGTGTGAGCCGCAGCCCGTGTCCACCAGTGTCAGCGTGCCGTCTTCGCCAAGGATCAGAAACACATTGAACGCAGTACGGATCTCGCTTTCACCGGCGGCACTTAATCGGCTTTCCTGCTCTTCAAGCGACAGGCCAGGAAACACGTCCGCATCAAAGCTTTGTGTGCCGTCTTCAAGGCACCAGACGTCAAAACCGGGCACCGTGATCTGACTGATACCATCCATCTGACTACTTATCCGATCCGGTAGTTCGGGCTTTCGCGTGTGATCTGCACATCATGCACATGGCTTTCCTTCAGACCTGCGCCGGTGATTTTCACAAAGTTACAGTTCTGGCGCATTTCCGCAATGGTTGCACAGCCTGTGTAGCCCATTGCCGCGCGCAAACCGCCAACCAACTGGTGGACCACCGCAGATGCGGAGCCTTTGTATGGCACTTGCCCTTCGATCCCTTCCGGCACAAGCTTGTCGCTCGCAGCATCTTTCTGGAAATACCGATCAGCTGACCCACGCGCCATCGCGCCGAGCGATCCCATCCCACGGTAAGACTTGAAAGAGCGGCCTTGGTATAAGATGACCTCACCCGGGCTTTCGTCGGTCCCCGCAATCATAGAACCGACCATTGCGCAGGACGCACCAGCGGCGATTGCCTTTGCAAAGTCACCTGAGAACTTGATCCCGCCATCCGCGATCACGGGGACGTCGCCCGCACCCTCGGCACAGTCCATGATGGCGGTCAGCTGCGGCACGCCAACACCGGCCACCATCCGGGTCGTACAAATCGACCCCGGACCGATCCCCACTTTGACGGAATCGGCACCCGCGCCGATCAGGGCCTTCGCAGCCTCACCGGTTGCGATATTGCCCGCGACGATCTGAACCTCGTTCGACAGCGCTTTGACACGCTCAACCGCCTTCGCAACCCCTTCGGAATGGCCATGCGCGGTATCGATGACGATCATGTCGACACCTGCGTCGACCAGCGCTTCTGCCCGCTCATACCCACTGTCGCCAACGCCGGCCGCTGCAGCAACGCGCAAACGGCCCAATTGATCTTTGCAGGCCATCGGGTTCAGCACGGCTTGTTCGCTGTCTTTCAAAGTCAGCAAACCAGTCAGTTTTCCGGCAGCATCAGTGATCAGAAGCTTTTCGATCCGACGCGCTTTCATAAGTGAGCGCGCGTCTTCAAGGTCTGCAGGCTCTTGCAGAATTGCCAGATCGTTTGAGGTCATCATGACGCTGACCGGTGTTTTGTCGTCCTCTGCAAAGCGCATATCGCGGTTGGTCACGATGCCCACCACTTTGCCCTCGGGTCCAACAACCGGAAAACCGGTGATCCGATACCGCTCCATCAATGCTTTGGCGTCAGCCAAGGTTTGATCAGGCGTCAGGGTGACAGGATTATAAACTGTTCCCGAGACAAATCGTTTCACCCGACGAATCTCTTTGGCCTGCTCATCGACGCTGAGGTTCTTGTGGACGACCCCCATGCCGCCGGCCTGCGCCATCGCAATCGCCATCCGGCTTTCTGTGACGGTGTCCATGGCAGAAGACAGCAGCGGGATGTTCATCGCGATGGACTTTGTGACCTGTGTCCGGGTGTCTGCCGTCGACGGCAAAACGGACGATGCGCCGGGCACCAGAAGGACGTCATCAAAGGTAAGCGCCTCGCGAATCTGCATCAGTGTCTCCTTGGCAGATGTCTCGTTTGGCAGTGCCCTATCGCATGGATGTGATCAGACCTAAAGAGCAAAAGGAACAGTACGCCTTGTGCCCGCCACAAGAACCTCGCATCGTCGCTCTGTGTCTTCACCGTCTTCTCCGTCTCCTGCGCCCAAAGCGACAGTATCCTGGATCAAACTCATCGCCATTTGCGTTTGTTTGGTAGTGATTGCGCTGATCTTTGGACGGCTCTTTACGTTTGCGCAAAACCTTTTGGGTGAGATGCACCGGATCGATAATACGGGACAGCCGCCGACGCTCCTCTTCTTGGCCCTTGTCCTCTACGCAATGTTGATTGCGTTGCCCTTCATGCCGGGAATTGAGGTTGGTGTTGCCATTCTCATGATTGAGGGCGCGCAGTCCGCGCCGTTCGTCTATATCGCAACAGTGGCCGGACTGATGACGGCTTACCTGATCGGGCGCTTTTTCCCGATGCCAATTCTACAACGCACGTTTGCGCGCATGGGCTTAAAACGCGCAAGCGCCTTTGTCGGCGAGATCTGCAACGCCCCCCCGGAAGAGCGATTGGCCAAACAACGCGCGCTTCTTCCAAAATGGCTTGGCCGGATCACAGTGGACTACCGCTACGTGGCGATTGGCATCTTACTGAACGTTCCAGGCACTTTCGCCATTGGCGGTGGCGGAGGTATCCTGCTAGTCGCCGGCCTGTCGCGTCTATTCAATGGGTGGCTGATGCTGCTGACACTGATGATTGCGACGTTGCCTGTGCCGCTGACCGTCTGGATCATGGGGACGCAGATCTTCTCCTCGTCCTGAACCGCGATATCCGTCGATTTGGTCGAAGGTGAGCGCCCGCACCACGCGTGGCGTTACCAAAAACGAGCGATTGTGCTAAACCAAACGCACCATCAACGAGGAAGATGCCGCTCCGCATAATCATTATGACGGTTCTGGGCCTTCCTGCGGACGCCGCCTCAGATTAGCCTACGGCTAACAACAAAGCAGGCAGTGACATGAGCAGCGATCCCCTTGTGATCTTTACACCTTCCGGCAAACGCGGCCGGTTCCCCATCGGGACGCCCATCCTGACAGCGGCGCGCCAACTGGGCGTCGACCTAGATAGTGTCTGTGGCGGTCGCGGCATCTGTTCCAAATGCCAGATCACACCGTCCTACGGCGAATTTGCAAAACATGGCGTCACAGTCGCCGATGACGCGTTGTCAGCCTGGAACAGCGTCGAACAACGCTACGACGATATCCGCGGACTGACAAAAGGCCGACGTCTTGGGTGCCAGGCCACAGTGCAAAGCGATGTCGTCATTGATGTGCCCGAGACAAGTCAAGTCCACAAACAGGTTGTGCGCAAACGGGCCGAAGCCAGAGACATTACCCTCAATCCCTCCACGCGGCTTTACTATGTCGAGGTCGAAGAACCTGACATGCACGACCCTTCTGGCGACCTTGAACGGCTCGTTGCCGCTTTGCGCAAGGACTGGGACCTGCCAGAGCTGGAAGCAGACCTGACCGTGCTGAAGGCGCTGCAACCGGCGTTGCGCAAGGGTGAGTGGAAAGTGACCTGCGCGGTCCATCTGGGCGATGCAACGTTCGCGCCACGTGTCATGCAGGTTTGGCCTGGCTACTACGAAGGCGCGATCTATGGTCTTGCCGTGGACCTTGGCTCGACCACCATTGCCGCGCATTTGTGTGATCTTCATTCGGGCGAGGTTGTCGCCTCCTCCGGCATCATGAATCCGCAGATCCGCTTTGGCGAAGACCTGATGAGCCGCGTCAGCTATTCGATGATGAACCCCTCCGGCGCGGACGAAATGACAAAGGCTGTGCAGGAAGGCATGAACGCGCTTTTCACGCAGATCGCTGCAGAGGCCCAAATTGATCGCAATCAAATCATGGACGCGGTCTTCGTATGCAACCCGGTAATGCACCACCTGTTCCTGGGCATCGACCCTTTTGAACTTGGTCAGGCCCCCTTTGCATTGGCCACATCCGAAAGCCTGTCGCTACGCGCGATTGAATTGAACCTGAACATCCACCCTGCGGCCCGGATCTACCTGCTGCCCTGTATCGCGGGACATGTTGGCGCGGATGCCGCCGCAGTGGCCTTGTCCGAGGCGCCGGATAAATCCGACGACCTCGTTTTGGTGGTTGATGTCGGCACGAACGCGGAAATCCTTCTTGGTAACAAGGACAAGGTCCTCGCGTGTTCTTCCCCGACAGGCCCGGCATTTGAAGGCGCACAGATCAGCAGCGGTCAACGCGCAGCGCCAGGTGCGATTGAACGGGTGGAAATCGACCCAACGACAAAAATGCCCCGCTTCAAGGTCATCGGCTGCGATCTCTGGTCTGACGAAGACGGCTTTACGGAAGCAACCCAAAGCACCGGCGTGACCGGGATCTGCGGCTCAGGCATCATCGAGATGGTCGCTGAGATGCGGATGGCGGGGATTGTGGATGGGGCCGGTCTGATCGGGTCTGCCGAACAAACTGGTGCCGCCAATTGCTTCCTCGACGGTCGGACCAACAGCTTTCTGGTACACGACGCGACGGAGACCGGCGGCCCGAAGATCACCGTCACCAACCGCGACATCCGCGAAATCCAAATGGCCAAAGCCGCGCTTTATTCCGGGGCGCGGTTGCTTATGGATAAGTTTGACGTCGACACGGTTGACCGTGTTGTACTTGCCGGCGCGTTTGGCGCGCACATTTCGCCGAAACACGCGATGGTCCTTGGGATGATACCCGATGCCCCGCTTGAGAAAGTGACATCAGCAGGGAATGCCGCAGGAACAGGCGCACGGATCGCTTTGCTGAACCGGGACGCGCGCGCTGAGATTGAGCAGACCGTGCACAACATCCACAAGATCGAAACGGCGATTGAGCCGCGCTTTCAGGAGCATTTTGTGAACGCCTCTGCCATGCCCAACGCCGTGGATCCGTTTCCGATCCTCAACAGCGTGGTCACACTTCCGACCCTCAATCACAACGCCGGAAGCGCGGACGCTGGCGGCCGGAGGCGCAGGCGGCGCGGTTAAAATCCGCTTAACGCCGTGACGCGATATCCTTTGCAAGATCGTAAATCTCTTGCGCCGGAATGCCTTTTTCGGATGTTGCAGCAATCCAAGCCGTGGCCGCAGGTTCGGCTACCGCCTCATCAAGTGCTGCGGCAATCTCATCGTTCAAAGTCAGTTCCATGATACCGCGGCGCTGCAACGCTGGCCCCCACGCACGCATCGTCGATTGACGGTAGTTTGCAAGGTAATGTTCCAGCGCCTTGTCCACAGACGACGTCAACGCATCTTTGAACGCGTCAGGCAATGCCTCAAAAGCTGCGGAATTCACAATCACCGGGCAGTTCTGCGTGCCCGGGTTAAGGTTTGTCGTCCACCACGTTGCGTTATCAAGTGTACGATTTGACATGTGACCATCTGGCGGAAAACTCGCCATTCGTAGCTGACGTGAGCTCATCGCAGGCTTCACCTCGTTCCGGGGCAAGGACACAAGTTCAACGCCGAGTGTGGCAAAGGCTTCGCCGACGCGCCCTTCGCCCTGCATCACCAGCCCGTCGAAATCAGCCAAGGACAATGGCGGAAAGTCAGTCCCGACAATGTTGTATTGCGGCTGAGGGGTTGGCATCAGCAAGGTCGCGTTCCAGCGCGCCATATCGGCCTGAACCGCTGGATGGGCATAGACCGCTTCGGAAACGGCGATTTCTTCTTCAAGGGTTGAGACACCAAGGAACGGCAGCTCCAGCACGCCAAGTGCCGGCGTCAGCTCTGGATTGGTGCCAATGCAGAACTGCGCGATCTCATATTCGCCTTCAGAGATACCGCTCAGCACGTCCGGGCTTTCAGAATCGCCGCCGTAGAAAATCTCAAGCGCGAACGCACCTTCTGTCTTTTCGAGCACTTCCTCCGCAAGACGTTCAACGTGTGCGGTAAAAGCCCGCGGGCGACCGGAGAGGGAAACTTCCCAAACAACTCTTCCGTCCGCATCGACGGTCGGTGTTCCAGCCTGAGGCGTCGCCGGTGCCGCCGCGACCTCAGTCGCGTCGGGGCATCCGTCACCCGAACAGGTAATATCATTATCTTTGATGCGGAGCGGACCAAACTGCGTATCGATGATATAAAGACCATCGCGGTATTCAAGAAAATCGCCGCTGATGTCGATCCCACCATCCGATGATTTCAGCGTGACCCTTTCGGCCATTGCCGATGTGGCGGGCAAGCACGCGATAGTTGCAAGCAACGCAATTGAACATGCGCTATTCCGGAAATAGCCGATTGGGTACATCATTGCTGACTGCCTTATCGAAGTTTGATCACTGACTCGTTTGTTGCGCGCATCGACGTGCGGCGCTCTTGTTAGGGTTGATTGTCAACTGCATCTCGCCAAATCGACGGCAGGACTTTGTCGATTGTGTGATTTTGTCGATTCTCCGACATGACGTATCGTCAGCTTGCAACACCTTCAGAACCCAGCAATCCATGTTATTGCGCGCATTGGGGACAATCACCGCGCGCGCCAATTGTGCTGAATGACCATTGACGGCCTTTGGCCACCCGCATATCTCACGCACACGCGCGGGTATGGTGAAAAGGTATCACGAAAGCTTCCCAAGCTTCAGTTACGGGTTCGATTCCCGTTACCCGCTCCAGCATTTCCAGACTGATCGACTGCCATGGACCTTCCCTATCTGACGCCGCTGACTGTTGAACAACTTCGCAGCTCCGGTGTGCCAGAACCCTGGACATTTGGTCTGATGGACCGGGTCCGGTTTGGGGAACTCGATGTGCTAGCGCATGTGAACAACGCCGTCTACCTGCGCTGGTTTGAAAACCTGCGCATCTCCTATTTTCGCTCTTACGGGGATGAGATGGAGCGCGGCACCCGACCCAAAATTGTGCTGCGCAACATCGGCTTAGACTTCAAAGCTGAGGTGAAACTGGGCGACGATTACATCCTCACCGGGCGCACTGTTGAGCTGCGCAATTCCAGTTTCACGATGCAATACGGTGTGTACGTGCGCGGCACTCTCACCACGACCGGTCATGCCGTGATCGTCTGTCTGTCCCCCGAAAACAAAAAGATCCCGCTTCCTGATAACTGGCGCCAAAAGTTCATCGACCGCGACGGCGCAGTCCAGCTTTAGAGCCAGAAAATTGAGATGAGGCTTGTTGCTGCGACGGGCAAGCTCATCGGCATCACCCGTTCCTGCAAGACACGCCAATTGCTGTCCTCTCGCCCAAACTTCGCGCGGACAAGGTTGACGATCAGGCCACCGACAAAAAGCGTAAGCAGCATCAAACCGATGATCTTGAATGGATGTTCCATGGGCATAAAGAGGGCTGCGCCAAACAAGAGCTTCACCGCTCCGGCACCAAATCCCAGCAACGCGTAAAGAACCAGGCCAATTGCGAAGGCCCCAAGCGCAAACCCCAATTGCCAAGCGAACGCCGCCTTGTCGGGGCTGACGGCAACAAGCACGATAAAGAGCCCAAAGAAGATGTACGACAGCCAGTTCGGGATTTTGCCCGTGCGCATGTCGATCACGGTCGCGATGACCAAGGTTGCCGCAACGGCATAAGGGATAAGCTGAGCAATCATGACGCTGCGCTACCCGATGGTTGCGGCGACACCATGACACAATCAGGACATTTAGACGCCGTGTGTTCTCAAATGCGCAACAAGCGCGGCTGTTGATCCGTCCTTCTGGTCGGCTGCCTCTGCCCCTTCAACGACCGGCTGCAGCGCGGTTGCCAACTCTTTGCCAAGCTCGACACCCCATTGATCGTAAGAGTTGATGCCGAGGACGACACCTTCGACAAAGACCCGGTGCTCATAAAGCGCGATGATCTGGCCCAAGACAAAGGGGGTCAGCTGCGGATAGGTGAGCGTGATCGATGGTCGATTGCCCGGAAAGACGCGATGTTTGGCCTGCCGGTCAAGTTCTTCGCCGCTAAACTTGTCGGCAACTTTAGCTTTTGCCTCTGCGAACGTGCGCCCTTTCATCAGGGCCTCGGATTGCGCAAGACAGTTTGCAACAAGCAGTTGATGCTGGTGGTGAAGCGCATCGTCGTGGCCGCGGGCGGCTACCAGAAACTCACACGGGATGACGCGTGTCCCTTGGTGGATCAATTGATAGAAAGCGTGTTGGCCGTTGGTGCCCGGCTCTCCCCACACAACAGGGCCGGAATGCAAAGTCAGGTCAGCGCCATCCATGCTGACGCCTTTGCCATTACTTTCCATTTCAAGCTGCTGCAGGTAGGCGGGCAGCCGCGCCAAGTTGTTGTCGTAGGGCAAGACCGCACGTGTCGCATAGCCGCAGATCTGATTGTGCCAAATCCCAACCAAAGCCAACAAGGCAGGCAGGTTTTCAGACCACGCGGCAGACCTAAAATGCGTGTCCATCGCCTGACCGCCGCGAAGGAAGGCTTTGAAGGCGTCAGGACCGATCGCAATCATCAGCGACAGACCGATTGGCCCCCACATCGAATAGCGACCGCCAACCCAGTCTTCGAAACCAAACACGCGTTCCGGCGCGATGCCAAAGGCAGCTGTCTTATCTTCCGCGGTCGAAAGGGCCGCAAATTGCGCGCCGACGTCCGACACAGACTCGGCCATCCACGCCTTTGCCGTGCGCGCGTTTGTCATCGTTTCAATTGTGGTAAATGTCTTTGAAGCGACGATCACCAAAGTTGTAGCCGGGTCGCAGCTGCGCAGAACTTGCGCCACGTCAGCAGGGTCGACGTTCGACACAAAATGGCAACGTGGCCCGTCATGATAGGGCGCCAATGCCTTGACCGCCATCGCGGGTCCAAGGTCGGATCCGCCGATGCCGATATTCACAACATCGGTGATCTTGCCACCCTGCCCTTCAAAGCTGCCGTCGCGGACCGATGACGCAAATGCAGACATCGCGTCGAGTGTCGCCAGAACCCCGGGCATCACGTCTTCGCCGTCGACGATTACCGGGTCGCCATCAAGGTTCCGCAGTGCCGTGTGCAGCACGGCGCGCCCTTCTGTTTCATTGATGGCGGTGCCAGAAAACATCGCGTCGCGCTTTGCACCCACATCTGCATCGTCAAGCAAGCCGATCAAAAGATCGCGGCCATCCGCATCGATATTGGTCTTCGCGTAATCAAGCCGCATATCCTGTGTCGTCGCGCTGAAATCCTCGGCGCGTGCCCCATCAAGCATCTCAATGAAGCGACGATCGGCGACGGATTCATGGTGTTTTTTCAGTGCGTTCCACATGTGCTTATCCTTCAGCCCAATGAACGGTGGCGTGCGGCAGAATGGCGGCGACCGGCGCCTCCATTGGCGACAGGTTTTGTGCGCGCTCCAAGGCTTCACGCTTGTCCGCACCTTTGATGACGACATGCGTGTTCATCGCATCCTTCAGGACCTTTGCAGACAGGGTGATGCGCGGCTCAGGCGCACCCGGTGCGCGCATCGGCACTAAGGTGTCATTTCCGTTCAGCGCCGTTTCCAAGAGGTCCGCGCCCGGAAAGATGCTGGCGGTATGCATATCCGCGCCCATGCCAAGCAACAGGACTGACAACGGCAATACCGCGTCCACATCTGCTGCCAGCCCCGGGATGCCATCCTCTGGGGTTGCCGCCTCGGTGTAGAACGGGACGAATTGCGCGGCCGCCGCATGGTTCTGCAACAGTCGGGACTTCAGCAAGCGCGTGTTTGATCGCTCTGATGTTTCGGGCACCCATCGTTCATCGGTCAGCATCACACTGATCCTGCCCCAATCGAGATCAACGGCGTTCAGCTCATCAAAGATCGGACCGGGCGTTGTGCCACCGGGCACCGCAAATGAGACCCGCTCTTCATTTTGAAGCGCAGTACGCAACTCACCGGCCAACCTGTTGGCCAGGTCCATCATCATCATTTCGGCGTCGGGGTATTCCACGAACTCCATCAGCTTATCCTTTGACTTCGCGCCACTTTCGGCCATCGCGATGTAGCAGCATCAACGCGTCTTCCGGCCCGGTTGACCCCGGTTCATAGGTTTTCGGCACGTCATTGCGGGCCTCCCAGCCGGCGATGATTGGATCAGTCCAGGCCCACGCGGCTTCCACTTCATCCCCACGCATAAAGAGCGTCTGGTTGCCGCGAATAACGTCCATGATCAGTCGCTCATACGCGTCCGTCACTTCAATATCCGAATCCCCGAGCGCATCTGCAAAGGTCATATCAAGCGGCACACTCACCAAACGCATGCCACCGGGCCCGGGTTCCTTGATCGTCACCTGAAGGTCCATGCCCTCATTTGGTTGCAGATGGATCGACAATATATTCGGCAGCGACTCCTCGCCCTCAAAGATCGAGTGTCCAAGGCTTTGGAACACGACCGTGATTTCAGAAGACCTGGCTTTCATGCGCTTGCCGGTGCGCAAATAGAACGGCACCCCGGACCACCGCCAGTTTGAGATGTGTGTCTTCATCGCGATGAAGCTCTCGGTAAAGCTGCGCGGGTTCTCCGCATCCTCGCGGTAGCTTGCTGTGTCTGCGCCGGCATCATACTGACCACGTACAATGTGATGCGGTTCAATCGGCTGCAAAGCGCGGATGACCTTCAGCTTCTCGTCGCGCACCGCATCCGCACCAAACTGCGATGGCGGCTCCATCGCGATCAGGCACAAAAGTTGCATCAGGTGGTTTTGCACCATGTCACGCATCGCACCAGAGCGGTCGTAGTAAGCGCCACGCCCACCTACGCCAACGGTTTCTGCAACCGTGATCTGGATGTGATCCACGTAGTGATTGTTCCAAAGAGGTTCGAACAACACGTTGCCGAAACGCACTGCCATCAAATTCTGAACCGTCTCTTTCCCCAGGTAATGGTCAATGCGATAGATCTGGCTTTCGTCGAAATGCGTCGCGAGCGTTTTATTCAGCGCCTTTGCGCTTTCCAGATCCCGCCCAAAAGGCTTTTCAACAACTACACGGCTGTGCGGCGTCGCGATCTTGTGCTTCATCAGACGCTCAGCAAGATCGCCGAAAAGCGACGGCGCCACAGAAAAGTAAAACGCCTGCACGACGTTCTCGCGGATCAGCTTGGCAAGGTCTTTCCAGCCGTCGGTGCCTTTGGCGTCAATCTGGACATACCCGAGGCAGGCCAGGAACGCTTTCCGCCCTTCTTTGTCGTCCTTCTCAGGTCCGCCGAATTCATCAATCGCGTCCGAGATCATGGATTGATAAGCGGCGTCATCCAAGTCAGAACGGGCAGCCCCGATGATCCGCGACCCGTCAGGCATCTGACCGGCAAGAAAGCGGCGGAACAAACCCGGCAGAATTTTGCGCCGGGCCAAATCGCCTGTCCCTCCGAAAATCACTAGATCGAAAGTGTCGACCGGAATGACGCGTGCAACCATGCGAATGCCCCCTTGATGTGGCTTGTACTTGGCGCCTTGTTAGCGCTAACGAGGTCCATTTACGCCGCGCACGACGTCAGGTCCAGCGCTAAGGTGCTTACGCTTCGAGTTCTGCATCCCAATAAAGGAAGTCCATCCAACTCTCATGCAGATAATTCGGCGGGAACTTGCGTCCGTTGTTCTGCAATTGCGCGGCTTCCGGGCGGCGTGGCGGCTTGCGCAAATGCATGCCCGTCTGGCGTAAACTGCGCGAGCCCTTCTTCAAGTTGCAGGGTCCACACGCCGCGACAACATTCTCCCATGATGTGATCCCCCCACTTGCGCGCGGAATGACATGGTCGAAGGTCAGCTCCCCTTTCGTGCCACAGTACTGGCAACGGAACTCGTCCCTCAGGAACAGGTTAAAGCGCGTGAAAGCCACCGTTTTCTGCGGTTTCACATAGTCACGCAGCACGACAACGGAAGGGATATGAATCTCTGTTGAGGGGCTGTGAACAACCTCATCATATTCAGCCACGATATCCACGCGGTCCAGCCAGGCGGCTTTTACCGCGTCCTGCCACGGCCATAGCGACAGGGGGTAGTACGAAAGTGGTCTGTAGTCCGCGTTCAGCACCAGCGCAGGGAAATGTTTGAGCCCGCTTGCTTCGCGTACAAAATTCGTTCGAAAGTCGCCGTTCATCGTCAAAGTCTTTCCTGCTCTGTCGCCCGGAGGTGCAGAGCGGGAGCCCCGCTCCGGCCGCTTAAGAGGGACTATATCTGGTAAAACCCAAAGGGCAATTCCCGATTAGGGCCCTATATGTCGCAGCCTTCGCAGGGGAAGGTTTCAGAACTATGACAATGAGAAGCTCAACAATCGTGTTGAGAAAACGGGCAACAAAAAAACCTAAACGCCCAACCGTTCCTGCATAAACGCAAGCGCGACGCTCAGACCGTCAGGCGCGATGCCGTGGCCAGTGCCTTTCATGACGTGAGCATAGACCTCTTTCCAGCCCGCCCCTTGCAGTGCCTCGGCGGCCAAAGGCAGGGATTGCGGTGGCACAACGTCGTCCTGATCGCCGTGGATCAGCAAGACCGGCGGGCGACATTGGACTTCATCTTCCAACAGCTCTGGCTCCAACAGCCGACCCGAGAAGGCCACGATCCCCGCAACCGGGTCCTCACGACGCGGCAGCACGTGCAATGCCATCATTGTGCCTTGGCTGAAGCCCAGCACCACCACTTGCTCCGGCAACAGGTCCTCGTCGACCATGACGCCATCGAGAAACGCATTCAGATCATCGGCTGCGCGATAAAGCCCCGCCCGCGATTCCTCTTCCGAAGACCCATCAATCCACGGGATCGGAAACCACTGAAAGCCCATTGGCGCGCCTAGGCACGCCTCGGGTGCGTCGGGGGCCAGAAAAAGAGTATCGGGTAGATGTTCACCCAGCGGGTCCGCGAGCCCCAAAAGGTCCGCGCCATTCGCGCCATATCCGTGAAGGAAGACAACCGCAGAGCGTGTCTCTCCCGATACCGGTTCTTTCCGGCCTGCGTTCAATGCGCGCGTCATCTGATGCCTTCCCTTTGCTTGGTGTCGAGGTAATACGACCACAGCAACCGCGCCGCAACCGACCGCCATGGCGACCAGGGTGCGGCAATTGCGCGGGTTTCGCGTTCCGTGGGGCGCGCATTCAAGGCAAAGATCTCCTGAATGGCGATCTGGATCGCAAGATCACCTGCCGCAAAGGCATCGGCGCGACCTAATGAGAACATCAAATATATCTCTGCCGTCCAAAGACCGATCCCCGTCACGGACGTCAGCGTCGCGATGACCTCTGCGTCGCTGGCTTCACGCAATTCCGCGTAATCGATGTTTGCTTCGGCCAAGGCGTAGGCGTACCGCACCTTTTGACGAGACAAGCCACAGGCGCGTAGGTCGGCTTCCGATGCTTGTCTCACGTTTGAGGGGTCATCAAAGCCAACATCAACCAACCGCGCCCACACGGCCTCAGCAGAGGCAACACTCACCTGCTGCCCCACAATTGCAAAAAGCACCTGCGCAAACCCATCTGGTTTCAAGCGCAAAGGCAGCGGCTCAAGCGCCGCAATAAACGGCCGGAACCGCGGCTCAACCTGCGCAAGATAGGTCGTGCCCTCAGCAAGGTCGGTCTGGTCGCGAATGATCCGACCGGTCACAGGCGTTGCACCCAAGCCAGTGCGTCCTCAACGGTTTCAACCCGCGGCGCATCCGGCATTGCAGGCCGGTTGATCATGATCACAGGGATCTGTTTGGCCCGTGCTGCTGTCAGCTTCGTCTTGCTTGCGTCCCCTCCCGCGTTCTTGACGACGAGCCAATCGACCTTCAGCCGTTCAAACAATGCAATCTCGTCCACGACCGGAAAAGGTGGCCGACCGATCAGATACTCGCCACCCGGAAAGGGAAAAGGCTTCTCGGGTGGGTCAATCTGGCGGCAAATGACCCGACACCCTGCGAGGTTAGCAAATTTTTCCAGCGTTTGCCGCCCGGTCCCTAGAAACACGGTCTCGCCGGGCGATATCAGCGCGGCAGCCTCCTCTTCCCGGTCGATAAAATGCCAACGGTCACCCGCGACGGGTTCCCAGGCGGGGCGCAGGATCTGCAGATAGGGAATACCCATCTCGCGACAAACGCGCGCCGTTCGCGAGGTGATCCGCGCTGCAAAGGGGTGCGTGGCGTCAACGACACCTTTGATTCCAGCCTCAATCAGATAATCGCGAAAGCCCGCTTCATCGCCAAAGCCACCCGTCCGGGTCGGCAGCTCCAACGCGTTGGGGTTGCGCGTGACACCGGCGAGAGACGCAATGGCATCGATCTGGGCATGATGCAGTGCCGTTGCCAGCGCCATCGCTTCCCGCGTGCCCGCCATCAAAAGAACTGTCATGGTCCTGCTCTTCCGATAATTTTGCCTGCACGATCAATGATGACGATATCAAAGGCCATTCCGGCAAAGTCCTGCGTCAGTTCCCGCAAGGCGGCCTCCGCAACGGCTGAGGCAAGATCTGGACCCGCGATCTGATACGCCTCCAACGCGGTATTGGCCTCCGCAACAGCAGCCGTTCCGGAAAGTGCGGCGAGTGCTTCGAAATCCACCTGAGACCGCGCAGAATGCAGGTCGCGCGCGCCTTGGGCCAATTTTGTGATCTTGCCGATCCCACCACCGATTGTGACGCGATCGATTGGGTGGCGCGCCAGATATTTCAACATTCCACCCGCAAAATCACCCATGTCGAGCATCGCATGATCCGGCAAGTCGTAGAGTTCCTGAACCACCCGCTCAGAGGTCGCACCGGTGCAACCTGCCACATGTGCGAGCCCATCCGCGCGCGCGACATCGACGCCGCGATGGATCGACGCGATCCAGGCGGCACAGGAAAACGGCCGGACAATGCCTGTGGTCCCAAGGATCGACAGCCCCCCTTTGATCCCAAGCCTTGGGTTCCAGGTTTTCTCGGCAAGTGCTGCTCCACCCGCGACAGAGATTGTGATCTCCACATCGGGCGTCTGATCGTAAGCGACAGCCATTGCGGCAACCACTTCGTCCATCATGGCGCGCGGGACTGGATTGATGGCTGGCTCTCCAACCGCGAGAGGAAGACCTGCTTTGGTGACGGTACCGACGCCTTCGCCCGCCTGAAAGACCACACCGCCAGACGAGCGGCGCACCTGCGCGCTGATCACTGCGCCATGCGTCACATCCGGATCATCGCCCGCATCTTTCACAACACTTGCGGTAGCTCCGTCTTCGGTCACGTGGCAGCTTTGAATTTCCGGTTGAAACACCTCGCCCTTGGGCAGGGTGATCGAAACGGTTTGAGGGATTTCGTCGCCCCACCACCGCATCAGCGCCGCCTGTGTCGCGGCAGTGGCGCAGGCACCTGTTGTCCAGCCACGGCGCAGCGGCGTGTCAGGTCGGCGGGTGGAGGGAGGAGTCATGCGCGAACTATATGTCCTTTGTAACGTGCCGCCAATGCGCGATTTTCGGTCGAAACGGGGCTTTCAGACAACGGGGACTCGGGCCATAACACTGCGTATGACGACGCGACTGACCCTTCCCGATCACGACTGGCCTGCCATGCAGCCCGGATGGGTGTGGCTTTGCGGTGCCGGTCCCGGTGATGCAGGATTGCTGACGCTGCATGCGCTCAACGCGTTGCAGCAGGCGGACGTGGTCATCTACGACGCGCTCGTGCAGGAAGCGATCCTCGCCTGGGCGCCACAGGCTGAACACATCTATGCGGGAAAGCGCGGTGGCAAACCGTCAGCCAAACAACGCGATATCTCTCTGCGCCTGGTCGAGCTTGCGCGGGCGGGCAAAAAGGTGCTGCGCCTCAAAGGCGGCGATCCCTTTGTCTTTGGGCGCGGCGGCGAAGAAGCACAGACGCTTGTGCAACACGGCATCCCCATTCGCATCATTCCCGGCATATCTGCCGGCGTCGGCGGGCTCGCTTATGCGGGCATTCCTGTCACCCATCGCGATGTGAACCAGTCGGTCACCTTTATCACCGGCCATGATCAGACAGGAAATGCGACAAGCAGTCTGAATTGGCAGGCGATCAGCGACGGCAGTCAAGTGCTCGTCATCTATATGGGCATGAAACACATCGCCCATATCGCGCAACAGTTGCGTGATGCAGGTCGCCCGGCAAACGAACCGGTCGCGGTTGTGACAACAGCCACGACGTCTGATCAACAGGTACTTGAAACAACACTTGCGACCGTTGTCGAAGATATCGAGAAAGCCGGATTAGCCCCTCCTGCCATTATCTGCGTGGGATCAGCCGTTCTATTGCGTCAGGTTCTTGACTGGCAAGGGATGGCGGAAGGCATATTGCCCCGCAACCTCGACCCCCTCGGGCGTGGCAAACCAGCCGAAAGCGCGTGAATGAGCTTCATCATCGCCGCCCCCGCCTCCGGCAGCGGTAAAACCACCATCACGCTCGGCTTATTGCGGGCGCTGTCGCGTGCTGGAACGGGTGTGCGTGGCGCAAAATCCGGACCTGACTACATTGATCCGCGCTTTCATGCAGCGGCCTGCGGGCAACCTTGCCTGAACCTCGATGCTTGGGCGATGTCGCCCGAAAGATTGCAGGCCTTGGCAACGGGCGCTCCCCTCATCGTTGAAGGCGCGATGGGCCTCTTTGACGGCGCGCCGCCAAACGGCAAAGGTGCTACGGCTGATCTCGCGCGACTGTTCGGTTGGCCAGTTGTGCTTGTCGTGGATGCCAGCCGCATGGCGCAATCCATTGCGCCGCTGGTCGCGGGCTTTGTTGCCCATGATCCAGACGTGCGGATCGCTGGTGTGATCCTCAACAAAGTTGGATCCGACCGTCATGCGCAAATGCTCTGCGATGCGCTGGAACCAAGTGGCATCAAGGTGTGCGGATGTGTGCCACGCACGCAAGACCTGAGCCAACCGTCGCGACACCTTGGGCTGGTTCAGGCGTCAGAACATCCGGCGCTCGAAACCTATCTCGACGGCGCGGCCGATCTCGTCGCGCGCCACATCGCGATCAATGACCTCCCGGAGCTTGTCGCGCCCTCATTCACGCAACCCGGACCCAGAACAGCGCCACCGGCACAGCGGATTGCGGTCGCCAAGGATACCGCCTTTGCCTTTGCCTACCCGCATCTGCTCTCTGACTGGCAATCACAGGGGGCGATTGTGCAGACATTCTCGCCCCTCGCCGACGAGATTTGCCCAGAGGCGGACCTCATTGTGCTGCCTGGCGGCTATCCGGAGCTTCACGCCGGACGACTTGCGGCGAACACGCGGTTTCTCAACAGTCTAAGAGATCACGCGCGATCAAAGCCGGTCTACGGAGAATGTGGTGGCTACATGGTACTGGGTGAAACGCTGACTGACGCCGATGGAAAGGTGCACAAAATGGCGGGTCTGCTCTCGCTGGCAACATCATTTGCTGAACGCAAGCTCCACCTCGGGTATCGCCAGGTCCAAGCCGCACATGGCCCTTTCACCGGCACATGGACAGCGCATGAGTTTCATTATGCAACGACTGTCAAAGCAAACGGCGAACCGTTATTCACAGCAACAGATGCCGAAGGCACCCCGCTCCCACCGATGGGGCTGCGCCACGGCAATGTCGCTGGGTCCTTTGCGCATCTGATCGATTGTATGGGTACGCATCTTTGATGGACACCCCCATCAGCTGGCGCTACGCACTGCCCCATGACCGCCCTTCATTCTGATCAGCGCGCCGTGCGCAATGTTGCTGTCCTTGTCGCGGCCCAGGCAATCCTCGGCGCACAGATGCCGATGCTTTTTGTCGTCGGCGGCTTCGTCGGCAACATGCTGACGACGAACCCCTGCCTCGCGACTTTGCCAATCTCCTTCATCGTGTTCGGGTCAATGACGACCGCGCCCTGGATCAGCCCGCTCATGCAATATCGTGGGCGCCGGTTTGGTTTTGTGGTCGGCGCATTATGCGGGGCGCTCGGTGCTGCGGTGGCAGCTTATGGCATCTATATCGGCAACTTCCTGTGGCTTCTCGCCGGCTCCTACCTGTCTGGGATATATATGTCCGCGCAGGGTTTTTACCGGTTTGCAGCGACGGATACGGCCAGCGATGCGTTCAAACCAAAGGCGATTTCCTATGTGATGGCGGGTGGTTTGGCATCTGCCATCGTTGGGCCGCAGCTGAACAATGTTGTCGATGATCTGTACGTGATTCCGTTCCTTGGAACCTATATCGCGATCATCGCGCTGAACCTTGTCGGCCTCCTGCTCTTTTTCTTCCTTGATCTTCCAAAGGGCAGCAAGAAAGAGGCCGTCGAAGCGGCACCCGCCGGGCGCTCTCGCAAAGAGCTTCTTCGCGATCCTCGTATCCGTGTGGCCATCATTTGCGGGATGGTCAGCTATGCGCTGATGAACCTCGTGATGACATCGACACCTTTGGCCGTGGTCGGATGTGGGTTCACGAGCACCGATGCCAATAATATCGTCTCCGCCCATGTCCTCGCGATGTTCGCCCCCTCATTTTTCACCGGCCATCTGATTGCACGCTTTGGCGTCGAGCGGATTATCGGAACGGGATTGATCACACTTGCCGCCGCTGGCGGGTCCGCGCTTGCAGGAATCGGGATCGGTGGCGGAGAACCTGGGCTTTGGAGCTTTTACGCCGGGCTGGTTTTGCTGGGACTTGGCTGGAACTTCGGCTTCATCGGGGCAACAACGATGCTGTCTTCGGCACATGCGCCAAACGAACGTGGCGTGGCCCAAGGCATGAATGACCTACTGGTCTTTGGTTGCGTCACCTTTGCCTCGCTCGCCTCGGGCGGATTGATGAACTGCGCTGGCGGCTCACCCGTTGAAGGCTGGTCTGCCGTCAATATCGCGATGGTGCCGTTTCTTTTGCTGGCGGGTGTGTCTCTTGTCTGGCTGACCCGTTTGACAAAGCGCGGCGCGCTGGTGTCACCACCGGCCGAGTAGCGACCGCCAGAGCAGGCCACCGCGCCTGCGGAATTCGGACACATCCAATGCGCCATCAACCGCGCGGCGCGGATCGCGGACGACTGTTCGCAAGATCGGTTCGGTGAGCCACGCCGCACGCAGGGCATGTACGCCAGCACCAAAGTCTTGAGCGCGATGTTGGCGCAGGAGCGACAGCGCCGACTGCGCGCGCCTAACAAGCGCATCGCTATCGAGATCCCCTGCCTCAACGCGCCCGTGCGCCAACAATTCCGGCAACGCCTGCATCCAGAGCGCCGTTCCCATCGCCGTCCCGACGTCTGACGCGGCATCACGCTGGGCACCCGGCATCCCACAGGCGCGCGCAGAGAGAACCATCAGGTGGCCACCGGTGCGGCGGAGAAACGTATCCAGATCAAGCCCGCTCTGCCCCCGGTCATTGGGGTATATGTCAAACCGACGGGCTGAGATCATCTGATCCAGCAGCTCTGGGTCGAGGGCCTTTTCGCGCATCAGGTCAGCCAAGGGTGCGGCCACTTCATGCGCGCGCACCGGTTTGCCAGCGGCGGCATCTGCGACCACGTCGCGCCAGAACTGTAACCGCATTTCTGCAATCATCGGTTCCTGCGTCACAAAGGGTGCCTTGGCGATTTCAAGGTTGAGCGCATAGAGCACAAACAACCGGCCACGCATCTCAGGTGGTGCGGCCATCGCAGCCAGAAACCGGTCAGGATCCCCCGCTTCGACCAAAGCGGCACAGGCATTGATGCTCACGGGCGGTCCTTCATCTGGCCAAAACAACTCATATCAAACAGATGCAGCGTCGCGCACCAGTTTCCAGTTGATCGCGTCCAAAAGCGCTTCAAACGACGCGTCGACGATGTTGGCGGAGACACCAACTGTAGACCACACCCGGCCCTGCGCGTCTTCTGTGTCGATGATGACCCGTGTGACAGCATCGGTGCCGCCATTGGTGATGCGCACCTTGAAGTCCACGAGCTTCATCTCATCAATATGCGCCTGATACGGGCCGAGGTCTTTCGACAGGGCCTTGTTCAGTGCGTTCACCGGACCCTGATCGGACCCATCAGGGCCGATACTGTCCGAGACGTTCAGCACCTTCTGCCCGTCGATCTTCACCACCACAACGGCCTCTGACAAGCTGATCATATTGCCGTATTTGTTCATACGCCGCTCGACGGTGACACGATAGCGTTTCACCTCGAAGAACTGCGGCAAGAGGCCAAGCTCCCGCCGCGCGAGAAGTTCAAAACTCGCCTGCGCGGTGTCGTAGGAGTAGCCCTCTGCTTCGCGGGCCTTCACCACTTCAAGGATCCGGGGCAAGGCCGGGTTATCTTTTGCGACCTCTAACCCTGCTTCAAACAACCGCTTGCGCAGGTTGGACTGGCCCGCCTGATTGGACATGGGCACGATCCGACTGTTGCCCACCGCCGCCGGGTCGATGTGCTCATAGGTCGTTGGGTCTTTCAGGATCGCACTGGCATGCAGACCGGCCTTGTGCGCGAAAGCGGACGACCCAACGTAAGCCGCCTGTTTTGACGGAACACGGTTGAGAATGTCGTCCAACGTCCGACTGACAATCCGCAACCCCTCGAGCGCGTCCAGCGTGACCCCCGTTTCAAATTGGCTCGCGAAGGGGTCTTTAAGCAAGAGTGTGGGGATCAGTGATGTCAGGTTGGCATTGCCGCAGCGTTCACCCAAACCGTTGAGTGTGCCTTGGATCTGACGTGCACCGGCCAGTACAGCAGCCAGCGATCCGGCCACCGCCTGTTCGGTGTCGTTATGTGTGTGGATGCCGAGGTTTGCGCCGGGAATACCGCTTGCAATCACCTCTTTGACGATCCGACTGATCTCATCCGGCAACGTCCCGCCATTCGTGTCGCACAGGACAATCCAGCGCGCGCCAGCGTCGTAAGCTGCATGGACAGCTTTCAAAGCATAGTCCGGGTCGGCCTTGTAACCGTCAAAGAAATGTTCCGCGTCGAAAAGAGCTTCGCGTCCCTGCGCTTTGATGTGAGCGAAACTGGCGGACAGGTTGTCGAGGTTTTCTTCAAGCGGGATGCCGAGCGCGTTTTCGACCTGAAAGCGGCTGGATTTCCCGACGAGGCAGACGGCCGGGGTCTTCGCGTTGAGAACCGCCGCCAGTACGTCGTCGTTTTCGGCGGACCGACCGGAGCGTTTGGTCATGCCAAAGGCGGTCATCGTGGCGCGGGTGTTGGGGGCAGCGTCAAAGAACTCACTATCCGTCGGGTTTGCCCCTGGCCAGCCACCCTCGATGTAGTCGATGCCGAGGTCGTCGAGCATCCGCGCGATCTGCTGCTTTTCTGCAGTGGAGAACTGGACACCTTGGGTCTGCTGGCCGTCGCGGAGGGTGGTGTCAAAGAGGTAGAGGCGCTCGCGGGTCATAGGAGGCCCTCGAGTTTGGTGGGATCGAAATTAGGTTTGGGTATGAGATCGACACCTTCTTTTGACATACGAACTTCGACTCCTGCGGCGTCGAGTTTCTCTTTCACCTCATCGACCTCTGAAAAATCCTTGGTCGATCTTGCCGTCTCTCTAATCGCCAAAAAGCGTTCTTTCAACGTGACCAAAGCAAATGCATTTTCAACCGCAACGCTTACGCCATCTCTCCATTTTTCGCCTAAACCGAGCATTTCCAATGTCGCCAAGAACCGAGATTTGTCTTCGGCAGTTTTGGCTTCACGCGCCTTCTCGTGCAGGATCGAAATGGCTAGGGTCGTATTCAAATCATCCGACAGCGCTTCGACGACCTCAAGGTGAGGACGTCGCAATCTCTCCGCCCCGGCGGTTAGTTCCTTCCACTTCCAAAGTGTCTTCTCCGCCTCCACCCGCTTCTTCTCCGTCCAATCCATCGGCTTCCGATAGTGCGTCGAGAGCATCACAAACCGGATCACCTCGCCCGGCACGCCCTGATCCAACAGGTCGCGCACGGTGAAGAAGTTGCCCAGTGACTTGGACATCTTCTTCCCCTCGACCTGCAGCATCTCATTGTGCAGCCAATAGCGCGCAAAGCCGTGGCCTGCACATTTGGATTGCGCGATCTCGTTCTCGTGGTGCGGGAATTGCAGGTCATTGCCGCCGCCGTGGA
Source organism: Paracoccaceae bacterium (assembly GCA_020628545.1). Classification (GTDB taxonomy): domain Bacteria; phylum Pseudomonadota; class Alphaproteobacteria; order Rhodobacterales; family Rhodobacteraceae; genus Yoonia. The sequence goes on along the minus strand of JAHDEX010000030.1, from coordinate 19,247 downwards.
TGTCGAAACTCTCACCCAATAAGTCAGCCGCCATGGCCGAGCATTCGATGTGCCAGCCTGGCCGCCCGCGGCCCCAGGGGCTGTCCCATCCGGGCAAGCCGTCATCAGATGGTTTCCAAAGGACAAAATCCATCGGGTCTTCTTTGAACGGAGCCACTTCGACCCGTGCGCCCGCGATCATGTCATCGACAGACCGACCCGAGAGTTTGCCGTAGTCCTTAGAGGCCCTCACGCGGAAGAGAACATGGCCCTCTTTCGCATAGGCAAAGTCCTTCGCGATCAAGTCTTTGATCATCGCGACCATTTGAGCGATGTAGTCCGTCGCGCGAGGCGCCTCGTTGGGCCTCAGCGCGCCCAAAGCGTCCATGTCAGCATGATACCAGTCAATGGTTTCGTTGGACCGTTCGCGCACAAGCTCTTCGAGCGTACCCGCAGCGCCCGCCTCTTGCCGCGCCAAGGCAGTCGCGTTGATCTTGTCATCAACATCGGTGAAGTTGCGCACGTAGGTGACGTGCTCCGCGCCATAGGTGTGCCGTAGCAGGCGGTAGAGCACGTCAAACACCACCACCGGCCGCGCATTGCCGAGGTGCGCGCGGTCGTAAACCGTCGGGCCGCAGACATACATCCGGACGTTCTTGTCATCGAGAGGTTCAAAAACCTCCTTTTTGCGGGTCGCGGTGTTGTGGAGTTTGATCGTCATGTCTCATGCCTTCAGGACAAGCGGGTGGCGCCTGCGGGCTTAGCGACTTCAAGGATCAGATGAAACGAGAAAGAGCGGCCCGCGACGGATGTCAGCAGGGAATAATGCAACAAATGATGCAGATGCTCTTGGTCATGGGCTTTGGGTAGCAGCGGCGCTTGCATCCGTCTAGGGTTTTCTCAAATCAGAATGAGAGGCTGCGATGACACGCGACAAGATCAATGACCTTTGTGCGCAGCATGCAGGCGCGACGCTCTCCGATCCAACGGTCGAGCTTGATAGCTGGAAAGTGGGCGGCAAAATGTTTGTCTGCTTTGGCGACCGGATCGACGGGTTTTGTACAAAAACCGATAGTGTTGAGACCGCGCAGATGCTGATTGATGCGGGGGCCGCCACGAAGGCCCCCTACTTTCACAAGTCTTGGGTGCTGGTCAGTTTTGATGTTGACGCGGAAGAGGCCGCGCATCGGATCGCGACCTCTTACGACATCATCTTCAAAGCCCTGCCGAAGAAGACACGCGGCGCCATCGTCGTGGGGTGACCAAGTACGAGTTAACAGCTGTTAATTTCGATTTGAGACAAGTTTTCGTTGAGTTGGTTTGCGAAATGAAAATTGGGGCTGCGCGACCTTTGGGCGGTCGCGCACCGGTCAGGCATAGCTCATTACTTCGATTTCAACACCATCGGGGGTATCGAAGTAAAACCGCTCACCGGGTTCGTAGTCGTAATGTTCTCCGGGCGTCAGACCTGCAGCTTTCACTTTCGCCTCTGCCGCTTTGAGATCGTCCACAACGATCCCGATGTGGTTCAGCCCGGCAACCCGTGTGTAGGTATTTTCAATTGCAGGCGACGGTGTCCCGTTGCTGCCGGAATAGAGCGCGAGATAGCTTTTGTCGGTGCCCACATGCACGGTGTAGCCTGCGCCATCCATCGCCGCACCCTCCCAACGCACTTTCCAGCCGAAAAGGTCGCCAAGCAGTCTGGCAGTGGCGCGCGGGTCAGCGACAGTGACGTTCAGATGTTCCAGTTCAGCCATCACTTGACCTCCTTCTTTTTGGGTTCGGTTTCAGCGGTAAAGGTTCCGCATTGCAGGTCGTGACCCCAGCCAAGGCCATCCTGTTCCAGCAGCTTGATTACATCCGATGGGGCGCAATAGCGGATCGTTTTGGGAATACGCATCTGATTATCCTCTTGATTCTTTTTGGTATCTCCTTTCTCATTTCTCAAGTTAACTTGAGATCAAGGATTTTCTTTATGGCCGTGAAATCAAGCCAAGGACTAACGATCGGTGATCTGGCTGACCGCACCGGGCTCGCCGTGTCGGCCATCCGGTTCTATGAGACGCACGGGATCGTGCATCCGGTCCGTAACGCCGGTGGGCACCGGCGCTACGGGCGGCATGATTTGCGCCGGTTGTCGTTTGTGATGGCGGCACAACGGCTGGGTTTTCCGCTTGCCGATATCGCCGCACACCTCGCCCCCCTGCCCGCGCATAAAGCGCCCACGAAGGCGGACTGGTCCCGGATCGCCAAAGGGTTTCGGCGTGACATTGCGGCCCGGATCGCGGCGCTGGAAGAGCTGGGCGAAAAGCTGGATGGCTGTATCGGCTGTGGCTGTCTGAGCCTGAAAGCCTGTCAGCTTTACAACCCGGACGACGCAAAAGCAGCGGAAGGCACTGGCCCCCGCAACCTGACGCGAACGGTCTCTTGACTTCACGGGCCGGCTCAGGCTTGCGTGGCCGCTATGCAAGTATCTGACAGACTGAGAAACATTAACGGTGGTGGCGCGGACGGTTGGGCGCTGTTTGAGCGCTCTCGCGAGATGATCGCGGCGGGCACGCCGGTGGTGGAGCTGACCCAAGGCGAACACGACATTCCCACCGATCCGTCCATTCTGGAGGCCATGCATGCGGCGGCCCTGAAGGGCCGGACAGGCTACGCGCCGATTATGGGATTGCCGCAGTTGCGGGATGCCGTGGCCGACCGGATTGCGGCGCGCACCGGGGTGCCGACGACACGCGGCAACATCATGATCCAACCAGGCGGTCAGGCTGGGCTCTATGCGACGCATCTGGCAGCATTGAACCCGGGCGATGGGGCGCTTTTTATCGACCCCTATTACGCGACATACCCCGGAACGATCCGCGGTGTGGGCGGCCTGCCGCGGCCCGTGACGGCGCGACCCGAGAACGGATTTCGCCCAACGGTCGCCGATCTGAATGCTGCGGCTGAGGGGGCGGCATCGCTGCTGATCAATACGCCCAACAATCCTACGGGCGTTCTTTATGGCGCGGACACGCTTGGCGGAATTGCACAGGTTTGCGGCGACCATGACCTGTGGCTCATTTCGGATGAAGTCTATGACACACAGGTCTGGGATGGCACGCATGTCTCACCCCGCGCCTTGCCAGAGATGGCGTCACGGACGCTTGTCATCGGGTCACTCTCCAAAAGTCATGCGATGACAGGCAGCCGGATCGGTTGGGTCTGCGGACCGGAAGATATGATTGCCCATCTGGGTGATCTTGCGACCAACACAACCTACGGCGTCCCGGGATACATCCAGGAAGCGGCCCTTTTTGCGCTCCAGGCCGGTTCCGCGCTTGAGGCAAAGGTCGCCGCACCTTTCAAGCGGCGCCGAGAGCTGACGCTTAAGGCGCTTGGCAAACAGAATGTGCTGCGCCCGGTGCACCCGGACGGTGCCATGTACGTGATGTTGGATATCCGCGCGACGGGTATGTCAGGTGAGGAATTTGGCAACGCGCTGCTGGACGCGGAGCATATCGCCGTCATGCCGGGTGAAAGCTTTGGACAGGCTGCGGCGGGACACATCCGCATTGCCATGACGGCGGCAGACGACGTCTACGCCGACGCTTTGTCCCGCATTGTCAGCTTTGCGCAATCGCTGACCTAGATACCCCAGACCGCGAAATAGCCAAGGAGAAGCGCGAAGCCGAGGCCCCAGGTCACGACAGCGCCGCGCAAATGAGCCTGCCACCCTTCGCGCCGCTGGAAAAGGCCAAGCGGATCGGCAAATGCGACACTCACGCCCGCGATGGCCAAATAAAGTGTCGTCGCATGATGGGTGGTGGGTGCACCAAAGATCATTTTGGAGATGGCGCCCATCCCGTTGTAGAGCGCGAGAAATGCAGCAAAAGCCAGCACAGACGCCATAATGTAATCAGCAATCGTTCGCATGATCGGGCGCGGCATGTGGTCGGGTGGAGTCATATCAATCATCAAAATATTCCTTGGCAGCTGACGTAAGGTCGCATCACACTGCGGCAGCAATGCGGATGAGAACCCGACAGAATTGTGAAAGCCATGCCCGAAATTCGACATCCCCCAGATCGGGAATCGCATAAGCTGATGGCATGTTGTTTGAACTACCCTCTGAAGAAACGCTCTACACCGCGCTGCTGGCACGAGATGCGCAGTTCGATGGGCTGGCGTGGGTTGGCGTGACGACAACCGGTGTCTTTTGTCGCCCAACCTGCCCTGCCAAGAAACCCAATCGCGCGAATTGCCGATGGTTTGACACGCCTGCGGCCTGTTTGGCTGCCGGATATCGCCCGTGTAAACGGTGCAACCCGCGTCAAGGTGGCGCGGATCCGGTGGTGAAGACGCTCTTGGCAGCGCTGGAGAAGGAGCCCGAGCGACGGTGGTCGGAGAGTGATATCGTTGCCCAAGGGTTGGACCCGTCCACGGTCCGACGCGCGTTCAGGCGTACGCTTGGGATGACGTTCCTTGATATCGCGCGACAAAGACGGCTCGCCCAGGGTTTCACCACTTTACAGGACGGAGGACGGGTCATCGATGCGCAGGTTGCTGCTGGATTTGAAAGTCCGTCTGCGTTTCGCCGGTCCTTTGGGCGGTGGCTTGGCCTCTCTCTGCGTGACTTGCCGACCGCAAGCCTTTTGCGCGCGCATTGGTTTCAAACTGAGCTTGGTCCGATGGTTGCCGTCGCGGATCAGCACAGCCTCCATTTACTTGAGTTTGCAGACCGCAAGGCGCTGTCGACAGAATTGCGCAAGCTGCATAAGTCTCATCCCATCAGCCTTGGAAAATTTCGCATTCACGATGCAGTTGAAGAGCAATTGGGTCACTTTCTGTCGGGTGCCCGAGAGGTCTTCGACGTGCCTTTGACGCTGCACGGCAGTCCTTTCACGCAATCCGTCTGGCGCATTCTCCGGTTCATTCCGGCGGGGCAGACCAGAACATACGGCGACATTGCACGAGAATTGGGGCGACCGGGCGCCACGCGCGCCGTCGCAAGGGCGAACGGGGCCAATCAGATTGCGATACTGATCCCGTGCCATCGCGTGATCGGCGCTGATGGTGCGCTGACCGGGTACGGCGGCGGCTTGTGGCGAAAGGATCGTCTGATTTCCCTCGAAAAATCATATGCGCGAAAGGACACAGCATGACAGATATCGGCGCCACTTTCCGGGCCCTGCATCAACCAGGCACACCGTTTATTCTTGCAAATGTTTGGGACACTGGAACGGCCAGAATGTTGGCGGGGCTTGGGGCGCAAGCTTTGGCCACGTCCTCTGCGGCGCATGCATACATTATGGGGCGTGGCGACGGTGGGACGGTCACGCGGGACGAAGCGCTGGCCCATGCGGAAGAGATTGTCGCCGCCACCCGTCTTCCCGTGCAGGGCGACTTTGAGAATGGCTTTGGCGATGATCCAGAGACCTGCGCAGAGACGGTCCGCCTTTCAGCGGAAGTTGGGCTTGCGGGGATATGCATTGAAGACACCGCATTCCCAAGCGGCACATCTTATGACTTTGAACTGTCAGTCTCACGTATTGCCGCCGCCGCCAGTGCTGCACGGGGATTGAGCAAAGACTTCGTTTTGACCGCGCGCGCCGACGGGATCATGCTGCGGAACTACGATTGCGATGAAGCCATCCGGCGCTTGCAGGCTTACGCTCAGGCCGGTGCTGATTGCCTTTATGCACCTTTGCCACGGTCGCTTGAGGACATGACCCGGATCATTCAAAGCGTCGACAAACCCGTGAATATCCTCTGGGCGGGGAAACACGCGGAAATTTCGCGCGATGAGCTGGCAAAAATGGGGGCAGCGCGAATTTCACTCGGGTCGAGCCTTGCACGCGTTGCACAGCGCGCGATGCACGATGCGGCAGTTGAGATGTTTCAGGAAGGTCGCGCGACCATGCTTACGCAAGGAATCCGCGGCGACGTCGTTGACGCTTTGATGGAGAAAGGCAGTCAATAACGACGAGACGGCCCGCAAGCACGGGCCGCCTCGTAATCGGGATCAGAAGTTGTAGGACACGCGCAGGCCGAATGTATCAGCCGTGACATCACCTGCACCGTCGAAGTCTTCAAACTCGTGGCGTAGAACTTCGCCACCGACAGTGATCGCATCGCTCAATGCGTAATCCAGACCGACACCGTAGAAATACCCTGTGTCTTCAAGATCATCGCCACCAGTGCCGACGGTGGCTTGCGCCCAACCGGCGGCAACGTATGGCAAGTAAGCGCCAGCATCGTAGCCTGCACGGACTTTCGCGCGCAGCACCTGATCAAGCTCAAGATCAGCGCCGTCATTGGTGAAGTCATTGGTCAAGGCGCCTTCAAGCTCTGCACCAAGCACAATGCTGCCAAGATCGTAGTTGTAACCGGCATGACCACCGAAGGTCAGGCCTTCGAAGTCTCCGTCGACACCCGGCACGTCCAGCGTGCCAAATCCGAGCGAACCACCAGCATAAAAGCCGGTCCAATCGCGTCCGGTCGCGACCGGGGCTGGTGCAACAACTGGTACAGGTGCAGGGGCGATAACAGGTTCAGCGAGGCCACCGGCCGTTGCATAACCAGCGACGGCCGTCAGAGGCGCGGCAATCATACCTGCGATCATAATGCGTTTCATCGAAGCTTCCTTTCGTGTGTTTGCTCGTCTCAACGCACAACATTGGGTTTCGTTCAGCGGTTTGAACCCCTTCTCACGGCGCAGTGACCTGTGCAGCGCTGCACGGCTTTTTCTTGCCGGAATGGCTTGAAACCGCAGGCCATTTAACGCCCACCAGAAAACTCGTCGGGAACTGGTCCAAAAACGACACAATGTCGGTTTTGTGCAAGACCTTCGTTCACAGAATGCCATGATTTTGGGCATGGAGGCGCAATGATCGCAAAGCTCACAGCCTATTTTAGCGTTTTGCGCACGATTGGGGCGCGGCGCGGGCGTGCGGCTCGGGGGCGTCCTGTTGCGAACTGAAACCAAACGTCAGTTCACAACATCTAGGAAAACTTCACATGAATGATCAAACACCCCCTGCCCGCTCTGCGCGTCCCACACGCTCTGGCGGCCGCGCGGCACGCCATGCACTCCGCGCAGCACCACTCACGGAAGACAAACGCCCGGTGCGTCCTGGCATGGAAGGCGGGTTATACCAGCCGCTTTCGCAAGCCGACATGGACCGGATTTACGAGACCGCATTGACGGCGCTTGAAGAGATTGGACTTGTTGACGCGCCTGAAAGCGGGATCGCCGCAATGACAGGTGCTGGCGCCATTCTCGGTGACGATGGGCGCCTGCGCTTTCCGCGTGGTTTGGTGCAAAGCATGCAAGCCATCGCCGCCAAAGAAATCACGCTCTGCGGTCGCGACCCGCGGTTTGACATGCACCTTGCTGGCACCAAGGTTCACTACGGAACGGCTGGCGCAGCAGTCCATATGGTGGACGTTGATGGGCGCAACTATCGCGACAGCACGGTTCAAGACCTCCATGATGCCGCGAAGATCGTGCAGACGCTCGACAACCTGCACTTCCTGCAGCGCCCGATGGTGGCGCGCGATATCACCGACAACCGGCTGCTGGATCTGAACACGATCTATGCCTGCTGCGCGGGCACAACCAAGCATGTAGGTGTGTCCTTCACGGAACCCGGTTTCGTGAAAGACGCGCTCGAGATGCTGCACATGATGGCGGGCGGTGAAGGCGCCTGGCGCGCGCGGCCGTTTGTATCAAACTCAAACTGCTTCGTCGTACCGCCGATGAAGTTTGCGACCGAATCCTGTCAGGTCATGGAAGAATGCATCGCAGGCGGCATGCCTGTCCTTCTTTTGTCCGCTGGTCAGGCTGGTGCGACCGCGCCTGCGCCGATTGCCGGTGCAATTGTGCAAGCGGTCGCTGAATGTCTTGCGGGCCTTGTCTACGTCAACAGCATCTCGCCGGGGTATCCTGCGATCTTCGGCACCTGGCCGTTTGTTTCAGATTTGCGCACCGGGGCAATGTCGGGTGGGTCTGGCGAACAAGCGCTTCTGACGGCAGGCTGTGCACAGATGCATCGGTATCTTGGTCTACCGGGGGGTGCCGCCGCTGGCATTGCGGACGCAAAGTTGCCGGACATGCAGGCGGGATGGGAGCAGATGTGCTCAAATGTGATGGCCGGACTATCTGGGCTGAACATGGTGTATGAGGCGGCAGGGATGCATGCCTCTTTGCTGGGTTTCTGTCATGAGTCGCTGATCCTTGGGGATGATCTGATTGGACAGGCGCTGCGCTGCGTCCGTGGCATCGAAGTGACCGAAGAGACTTTGGGGCTCGCAACGATGCACGAGGTTTGCGTCGGTGGACCCGGGCACTACCTCGGCTCAGATCAGACGCTGGGCTTGATGCAGACGGAATATATTTATCCCGCGCTGGCTGATCGCACGTCGCCTAAGGAATGGGTTGAAAATGACCGACCGGATTTGATCGCTAACGCCGTGGCGAAGAAAGAGGCAATCCTGTCCGCACCATCGCAGGTAGCGTTTCCTGCAGATGTGGATCAGGCGATCCGAGAACGGTTTGATATCCGTTTGCCTACCGTGTGAGTTTATCTGGAAGGCAGGAATTATTCGACCTTCTCGCACCTAGTTGATCTGTCAGGTCCATGCCGAAGTGCGCTGGACCTGACCCATTGTCACCACTATTTTTTCTGATTTGCTTTTCGTACATCTACCATTGTGAGGACGTAGAAAAGTATTGGATAGGCCATTAGCATTTGGGGCCAGAGTGCCAGAAAGGGCCTCGTCGCGATATAGTCCAACTCATAATGAACGATGGCGTACACAACGCCAAATATTAACGCGGTTAACACCAACCTAGACAAAACATAACGACTATTTGTCTTCAGTCCGGAAATAACTAGGTAATTCTCCCACTCAACCTTTGTTGGGAACTTAAGTAAATCAAACAAAACAAACCCTTATGCATCGCGCAACAAAGAGAAGCTGCTTCTTGTTGCAGCCATTCGATTTAACCGCGTAATGCTTGCGGCCATTATCAGCAACCTCGACTATTGATTGACGAAAAGAAAAATGGACTAACGAGGTCGCGAGATCACCCCACCCGACACAGCCGCACGCACACCCGTGGTTGACGGGCATGACGTCGGCAGACCCCGCGCGACCCGGACGGCGAGGTAGGCGAAGGCCTGTGCTTCCAGCATGTCGCCGTCTAGGCCAACGTCCTCGACCGGGGCGACAGGACAGTCGAGGCCGGCTGCTATCATCGCCATCATCGTCGGATTCTTGCGTCCTCCACCCGCCACAAGCACGCGCTGAGGGGCGGATGGGCAATGATCTACACTCAAAGCGACGCTCATCGCCGTCGCCGCACACAAGGTCGCGGCGGCGTCCGCGTCGGGAAGATCGGCAACCGCTTTGGACAATGCCTTGAATGCATCCCGGTCGAGCGATTTTGGCGGCATGCGGAAGAAGTAAGGGTGCTGCAGGAAGTCAGAAACAATGGCATCGTCAACCGTGCCGGATGCGGCGAGCGCACCATCGCGATCAAAGGCAGCGCCATAGCGTGATTGGATCAGATCGTTGAGCGGCGCATTCGCGGGCCCCGTGTCAAACGCCAGCAGCGCGCCCGGCACCTCCGGTCGGTCGTGTTGCGGGTCGATCCATGTGAGGTTCCCAACCCCACCGAGGTTGAGAAACGCAAGCGGCTCGGTGGCCCTGATATGCTTTGCAAGCGCGAAGTGATAGAATGGGGCCAGCGGCGCACCCTGCCCGCCCAGTTCCACGTCGCTGCTACGGAAATCCCAGACCACCGGCGCCTTAAGAACCTCAGCCAGAACAGCCCCATCGCCACATTGATGCGTGCCACGCCCGTCCGGATCATGGGCCAAAGTCTGGCCATGGAACCCAAACAAATCCGGCGCATCAAATTTCGACAGGACACGCGCGTGCGCGGTTTCGATCAGTTCTGCGACCTCTGTCAGATCGGCGTCCTGCCATTGCCCAAGCGCGCCTCGCAAACTGGCCTGCTCCGCATCGGTGTAAGGACGATAGCGGGTCTCACCAAATGCCTGAATTGACACGCCGTCAGTGATCAGTTCGGCAGCATCAATGCCGTCCAGCGACGTGCCTGACATCGCTCCAACCACACGGAGCGGTCCGTCCTTCAACATACCCTTGTTCCTTGCCTGCCTCGCCCGCTATAGACTGCCCTGCACATCACACGGGAACAAGAGATGACCTACCACCCCAAGTCCGAATTTATCGCCACGATGATCGCGCGCGGCTTTCTTGCCGATTGCACCGATTATCAAGGCCTGGATGATGCTTTCTCGCGCGGGGTGGTGCCAGCCTATATCGGTTATGATGCAACTGCACAGTCGCTGCACGTCGGCCATCTGATGAACATCATGGTCCTGCGCTGGCTGCAGAAGTGCGGCCATAAGCCGATCACCCTGATGGGTGGCGGCACCACGAAAGTGGGCGATCCGTCGTTCCGCTCCGAAGAGCGTCCCTTGCTGGATGAAGCCGGGATTGATGCGAATATTGCGAGCATGAAGCAGGTCTTTGCGAAGTACCTCAGCTACGGTGACGGCGACACGGATGCTTTGATGCTCAACAACGCTGAGTGGCTCGACGATCTGAACTACCTGTCGTTTTTGCGGGACATCGGTCGGCATTTCTCAGTCAATCGCATGTTGTCGTTTGAGAGCGTGAAATCGCGTTTGGACCGAGAGCAATCGCTTTCGTTCCTCGAATTCAATTACATGATCCTACAGGCCTACGACTTTCTTGAGTTGAACCGTCGCTACGGCTGCCTGTTGCAGATGGGCGGCTCTGATCAATGGGGCAATATCGTCAACGGAATCGACCTGACCCGCCGGGTGCTGGATCAGGAGATCTACGGACTGACGACACCGTTATTGACGACGTCTGACGGGCGCAAGATGGGCAAGTCCCAAGGCGGTGCCGTTTGGTTGAACGGCGACATGCTGAGCCCCTATGAGTTCTGGCAGTTCTGGCGCAACACGACCGACGCCGATACGGGCAAATTCCTGAAGATCTTCACGGAGCTACCGGTTGAAGAATGCGACCGCCTTGGTGCGCTTGCAGGGTCTGAGATCAATGAAGCGAAGATCATCCTCGCCAATGAGGTGACAACGCTTTTGCACGGAACGGAGGCCGCAAAGACTGCTGAGGCAACCGCGCGTGAGGTGTTTGAGAAAGGTGGCGCTGGTGGTGATCTGCCAACGTTGACGCTTGGTGCGGATGATGTCGCTTATGGCATTTCGATTGTTCAGCTGATCGTGCGTGCTGGCCTTGCAGGGTCTGGCAAAGAAGCGAAGCGCCTGATTGCCGAGAATGGCGCCAAGCTGAACGACGCGCCTTTGACGAACGCTGGCATGATGATCGATGCGGAGGCCCTCGCACAGCCAATCAAACTCAGCGCTGGCAAGAAGCGCCATGCGATGGTCGAACTTGGCTAAACTCGAGCGAACCGGCGCTGCGCTTTGGCGGCGCTGGTTTCGTTAGGTGCCTCAGATCAAATGATCCACGATCAACGCGACCCCGGCCGCAGGCACTGACAAAGCCGTGGCCAATAACGCTGCCGCCAGGACAGTTGGTCGACTGGGTGCCGCACGGACCCCGCAAACGCAAGAAACATGACGGTTTCTCATACGGTGACTTTACGCAAAATTAGGTTGTCATCTTCTTAATGGCGGCATGAAACATGATCGCGATTCATTTCGTCTGGCACCTTCTATCACCCCCTTGCAGCAGCACCCGCAATTTGCGGCGGCACTTGCCGGGATGGGGCGACCGATGGATGTCCTTGCGTTCCCCTACGGTGGTCAAGCGCAGATCATGCAACGACAGATCTGGCCTTTCCGCAAACCACTTCGCCTTGTGTCCCGCGGGCCGGTCTGGGAGGCGCGACCGTCGGCCATGTTGATGTGGGAAGGTGTCGTGGCGCTCAATCGTGCTGGCGTCCAGATCATCAACAATGAAATGGTGCCTCCACGGGTGATGCGCGCGGCGGGCTATCGGCAGATCATGACACCCGCCACCACTGCGCTGGTCGACCTGCGGGGTACCTACGGTGATTGGCTGGCGGCGATGACCGCCAAGTGGCGAAATGCCCTGCGTCGTGCAGAATATGCGGGCATGACAGTCGACGTCTCCGCTTTCTTGCGGTCCCATCACAAATGGATCCTGGATGCCGACAGCGCCCAGCAAAGTGACCGCGGGTATCGCGCATTGCCTGCCGAACTGACGCAAAGCTATGCGGTGATGAACCAGGATGCGACGACAGTGGTGACGGCATCCGATGGCGATACTCCAATTGCGGCGATGATCTTCCTGCGCCATGGCAACGCCGCAACCTACCATATCGGGTGGACCTCTGCGAAAGGGCGCGAGGTCTGCGCACATAACTTGTGTCTCAGCACTGCGATGGATGTTCTGGCCGATGAAGGGGTTGCGGCCATCGACCTTGGGCTATTAGACACGCAAAATGCGCCCGGCCTCGCGCGTTTCAAATTGGGAAGTGGTGCAAAACCTGTCGAACTCGGGGGCACGTGGCTGTCACTCCCGTGGTGGAGGCCGCGACCGCTGGCCTGACTCGTATCTGCATGTTACCGCTGGGCGACACCGGAAAGGGCCAGCATGACTGACTTTGTTGTATACGACGTATTCACCGACACCGCCTTTGGGGGTAACCAACTCGCCGTTATTCCAGACGCGACCAAAGTTCCGGAAGGCCAGTTGCAGAAAATTGCACGCGAGTTCAACTTTTCAGAAACAACATTCGTTTATCCGCCCAACGACCCGGCCCATACAGCGCGCGTGCGCATCTTCACACCAACGATGGAAATCCCTTTCGCGGGACATCCAACGATCGGTACGGCCATCGCACTCGCCGCCAGCGGCGCACCAAAACAGATGGTGCTGGAACTCGGCATAGGACCTATCCATTGCGAAGCCGAAGGCAATCAAGCGCAGTTTCAGACCACAGCGCCGCTCACGATCCTCGCGCAGCCAGCGGTTGAGCTTGTCGCACGCTGCCTTGGCTTGCCGGAAGACACGATCAAAACGGACGTCCACCTGCCAACGCAGGCGAGTCTCGGTCTTCCGATGGTCTTTGTTGAACTGAAGGAGCGTGAGAACCTGCGCCGCATCGAAACCGCGACCGACGCTTTTCGGGAAGGAATGGAAAGACACCCCGGCGATCTCGACTTCGCGCTCTTTCCTTATGTGCGCGATAAGGCCGTCATCCACGCCCGCATGTTCGCGCCACTAGATAACATCCCGGAAGACCCAGCGACGGGCAGCGCCTGTGCAACGCTGAACGCGCTTCTGAGCCAGATCGCGGGCACGCCGCTGCAGTTAACCATCCACCAAGGCGAAGATATGGGACGCCCCTCGCGCATTCTGACAGAAGCAATTGCGGGTGACCCGATGCCCATCAACGTTGCCGGAAACGCTGTGCAAACGATGGCCGGCACCCTGACGCTCTAGCTCTGTTCCGGCTGGCATCCTGAGGAAAGACCCGCTAGACGATTTGCACCGTAAGAACAGGGACACGATGACAAAGACGATCCTGCAACGTTGCGAGGCTTCGGGCCTACGCATGACAGATCAACGCCGCACAATTGCGGGCGTTCTGGAAGATGCAGACGACCACCCTGATGTGGAAGAGCTTTACAAGCGTGCCGCAGAACAAGACGACAATATCTCTCTCGCGACCGTCTACCGGACCGTAAAACTGTTGGAAGAATCTGGCATTCTCGAAAAACACGAATTCGGCGACGGCCGCGCCCGCTATGAAACCGCCGACAGAGAGCACCACGACCACCTGATCGACGTCAACTCGGGGGAGGTGATCGAGTTCGTCGACCCAGAGATCGAGGTGCTCCAGGAAAAGATCGCAGCGAAATTAGGCTACCGCCTTATGGGTCACCGTCTTGAACTCTACGGTGTTCCCCTCAAAACCAAATCGTAATCATTACATCACGCCAGTCGCCGACACGTAGATCGTTGCTGCTGGCGCCGCTGCGAGCTTTCCTGCCACAGCCGTAACCCCGGCCCACCCAAAAACCATAAAGACAAAACGCATCCTACACACCTCAGGACTAAACTTGTTACATAAGACGTAGGGTCACTTGAAATGACCCGTATCACAAGGCAGGAAAACCTGACCTTCTGTTTCGCGCAAGTGAAACCTACGGGGAAACTTCCAGCCTGAAAGGCACCCACTCATGGAAAACATCCGAGGAGCCGCATTGATGGTTCTGGCCATGCTGGGCTTTGCCGTCGAAGATATGCTGATCAAGCAAATGGCTGGATCGCTCCCCGTTGGTCAGGTTGTGATGATCCTGGGGTTTGGTGGGTGCCTCGTGTTCTTGCCCATCGCCAAGGCGTATGGTGACCAGATCCTGAGACCAGAGTTGCTGCACCCGGCAATGATCATCCGCAATGCCGCGGAAATCGTTGGAATCGTTGGTTTTGTCAGTGCAATTGCGCTCACCCCCCTGTCCACGGCCTCTGCCATCCTGCAAGCGACCCCACTCGCCGTCACGCTCGGTGCTGCGCTTTTTCTGGGAGAAGCGGTTGGATGGCGACGGTGGCTGGCGATTTCGATTGGTCTGATCGGCGTCCTTTTGATCATCCGCCCCGGGTTGAGTGGGTTCGAACCGAAATCGCTCCTCGCCGTCCTTGGCGTTCTGGGCCTTGCAGCGCGTGATCTGGCAACCCGGCGGGTGCCCCCGGGCATTTCATCCCGGGTCATCAGCCTTTACGCCTTTGCGACCTCTATTCTCGGCGGTGCAATCCTGTTTGCCTTGGGCGTGACCGGCAATAGCTGGGTCACACCCTCAACAGCCGATACGATCCGTCTTGGCCTCGCAGTGGTTGTCGGTATCGGCGCCTATTATGCGATTGTCGGCGCAACCCGGAGCGGCGAAATGTCCGTCATCGCGCCCTTCCGCTATACACGCCTCGTCTTCGCGCTGATCATCGGGATGATCGCCTTCGGAGAGCGCCCGGACCTGTGGACACTCATTGGGGCCACGATCATCGTGGTGTCCGGTATTTACACCCTCTGGCGCGAGGCCCGCTTGCGCCGCGCTTCCATCCCCCGTGACGCCGCGTTATAGAGCGGCTGTTAACGCTAAATCCTCCCAAAGGAGCCTCCGCCCATGAGCACGATCATAGACGTCCACGCCCGCGAAATCCTCGATAGCCGCGGTAACCCGACCGTGGAGGTCGATGTGATCCTTGAGGACGGCACCATGGGCCGCGCCGCAGTGCCCTCTGGCGCTTCGACCGGCGCACACGAAGCAGTGGAAAAGCGCGATGGCGACAAGAGCCGTTACATGGGCAAAGGCGTGCTGGAAGCCGTTGCCGCTGTGAATGGTGAGATTGCTGAAAACATCGTCGGGATGGACGCCACCGAACAGGTTGGCATCGACATGGCGATGATCGAACTCGATGGCACACCAAACAAGGGTCGTTTGGGCGCAAATGCGATCCTCGGGGTTTCCTTAGCCGTCGCCAAGGCGGCTGCTGAATACACCACGCAGCCGCTTTATCGTTACATCGGCGGCACCTCTGCCCGCACCCTGCCCGTTCCGATGATGAACATCATCAACGGCGGCGAACACGCGGATAACCCGATCGACATTCAGGAATTCATGATCATGCCGGTCTCGGCCGCGAATATCAAAGAAGCCGTCCGCATGGGCTCTGAGGTGTTCCACACGCTGAAGAAAGAGCTGTCGGCCGCAGGCCACAACACCGGCATCGGCGACGAAGGTGGCTTTGCACCAAATCTCGAAAGCACCCGCGTCGCGCTCGACTTCATCATGACGTCGATTGAAAAGGCAGGCTACAAGCCGGGCGAAGACATCTACCTCGCCCTCGATTGCGCCGCGACCGAGTACTACAAGGACGGCAAATACGACATGAAGGGCGAAGGCAAAGTGCTGACGTCCGCAGAAAACGCTGACTATCTCGCCGCCCTTGTGGCCGACTACCCGATCATCTCGATCGAAGACGGTATGTCCGAAGATGACTGGGACGGCTGGAAGATGCTGACCGACAAGATCGGCGACAAGGTTCAGCTTGTGGGCGACGACCTTTTTGTCACTAACCCGAAACGTCTGGCCGAAGGAATCGCCAGAGGCTCTGCCAACTCCATGCTGGTAAAAGTCAATCAAATCGGTAGCTTGACGGAGACTCTTCAAGCGGTTGACATGGCCCACCGCGCGCAGTTCACCAACGTGATGTCGCATCGGTCCGGTGAGACAGAGGACGCGACCATCGCGGACCTCGCCGTGGCCACCAACTGCGGCCAGATCAAAACCGGCTCGCTGTCGCGTTCTGACCGTTTGGCGAAATACAACCAGCTGATCCGCATTGAAGAGTCGCTGGGTGAAACGGCAACCTATGCGGGCCGTAGCATCCTCAAGGGATGAGCGCAGACGCCATCATCGCAAAACTTGGCCTCTCTCCGCATCCGGAGGGAGGTCACTACCGGCAGACGTGGAAGGCCGACAATGCAGGTCGGGCGACGGGAACCAGTATCTACTTCCTGCTCAAGGCTGGCGAGCGGAGCCACTGGCACACCGTCGATGCCACCGAGATCTGGCTTTACCACGCAGGCGCGCCGCTGATCCTTTCGACGGCGGAAACTGACACGGGCCCGGCAATGGACCACAGCCTCGGACCGGACGTTTTGGCGGGGCAACATCCGCAGCTCATCGTCCCGACGGGGCACTGGCAATCGGCGCGCACGACTGGGGACTTCACGCTCGTCAGTTGCACGGTGTCTCCCGGTTTCGACTTTGCGGGTTTCCATCTGGCGGACCCGGACTTCGATATTCCGCGCTGAACCTCTTTCTTCTTGCGCGAAATACCTCGGGGGAGCCGCAGGCGGGGGCAGCGCCCCCAAAGCCTGCGCAGCAGGCTACCGATCTCCGAACATATCGCCCAAGCCGCCTAGAACGGAGCCTTCACCTTTGCCACCACCGGCAGCCTGCAAGACGCGGTTGGCCAGTCGCGAGAACGGCAAAGACTGCAAGTACACCGTGCCCGGTCCATGCAAGGTGGCGATAAAGATCCCTTCCCCACCAAAGACCATCGATTTCAAATTCCCGGCCTTTTCAATGTTGTAATCCACCGTCGACGAACAGGCCGCAAAACAGCCGGTATCTACGCGCAGCACTTCACCGGCTGCCAATTGCCGTTTGATCACCGTTCCGCCGACATGGATGAAAGCCATACCGTCACCTTGCAAGCGCTGCATGATGAAACCTTCGCCACCAAAGAACCCGGCCCCAAGCTTTCGCTGAAAAGCGATGTCAGATTTCGTGCCGAAGGCCGCGCAGAGGAAGGCGTCTTTCTGGCAGATCAGTTCTTCACCGACTTCAGCCATGTTCACGGGGATAATCTTGCCCGGATAGGGGGCGGCAAAGGCAACGCGTTTCTTGCCCTGCCCTTTGTTTTCGAAATGCGTGAGAAAGATCGACTCACCCGTCAGCACCCGTTTGCCGACATTCATGAGCGCGCCCATCATGCCACTTGTGGGCGTGGTGCCGTCACCCATCTTCGTCTCAAACGTGATGCCGTCTTCCATGTAGTTCATGGCCCCGGCCTCGGCGATCACCTTCTCGCGGGGGTCAAGTTCCACCTCCACGATCTGCATGTCATCGCCGAAAATCTCATAATCTACCTCATGACAGCGCATGGGATCCTCCTTTAACCAATCCTCTTTTGGTAGCGGCGAACAGGGCAGGCAACAATGGTGGCCATCCTGACTTGGCGGTCTTTGCGGGACAAAACGGCCATTCTTCCCCGTTTCAATGCTTGCCGCTGGCGACATAAGCGACGTCAGGAAAAACAGGGAGATTTCCATGCGCAAAGAAATTGCAGAAGCCTTTGGCACATACGTGCTCGTCTTTTTTGGGGTTGGATCAGCCGTGCTCGCAGGTGGCGGCATCGGGATCGCCGACTCGATCTCAATCACCGGCATCAGTCTGGCCTTCGGGATTTCGGTGGTCGCCATGGCCTATTCCATTGGCCAGGTATCGGGCGCCCACCTCAACCCTGCCGTATCTCTCGGTGCCATGGTCGCCGGTCGGATCGATGCGGCAACCTTTGTCAGGTACAGTGTTGCGCAGACCATCGGCGCGATCATCGCGGCCTTTGCGATCTTTACCATTGCGAAGAACAGCGCCGGCGGCTTTGACATCGCCACTTACGGCCTCGGCCAAAACGGTTGGGGTGCAGGATACGGCGGCGAGTTCAACATGATCGCGGCTTTCATTTTCGAAGTGATCGCCACGATGGTCTTTATCGTTGTCATTCTGGGGGTCACCGAAGACAAAACCGGCTCCCCGATGATGGCGGGCCTTGTGATTGGCCTTGCCCTGACGATGATCCACCTTGTCGGCATTACGGTCACCGGAACATCCGTCAACCCGGCGCGCTCCATCGGGCCAGCGCTGTTTGCAGGTGGGACGGCGTTGGCGCAGTTGTGGTTGTTCATCGCGGCCCCACTGATCGGCGCGGCCATTGGCGGGCTGCTGCACAGCTCCAAGATGACATCGCCCCGGACCGAGGATGTGGCGACACCGACCGAGGGGGCGTAACACTCTTCCGCAACGAAAAAAGGGGCCCCGTGAGGGGCCCCATAAGTTTCGCAAAATCAGGCTCGAATTATGTACCGCTCGGTTTGTTGCCTGCGGCCCGATCCGCGCCAAGGGTGAGCTCACCCACCCCGGGTCTGGTTCTGGAAGCAGCATTCGCTGCCTCCATGGAAGACTACTTCCGCTTGTTAGGACGCTGTGTCAGCGCCGACGCTGCTGCCGTTCTGGCAGCCTTTGACGATTTCGGATTTCTAAGCACCTTGGCTGCAGCAGATGCGGCCTTGGCGCTTGTGACTTCCGAATTTGACTTTCGAGACATGATGCTCTCCGTCTTATCCACATAATACGTGGGATAACCCATGTATTTCCTGTGGGAATGGCAGCGCGTCATTGATCCATCCAAGCGGTTGCGTTTACTCCTTTCTCTATCGGTCCTCGGACCGCTTTGGTTTCGCCCTATGCCCGCGCTGTTGAGGCATGGAGCAAGCCGGAGGGAGGCGGTGCAACGCTTCCCTCCAACCTTCAATCTTTTAGCTACACCCCGACGTCCCGCCGCAGGTGTTGCACTTCATGCAAGTGCCGTTGCGGACGAGCGTGTAGTTGCCGCATTCCCCGCAGGCTTCGCCCTCGTAGCCTTGCATC
>JAHDEX010000029.1:43431-48471 GCA_020628545.1 Paracoccaceae bacterium | reverse complement strand
CGATGGTGCCAATGTTGACGTGCGGTTTCGTGCGTTCAAACTTTTCCTTAGCCATAGCCAAAGCCCTTAGAATTAGTGGGGCCGTCAGTGGCCCGGTTCCGAATTGCGCGCGATGTATTTGGAAACGGGTCAGAAATCAACCCGTCAGTTTGCACAGGCCGCCTCGGACAGATTTTTTTTGATAACCATGTCGATTTCGATGCGACCCATGCGTCTGGATGGTACAAAGGCACTATCGCCTGCGTAAACTTTCAGGAGAGAGACCATGCAATATATGTGTTTGATTTATTCCGCCGAAGGCACCGGCCCGCAGCCCGGAAGCGATGAATTTGGCCCGTTTATCAAGGCCTATCAGGACTTTGGTGCCGAGATGCGCGCCGCAGACAAGATGGTCGCAGGTGACGCGCTTCAACCGATTGCAACCGCAACGACCGTCGCGGTCCGCGATGGCAAGACCATCACAACCGATGGTCCTTTCGCCGAAACGAAGGAGCAACTGGGCGGCTACTACCTGCTCGACTGCGAGAACCTCGATGATGCCATCGCGCAGGCCGCCAAGATTCCCACTGCAGCCCATGGCCGGATCGAAGTCCGCCCCGTGGTGATCTGGGACAACTGACCTGTGTTGCCCCGCCATACACTCGCGCAGGCCATCGAACGCTGTGCGCGAGAAGAATGGGGGCGCATCCTTGCCGCGCTGACGAAATCCCTGGGCGACCTGCAGTTGGCCGAGGATTGCTTGCAGGACGCGGTGACCAAAGCGATGAATGTCTGGGCGCGCGACGGCTTGCCGCGCGCGCCCGATGCCTGGTTGATCACAACCGCAAAGCGCCGTGCGATTGATAAGTTGCGCCGCGATGCGCGTTTTGCGGCGAAAGTGGCGGAATTGAAGGTGTTGCTCGACACACCTGTCGAACCGCACGATGTGCACCAAATTCCCGATCAGCGGTTGGAGATGATCTTCACTTGCTGCCACCCCGCGATTGAGGAAAAGGCCCGCGTCGCATTGACCCTGCGCACTTTGGGCGGGCTCTCTACGGACGACATTGCGGCAGCCTTCCTCGACACGCCCGACGCCATGGCCCAGCGGCTTGTCCGCGCCAAACGCAAGATCCGCGATGCTGGCATTCCATATATCGTGCCCGACAAAGCGATGCTCCCGGAGCGGCTGCAAGCCGTTCTTTCGGTGATCTACCTCATCTTCAATCAGGGCTACTCGACCGCGGGCGACGCGCACCTTGCGCTGAATGACGAAGCAATCCGTCTCGGCCGCATCATCTATGGCCTGATGCCGGAAGAACCTGAGGTCGCCGGGCTCCTCGCTCTCATGCAATTGCACGACTCGCGCCGCCACGCGCGGCTTTCAACAAACGGTGTGATGATCCCGCTTGAGGCCCAAAACCGCGACCGTTGGGACAAAGCCAAGATCGCCGAAGGCGACAAGCTTTTGCGCCAAGCCCTGCCCAAAGGCATGATCGGCCCTTATCAACTCCAAGCCGCAATTTCTGGCGTCCATGCCCGTGCGAGGACGTGGGATGAGACAGATTGGGCGGAAATTGCCGGGCTTTACGGCTTGCTCTACCAAATCCAGCCCTCCGCCGTTGTCCGCATTAATCAAGCCATGGCAGTATCTTATGCAACTTCGGTGGAAGAGGGTTTGACCCTGTTGCAATCTGTCGCCGACGACAGACATATCGACCGCTATCAGCCCTACTATTCCGCGCTTGCCGATTTGAAGGCTCGACAAGGCGATCTGATCAGTGCGGCGAAGGCCTTCGACCAGGCACTCGCACTCACGCATCACCCCGCCGAACGGGCTTTCCTTAAAAGCAAGAAAACTGTCATTTGCGGCTGACATCACGCAGTGTACTATTTGGCCATTCATCCAGAGGAGTGACCCTATGAAGCTCGGCGCATTTTCGATCAGTTTGAATGTCAAAGACCTGAAGGTTTCGCAGGAATTCTATAAGAAACTTGGGTTTGAATTGTTTCACGACGGTTCCGAACACAATTATTGCATGATGAAGAACGGCGACACGGTCATCGGTCTTTTCTCCGGGGTCATCCCCGGAAACGCGCTTACCTTTAACCCGGGCTGGGATCAGAGTGCGCAGCCCGTCGATCCGTTTGACGACGTCCGCGCGATCCAGAAATCTCTTAAAGACAGCGGTGTGGAGCTCACCACAGAATGCGATGCTGAAGGCTCCGGCCCTGCGCACATCGCCCTGCTCGACCCTGACGGCAATGCCATCCTGATCGATCAGCACGTCTAACGGCGCATCAGGTAAACTTGTTGTTCCGCGGGAACCCACGTGGGGCCATGCGCCCGGCGCTCGCGCGTTTGCCGGTCCATTCGGCCAGTTCCAATTCGGTCCGAGTCCGCCCCGCTGGGTCCAGCCATGAGAGGCCATCAGCCAGCGTAAATGTCGTCGCATCCGACAACCCGCCGTCCTTGTACTTTTGCAGGCGGACGCCCTTGCCGCGGCCCATCTCTGGCAGCTCATCGAGCGCGAAGACAAGGACCTTGCGGTTCTCGCCTACTGCCGCGACGCTGTCGCCGTTCACGCGACGGCAGACCATAGCTTGCGCCTTGCCCACGTTGAGGACCTGTTTCCCGGCACGGGTCTGCGCCACAACGTCATCTTCAGGCACGACAAACCCGTTGCCTTCCGACGACGCCACAAGCAGACGCATTCCAGGCTTGTGGATCAGGATATCGATAATTTCGACGTCATTTGGCAAGTCGATCATCAATCGCAGCGGCTCACCCATGCCACGGCCACCCGGCAGGTTTGCAGCGGAGACGGTGTAGAATCGTCCGTTCGCCCCAAACACCAGCAAACGGTCGGTGGTTTCTGCGTGGAAGATGAAACGCGGGCCATCGCCGTCTTTGAACTTTAGTTCCCGGTTCAGGTCTATGTGGCCGGTCATCGCCCGGACCCAGCCCATCTGCGAACAGACAACGGTGATCGGCTCTTTCTCGATCATCGCTTCAAGCGGCACATCGACCACTTCCGCCGCTTCCGCAAACTGCGTCCGCCGCGCGCCACCTTCACTGTCGCGACCAAACTGCTTGCGGGTCTCGCGCAACTGTTCCGCGATCTTCGCCCAGCGCTTGTCTTCGCTGCCCAACAGGTCAATCAACTGATCACGCTCATCGCGCAAGCCATCGCGTTCGTTGATGAGTTCCAGCTCTTCCAGGCGCCGCAAGGATCGCAACCGCATGTTCAGGATGGCCTCAACCTGCGCCTCAGTCAGCGCAATCTCGGGATCATCCACCACGCCAACAGGCGTTTGATAGTCGTCTTCGCCAGTCGCTTTCACATGGTCCAGCGCCCAGTCTTCGGCCAGCAGGGCGTCCTTCGGGTTATCATCATAACGAATGATGTCGATCACCCGGTCCAAATGCAGGAAGGCGATAATGAAACCGTCAAGCACCTCCAACCGCGTATCGATCTTGCCAACCCGGTACTTCGTCCGGCGGATCAACACGTCCTGACGGTGATCAAGGAAGGCGCGCAGCACCTCTTTGACGGAACACACCTTCGGCGTCAGCCCGTCGATCAGCACGTTCATGTTGAGGCTAAAGCGCGTCTCAAGGTCGGAGTTCTTGAAAAGCATCCCCATCATGACCTCTGGGTCAACGGTACGCGCGCGCGGCTCGAGCACGATCCGGATGTCTTCCGCACTTTCGTCGCGCACATCAGCTAGTAGCGGCACTTTCTTGGTCTGAATGACCTCAGCCAGCTTTTCGATCAGTTTCGACTTTTGCACTTGATAAGGGATTTCGGTGACAATGATCTGCCACTGGCCGCGCCCCAGATCTTCAACTTCCCATTGTGAGCGTAGCCGGAACGACCCGCGCCCGGTACGATAAGCCTCTGCAATATTCTCTTTTGGTTCAACGATGACCCCACCGGTCGGAAAGTCCGGCCCGGGGATGTATTCCAGCAGCGTCTCATCCCGCGCGTTCGGCGCTTTGATCAGATGCAGGCAAGCGTCAATCAGCTCATGCAGGTTATGTGGGGGAATGTTCGTCGCCATGCCCACTGCAATCCCCGAGGAGCCGTTGGCCAATAGATTCGGGAATGTTGCGGGCAGAACCACAGGCTCTTCCAGCCGCCCGTCATAGTTCGCGCGAAAATCAACCGCGTCCTCGTTCAGCCCCTCAAGCAGCGCTTCGGCAGCGACGGTCATCCGCGCCTCGGTATAGCGCGAGGCCGCCGGGTTATCGCCGTCGATATTGCCGAAGTTCCCCTGCCCGTCCACGAGCGGGTAGCGCACGTTAAAGTCCTGCGCGAGACGCGCCATCGCGTCGTAGATTGCTGCGTCCCCGTGCGGGTGGAAATCACCCATCGTGTCGCCACTGATTTTGGCGGACTTCAGGAAGCCCCCACCAGCATTCAACCGCAGCCGCGACATCGCATAAAGGATTCGCCGATGGACCGGTTTCAGCCCGTCTCGGGCGTCTGGAAGCGCACGATGCATGATCGTCGACAGCGCATATGTGAGATATCGATCACCCAGCGCGCGACGTAACGGCTCCGTCACCTCGGCGATTTGTGGGTCGATTTCGGGGGTGTCGCTGTCGCTGCTCATAGATGTTGTGTACCTGCGCAATTGAGGACCGTAAAGCGAAACGCAGAGTTGTCTTTTTGGAACATTTTCCCCGCAAATCTGTTGCCTCATGTGTTAGACCGATCACGGGGAAATCAAACGATTCTGCAGGGTTGCCATGGGTAAGTTCATTGTATTCACCTTTTTGATGCTTGGCGTTGTCTTTTATGAGATGTCGGGCGGTGCTGATTTTGAGCCTGAATTGCAGGCTCCGATTGAGGTTGCCTCGACGGAACTTGCACCGGCAGAGCAGCCGATTTTTGAGCCGGAAGTCGCACGCGCCGACACTTCCTCGCTGATCCAGATCGCTGCGCCGGTTTCGGAACCCGAGGTAACCAACGAAACACCTCTCGTCGCTGAGACGGTGTCCTACACCGGCCCGCTGCCTGCAGGTCAGGTGATAATCACCCCGGCACCTACTCC
>JAHDEX010000029.1:8272-43331 GCA_020628545.1 Paracoccaceae bacterium | reverse complement strand
CCTACACCGGCCCGCTGCCTGCAGGTCAGGTGATAATCACCCCGGCACCTACTCCCGTCGCCGCAGAACCGGTGGCCGAACCTGTCGCAACTGAACCAGAGCCGCTTTATGATATTCGCGCTGTCGCAGGCGATTGGGTGAACATGCGCTCCGGTCCCAGCACGGACTTCCGCGTGCTCGACACCCTGCCCCGCGGCACTGAAGCCGAAGTCCTTGAAGTTGACGCCGATGGCTGGGCGCGGATCCGGTTAATGGGCAATGGTCAGGAAGGCTGGATGGCAGAGCGTCTGCTGACTGACGGTTAATCCGGGGTTGCGTCCACACGCCCGTGGCCGCACAACATCCCCATGACACAAAAATCGATCCTCATCACAGGTTGTTCGAGCGGCATTGGGTACGATGCCGCTCTTGGTTTGCGCGCCGAAGGCTGGCGGGTCTTTGCGTCCTGTCGCAAAGCCGAAGACTGTGAACGTTTGAAAGCTGAAGGCTTTGACAGCCCGCTGATCGATTATGAGAATTCTGATACAATCCACTCAGGCGTCGCCGAAGTCCTCGCAGCGACCGGCGGCACGCTTGATGCTGTCTTCAACAACGGCGCCTACGCCTGCCCCGGTGCGGTTGAGGACCTGCCGCGCGGCGCTTTGCAAGCAATTTTCGAAACGAACCTTTTTGGCGTGCATGAGCTGACGACGGCTGTGATTCCGGCGATGCGCAAGCAAGGGCACGGGCGCATCGTCAACTGTTCCTCCATTCTCGGTTTCATTGGCCTGAAGTTCCGCGGCGCTTACGTCTCTACCAAATATGCAATGGAGGGTCTGACCGACGTGATGCGGGTTGAGATGGAAGGCACTGGCATTCACTGCATCTTGATCGAACCCGGCCCGATCACGTCAAAAATCCGCGAAAATTCAATCCCGCATTTTGAAAAGTGGATCGATGTCGCAAGCTCCCCGCGCCAGCGCCAGTACGACACGTTACGCGAACGGCTTTATGAAGATCATGGCCGCGACCGGTTTGAACTGCCTGCGGATGCGGTGACAAAGAAGCTGATCCATGCCGTCACAAGCCCGCGCCCGAAACCACGCTATTACATTACCACCCCAACCCATCTGATGGGTTTCTTGCGCCGGATTCTGACAACACGCGCCCTTGATCGCGTCATCCACAAGATCTGACCCTTTCCTTCCTGCGGCACCCTGCTAAGTCGCTGCGCAGTAACAAAGGATACCCAATGGCCAACGACCCGCTATTCTGGATCGTCGTGCTGGCCTGCCTTATCGTCCTGGGCATTTTGCTGCTCGGCGTTGGCAGTTTCGGCAAGGGCGGAGAGTTCAATCGCAAAAACGCAAACAAGATCATGCGCTGGCGGATCGGGGCACAGTTTGTCGCTGTCCTGTTGATCCTGGGATATGTCTGGATACGGCGCGAAGGGGGGCAATAGCTTGGTTACGCTGAATAAAATTTACACGAAAACCGGTGACGCGGGCGAAACCGCACTCGGCAACGGCAGCCGCGTCGCCAAACACTCGATGCGCGTGACGTCCTACGGCACGGTGGATGAAGCCAATGCAACCGTGGGTCTCGCACGTTTGCACGCGACTGGGGACATGGACGCGCAGCTTGCGATGATCCAGAACGATCTCTTTGATCTGGGCGCTGATCTGTGCCGTCCTGACATGGAAAAAGACGCTGAGGCCGAGTACCCGCCGCTGCGCATCACAGACGCACAAGTTGCGCGGCTTGAGACGGAAATTGACGGGATGACGAAACAGGTCCAGCCGCTCAAGAGCTTCATCCTGCCCGGCGGCTCTGCGCTTTCCGCGCATCTGCATTTATGCCGCACAGTTTCGCGCCGGGCCGAACGCCTGACTGTGGAACTGGCAACAATGGAGTCGGTGAACCCCGCAGCGGTGAAATACCTGAACCGCCTGTCCGACTGGTTCTTCCAAGCCGGCCGCATCGCCAACTCCAACGGCGCCGACGACGTTTTGTGGGTTCCCGGCGCGAACCGCTGAAAGCGGCAGAGATTTATCTCTGGCGACGGGAAGCGCGAACCGCTGAAAGCGGCGGAGATGTATATCCGGCAACAGGAAGAACGAGAGGCGGAACCAGGGGTTTGTCCAACGGGCGCCTCGGCGCGCGCTACGCCTCTCGCCACCGATCAAGCTTAGGAATTCCGCGGGTCAGGGCCCAGCCCATGAAGCGCGGCATTCCTTTCTTGTGTAGCGCATCGATGCAGAAATCCTGCATTTCCTGGGCCGAAATGCCATCCATCCTGAATGCGCCGGCATCGTAGCATAGCGAGCAATACGTTCCGCTTCGACTTCCGTTAGCCTCTGTTCCGCCGCCTGCGGGATCCTTGTCCATCGGCATTCCGCAGCTCTGACACACCTTAGCCATCGGTTTTACTCCTCTTGCATGTGCATCTTGTGAGACGAGTCGCAGCATGGTAAAACCATGGAGTTGAGTCAATGGTTTTGGGAGCACAATGCGTATTGGTGCACTTTCGAAAAAGTCGGGGCTCAGCCGCGACACTATCCGTCTCTACGAACGGAACGGGCTGATCCGCTCTGCGCCCTCAACGTCCGAGACGAACACATATCGGCGCTATCCAGACGATTCAGTTGAACGGCTTCAAATGATCACCGAAGCGCGCGATGCGGGGCTTTCGGTGGCCGATCTGGCCACGCTTTTGGAAGCGGTCGAACACGGCGCAGAACCCAACTTTGATTTCGAACGCTTCCTTGCAATCCGCATTGCCGAACTTGACGATGTCATCCACAAAGCACGAAAGACGCGCGACATGCTCCACGCGGTGCAGCGGGCGATCAAAGTCTCGGAAGTGGACTATGCGATTGTGAAGAACAGTCCCGCGCATTCTACGGAAGAAACGTGACGTATTCTGAGACAAAACGCGGCGTCGTTGCGCCAAAGCGCGTCGATTTTGCACTGTTTTCCGCAAGTCCGCTGCGCTAACCACAGCGTCAAGCGCGCAAGTGTGCCGCGAATCTGAAGGGAGAACACCGCGATGAAGGTCCTCGTACCGGTCAAACGCGTGATCGACTACAACGTGAAAGTTCGTGTGAAAGCGGATGGCAGCGGTGTCGACCTCGCCAATGTCAAAATGTCCATGAACCCATTTGATGAGATCGCAGTCGAAGAAGCGATCCGTCTGCGTGAAGCGGGCAAGGTGGAAGAGGTTGTGGCCGTCTCCATCGGCGTGAAGCAGTCTCAGGAAACACTGCGGACTGCATTGGCGATGGGTGCAGACCGCGCGATCCTGATCAATGCGGCTGATGACGTGCATACGGATATCGAACCACTCGCCGTGGCCAAATTGCTCGCCGCTGTTGTCAAGGAAGAGGCTCCACAGCTGGTGATCTGCGGCAAGCAGGCGATCGACAACGACATGAACGCCACAGGTCAGATGCTCTCTGCCCTGCTCGGTTGGTCGCAGGCGACTTTCGCATCCGAAGTCGACGTTGAAGGCGACAGCGCCACCGTGACACGCGAAGTTGACGGCGGCTTGCAAACCATCAAAGTCAACCTGCCAACGATCATCACCGTTGATCTGCGCTTGAACGAGCCGCGATACGCGTCGCTGCCCAACATCATGAAAGCGAAGAAAAAGCCTTTGGATGAAAAGACACCCGCTGACTACGGCGTTGACGTCACACCACGCCTGAGCGTTGTCAGCACGACCGAACCAGAAGCCCGCAAGGCAGGCATCATGGTCGGCTCTGTCGATGAACTGGTCGAGAAACTCAAAGAAGCGGGGGCTGTGTAATGGCTGTTCTTCTGATTGCTGAAGTAAACGGTGGCGAGTTGAACGCAGACGCGACTGGCAAGGCCTTGTCTGCAGTATCTGGCCTTGGCGACGTCACAATCCTCTGCGCCTCTTCCGGCTGCGAGGGCGCGGCTGAGGAAGCGGCGAAACTCGCCGGTGTCTCAAAAGTCCTGTGCTGCTCGGATGAAGCATATGGCCATGATCTGGCCGAGCCTGTGGCCGACCTAGTCGTGGGTCTCGCAAGCCAGTATTCGCATATCGCAGCCCCTTCGACTGCCGCGTCCAAGAACATCCTGCCACGTGTGGCCGCATTGCTCGACGCGATGGTGATCTCCGAAGTGACAGGCGTCGTTGATGCGGAAACCTTTGAACGTCCGATCTACGCGGGCAACGCGATCCAGACTGTAAAGTCTGCTGACGCAACCAAAGTCATGACCATCCGGACCGCTGGCTTTGATGCTGCGGGCGACGGCGGGTCAGCTCCGGTTGAAAAAATCGACGCTGCAGCAAACCCCGGTCTTTCCTCGTGGGTCGAAGACAAGGTTGCGGCATCTGACCGTCCAGAACTGACATCTGCGGGTGTCGTTGTGTCGGGTGGTCGCGGTGTTGGTTCCGAAGAAGACTTCAAACTGATCGAAGGGCTTGCGGACAAGCTGAACGCAGCTGTCGGTGCATCCCGTGCCGCCGTCGACTCTGGCTACGCGCCGAACGACTGGCAGGTGGGCCAGACTGGCAAGGTGGTCGCACCAGACCTCTATGTCGCCGTCGGTATCTCTGGCGCGATCCAGCACTTGGCGGGCATGAAGGACTCAAAGATCATCGTTGCGATCAACAAAGACGAAGAAGCTCCGATCTTCCAGGTCGCGGACTATGGTCTTGTGGCCGACCTTTTTGAAGCCGTGCCAGAGCTGACATCAAAGCTGGGCTAAACCGCGCGAAAGTCACCGAAAGGCCCGTCCTCACCCGGCGGGCCTTTTCATATGCGCCCCAAGGACTGAAGCGCAGCCTGCAGCTTTGGTGCAAGCACTTCTGCCAGTTCAATATGCGCGCGTGGGCCAAGAATATCAGCTGCGGCGCGCGCCTGCATCGGGGCAAAGCGCATGCCATCCGTCCCGTCATGCAGCGCCTGCGACGACGGGTTCACAACAACAATATCCATCACCTTGTCACTCAGTTCTGTGAGCATCGCATTCGTGATGAACAAAGGATCACCTCCAATCGGATTGACGCGCTTTTGCCAAGCCACGTCCGATGGCGACTCCTTCGAGAACCAAAGCAACACAACCCGCTTGCCGATTTGGTCGAGCATATTGCGCATACGCGCCACCCATGCCGCCCGCAACTCTGTCACAACGATGTCAAAACGGTCTGGCGACGCCGCATAAAGCGCGCCGAGCATATGACGCGTGAATGTGAAATCGGCAAAATCCACCTCTCCATAGATCGCCTGCAGGACAGAGGATGCCCGCAAAAAACGATCATTCCGGCGCGGATGAACGGAAAAGAAACGGTTCGATAGATTATTGGCCCCCATGATCTGCACAACCGTCAGTTCCGCATCACGACAGGCCCCCATCAGCGTCGGGTCATTCACAAAGGCATCTACACCACCATTCACACAGCCAAAATTCACACACGGCCGTTTCAACTGTTGCTCGACCAGCGCCGGAAAGGGCGACTGTATAAATTTACCAAAAGTTTCCGTACCGCCGACAAAGGCCAGATACGGTGAGCCCAGGTCCCTTTTCGGCCCGCGGAAATAGATCCGCGACAGGCCGTAGCGACATGGCTCATACGACAGCGTTGCGCCGTCAAGGACGTCATACTTCATGGTTCCCACACCCCTCAATTTCCACCTACCGCAGACAGGGTCCGACAAATTCATTTTCAAAAGGCTAAACGCACAATTTGAACTTAATCGAAATCTCTCACCCACCGCTGGGTTGAGGTTGAGCGTCCTGCACACGCAGCATAAGGTGCCCATGGTGTGGCGAAGGAAACAGCTATGACAATTGAACGTGTTGGCATCGTGGGTGCAGGTCAAATGGGCAACGGCATTGCCCATGTCTTTGCGCTGGCGGGCTATGATGTGCAGGTCAATGACATCAACGCCGACGCACTGACAGCTGCTGTGCAGCGCATCGACAAGAACATGGAACGGCAGGTTAGCCGCGACTTGATCTCAGCCGATGACAAAGCCGCGGCCCTGGGCCGCATCAGCACGACCACAACTTTGACGGACCTCGGCCAAAGCGACCTGATTATTGAAGCGGCGACAGAACGTGAAACGATCAAGACGGCGATCTTCGAAGACCTCGTCCCGCACCTGAAACCCAACACGATCCTGACGTCGAACACCTCGTCAATTTCGATCACGCGCCTTGCTGCACGGACTGACCGGCCAGAGCGGTTTATGGGCTTCCATTTCATGAATCCGGTGCCGATCATGCAATTGGTCGAGCTGATCCGTGGCATTGCGACCAACGATGAGACCTTCAAGGCCTGCCAAGAGGTGGTCGCGCGTCTTGGCAAAACCGCCACCGCGTCCGAAGATTTCCCCGCCTTCATCGTAAACCGCATCCTGATGCCGATGATCAATGAAGCGATCTATACGCTTTATGAAGGCGTGGGCTCTGTCCAATCCATCGACACGTCCTTGAAACTCGGCGCGAACCACCCGATGGGGCCACTTGAGCTGGCCGATTTCATTGGTCTGGATACCTGCCTCGCGATCATGAACGTGCTGCACGACGGCCTGGCCGACACGAAATATCGCCCGTGCCCACTTTTAACTAAATACGTCGAAGCCGGATGGCTTGGCCGCAAAACGAAGCGCGGTTTCTATGATTATTCTGGCGAAACGCCGGTGCCGACGCGCTAACGCGACAGGTTCATCGTCGTTTCACGTAACCACGCCATAAAGGCGGTGGTATCTTTCATTCGTTCATTGACCTCATCTGGGTCAAACGGTTTGCCAATAATAGGCGCCATTGGCTTGTTCACCGCGCGCGCAATTTCGTGGATCAACAACCCCTGGCGGAGCGTCGCCGAAACCTGATTGGCGATCTGATAGGCCCGCGAGTTGCTGCCCTCGAAAAACATCGGCACGACAGTCGCACCTGACTTGCGGATTAGCTTGGCCGTAAATGGGTTCCACGGCGCCTCAACGGCAGGCCCAAACATCGTTTCAGAAAAGGCCACTGACCCCGACGGGAAAAGCGCAACCAAACCACCCTTTGACAGATGCTCCATTGCGCGGGTCCGCATCTCAACCATCTTTTCTTGCGCATCGCTTTGATGGGGAAATGGCACCGGGATCATAAAGCTCGTCGCTTCCTCATCCAGCCCCGTCAGTAGCGACCGCGTCAGGATGCGATAGTCGGGCCGGACGCGTCCTATCAGCTCTGCCAACACCACACCATCCACAAGACCATGCGGATGGTTCGCCACTAGCACCACAGGTCCGGTTTTGGGAATATGCGCCAGCTCTTCCTGAGGTGTAAGCAGGTCAATTCCCATCGTGGTCAGGATGCGGGTAAAGACCTCCTGCCCGCGCGGAATGCCTTGCTTTTCAAACTTGCGGACTAGCCGCCCAATGGTAATCTTGCCGGTGAGTAATTCAATCGTACGAATGATCCCGCGCCGAAACTTGCTGTCGAACGAACCGGCATAGGACAATGCACTGCGGTCGTAATGGGGACGCACCGCCGCCGGTTCGGTATCCGCTGTCAATGATTTGTGCGTAGCATCCGTCAACACAGCGTCCTTAGCAGGCCTAGTCACCTTCACCAAACTTGTCTGCGACAAGCGCTTCAAGTGCAGCCATGAGGGCATCAGCATCCACGCCAGAGGTTTCAACCTGAATAGAGCTTCCCACTCCGGCTGCCAACATCAAAAGCCCCATAATACTATCGCCATCGGCCTCCAAACCGTCCTTGCTGACGGTCGCCGACGCCTCATGCGCCTCAACAACTTCCGCAAACTTGGCAGAGGCGCGCGCGTGTAGGCCTTTGATGTTCTCAATTTGCAATGTCTGGGTCGGCATCAGGGGCCCTAACTCGCGTTGACAGCCATACTGTCAATGTATTTATGGGCGGCCTTCAATGATGCTTCAACAGCCTCTTTCACCGGCCGGTGACGCGACTTAGCTAGTTTGATCAACATGGGCAGGTTCGCGCCATACATGATCCGGCGGTTGGCAGGGTTGCACGCCTTGATCGACAGGTTCGAGGGGGAGCCGCCGAACATATCCACAACAACCACGACGCCGCTGCCATCATCGACCGCGTCCGCAGCATCACAGATTTCGGCTTGTTTTGCGCTGCGGTCATCTTCTGCGCCAATCACAATCGTCCGCACCGCCTCTTGCTGGCCAACCACATGTTCCATTGCTGCGCGATACTCTTCCGCGAGCCGACCATGAGCAACGATGACTATTCCAATCACGCGGTGTGCCTTGCGTTTGCTGAGCTTGATGAGCGTGATCGCCCGTCCCGACGATCAAGTTCTCTGTGACGTATAGATACAGGCCATCCGCCCATTTCAAGGGCATAAGCCAGCCTTTCCGTCACGGCAACAGATCGGTGTTGCCCGCCGGTACACCCAAAGCCAACGCCGAGGTGGGATTTGCCCTCTTCTTTGTATGCTGGCAGCAAAAACATTACCAAATCATGAACTTTTTCAAAAAATGGCTCGTAACGGTCGTCCTGCGCGACGTAGTCCACCACACCCGGGTCGCGGCCGTCGCGCGGTCGTAACGTTGCGTCCCAATGGGGGTTGCGCAGGAACCGGCAGTCAAAAACCACGTCCAATCCGCGCGGAAGACCGCGTTTGTACGAGAAAGACTGAACAGTCACGCCCATGACTGCGCCTTTGCGCCCACCAAAGAGTCGCTCAATCTCCGCTTTCAGATCGTGCGGTGACTGGCCTGATGTATTCAGCAAGACATCCGCCCTCTCTCGCAATGGCAGCATCATGGCCAACTCGCTTGCGATTCCCGACGCAGGCGATGCGTCAGGCGACAAAGGATGGCGCCGCCGCGTTTCTGAGTACCGCCGCACCAGCACATCTTCAGATGCATCAAGGTAAAGCATTTGCGCATCAAGATCCGTCCGCGCGACCAAATCGTCAAAGATATCAAGAAGTAACTCTGGACCAAAGTCGCGGTTGCGCACATCGACCCCGAGGGCGAGAGGGCGGCCGCTTTGCGGTCCATCGAGCAATCGCGGCAGCATCGACAAAGGCAAATTGTCGATCACTTCATACCCAAGATCCTCAAGTGCGCGCACAGCGGTCGAGCGTCCGGCCCCGGATGGGCCCGTCACCAAAACGACCGGCAAGCGCTGCGGCGCTGCAGAAGAAGGCAATTCCAAAGTCATCGTGTACTGCGTCCGTGAGCAAGAAGATGCAGAAGCATTACAGCAAAATGTGGCGTATCTACGCGCCAAAGCAAGGGGACATTACAGCCCAGATAACTCACATTTCGGGGATCCGGGCTGCGCTTCGTTTCAGTCTTTGCCAGATCAACAACCCAAGCGAGTGGCGCCTCGCCATAAGGCTGAGCGTTCAACACACCGATCCCGCGTGCTTCAATCAAGCCAGCAATCGTCGGCGGGCACTGCATCACCACCTCATTGCCCTCGCGCGTCAGTATCACCCGATCATCGGCAATCAGCGCCGCGCCATGCGCCATCATCTGCAAAGCGAGACGCGATTTGCCGCTGCCGGACGGCCCGACAATCATCAAACCTTTGCCAGCAAATGCGACAGCAGTGGCATGAACGGTTTCTGACTGTTGGGTCATCGTGCGACCGGATCAGGTCGGCAGGCCTACGACAAAACGCGCGCCCAATGGCTCTGACGTTGCATCGACCTCCGTGGGGCGAATGTTCTCTGCCCAGATCACGCCGCCATGCGCTTCAATGATCTGCTTGGAAATCGCCAGACCAAGACCAGAGTTGTTGCCGAACTGCGTTTCAGGCCGCTCAGAATAGAAGCGCTGGAAAATCTTGCTCAGCGCCTCATTCGGGATGCCAGGCCCGGTATCTTCGACAACGACCAGGATTCTGTTTTCGCGCCGTCGGGCCCAAACGCGGATCGCATCACCATCCTCACAGAACGAGATCGCGTTGGTGATGAGGTTGACAAAAACCTGCGCCAACCGCCCTTCCAGTCCAACCACTTCAATCGGATCTTCGGGAAGATCTGTGATATAGTCGATACCCTTGTCGCGCGCTTCCTTGCCGAGGAACTCATTGAGGTTGCCCAGCATTTTTAGCAGATCAAACTGCTCCTCTTCCTCGCGCACCAGTTCACTGTCGAGGCGAGAAGCACTGGAAATATCGGTGACCAATCGGTCGAGCCGTTGAATGTCGTGGTCAATCAGATCGAGCATCTTCTCGCGGTGATCTTCCCGCTTGGCAATCCGCAGCGTTCCAACAGCCGACCGCAGCGACGCCAAGGGGTTCTTGATCTCGTGCGCCACGTCAGCCGCGAATTGCTCATTGCCTTCAATACGTTCGTAAAGCGCAGCGACCATGCCCCGCAAGGCGCCGGACAACCGGCCGATCTCGTCAGGGCGCGCCGTCAGATCAGGGATCCGCACCTTAGTCGGGGACATCTTGCGCGCGTTCTTATCCCGTCCCAATTCTGCCGCTGCGGCCAAATCGGCGAGCGGGTTCGCGATCGTTGACGCCAACACGAGGCTTAAGCCCACTGAGATCGCGATGCCGACGAGAAACAACCGCAACACTTGCTCACGCTCTTGCGCGATCAGACGGTCCAACTCACCAGCAGCCGTCGCAACCGCTGCAACACCCACAACCATTCCGTTTCGATCAACAGGCGTTGCGACCATGTAGGTTGTCGCACCCGACCCGCCGACCGTGTAGACCTTGGTCTGCCCCTCCAATGCACGCGGAACAGCGGCCCGCGCAGACTCCACCAACTCGCGGTTCGAGATCGCGTCCGCCGCATCAGACCCGGTCCGTGTGGCTGCCCACCCGAACATGCGCGAAATGCTGTCGATAATCGTGGTACTGCCGGATACCGCCTGGATCCCATCAACCTCTGACATAGTCCCGTTACCAGTGGCCGTGCCGACGAAATTTCCTTTGGTATCAAAAACAAGCACTTGGATGCGGTCGCGTAGCGTGATGTCCGATAACCCCTGAAGCGCGCGCATTCCGTCGCTGCTGCTCAGGTCAATCTGTTCGTCACGCGGCAGGTTCGCTTCAATCACATTGGTGATCAACTCCGCCTCTTTCACAAGGCCGGTGATCCTTTGAAACACGAGGTTATCGCGCGAAGGATTGAAATATAAGATGCCTGCGATCAGCAGCATCAGTGCGATCAGATTGAAGGTGACAATCTTGCGCGCAATCGGAGAGGACCGTAGCGACAATAGCCCGCGCTTGCGCCGCGTCTCTGCCATTTCATTCTCGCCAAGGGCCTGCGGTGCGACCCAATCGTCCCCCAGAACAAGATCAGGAGCCCGCGCAGCCTTGCGCACGGACTCCAGGTCTCTGACGTCGATCTGAGGTGTGTCTGTCATAGCGATGACAGATTACTCTTCGTTGTACCGATATCCAATTCCATAAAGCGTTTCGATCGCCGAAAACTCATCATCGGTGTTGCGCATTTTTTTGCGCAAACGTTTGATGTGGCTGTCGATTGTGCGGTCGTCCACATAGACTTGGTCATCGTAAGCCACGTCCATCAGCTGGTCGCGGGATTTCACGAAACCCGGGCGCTGTGCCAGGGCCTGCAACAGCAGGAATTCGGTCACTGTCAGGGAAACATCCATTCCCTTCCACTTCACCGCATGACGCAGGGGATCCATCGTCAGATCACCTCGCACCATGATCTTGGTGTCTTCTGTTTCTTCGATCTCTTCACCGGAGATCGCATCCTGACGACGCAGCAACGCGCGAATACGCTCCACCAACAGGCGCTGCGAAAACGGCTTCTTGACGTAGTCGTCGGCGCCCATCCGGAGGCCCAGAACTTCGTCGATTTCGTCATCTTTGGATGTCAGGAAAATAACTGGCATGGATGTTTTCTGACGCAGGCGCTGCAACAGATCCATTCCGTCCATGCGTGGCATTTTGATGTCCAGAACGGCCATATCTGGCATCCGCTTGTTGAAAGCATCCAAGGCGGTTTGGCCATCATTATAGGTCTCAACATCAAAACCCTCCGCTTCCAGCGTCATGGAGACTGAGGTGAGAATGTTGCGATCATCATCGACCAAGGCGATTTTTGACATTGGGTTGTGCCCCTTACTGCTCTGTCTTTTTGGTTTTTGTTAACCTGTTCCTCGACCGGCAGCTTTTGCCGGATTGGTGGGACGAATCAAGGTAGCAGAGCGAATCGACCCTGATTGCGTGCCCTATTTGCCTCATAACCCGTTAACAATCCGCGAATTCTCCACCGATTGAAGACGTGCCCTGAGGCGTGATTGCGCTAACAAACACTTGGTTGCGCTAACGTTAGCGCAACGGGGGTAGCCCGAGGGTGGGGCACTGCTATGACAGAAAGGTGGCCAATTGTGGCACGAACCGCCAAAGGAGCGATCCCATGGACCAAGGTACGGTCAACCCAAAGATGAAACTTGAAGACCAAGGCATCACAGGGCTGGGTTATGTCTATTACAACCGGACGGAGGCAGAGCTGCAGGCCGCAGCGATCGCGGCTGGCGAAGGTGTTGAAGGTCGGGGCGGAACGTTTCTCGTCTCAACCGGCAAGCACACGGGCCGGTCCCCAAAGGACAAGTTTGTTGTACGCACCCCATCGGTTGAAGACACGATCTGGTGGGAGAACAACCCACCAATGGACCCCGCCAAGTTCGATGCGCTCTACGCAGACATGCTCGACCACATGAAGGGTGGCTCGTACGATGTGCAGGATCTTTTTGGTGGCGCAGACCCTGCGCACCGTCTCGACGTCCGTGTAATCACAGAACTGACGTGGCATGGCCTTTTCATTCGCCACCTTCTGCGGCGCCCAGACCGCGCAGAGCTCGAAGGCTTCACGCCGGATTTCACCATTATTAACTGCCCGTCGTTCAAAGCCGACCCTGAAAAGCACGGCTGCCGGTCTGACACGGTGATTGCGCTGAACATGGACGCGAAGGTGATCCTGATCGGCGGCACAGAATACGCGGGCGAGAACAAGAAATCTGTGTTCACGCTGCTGAACTACCTGCTGCCGGAAAAAGGCATCATGCCGATGCATTGCTCCGCCAACCACGCGTTGAACAACCCAGTTGATACGGCCATTTTCTTCGGTCTCTCCGGCACGGGCAAAACGACATTGTCCGCTGACCCGTCTCGCGTCCTGATCGGCGACGACGAACATGGCTGGTCCGACCGCGGTACGTTTAACTTCGAAGGTGGCTGCTACGCCAAGACCATTGGTCTCGACCCCGAAGCAGAGCCGGATATCTACGCGACGTGCTCAAAGCCGCACACGGTGATCGAAAACATGGTGTTCGATCCGGAAACGAAAGAGCTCGACTTCGACGATGACAGCCTGACTGCGAACATGCGGTGCGCCTACCCGCTGAACTACATCGGCAATGCGTCGGATACTGCACTGGGCGGACACCCGAAGAACATCATCATGCTGACATGTGATGCGTTTGGTGTGCTGCCTCCGATCAGCCGTCTCACACCCGCGCAGGCGATGTATCACTTCCTGTCGGGCTTTACGTCCAAGGTCGCAGGCACCGAACGGGGCGTGACAGAGCCAGAACCGACATTCTCGACCTGCTTTGGCGCACCTTTCATGCCGCGCCGTCCAGAAGTCTACGGCAACCTGCTGCGCGAAAAGATCGCCTCACACGGCGCGACCTGCTGGCTGGTGAACACCGGCTGGACCGGCGGCGCCTACGGCACTGGATCGCGTATGCCAATCAAGGCCACCCGCGCGCTTCTTGCGGCCGCTTTGGACGGCACGTTGGTCGAAAACCACTTCCGCAAAGATGACTACTTCGGTTTCGAAGTGCCGGTCACTTGTGAAGGCGTCGACGCGGAACTGCTGAACCCACGCGATACATGGGCCGACAAAGCCGCCTATGACGCGCAGGCCGAAAAGCTGGTTGCCATGTTCAGCGACAACTTTGAAAAATACGTCCCTTATATCGACGCAGACGTCAAAGCTGCCGCCATCGGCTGAGACGGCCAAACCCAACATGGCGCCCGCTTCGGTGAAAACCGAGGCGGGCGTTTCTGTGTTGGCAAGGTGCAGCCAAGGCCTCAGACTGCCGCGATGGAGAACGAAGTCCCCCTGTCAGGCGGCAATGTCGCAAGTAGTATTGTCCGCATCGGCGATACGGTCCGCAAAGCGGCCACGCCTTTTGATATCGCAACAAATGCCCTTCTGAAGCGCCTTGAATATGCGGGCGTCGCAGGCGTCCCAAGAACGCGCGGATACGATGCGCAAGGGCGACGCATCCTAACGTGGGTTGCGGGCGAGACGACGTTACCGAAAGACATGTGGTGCAACAACAGGACCCTCACATCCGCTGCTCAATTCCTCCGACGTATCCACGATGCGAGCTTGCCCTTGGTCTTGGACAAGCTGACTTGGGCCTATTCCGCCGATGCGACCGACGACGCCCTCGTGATCGGCCACTCCGATTTCGCCCCCTACAATATGACCTTTGCAGCTGATGGGAGTGTCGCAGGCGTTTTTGATTTCGACCTCGCGGGTCCTGCCCCGCGCCTGCGCGATCTTGCCTATCTCGCATGGTGGCTGGTGCCACTTGGTCAATCAGAGGCTCCCATGGCCGCGGCTAAACGGCGCGATGCAGAAAACGGCAGCCCCAGACTACACGCTTTGGCGCGGGCCTATGGTTGCATCGCTGACACCTCCCTCCTCGAATGGGTCGCGCGTGTCCTCTCGCATATGAGCGACCCTGCCGCCACCAAAGCGATGATCGGCGAGGACGCTACTGAAAAGCTCATCGCAGACGGCCATCTCGCGCATTGGAAGGTCGCCGGCGAACACTTTGCTGACCTACGCCCAACTCTTGAAGCGAACCTTGGCCGATCAGACGGCGGCGCTCTGGTTTAGCGTCGGGCAAACCGTTACATAACGGGCATGAAACACGTGTTTTTCGCCGTACTGCTCGCACCAATCGGCCTCGCGGCCCAAACGCAATTGCCGGATGTCGTCTCCGACCAGATGGCGAGTGTCGAAGCAGGCGTGATCTGTGCACCCGAAACCACCGGAGAGTTGGAAGCGCCCGGCACCATCGCAGGCACAACGCATCTGATCGCGGAAGAACCCCCGTTCATTGCTGTCACCCGCCGCGTGCCCGCTGTGCTGGGCGTGGGATTTGGGATCAAGTCGCGCAGCGTTGATGTCGTGGGCCTCAATGGTGTGACGATGACGGTGACGCACCCCCCTATGGGTGATGATGCCGTGACGACGCAAACTTTCGAAACCGTGATCCGTGGCACCGACCCATCGCTGACATTCTACCAGTTCGACTTCGACTATGAGCTTTTGCCCGGCACATGGCAGATGCAGGCGTCTATCGGAGACAACGTGCTTTACCGCACCACGTTTGAGGTGCTGCCAGCCGCTTTGGTCCCTGAGCTTGCAGCGGCGTGTGGGTTTGAGGACATGCTGTCCTGAGAACGGGGACTAGAAAAGGCCACGTCTGATCAGGTTCAGACCGAAGATCAGCAACACATATAGCGTCACCTTCCGAAAGACCGCCTGATCTATCCGGTCCTGAATGGCCGTGCCAACGAGCAACCCCAGCGTCGCGGGGATCACCATGTAAAGCGAGAACGGGATCGTCTCGTCCCGCAGGACACCGGATTGCAGATGGGCGATCACCAAGGCGACGGAGCCCAATCCATAGATGACGCCCTGCACTCGGATCTGATCCGCCTTGGGTGTGTTGGTTGCGGTCAGGTAGGCCACCGTCGGCGGCCCCCACATCCCCGAGACGCCCCCCATCACGCCCGCCAGCAAAGCCACGCCCGTTTCTGCCCCGCGCGCGCCTGGTGGGATCGTGGGTGAACGTCCCAGAAGTTGCAGCAGCGCAAAACCAAAGACGAGGCCGCCGATCAGAAGGTAAAACACAGCTTCCGGGATTGAGCGGGCAAATTGTGCTGCCACGATCAAAGCGGCGCCGCTCACAATCAGAAAGACCCGGTAGCGTCGGATTGCATCCCACGCCTCTTTCCAACCGTGGCGTAGCGATTGAAAGCCGTTGGCCAGCAACGTGGGCAGAATCAATGTGGCCAGTGCGACGTCGGGCGCCATGATTGTTGACAGTCCGGCAATCAGGATCGTGGGCATTGCAAAGCCCACCATCCCTTTCACCACACCCGCGACAATCCCGACAAGCGTTGCGAGGCTGACCGCAAAAGGGCTTAACTCCCCGAAAATATGGGCGAAACTTTCCATATCGCCCGGTGTAATGCCTTTGTCCGCAGGTTGCACTCCATCATTCGCTGCGACATTTTCGGTCATTTTTCGCGCCAAACTTGAATGAATGTTGCGCTGCAGATGCAAAGTCTCTATCTCTGCACCTGCATTGTAAGGAGAGTCAGCATGGCGCATGATGGACAAGACATGATGATGGCAAATACACCCGTACTGCCTGACCTGCTGGCACAGACCGCGGCGGCTCTACCCGCTGTTGATGCGGTTCTCGAGACGGCCACAGACCGCGTTCGCACGGTCACGACATCCGGTGATCGGGTGTCAGGCGCGCTGATCGAAGAACATCAAACCGCAGCCCACGGACTGGCCTGGCTGGCCACCTACGCGCAAGCGCTGCACCAGATGCAAGCCTGGGCCGATCAACTGCAATCTGCAGGCCAATTCGGCGAGATGGAACAACTGATCCACCAGATCGCTTTTGGTGAATACCTTTGGCAGATCTACGGCGGCATCCAGATGAACCAGGGCGAGGTCGTGCGCCTACAGGACATGGGGCTCGGCCAGAACGATATGCGCGCCATGATGGCTCCCGCCGTCATGACACTCACGCAGGAGGGCAACACCCAAGCCGCACGCACCCGGTTGGTGGCGTTGATGCAGGATCAGACCGCGAATGCGACCTTTGGTGCCTCTGGCCTTGATGAAGAGCTTGAGATGATCCGCGACCAGTTCCGACGCTATGCGGTCGAAAAGGTCGAACCCTTCGCGCACGACTGGCACCTAAACGACGAGTTGATCCCGCTGGAAACCATCAACGAGCTGGCAGAGATGGGCGTCTTCGGCCTGACGATCCCCGAAGAATACGGCGGCTTTGGCATGTCAAAATCCGCGATGTGTGTGGTCTCCGAAGAACTCTCACGCGGCTACATTGGTGTCGGCTCTCTTGGCACCCGGTCAGAGATTGCGGCGGAGCTGATCCTCTGCGGCGGGACGGAAGAGCAAAAGCAAAAGTGGCTGCCACAACTGGCCAGCGCTGAGACGTTGCCGACAGCTGTTTTCACCGAACCCAACACCGGCTCTGACCTCGGCAGCCTGCGGACCCGCGCCGTGAAAGACGGCGATGACTGGACAGTCACGGGCAACAAGACCTGGATCACCCACGCCGCCCGCACCCATGTAATGACCCTTCTCGCCCGCACAGACCCGGACACGACCGATTACAGGGGGCTGTCCATGTTCTTGGCCGAGAAGACCCCGGGCACGGACGAAGATCCGTTTCCAACCCCCGGAATGACCGGTGGAGAGATCGAAGTTCTCGGGTATCGCGGCATGAAAGAATACGAGCTGGGTTTTGACGGCTTCAAGGTGAAGGGTGAAAACCTGCTAGGGGGTGAGACCGGCAAGGGCTTCAAACAGCTAATGCAAACTTTCGAAAGTGCACGCATCCAGACGGCGGCCCGGGCAATTGGTGTGGCACAATCCGCGCTGGACGTCGGCCTGCAATACGCAAACGACCGCAAGCAGTTCGGCAAGGCGCTTGTGAATTTCCCACGTGTGTCAGGCAAGCTTGCAATGATGGCGGTCGAGATCATGGTCGCCCGTCAGCTGACATATTTCTCGGCTGCTGAAAAAGACGCGGATCGCCGCTGCGACCTCGAGGCTGGCATGGCCAAGCTCTTGGGTGCGCGGGTGGCGTGGGCCTGTGCCGACAACGCTTTGCAAATCCATGGCGGGAATGGCTTTGCGCTCGAATACAAGATCAGCCGCATCCTGTGTGACGCGCGCATCCTGAACATCTTTGAAGGTGCCGCCGAAATTCAGGCGCAGGTCATCGCACGGCGCCTGCTGGGCTAGGTTTCTCGGGGGAGGAAGGAAAGAGGGGCGATCCGCGGACCGCCCCTCTTTCATTTATTCAGCGACAAAACCCACTTCGTGGAAGGCAAATTCCACGCGCCGGTTCTGCGCGCGCCCTTCAGGAAAATCAACGCCTTCCTCGGTCAGGTTTGGCGCAACAGGGTCAACCTCACCGATACCCGTGGCAATAATGCGATCTTCAGTAAAAGCCGTATTGGCGAGCAACCAATCCCGGACCGCTTCAGCACGCTGCTGACCAAGTGTCAGGTTGTTGGCCTCACTGCCAATCGCGTCGGTATGGCCGAAGACTTGTAGCACCGGCACTTCATCCGCCATTTCACCAATGGAAGCGAGCGTTTCGAGCGCCGCAGGCGCG
The DNA here is from genome assembly GCA_020628545.1 of Paracoccaceae bacterium. GTDB lineage: Bacteria > Pseudomonadota > Alphaproteobacteria > Rhodobacterales > Rhodobacteraceae > Yoonia. The sequence goes on along the minus strand of JAHDEX010000029.1, from coordinate 24,909 downwards.
AGTTCCGCTTTGCCGAATGAGAATAGAACGTCTGAGGACATCATCATCGTGTCCACACCATCTTCGCCACCATCGCGGATGACCAGGTTGTCATCGCCATCAGCCATCGCCGTCATGATATCAGAGTCGTCTGACGCCGCATCACGGCTGGAGGACGCTGTTGACGGATCAATGTCGGACGTCAAAGCCGCGACCTGGATCGCAACGTAAGGCGTCGGCTCGGTCGTTGTTGCAAACGTCGGCGAAGTCGCTTCAAGGGCAGCAACCTCAAGCGGTGTCGCGGCGCCTTCTTCCGCTTCGGCCACCAGAACCTCGGCCACCGTGGCGGTAATCACTTCAACCGGTACATAAGGTGTCGGCGTAGCACCACCGGCCTCAACGACAACATAAGGCACCGGCGTCTCACCGCTTGCCTCAACTGGCACGAACCCGGTTGGCGTGGTTGTGGCCGGATAAACGCGTTCAGTTGCTGCGAAGGTGAAGTCGGCATCTGACGACGCAAGGGCCTCTGCCAGACCAGCATCGGGCGTCACAGCACCCCATGCGACGGCCACGTAGGGCGTCGGACCAGCACCTGCACCCTCAACAGGCACGTATGGTGTTGGCGTTTTGGCACTTGCTTCAACAGCCAAGTATGGCACAGGTGACGTTGCAATGGGCAATGCCGGTTTGGCGGCTGCCACCACTACTGCATCGTCTTCAGTCTCGGGCGCTGCGAACGCAGCCAAGTCCGGGATGACGACATCGGCATCCAGTGGAAGATACGGCACTGGCGTCTCTACAACGGCAACCACCGGTGCGGCATCCTGTGCGGATGGCACAGCAATCGCCTGCAAGGAAATGGCAAAAAGATCATCGTCATTGAATGGCGAGATCCAGCGCTCACCGAGATCAATGGCGGTCAGCGACACGTCATACGCCGCATCCACTTTGGCGAATGCAGTCGGATCGAACGGGGCGGGTTCCCAGCTTGCGGCAAGTGCAACGGCTGAGGTCTCAGGGCGGGCACGCGGGCGGTCGACAACAGGGTAAACCGCGGCTTGGTAGCGAATGGCGTTGGTGAACACGTCAGCTGTTCGGCCAACGTCCGTCGGAAGCGCAAAGGCAGCGGGGGCCGTCAGGGACAAACCGACGGACAGAAACGAAAACATGGGGGCAATGCGGCGGGACAAAACCTAAACTCCTTATACAGCACAAGCGTGCCGTAACCGGCCAATTTGCCGCGAATATGGTGAGAATTGAGCGAAAATCGCGCCTTTCGATCAGCAGGTCTGCGCGCCAACCCCGCAAAAACCAGCTAAGTCATTGAAACGCGTCACGATGCTGCCCAGAATGGCGCCATGACACAGCGCCTCATTTTCGGACTGATCGCAATCTCGTGTATGGCCTGTCAGCCGGATGAGACGATCTCAGGCTATGCTGATCCTGCCGCCGTCTATACCTTGAAAACCGTCAACGACGCACCTTTCGACGCCACCGCGACAATCACTTTCCCTGAAGAAGGCGTGGTCCGGGGCATGGGCCCCTGTAACAGCTTTCAAGCCAGCCAAACCGCCCCCTACCCTTGGTTTGAGTTGGGCCCGATTGCCGCAACAAAACGTGCCTGCCCTGACTTGCCGGCGGAAACGTCGTTCTTTGAAGTCCTGACCCGCATGACCTTGTCAGAGGTCAACGGGCCGGTCCTGATCCTGTCGAACACCAATGATGAAGCGCTGGTCTTTCAATCTGACTGACGCTTGATCAAATCCACAAGACGCGCCCGCGCCGGCGGCATGGTGCGGTCGCCCAGACTGCGCAGCAAATGGTGCTCAATGAAATAGCCGGTTGTGCCCAGGGCCTTTGCAATCTCCGCCCCGGTCGCATCGCCCTCCCCTGCGAGAACCGGCGGCAGCGGCAACATCCTGTCCGCCCAGTCACCGGCACCTGCCGCACTGACGGCGCGCCCCGACTTTGGCGAAACGTAGATCAGGTCGTCCGTTGCCCCGGTCACGGCACAGGTGCTGAGATCCAATCCAAACCCCAGATCCGTTAACAGCGTTTCTTCCCACCGTAAGTAAGCCAGCGGCCACACTTCTGACTGCCCTAACAAATCAAGAAGATTGACGGTTCGCGTGAACAATGCCGGGTGCGCTTCCTTCTCAGGCAGGACAAGCGACAACAAAGCGCAAACCGCATTCAAACCCGAGAGTGAAAGGCGATCCGCCATGGCCATCGCCGCACGACTGCGCAGCGGCTCGACAGTGAAGCTCCCCAAATGCTCGTCCAGACGAGCCTTCCAGGTCACCGACAACTGCGCGCCCGGCTGCAGATGCGGCGCAATCTTTCGGCTTGTTCCCCCTTTGACGACCCCAGCAGAACGCCCGTGCGCTTCCGAAAAAACCTCAATAATCACCGAGGTCTCGCCAAAGGGGCGTGTCGTCAAAAGAGCAGCGTCATCGGTCCAGGTAATCATCTGCGCAGATTGCGCCGAAACGCTCGCGAACAAAAGAAAGACCTGCGTGAGGGAGGGCACGCAGGTCTTTCAAGGGATAGTTGGTCAATGGGAGGTTAGCGACCAACGGACCCAAATTCTTGCCGCGGATCAGGCCCGATGCCGAGCCACCCTTCAGTGACCCGCTCAATATGATCCGTGATCCGTACTTTCTGCGTTTGCCCTTGTGTGACGGCCTCAATCGCGGCAACGCCCGTGTAGGCAACCAAATCAGCGCGGATGCGTTCTGGCTCTGTAATCGCCTCGCCCGTCTGCTCGTCAAAGACCTGCACCACATAGGTGATGTTGTGCACCGCCGATGGCGCACGCGAGCGCGCAGCTGGCGTAAGCGCGTGGAATTCTTCGAGAATAATCTGAACATCGACACCGCGCGGACCGCGCAGCCCCGACATGCCACGCATAACACCAGTACGCACGATCTCTGCGACTTGTGCTTTACGATCACCAAAGGGGTCGCCGTGCCAAACAATATCCGCGTCCGGCGCATAAGAGTTGGCTTCCGTTGTCGTCGCCTCTTCCGGAACGACAACACTCAGGCCATGAACGTGCCAGCCCCGTGTCACCACCGGATCCTTGGTGGCCTCATAGCTCGTTTCCCATGAGCCGGAACACGCAGACAACAGGGCGAGTGCCGTTGCTGCAAAAAGGGGCTTCATCATGATTCTAACCTGTCTACTGTGCCTTTCAGCAGGTCCTGTCAGAAAAGATTGTTCTAAATTTGACGACAATTCGACGGGTTGAACCAGATTGCCCGTTCTCAACGCCAAGCGATTGCCAGGATCACGACAGTCATCATCGAAGCCGCCATACCGATGTTGATCATCCTTTGTGCCCGCGCCGACAGGTCCAGCCGATGGATCGCATACCCACCCAAAGCCAGATGAAATGAATGGGAAGCCAGATCGCATTCATAATCAGGAACTTCAAAAATACTTCTGCCAAGTAGTTGTCAGGGAAAATAGGAAACCCAGTGAACAGCGCAGTATTCACGGCGTAGGCCTTCGGATTAAAAAACTGCAAAACAATACCGCCGCCGATTCCCGGCGGACGAACGCGTTCAATAAACGCCAAGTGCGCGCCCGCAAAAGCGATCCGAAGCGCCAGATAGCTGAGATAGGCAAACGAAATCGCAAAAAGCACCAAGCGAATGCGCGGATCAGCCAAGATCAAAGCCCCGAGGCCGGTCACGACAACGAGGGCGACAAAGTTCGTGCCCAGAAAAAGGCCCCCAACATACCGACTGCCTGACCGAAAACCGAAACCCGCACCGACACCCGCCGTCGACAGAACGCCCGGTCCGGGTGTGATAATCAGGAAAAAGACGGCAGCCGCGAAACCAAGCATTGGACGAGCCTACGCAAGGCCAGCAGCCCGCGCAACGCGAGCGTCGTAACAAGGCGTCACGCCAACCCCGGCTCATCCAGCAAGTGCCGCCCAGCCTTGTCTTCCACTTCAATCACCCAAAGATCCGGATCAAAGCTGCGCTGTTTTGCGATGCTGGTGTCGACCTGCGCTTCCGCCCCTTCAACCAAGACAACCCATTTGCGGTCTCCGGTCATCAGATCAAAGCTGCGTTGATAACAGCATGCGGTCCCATCCAGGGTGTTCAGCTTGATCAAGACGGCCCCCGCCGTCAGATCACCTTTGTGCACCACAAAGGCCGGGATCTCGTACTGGCGCAGCCGCGCCAAATAGGCCGACACCCAAATGTCAGCCGTCAGCCGCATCAGTTCCCGTCTTTAAAATCGAGGCCCATTTCCGAATAGCGCTCGCTTTCCTCAAGCCAGTTCTTGCGGACTTTCACTTGCATAAACAAATGCACCCGCCGCCCCAGAAACTCTTCCAGTTCTTGCCGCGCGGCGGTGCTCACGGCCTTCACCGTCTCACCCTTCTTGCCGAGCACAATGCCCTTGTGCCCATCCCGGGCAACATAGATGATCTGGTCAATCCGGGCAGAGCCGTCTTTCCGCTCTTCCCAGTTTTCCGTCTCCACCGTCAGCTCATAGGGGAGTTCCTGATGCAGTCGCAGTGTCAGCTTCTCGCGCGTGATCTCGGCCGCGATATTGCGCATCGGCAAGTCCGCGATTTGGTCTTCAGGGTAGAGCCAAGGTCCCTCGGGCAATTGCGCGGCCAGCCATGCCTTCAACGTATCGGTGCCGTGCCCGCGCTCAGCCGAGATCATAAACGTCTCTTCAAACGGAAACCGTTCGTTCATCTCAGCAGTCAGCCCGAGCAGGGCCTCGGTCTTCACCTTGTCAATCTTGTTAATCGCCAGCGCGACAGTAGCTTTCCCCACCCGCTCTTGCAGGTTCTCCAAAATAGCCTTCACGCCTTCGGTGATACCGCGATGCGCCTCGATCATCAGGACAACAACATCCGCGTCCCCGGCCCCGCCCCAGGCGGCGGCCACCATCGCACGGTCAAGCCTGCGGCGCGGCTTGAACAGCCCCGGTGTATCGACAAACACGAGTTGCGACTGCTCATGGATCGCAATGCCCCGAATACGCGCCCGCGTCGTCTGTACCTTGTGGGTCACAATCGAAACCTTCGCCCCAACCATCTGGTTAAGAAGCGTAGATTTCCCTGCATTGGGTTCCCCAATCAGAGCCACAAACCCAGCTTTCGTTGTCTCGCTCATGCGCTGACTTTCTTCAAAAGGGCCGTTGCCGCCGCCTGCTCTGCCTGACGCTTCGACCCTGCGGTCGCGGCCTCTGACGCACCGGAGGACAACCGTGCCTCAATGGTAAACTGCGGCTGGTGATCGGGACCAGACCGGTCGGTCTCAACATAGGTCGGTGGCGGTTCGCCCCGCGCCTGCGCCCACTCCTGCAGTGCCGTCTTTGCGTCCCGCGCATCTTCAGCCACGTTGTAAACTCGCTTGCCCCACAAACGCAGCACCATCTCTTGCGCGGCGTCAAACCCTGCATCCAGGAACACCGCCGCGATCACCGCTTCCATCGCGTCTGCAAGCAACGCCTCTTTCCGGCGGCCACCCGATTTCATCTCAGATCGGCCCAGCTTCAACACTTTGCCAAGATCAATCTGGCGCGCGACATCCGCACAAGCCTCGCGCCGCACAAGCGCGTTATAGCGTGGCGCCAACAGCCCTTCCGCCGCGTCCGGGTCGGCCTTCAGCAGCGCATCGGCCATCACCAGCCCCAGCACCCGGTCACCCAGAAACTCCAGCCGTTGATTGTCCTCACGGTTCGCCGTCACAATCGACGCATGCGTCACCGCGCGAATGATCAGTGATGGGTCGGCAAAGCGGTGCCCGATCCGGTCGCAAAACGCGGAAAGTTCACCCGACAGCTTCATTCAATCTCCGCAAAGAAGCGGTCGCTGCGCCAGGTCCAGAAGGCAAACATCGACCGGCCCGCGGACGAGAACATCACCCGATCCGCACGCCCCACGAGGGCAGAGCGCGGCACGTATCCCACGCCACCAAGGTTCTGTGGCACACGGCTGTCGGTTGAATTATCGCGGTTATCACCCATGAAGAAAAAATGGTCTTCAGGGACCATGAATACGCCGGTATCATCCGAGAACTGCGGCCCGATATCGAGAATGGCATGCGACGTACCGTTCGGCAAAGTCTCGATCTGGCGCGCCTTTTCACAATCGGCCCCGAGACCCACAGCGCTATTACACCGCGGCCGGATCGCCTGTGGACCTTGCGGTGCAAACTCTTCCACAAAGACGCCCGCATCCTCAAGCTCAACAGGTGCATCATTGATGTGCAAGACACCGGCTTTCATCTGAATCCGGTCCCCCGGCATCCCGACAAGACGTTTGATAAAATCGCGGCCTGTGACAGGATGGCGGAACACAACAACGTCTCCCGGTTCCGGGTCAGACCCGAATAGCCGGTTCTCGCTGCCTTCAAAGACGCCGCAGAAATCCTCCGCCCCGATATCGACACCGATTGCCGGGATCCGAATAGATGGACAAGACGCATAGGAATATCCGTAGGCCATCTTGTTGACGAAAAGGAAATCGCCAATCAGCAAGGTGTCTTTCATCGACCCGGACGGGATCCAGAAGGGCTGAAAAAATACGGTCCGAAAGACACCAGCAATCAGCAGGGCATAGACCACCGTTTTCAGTGTCTCGATTACACTGCTCAGAAATCCTGCCTCTTCGGACATTGCGCGTTCCTTTGATTGCTCAACGCGCTACATGCGGGGGCCTGCGGTTTAAGTCAAGCAATGCCGCCGCGACAGCTGTGTTTCGCGTGACAGGGTGGTCCTCAGGCGGCAGCCCGGTAACCACCCTGCACAGCGTTTTCGAACTTCATGGCGTTGACGAGCAAGGCTGATAATGGATCAGTCAACGTCTGATATGCAGATATACCCGCATCAAGAAGGTCGGAGGACGAGGGGCAGACAAGCAACCCACCCCGATTGGCAAAGACAACTTCATCGCCGTCAAAAGCCAGTGAAACCACGTGGGTCAAGGGCGCCGGCGGCACCCTGTCGATCCCTCCGTAGCCCACAAGGGAATGGGCCGGAACAATCGCAAAAGGGTCGCCGAACAAGGCTTCGGCAAGGTCTGTTTCAATCATCACCGGCTGGCCAGGCAGGATCACCATCTCATCGTGATCGCCCAGTGTGTTAGCAGGCACATGAATGGGCCACTTGCCGCAATCGCCAAGATCGCCGGATGTATCATATTGGCAGTAGTTGACCGCAGTCACCCGCTGCAGCCCGCCATCAAACGTGAGAACTTCATCGCCAACCTCAATAGTGGCGATGTCACGCCACCCCAAAGGCGTTGCAACACGCGTGCCTGCCATCAACCCTGATGCAAGATCAGCCAGTGATGGCCGGTCTTGAAGGCTGGCGTCGGCTGCGGTGTCCAGCGCCCAGGCAGATTTGCGAAATGCAAACATTCTCAGTTCTTTCCCTTTTCTCCACCATTTGCGGTGTGTCCCAACATGGGTCGTGATTCTGGGTACTTGCGTTGGGTCAAAAAGGGGCAAGATTGCGCCCTTGTTGCCGGGATAGAACCAATCGCAGCCGAATGATGCCAATCTGAAAACATATGCAACAATGTCAGGTATCCGACAGTACACCATCAAAGGAATACCCGAACCTATGTATATCCGTTTCGCAGGAAGCAGCGATGGCTTCAGCTGTTTGATCGGTGTAATACGACCGCCAGTCCCGCCTGCGATCAGACCGGTTGTGCCGTCCCACCGCACATGAAAACCCCAGATACGCCCAAAACGGCGCAAGGTCCGCCTCCAACGTCTCAAGTCGGGCAAACAGCTGGCAACGCTCGACCCCTTCGGCGTCTGTCACATAACTCTGGTAAGGGTTTTGCCGCAGGGCCTGTTGGGTGTTGGGATGCTCAACGAACGCTCCAAACGGTAATGCTTTCGCGCGCCCAACAGCGGGATGGTCAAAGTTCTGGCACTGGAGCCAGTGGTAATAGCTCACCACCCGATCCCACGGGTTGCGGACCAACGTCACCACATAGAAATCTGCTGGCGTCACCACGCCTTTGATATCGGCCAGCGTGGCGTGCTTCCACATCCGCCCATTGGTCTGCAAGGTGGTCAAGCGCCCCGCACGCCTGCGCGCCTTTGGCGTATCACCAATCAGGATGTCATCCTTCATCGCCCGCTCTTCCAGGGCCAGCGCGAGCGATGTGCCCCCGGTCTTCGGAATATGCACGAAGATATAGCCCCGCCCGGGAGAGATGATCATGCCGCGTCCAGCACCGGCTCACTGGTCCGCAGTGCAATAATCACGCCTGCCGAGATGATCAGCGCAATGCCGATCAGCGCCACGGCATCCGGGATGTCGCCCCATAATATCACGGCCCAGAGGGTGGCAAAAACGATGATCGTGTTTTCAAAGACCGTGATGAAACTCGGCTCAGCCAATTGATAAGACCGGATCATCATGCCCACTGCCACGAGAGAGCCAACAGCCTGGACCACAACAACGGTGCCAAACACCCAGTTGAGCGGCGTCCACCCGCGAAACACAAACCCGTCTGCACCGAGCGGTGCATCAGTGACAAACATGGCCACCCCAAGCACACCAGTTGTACCCACAAAAAACATCATCAAAAAGAACGCCCCAATAACGGCAAGCGTCCCTTCCTCTGCACACCACCGGCGCGTCAGGATCGTGCCCATCGCGTGACAGGCCCCCGCAATCACGGGCGCCACTGTCAGTGGCCCGATCCCGGCCGCATCCGGGCGGAGCACCAGCAAGATCCCGATGAACCCAAGCAGCACTGCGATAATCCGGCGCGGCCCGATCCGCTCTTTCCAGATGAGCGCCGAAAAGATCACCACAAAAAGCGGCGCGGTAAACAGACCCGCGACGGCCTGCGCAATCGGCATATACCCCAGACAGCCGAAGTAGATGATCATAGCGGTGCCGGAAAACAGGGTCCGTATCGTGATCGCTCCTGGGCTTTTGACCTGCAAAGACCATCCTGCAAACCGCGCAGCCCCAACCAGCAGCACAAGCGCCAAAGCCGCCCGCAGCATGTGAAACTGCCACAAGCTGCCGGTTTCCGCCGCCATCGCAATGAAATTATCGACCAGACCAAACACCGCCATCGCGCCCACCGAAAGCGCGACCGCCAGCCCTGTTTTCTGCTCTGCTGCCATGAACTTTTCCACCCCGTCTTCAGTCGGAGCTTGTCGTGATCGCGCAACCGTGGCTAGTCTCTTTTGAACACCAAATGGGGGGAGAGCGACATGGGGTGGATGAAAGACGAAACCGGGCTGGACAAATGTCAGGCAAATCATGTCCCGCTCACGCCCCTGTCGCATCTGGTCAGGGCAAAGACCGTTTTTGCCGACCGCACAGCCCTCATCTATGGCGACATCAAACGCAGCTATGCGGATTATTACCAGCGGGTCACCCGCCTCGCCTCGGCCTTGCAGAAATCAGGCGTGAAGCCGGGCGACGTGGTGGCGACCCTCCTCCCGAATACCCCGGCGCAATCTGAAGCAGCTTTTGGTGTCCCGGCCTGCGGCGCGGTGCTCAACACCATCAACACCCGCCTCGACGTCGACACCGTCGCCTACATCTTTGATCACGGCGAAGCGGCGGCTGTGCTTTGCGACAGCCAGTTCCTGCCAATGTGCATGCAGGCCATCGACCTGATGGAGGGTCCCGCCCCAACGGTCATCGAAGTCCCCGACCCCGTCGCAGGCGTAGCAGGCATTGGCGAACAGATCGACTACGAAGACTTTTTGGCCACTGGTGACCCCGATTTCGCGTGGATCATGCCAGAGGATGAATGGGAAAGCCTCGCGCTCAACTACACCTCCGGCACCACCGGCCGCCCGAAAGGCGTGGTCTATCACCATCGCGGCGCTTACCTGATGACGATGGGCACACCAATTTCATGGCAGTTGCCGCTCTTCCCGACCTATCTACAGATCGTCCCGCTTTTTCACTGCAACGGCTGGAACCACACGTGGATGATGCCCGCGCTCGGTGGCACCGTCGTCTGCTGCCGCGACATCACTGCGGCCAATGTCTATAACGCAATCGCCGATCATGGCGTCACCCACTTCGGTGGCGCACCCATCGTGCTGAACCTGATCGTGAACGCCAAAGACGATGAGCGCCGCGCGTTTGATCATACGGTGGAGGTCTACACAGCAGGCGCGCCACCCGCCCCCGCAACCCTCGCCGCGATCAGCAAACTTGGCTTCAACGTCACGCAAGTCTACGGCCTGACCGAAACCTACGGCCACGTGACCGAGTGTATCTGGAACGACGACTGGAACGCCCTGCCTGCGGATCAACAAGCCGCCATCAAAGCCCAACAAGGCGTTGCCTTCCCGATGATGGAGGACGTCACCGTGGTCGACGATAACATGGACCAAGTCGCCATGAACGGCGCGACCCAGGGTGAGATCGTCATGCGTGGCAACTCCGTCATGAAGGGCTATTTGAAGAACCCTGAGGCGACAGAGAAAGCCTTCAAAGGCGGTTACTTCCATTCCGAAGACCTCGCGATCCAGCACCCCAACGGCTACATGCAAATCGCGGACCGTGCGAAAGACATCATCATCTCGGGCGGTGAGAATATCTCATCGGTCGAAGTCGAGGGCGCGCTGATGCACCACCCGGCAGTGAACCTCTGCGCCGTGGTGGCCAAACCCGACGACAAATGGGGCGAGGTGCCTTGCGCCTTCATTGAACTCAAAGAAGGGACCTCGGCTGAAGAGGCCGAGATCATCGCCTTCACCCGCGAACGCCTTGCCGGGTTCAAAACGCCGAAAAAGGTGGTGTTTCAGGAGCTGCCAAAAACCTCCACCGGGAAGATCCAGAAGTTCGAACTGCGGAAACTGGCAAAGACCTATTGAACGACCCGGGCAGTAAATGAATTTTTCAAAGACTTCAGACCGATTTCTTCCAAAGAAATCGGCTACGCACCGCCTCAGAAATTCGCCTGCCGCAACCGCGCAAGAAAAGCCTAGGCAGCCGGACTCCGCCTCGTTATGATTCTCAAAAAAAGAATAAAGCGAGCGGATGACAGCACTCGACCGATTTGTGCGGCTGGAAAGCGGCGGCCTGTGGCGTGAGGACAAGGACGCCCAGCGCAAGGATATGACCGTGTCTTTTGGCAAGACAACGCTGGTGCTGTCAGACAGCGCCGGGCGCGCCGTCACGCATTGGTCCTTGCCCGCCGTGCGGCGTTTGAACCCCGGCAAACGCCCTGCACTTTACGCGCCCGACAAGGACGCAGATGAGGTCCTCGAAATTGAGGATGATCTGATGATCGACGCGATCGAAGAAGTCCGCAAAGCGCTCATCATCGCCACACCGCATCCCGGTAGGGTGCGCAGCTATCTCACCGCGGGCCTCGCCGCTGCGGCGGTCGCCGCAACCGCGTGGTTTGCGCCATCGGTTATCCGCGACACGGCCGTCAATGTGGTCCCCGATAGCAAAACAGAGGAAATCGGCGCGGCCATCCTGGGCCATTATCAACGCATCGCTGGTGCCACTTGCAACTCCGGACCGGGCACAACCGCGCTCGCTCAGCTACATACCCGTCTCTTCGGCGCAGAGGCACGCGGACGTCTGGTGGTTGTCTCCAAGCTGCCCCAGGGCGCTGTCGCACTCCCCGGCAACATGATCCTGATCGATCGCACCTTGATCGAAGATCACGACGACCCAGTTGTCGTCGCAAGCCATGTCCTCGCCGCCGCAGCCGCGTTCCAGGCAGACGAAACGCCGATGGCGCGTCTCGTTGAAGATGCCAAACTCACCGACACGATGGCGTTGCTCACAACCGGTGACATGCCCAGCAGCGCCCTGCGCGCCCACGCTGTCACCCTTGCCAGTGGGGCGTTTGCGCCGGAACCTGATCTGCTGGATGCGACCTATGCCGCGGCTGCCTCCGCTCCGCAGGCCGGCACCCGGCGCGGTATCGCGATGCCCGCAACCGTGACGCGTCGGACCGGCGCAGGTCATCCCCTGCTGGATGACAACGCCTGGGTCCGTCTGCAGAACATCTGTCACTCCTGAACGCAAAAGCCCCGCCACCATGTGGCGAGGCCCCTGCCTAGTCAAAATGTCGTGCCGCGTCAGCGCACGGCAAGACCCATCGCCGCCGCCTCTTCCGGCGTGATCCGTGTCAGACCACGCTGCGGGTTGATCCGACCGTCGGTCCACACGGCCTCATAGCCACGTGGCGGTTTGATCACCTCTCCAGCCACACGCGCCGGATCAGGGTTGGACGCAGGCACCGGCTTCGGCCCAAAAAGGCTGAAAAGACCGGATGTCCCGCGCGTCACCTGCGGACGCGATGGGGCAGCAGCTTGTGCTGCCGGGGCCTGCAAGGCGGGCGCTGCCGGGGCAGAGGCAACTGTGGGCGCACCGGGTGCCGCAGGCGCGCCATTGACGGCGGCCACCACAGCCGGACAGACCACAGGTGCGTCGGTCGCGGAGTCGATGACCGTCTTTCCGGTCGCTGCAATCTCCGCACAAATCTCCGCACGCGTCACACGGCGCAAGACAGGCGCCGGGGCGGCCATCATTTCGGGTGCCGCGATGACCATCGGCTCAGGCAATCGGACCGGAGCAGGCGCCGATGCGGGTGCAGGTGCAGGTGCGCGCACAACCTGCCTTGGCGCAGGGGCTTGCTCGACCGGTGCAGGTTCTGCGACCGGTACAATCACTAGGGGCGGCGTTGGCGCGACCTCTGGTTCTGCGGCGACAACCTCTTCCGGCCCACAGTTCACGACCGACCCATCAGCCGTTACGAAACCGTTAAGCGGCCCGGACCGCCCTTCGCACACCTCTGCGAGCGTGCGCTGTCCAACGGGCGGCGCGACCTCCGCAACAGCGCGATTTTCAATCGGGTTATCAAGCGTGATGACCGGGCTCTGCTCCTGCGGTTCGGGCGCAGCCGCCTCAAACGTCGGCACAAACCCACACAACTGCTCTCGGTTTCGCGTCACCCGCGGCACCCAGTTAACAAGCGCACCTTGCCCTGCCCGGATAAATGCGCAGCCAGAGCTGTCGACGTATTGTGAACCGGTGTAGCTCGTCGGGGGGAATTCTGTTGGCGTCGCGAGGGATTGTGCGGTGGCAAGGCTGGATCCGGACACAACAAGCGCAAGCACACCGGCGACAAAGATCGGTCGCATTACCATATCAGTAGTATCCCCCAACCAAATATAGCGAGACTTTGGCTCAACCCCCATAGAAAGTAAAGCGAGGGGCCCGTCGAAAGCCTACTTTGTCCCAAACATCCGGTCACCCGCGTCACCCAAGCCTGGCACAATGTATCCATGCTCATTCAGATGACTATCAATCGCTGCCGTGACAATCGGCACATCCGGGTGCGCCTCTTTCATCCGCGCGATGCCCTCAGGCGCTGCGAGCAAGCACAGGAACCGAATGTTCTTCGCCCCCGCCTCTTTCAGCAGATCAATCGCTGCAGCAGACGAATTGCCAGTCGCTAGCATCGGATCCACCGCAATCACCAGCCGGTCTTCCAATTCTGTCGGGGCTTTGAAGTAGTATTGCACAGGCTTGAGCGTTTCTTCGTCCCGGTAGAGCCCAACAAAACCGACACGTGCTGAGGGGATCAACTCCAGCACACCATCAAGCAGCCCGTTCCCCGCCCGCAGGATCGACACCAGCGCCAGCTTCTTGCCATCCAGTACCGGCGCATCCATCGGCTCCAGCGGTGTGTCGATGCGCTTTGTCGTCATCGGCAACCCGCGCGTCACCTCATAGGCCAGCAGCTGTGAAATTTCGCGCAAAAGCTGCCGAAACACCGCCGTCGAGGTATCTTTCTGGCGCATCAGCGTCAGCTTATGTTGAACCAGCGGGTGCGTGACGTGAGTGACGTGATCAGGATCAATTGTCATTGGCGGCATCTTTCAGACGTTTGGCGAGCATTTTCTTGGTGTCGGCGTCACAGAAGGCCGCGTCAAGGGCGGTTTCATTCAGCGCCCGGAAATCCGCGATATCCCAGCCGAAGGTTTTGTGGAGGTTCTCAAACTCTTTGGTCATCGTCGTATGGAAGAACGGTGGATCATCGGTTGAGACGGTCACCTTCACACCGCGTTCCCGCAGCTCCGCAATCGGATGCGCCTCCCAACCTGACACCGCCTTCAACACGACATTGGATCCCGGACACACCTCCAGCACAACGCCGTCTTCTGCCAATTTGTCGACCAGCGTATCATCCTTGATCGCATTAATCCCATGCCCGATGCGCGACACTTTCAAGTCCCGCAAAGTATCGGCCACCATATCCGGCCCGCCCCATTCCCCTGCATGACACGTCAGCGCCAATCCCGCTTCCCGTGCGAGGTCAAAGCTGTAAGCAAAGTCCCCCGGCCGCCCCATCATCTCGGCACCCGCCATGCCAAAGCCGGTCAAGTAATCGCCAAACGTCTCTGCGGCGCAAAGCGCAATCGGCTTCGCCGCCTCCGGCCCCAGATGGCGCAGGCAGGTGACGATACAGCGATGATGGATGCCAAAGTCCTTTTGGGCCGCTTCCGCCCCCTCGCGGATCGCCGCGAGGTATTCCTTCCATGCCGCCAAATCTCCGCCGCCGCAAAAGTCGGGCGACACAAAGGTCTCGCAATAAATGACCCCCGACTTTGCGGTCTCTTCCAACGCCGCATAGGTCAATCGCCTGAAATCTTCAGGCGACTTCAAAGCCTGCGTCGCGGCATCATAGACTTGAATGAAGTGGTCAAAGTCGCGGTAGACGTAGTTTCCGGACTCATCAAAGATCCCGGAGATATCAATGTTCTTCTCAGCTGCCATCTGCCGGATGAACGCTGGCGGCGCCGCAGCCTCGTGATGCAGATGCAATTCAATCTTTGGCATCTCTGCAAATGTCATAAAAATGAGGTCCCTTCGCCGTCGTAACTCACACCCAGATGCGCCGCGACGGAGGCTGCGACATCGGTAAACGCCAATTGGCCCAGCGCCCTCGCGCCCGCGCCGTGCACCAACACCGGCACTCGTTCGCGCGTGTGATCGGTGCCAACCCACGTCGGGTCATTGCCGTGGTCGGCGGTCACAATCAACAGGTCCTCTGGCGTCAACCCGGCAATCAGCTTCCCCAGTTCCGCATCAAACCATTCCAAATGCCGTGCGTAGCCGCTCACATCCCGGCGGTGGCCGTACTCACTGTCGAACTCCACAAAATTCGCGAAAGTGAACGAACCCGGCTGTGCCGTCTGCGCCAATCCTTGCAGATCATCCATCAGCTTCGCATCGCGGCCCTTCGTGCAATCATCAATCCCGCGCATGGAAAAGATATCGCCAATCTTTCCAACGGCATGCACCTTGCGCCCCGCTGCATGCACGTAGTCACAAATTGTGGGCGACGGCGGCGCAATCGCAAAATCGCGGCGGTGTGCCGTGCGATTGAAGCCGCTTACCGCATCGCCGACAAAAGGCCGCGCGATCACGCGCCCCACCTTCATCGCATGCAATGTCGGGGCCAAATCCGCACAAAGCTGCAACAGACGATCAAGCCCAAACACTTCCTCATGCGCCGCGATCTGCAGAACCGAGTCCACCGACGTATAGCAAATCGGCCAGCCCGTCCGCACGTGCCGCGCGCCTTCATCCTCAATCACCTGCGTCCCGCTCGCATGACGATTGCAGAGCGTGCCGCCCGTGCCCGCAGCCTCACAAATCTGCACGATCAGATCGTCGGGAAAGCTCTGCTCCGTGTTCGGGAACGTATGCCACTCCCACGGCACCGGCACGCCTGCCAGTTCCCAATGGCCCGACGGTGTATCTTTCCCGAGCGACGTTTCCGTCGCCGCGCCATAAGCGCCCGTCACATCCGTCGAAATGCCATGATCTGTAAGCCCGTCCGCCAGTTCCAACACCGGCCCCAGCCCCAGCGCCGCCATTGTGGGCACACGCAACGGCCCGCTGCGCCCGTCCTCCGCCTGCCCCGCAGCACACGCCTGCACGATATGCCCCAGCGTATTTGCGCCCGTATCCGGCACATCGCCGTTAAAGAACCGGTCCGCATCCGGCGCACCACCGACGCCCACGCTATCAATCACCACCAGAAACGCGCGACCTGTCATGGATCAAACCTTTCGATCACAAGGGGCGTTTCCTTCGGCGCATCGCCAATCGTCACCGCAGCCCGCACCGCCAGGGCCGCCGCCTGTGCCGCATCCTCATCCGCCGCATGAATGGTGCAAATCGGGTCGCCCGCATCCAAACGATCCCCGACGCCCTTCATATCCGAAAACCCAACGCTTGGATTGATCTGGTCCGTTTCAACACGGCGACCACCACCAAGGGCAACGACGGCAAGCCCGAGAGCTTCCCCGTCAATCGCCGCGATATGGCCCGCCGTTGGGGCCGTCACATCGCCCACAATCTTCGCCGCTGGCAAATGCGTCCGCCAGTCTTCGGCCATATCCGGCGGCCCGCCAAGGGCTGCCACCATCTGCGCAAACCTCTCCATCGCCGCACCCGATGCGATCACCTTGTTCACCTTGCTCCGCGCCGCCGCCTCATCTTCGCCGGTCAATGCCAAGACCCGCGCCGCCAATGATAAGGTCAGGTCCATCAACCTTGGTGCCGCCGCCCGGTTGCCTGACAGCATCTCCATACAGGCCGCAACTTCCAAAGCATTGCCCAGCGCCGGGGCAAGCGGCGTG
>JAHDEX010000029.1:0-8172 GCA_020628545.1 Paracoccaceae bacterium | reverse complement strand
AGCGCGGGCGCGAGGATCAAGGAAACACAGTCTCCGACACCACCGGTTGAGTGTTTATCAAGAATGGGCCCATCCAGATCCCACCCCAAGACATCCCCGCTGTCCCGCATTCCCGTGGTCAATGCGACCCGGCCCGCCTCCGACAACCCGTTCAAACAGATCGCCATTGCAAAGGCTCCCGCCTGCGCGTCGCTTACCGATCCGTCCGACAGGCCAGCCGCAAACCACCCCAGCTCTTCTCCTGTGGGCGTCTCTTCCCGGCGCACCTTGGCAATGATACTGCGGGCGTCCAAGGCTCAGACTTTCGACATGTGGTCAGCGTCAAACCGTCCCGGCAGCAAGTCACCAACGGTTGTCTCAAACATGGTGCCATCCGTGGTGCCAAGCGTCACTTTCACATCCGCGCCCGCGAATTCGGCCAGTTTCTGGCGGCAGCCGCCACACGGCGGCACTGGCGTAGGGCAGTCAGCGATGACCGCAACTTCGGCAATCTCAGTCTCTCCCGCAGCCACCATCGCCGCAATCGCGCCCGCCTCGGCACAAGTGCCCTCGGGATAAGCGACATTTTCGACGTTGCAGCCAACATAGACCGTGCCTTTGGCGGCCCTCACCGCAGCCCCAACCTTGAATTTCGAATAGGGTGCATGTGCGTTTAGACGCACCGCTCGGGCCTGATCCATCAATGACATCTGTGTCTCCAACTCAATGGACCAAGACTGATCTTTCAGCGAGGAGGATGCAACCCGGATCAGCCCGGCAAAGTGACTTCAAGCAGTTCCAGATCGTCACTGGGGTTGGCATAGCGCGTGGGCATCCCCGGTGGGATCACAAAGGCATCGCCAACGGTTAGGTCATGCGGCGTTTGACCTTCCGCTTCCAACGTCAGCGTCCCCGCCATGACAAAGGTAAAGTGGATGTCCGCATCGTGGCTTTCCGCCTCCGGCGCACCCTCTCCCCGGCGCAGCACCTGCACGCTCGCCACACCTTTGGTATTCGCCGCAATCGTCGTATTCCGCGCGACGAACCCCTTGCGCGCATGAGGCTGCCACTCCGCATCTTTCGCCTGATTGAACACAAACCGCTGCCCTGCCCATTCCCGCTCGGGCCGCAGATGCGGCGTCGGCAACCTCATCTCATGGTCAATCTCGGTCACATGTTCGGCAGGCACACCAATCTCAATCACCTCAATCCCGTCAGAGGCTTCCAGCACCCGGTGCCGGATTTCCGGCGGCTGGATGAAGCAGTCACCCTCGGTCAGCCGGATCGGCCCGCCCTGGTCTTCATAGACAACATCCACCCAGCCCTTGTAGCAAAAGATCAGCTGAAACCCGACCTTATGAAAATGCACCATATCCGGCACCGGCCCACCGTCGGGAATGCGGATGTGGCTCGCAATAATCGACCCGCCCAGGCGATCCGGGATCAGGTCGCGGTACTGCATGCCCGCACGCCCAATCACCCACGGGGCCTGATCCGCAAGGCGGCGAACCACAAAACTGTGCAGCGTCTCCGGCATCTCCAGCGCCGGGTTCAGCGGAACCACATGCACCTGCGTGCCGCCCGGTGCGGTGAGCCCACGCGCGCCATCCGCAAACCCACCATCATCCGTCCGCAGCGTGATCTGCCCCGGCGCACCGCCGCCCAGCTCCAACCGCACGCGCAGCCCATGCCCGCTCATCACCGCAATGCGCGGGTCATCGGCCGGATAGATCTCATCCAGCCGCATCCCCAGCGTCTTTCCAAAGAACCCAAGGTCCGCCCGCAGGTCCGTGGTCGCCAGATGCACTTCGGCAATCGTTTCGGGTGAATTCGTCATTTTCGCAAACTGTCGTGCGCGAAGTTCATTTGCAAGCCCTCCGCATCTGAGGTTAGAACGATGGAACCAGTCGCGCTGCGGCAAATTAGTTTAATATTAAACAATCGGGGATGGCACATGGTCGACACACCGCAGGAGCCGCAGGAAAAACTCCGCATGGAAGCCCTGCGCTATCACCAGTTCCCCAAGCCTGGCAAACTGGAAATCCGCGCCACAAAGCCGCTCGCCAATGGCCGCGACCTGGCCCGCGCCTATTCGCCGGGCGTGGCTGAAGCCTGCCTTGAAATCAAGTCAGACGCCGACACCGCCCGCGACTATACCACACGCGGTAATCTTGTCGGCGTTGTCACCAACGGCTCTGCCGTCCTTGGTCTCGGCAACATTGGCGCGCTCGCGTCCAAGCCCGTGATGGAAGGCAAGGCGGTCCTCTTCAAAAAGTTCGCAAATATCGACTGCTTTGACATCGAACTCGACGAACCCGACCCCGAAAAACTGGCGGACATCGTCTGCGCCCTTGGCCCGACGTTTGGCGCCATCAACCTCGAAGACATCAAAGCCCCTGACTGTTTCATCGTCGAAAAGATCTGCAGGGAGCGCATGGACATCCCCGTCTTCCACGACGACCAGCACGGCACGGCAATCGTGGTGGGAGCTGCGGCCCTGAACGCGCTCAGGATCGCAGGCAAAAAGTTCGAAGACATCAAGATCGTCTCCACCGGCGGCGGCGCGGCGGGCATTGCCTGCCTCAACATGTTGCTCAAACTCGGTGTGAAACGCGAAAACGTCTGGCTTGTGGATATCGAAGGCCTCGTCTTTGAGGGCCGTGAGAAAGACATGACCCCGCAAAAGGAATGCTTCGCCCAAGGCACCACCCCGGCCACTTTGGATGAGGTCATCGCCGACGCTGACATGTTCCTCGGCCTTTCCGGCCCCGGCGTTTTGAAGCCTGAGATGGTGAAAAAGATGGCCACCAAACCCATCATCTTCGCCCTCGCCAACCCCACGCCAGAAATCAGCCCCGACGACGCCCGCGCCGTCGCGCCCGACGCGATCATCGCCACAGGCCGCAGCGATTTTCCCAATCAGGTCAACAACGTCTTGTGTTTTCCATTCATCTTCCGCGGCGCGCTTGACGTCGGTGCCACCGACATCAACGATGAGATGAAGATCGCCTGCGTCGAAGGTATCGCCGCGCTTGCCCGCCAAACCACATCCGCCGAAGCCGCCGCGGCCTATGCCGGTGAACAACTGACTTTCGGTGCTGACTATCTGATCCCCAAACCCTTCGATCCGCGCTTGATGGGCGTGGTCGCGACGGCGGTGGCAAAGGCCGCAATGGAAAGCGGCGTCGCCAAACGTCCGCTCGAAGATGTTGAGGCCTACAAGGCCAACCTCGACGGCTCCGTCTTCAAATCCGCCTTCCTGATGCGCCCGGTCTTCGACGCCGCCCGCAGCGCCGAGCGGTCCATCGTCTTTGCCGAAGGCGAGGACGAACGCGTCCTCCGCGCCGCGCAGGCGATGATGGAAGAGACCACCGACACGCCGATCCTTATCGGCCGCCCAGAAGTCATCGTCGCCCGCGCCGAACGCGCTGGCCTGACAATCAAACCGGGCGTCGACGTGCAAATCGTGAACCCCGAAAACGACCCGCGCTACCGTGACTATTGGAACACCTATCACGACATCATGGCGCGGCGCGGCGTCACGCCCGACCTTGCGAGGGCCATCATGCGCACGAACACCACCGCCATTGGCGCGGTCATGGTCCAGCGCGAAGAAGCTGACAGCCTCATCTGCGGCACTTTTGGCCAGTTCCTCTGGCACCTGAAGTACATCACCGAAGTGCTCGGCACGGAATCTCTTCATCCCGTCGCAGCGCTCTCAATGATGATCCTCGAAGATGGCCCGCTTTTTGTGGCCGACACGCAGGTCCACAGCGAGCCCACGCCAGAGCAGATCGCCGAAACCGTGATTTCCTGCGCGCGTCACATCCGCCGCTTTGGCATCGCGCCACGCATTGCGCTCTGTTCACACAGCCAGTTTGGCAACCTCGACAATTCCTCTGGCATTCGGATGCGTGCCGCCATGGCAATCCTCGATTCCGAACCGCGCGACTTCGACTACGAAGGCGAGATGCACACCGACAGTGCGCTCGACGTCGAGCTGCGCAACCGCGTCTTCCCGAACGCCCACCTACCGGGCCCTGCCAACTGCCTCGTTTTCGCCAATACCGACGCGGCCTCCGGCGTGCGCAACATCCTCAAGATGAAAGGCGGCGGGCTAGAGGTCGGACCGATCCTGATGGGCATGGGCAACCGCGCCCATATCGTCACGCCCTCGATCACGGCACGCGGCCTTCTCAACATGTCCGCCCTCGCAGGCACGCCTGTCGCGCACTACGGCTAACGCGGGCGTTCAATCCCCTGACGCAATCGGAGGAATGCCGAACACGCGGCTTTCCGTCCCCGCCTCACTCAGGCGCCATTGAGCCACAACGAGCTGATGCACTTTCAGCTGCCACCCCTTCTCGTCCTGCCAAACCCGTGTGCGCCACGCCCCGTCAAGCACCACCGGAACGCGGACATCGGCGCTGCTGAACGGCTTGCCCGTCCGTCGCGCCGCCTTTTCTGCCGCCACCCGCATCTGCGCGACGTGGTTGATCAGCGGTGCGGCCATCAATGCCCGCCTCCCGGCCAACACCACATCAAATGACGGGCCGCTAGCCGTATACCCCGTGAAGATTAGATCATTGCGCCTGTTGCGAAACATCACCGCACTAAGCGCCACAGGCAATTGCACCACCTGACGCTTGAACAATCCCCGATCCTCAGCCGCGGCGGACGACTGCTGACCGGCTCTGCGGTCGGGATGAGGCAAATGAGGCATCGCACGCGCCATCGGTTCACACGCTCACACAGCAAGGCGCGCATGGCTGCATGCACGCAATCCGCAGAACTATCCCGTCACTCAGTTAATTTTTTGACAATTGCGCATATGAAATCAGCAGCCCCACTTGCCGGGCTGCGCAAAACCGGCAAAAACTTCGCCTGCATCAGGGGAGGATCGCATGGGATACAAAGCCGTTTACGACGCCTGGAAGGCGGACCCGGAAAGCTTCTGGATGGAACAGGCCAAAGCCATCGACTGGGTCACACCACCCACCCGCGCCCTATTTGACGAAAATGCCCCGCTCTATGAGTGGTTCAAGGATGCCCGGGTCAACACCTGCTACAACGCCGTCGACCGCCACGTCGAAAACGGCCGCGGTGAGCAGGCGGCGATCATCTACGACAGCCCCATCACCGGCAAGAAAGACAGCATCACCTTCGCCGAACTGAAGGATAAAGTGGCAAGCCTCGCAGGCGCGCTGCAGGCCAAAGGTGTCACCACCGGCGACCGAGTGATTATCTATGTGCCGATGGTGCCCGAAGCCCTCGTCGCCATGCTCGCCTGTTCCCGCATAGGCGCAATCCATTCCGTTGTCTTTGGTGGTTTCGCGGCCAACGAGCTTGCCGTGCGGATTGACGACGCCACACCGAAGGCCATCATCGCGGCGTCCTGCGGTTTGGAACCGGGCCGCGTCGTGCCCTACAAACCACTCCTCGATGAAGCCATCGAGATTGCGAATCACAAGATCGACTTCACCCTGATTCTACAACGCGAAGAACACCCCTGCGACCTGATCGCCGACCGCGACTTCGACTGGCACGCCGCACAAGACGGCGTCACGCCCGCCAATTGCGTCCCCGTCTCCGGCGACCACCCGGTCTATATCCTCTACACCTCCGGTACGACCGGCCAGCCCAAGGGCGTTGTCCGCCCCACCGCGGGCCACATTGTCGCCCTCAATTGGACAATGAAGAACATCTACAACGTTGACCCCGGCGATGTGTTCTGGGCTGCCTCAGATGTGGGCTGGGTCGTGGGCCACAGCTACATCTGTTATGGCCCGCTTATCCACGGCAACACGACGATTGTCTTCGAAGGCAAGCCCGTCGGCACCCCCGACGCCAGCACCTTCTGGCGCGTGATCGCCGAACACAACGTCCGCAGCTTCTTTACCGCCCCCACCGCCTTCCGCGCGATCAAGCGCGACGACCCCAAGGGTGAGTTGATCCAGAACTTCGACATCTCCGCCCTGCGCGGCCTCTACCTCGCCGGTGAACGCGCTGACCCAGACACCATCGAATGGGCGCAAAAGGTGATGGGCGTGCCTGTCTATGACCACTGGTGGCAGACCGAAACCGGCTACACCATCGCAGGCAACCCGGCGGGCCTCGAAGCCCTCCCCGTCAAAATCGGCTCTCCCACCGTCGCGATGCCCGGCTACGACGTGCAAATTCTCGATGAAGCAGGCCACCCGATGCCCGCCGGAGAGCTCGGCGCCATTGCTGTCAAACTTCCCCTGCCCCCCGGCACCTTGCCCACACTCTGGCACGCGGAAGAGCGGTTTAAGAAAAGCTACCTCAACACTTTCCCCGGCTACTATGAAACCGGCGACGCAGGCATGATTGATGACGACGGCTACCTCTACATCATGGCCCGCACCGATGATGTGATTAACGTCGCAGGCCACCGCCTCAGCACGGGTGCTATGGAAGAGGTCCTCGCAGGCCACCCCGACATCGCCGAATGCGCGGTCATTGGCGTAACCGATACGCTCAAAGGCCAGCTGCCGATGGGTTTCGTGTGTCTGAACAAAGAGTGCGAAACCCCGGTGGAGCAGATCACGAAAGACTGCATCGCCCGCGTCCGCGACACCATCGGGCCTGTGGCCGCTTTCAAACTGGTCTCCGTCGTCGACCGCCTCCCCAAGACCCGCTCCGGCAAAATCCTGCGCGGCACAATGGTCAAGATCGCGGACAACGAGGACTTCAAGATGCCCGCCACCATCGACGACCCCGCGATCCTCGATGAGATCCGCGCGGCGTTGAAACCCATGGGCTACGCGGGCGCTTGAAGGAGCTCCGTAGGTCGGGGTTTACCCCGACTCCCCGCCCCCAAACTGCGGCGCACGCTTCTGCATATTCGCCATCACCGCCTCGATCTGATTGGGCGCCCCGATAATGGGCGCCTGAATCTCCGCCTCCCGCCTGAGGCCCTCTCCCGGTTGCATCGACCAGACGTCTTCCACGAGCGTCTTGATCCCACGGATCGCATCCGGCGACTTCCTCGCAATCGCCGTAGCCAACTCACGCGCCCGCGCCATCGGATCGTCAGCCACCTCAGTCACCAGCCCCTCTGCCAAGGCCCGCTCGCTCGAGATCATCTCCGCCGACATCATCAACATCTTCGCCCGATCCGCCGCCATCAGCCTCGGCAACGACTGCGAAATCCCCATATCCGGGATCAGCCCCCACTTGGCTTCCATGATCGACAACCGCGCATCCAGCCGCGCAATCCGAAAATCCGCCCCCAGCGCGATCTGCAGGCCACCACCTAAGCACACGCCTTCAATCGCCGCAATCACCGGCACCGCCAGCTCCTGCCAAACATACGCAGGTTTCTGAAACCAATTCGCGACCTCACCCTCGGGCGGGTTCAAAATCCGCTCCCGCATCGCATCCAACTGCACGCCCATCGACGCCATGAACGCCATGTCGAGGCCCGAGCAAAAGTCACCATCCGCCCCCGAAAGTACCACTGCCCGCAAGCTTGGATCGGCCTTCAAATCCTCCCCCGCCTGCGCAATCGCTTCAAACATCTCTTGGGACAGCGCGTTCTTCTGCGCAGGACGGTTCAACAGAACCTCCGCAATCCCGTCCGATACGGTCACGTCAACAACGGCCATGGCATGCTCCTCCGCAGGTTCCAACAGGAACGTGCCACGCGAAACCCACCCCGGCCAGTCTCACGCCGCGTCATTTGCCCTTAGGCGCATATCCCCTTTTCGCGCGCGCCTCGGACGCTACCTCCTTGAGATGCGCAAAGACCTCATCGCCCTGCTCACCCTTCTCCCGTCGATTGGACACCCGATGATCCTCGAAGACTTCCAAGCTGACGCCAGCGGCTGGCAATACGTCAGCGACCGTGTGATGGGCGGTGTGTCGGACGGCGGCGCGCAGCTGGACCGCGAGGGCGAGACCGTTTTCGCCCGCCTCACCGGTCAGGTCAGTACCGCCAATAACGGCGGTTTCATCCAGATGCGCCGCGACCTTGATACGGCCCTGCCTGCCGACAGCACCGGCCTCACCCTCACCCAACGCGGCAATGCAGAGGTCTACTACATCCACCTGCGCACTAAAGACGCCCGCCGCCCATGGCAATACTTCCAGGCTCCCTTCACAGCGACGGCAGACTGGCAGGACGCCACGGTGAATTGGTCCGCCTTCAAACCCCAAGGCGGCCTCAGCGGC
>JAHDEX010000102.1 GCA_020628545.1 Paracoccaceae bacterium | reverse complement strand
GTGGATTGAAAATCCTCGTGTCGGTGGTTCGATTCCGCCCCCGGGCACCATTTAATCGATAAAATCCTTTTTCTTCCAAATTCCAATGCTGATGCGCTAGTGCTATCCAGCTCACAAAAGGATTGTCGCTGATGCGCTTGCACCCATATGCCCACAACCGTCCGCGAAACCGCAGTGTTCCCTCACCGGGCATTGGGTGCGGAAAAGACATTTCAAGCAAACGTTTGTGGACGTATATAACTTGATGCCTTATTCCCTAAATTCGCCCATAACCGCTAATCGATAATCGTTGGCTGTTGCGTTGCCAACGCATTACTGCTATCGATTGGGGCGAGGCGGCATGAAGTCAGGCTGACCAAAATATCGTGGACATAGCCAGAAATGGAGGGGCAGCCGTGATTCAGCGCGTCGTCCTAAGCGAACAAGTCAAAGAGGAACTGTTGGACGGCATTATGTCCGGACGGTTTAAGCCGGGCGACAGGCTGGTTGAGTCTCAGATCGCCAAGGGCATGGGGATCAGCCAATCTCCCGTCCGTGAGGCGCTGCGCGATCTGGTGGCAATGCGCTTTGTTGAGGTTGAGCCGCACAAGGGCGCGCGGGTCCGCAAGATGGACGACCGCGAGGTCGTTGAGGTTTACCCAGTGCGGGCCAGCCTTGAGGAATTGGCCGGCCAGATGGCCGTTAAGCGCGCGCAAGCCCATATCGACGACCTTGAGCGGGCCGTGGATAAGATGGGTCGCGCTTTTCGGGACAAAGACGCACGGACGATGGCCCATTGGGACGTTCAGTTTCACCGCACTATCCTTGAGGCGGCGGACAATCGTATTCTACTGGAGACGTGGAACTCGCTGATGATCGAGGCGCGGACCTATTTGACGTTGAGCAACCTGATGGTGCGCCGGCCGGATATCGATCTGACGCCGTGGCACCACCCGATCATCGACGCCATCCGCAGTGGAGACCCTATGCGCTGCGGCGCTGAAATGCGCAAGCACGTCGAGGATATCGGCGCGGTGATGCGGGAGGCGGTCGCGGAAGGCACCTTTGACGCAGCGCGGACCGAGTCTCGTATCAGCAACGAGGTGCACCGCGAAGCGCGGGCCGGGTAGCCAGCCTGGGTCTGCTGCGGCCCATCAAACCTTCATAGACAAGAGATACGACCATGAACAAAGTGACGCTTGCCTTCCTGAGGCATGGTAAAGTTCCGTCGCATGAGGGCGATATGCCCCTAACCCAAGACTCCCGTAGTGACATTGACCGTGCTGTGCCAAAGCTGCGCGCGATGGGTGACGCGAATGCGGTATTCCGGTTCATTGCGACCCGAACGCACCGATCGCAACAGACAGCAGAAGCTTTGCGCCAGGCCATTGATCCGACAGCGCCTGAGGTATTGCCGGCTTGGGGATTGCGGAATCCGGACGTCTATTTGGCCGGATCACGGGTTGAGATGGGATCGAAGGCAGAATTCTTTGCGTCACAATGCGAACATCTGGACATGACGCCTGAAAAGGTCATGGAACATCGCTTTTTTCGCGGGTTTCTGTCGGCGCCGGACCGGATCGAATACTGGCTTACCCATGCAACGCCGCCCGGTGAAACTGCCGCCGCTGTAGCGCGCCGCGTGATGGCATTTGCCGAGAGTTTTCGGGCCGCCAAGGTCGAAAGGGACCTTGTCGTGGCGTGTGTCACCCATTCCCCCGTGATGCGTGCTATCATCGTCGAAGGTCTTGGGATCGCTGATCCGGGTGAGCCTGACTGGGTTGAGGAAATTGTGGTTCAAATGACGGGCGAGGAGACGTCTTTCCGGTTTCGCAACCAAACGGGAACCCTACGCAGATTTGTGTAAGTGCGCCTGAAGGACCTTTGTGGCGCGTTGCGCGGCGGCGAGGGTTATTGATGAGGGCTTAGACCGGCGATCGGGGATTCGTTTCATCCGCTCCTAGGGTCAAAAAACTTCAGTCACAAAGGCGCGTTGTAGAACCGCCAAACAGCAAACAAATCAGGGAGTTATTCGGGTGCGCAAGAATAGATTATAAATTATCGATAATCGCTTGACTGAAATTCTGAGTGGTATTATCGATAATGTGGAGAAGCTGGCGGACGACTAGCTGCAAAGGGAGGAATATGATGAGCTTGGACCAAACAAGCATCCTTGGACAAAACCTTGGATCAGATGATTTTCCGGTAGAGTGGAATGAGGGCGAGACGGAACAGTTCTGGATCCTTGACGACCTGCACTGCCCGAACCCTCTGTCGCCGATGTTCTTTGACATTGGAGGGTGGTGGTTGACCTGTGACCACATGTTCCGCCGGTTCGGGACACCCTTTGCAAGCGATTGGGTCGCCAAAAACATCAACGGCTACCTTTATACTGCAGCCATTCCCGCAACACCCGGTATTAAGGTCGAAGCGGAAGAGTTCCAGAACCGTTACGTGCCGCGCGTGCCGTTGGGCGACGATTACGCAGGCAAGATAGGCGCGTATCTGGGCAATGTTCTGCCGCACTACGCCGAGAACTTCCTCGATTGGTGGAATGCCCGCATCCTGCCCGAGATGAAGACAAACTTCGCCTATATCGATGGGTTCGACAAGGAAAACGCAAGTCTCACTGCGCTGGCAATTTTGCTCGAAGACATGATCGACATTCATGACCGCCACTGGAAAATCCACTGGTTGCTGAACTTCTCGCAGTTCTCTTCGACGATGGCACTGAACACTGCGATTGATGAGATCAAGCCTGATGCCGACCCAGCCCTGAAGGGGCGGCTGCAAAGCTCGGTCAAGGATCGCAACTGGGATTCTGTCGAAGCCCTTTGGCAAATGAAAGAGACAGTCAAAGGCAATGCGACGCTGGAAGAGGCTTTCAAAGGCCAGACCGCCGCAGACGTCATGGCCGCCCTTGAAGGTTCCGCCGACGGGCAGGCGCTGATCAAGGATCAGCTTGAGCCGTATTTGCAGGAGTTCGGGCACAAGGCGCTCTGGTCACACGAAACACGCTTCCCGCTGTGGATTGAAAACCCGGGGCCTGCGATTGAAGCTATTCGCGGCTATGTGGTCTCTGACTATGATTACCCGGCCACCATTAAGGGCGTCAAAGACGACCTTGAGGCTGCGATTGCCGAATGTATGGAAGGTGTCGAAGGCGAGGATCGAGAACGGCTGCAAACAGCTCTCGACGCGTCGCTGCGGATGAACCCGCTGACGCCAGATCACCACTTCTATATCGACCAAGGCACCAACGCTCGTCTGCGCACGGTGCTGATTGCCATCGGCAAAAAGATGGTTGAGCTGGACATGCTGGATGACAAAGAAGACATCAACTTCCTGCGCTATAATGAATTGCGCGCGCTGGTCGGCGACAAAGACGCCTATGACGCCCGTGAGATCGTATCCGATCGCCGTGATGCGGATGAAGAGGCTACCGAAATTCGCCCGCCCGACTGGCTTGGCACCGCCACGCAAGAGGCACTTGATTTCCCATATGCCGGTCTTTGGGGCTTCCCCGAACGGTTCTATCGCGAACCACCGACCAAAGCGGGTGAGATCGTTGGTTTGGCCGCGTCCCCGGGTGTGATCGAAGCGAAAGCGCGGGTCATCACCGATCTGGACCAGTTCCACACCGTGGAAGAAGGCGAGATACTCGTTTGCCGCATGACGAACCCTGCTTGGGTCGTTTTGTTCACGCAGATTTCTGGTCTGGTCACGGATGCGGGCGGGACCACGTCCCACTCCGCGGTGGTGTCGCGTGAATTTGGTCTGCCGGCTGTGGTTGGCACGTCTGTCGCGACCAAAGACATCAAGACCGGTGACACGCTGCGTGTGAATGGCACGACGGGTATCGTGGAAATCCTCAAGTAGGATAACTGCGCGACGATCGTTCCCCGGTCTTTCTCCCGCCGGGGAACATTCCCTCATGACTTTCATGCCCCCACGGCCAGTGGGCTAGGGGCCTGCACCCTAAAGACGCCTTCCTAAGGAATGGATGGATGGAAAAGACAATAATGTGGTTCCAAGACCCTGAGTGCCGCGATGTGGCGACAACGGGCGGCAAGGCGGCCAGCCTTGCGACGATGACGCAACTTGGTCTTCCTGTCCCCGGCGGCTTTTCGATCCCCGCGGATGTTTTAGAAAACTGTTTAGACGTGGACGCGTTGCGTACCTTTGCCCAGGCCAAGGACCACGAAGCAGCCACGCGGTTGGTCGAAGAGACGGCTATTGTCCCGCAAGAGGTTTTTGACGGCTACGCCAAGCTGGGCGGCGGCAAGGTAGCCGTACGCTCCTCTGCTTGTGCGGAGGACTCAGAGGCGGCGAGCTATGCTGGCCAGCAGGAAACATTCCTGAACGTCAAGGGCGACGATGCGGTGCGCAAGGCCGTGATCGATTGCTGGGCATCGTTCTTTTCCGAGCGCGCGATCTTTTACCGCGGCGAAAAGGGGTCATTGGATGATCTGCGCATGGCGGTCGTCGTTCAGAAGATGGTCGATGCAGATAAGGCGGGCGTCGCCTTTTCAAACCATCCCGTCACGGGCCGCAAGGACCGTATGATGATCGAAGCGGTGCATGGGTTGGGCGAAGCTGTGGTGTCGGGCGAAGTCACACCTGACCAATATGTCGTAGACCGCAAGGGCCGCGAGAAGAAATCTAAAACACCGCACGGCGGGGTCCTCTCGCCTGATGAACTCGCGCGAATTTCCGAAGTCGCCGTGCATCTGGAAACCACCAACGGCGCGCCGCAGGACATCGAATGGGCAATCTTCCAAGGCGATGTCTACCTCCTGCAATCCCGTCCAATCACGGCCTGAGGGGGACCGATGCTGTTACTCGACTCCATATTCATCGGACTGCTTGAAGCCTCGCCGCTGATACTGGCTGCAATGGGCTTTACGCTGATCTTCTACCTCAACGGTTTCATGAACATCGCTTACGCAGAAAGCATCACCTTTGGTGCCTATTTCGCGATCCTGTTCAACGTTGTGCTGGGCGCGCATTTCTATCTGGCGATTGTGCCATCGATGTTGCTTTCGGGTGCATTAAGCGTCGCCGTCTATCTTGGCATCTTCCGGCCTGCCCTAAACCGTGGCGTTGGCCCGACCGAGATGATTATCCTTTCTGTCGGCGTGTCGTTCCTGCTCCGTTACGGCCTGATCCTGGCGGTGGGGCCGGTGAACATGTTCTTGAATGAGCCGAACATCACCTACCTGCAGTTCCTTGGCATGGGTGCGACGAACCTTCAGCTGGTGGCGCTGGTGCTGGTGCTGATCGCGGCTGGAACGCTCTATTGGATGATCTACAACACGGGTCTGGGTGAGCAGATGCGTGGGCTGGCCAACAACCACGATCTGGCGATGGCAAGTGGCATCAACCCCCACCGCACATCTGTCGCGATCTGGTTTATCGCCGGTTGCGCTGGCGGCTTGTCGGGTATTTTCAGCGGCGTCTTTGCGCAGGTAACACCCTACATGGGCTGGAACGTGATCCTGATCACCATGCTGGTGACCATCGTCGCAGGTGTCGGCAGTGTGCGCGGCGCAGTCATCGCTGCCGTCGCGGCGGGCATTCTGACGGCCTTCATCACGCTGGTGACCAAGCCACTTTATGCCGAGGTGATCCTGCTGACCATGTTCATCGCCGTTCTAACATTCCGTGGTGCGAGGACGGCCTGATGGATTATCTGATTTTCTCATTCTCGTTGATGCTGGTCTACATCGGCCTCGCGCAACTGCTGCACATCCAGTTCGGCATGGCCGGTATCCCGAATTTCGGCGTGGTCGGCTTCTGGGGCCTCGGGCTTTATGGCACCGGCGTGCTCTATTTGACCTACGATGTGCCGCTGTTCATCGCCATCGCGATGGCCTCACTTCTGTCTGCGGCTGCGGGATACGTTCTAGCACTCTTGGTGTTGCAACGTTCAGGGCAGGCAGTTCTAGCGGCAACGCTGGCACTATCAGCGATCATTGCCACCTTAATCGTGTCAGAAAAGGACATCACTGGCGGGGTGCAGGGACTTGGCACGATCAAGTTCCCTTTTGGCGATATGGACGGGCGCAACATCGTCTTTATGGTGTTCATCCTGATCGTTGTGATCGCTTTGGTCTGGCTGTCCGCCAAACTGCGCGACAGCCGCATGGGGCGTCAGCTGGTCGCCATTCGCGACAACGAAGAACTTGCTGCGAGCCTTGGCAAAAACACCGCATCGACCAAACGCTGGGTCTTTGCTGTGACTTGCGGGATGATGGGTGTGTTGGGCGGCATGTCGGCTCCGCTGCACCAGTTCCTTGTGCCCTATCAGCTAGCCCCATCGCTGACCTTCGCGGTCTGGATAGCGCTGGTGCTGGGCGGTAAGGGCCATAACCTCGGGGCGACTGTCGGTGTCTTCGTGACCTTCGGTCTCTTTGACATCCTGATCGAAACCTACGCGCCCGTTCCCGCTGAACAGGCCATCTTGCTGCCGAACTTCAAATTGTTCTGCTACGGCCTCGTCCTGATCATGATCATCATGTTCCGCCCACGCGGCATGCTGGGTGAGGACAAGCCCAGAGTCCGGGCGCGCCCCGCCCAAGCCCAGGGGGTACCCCGTGAGACTTGAAGCCCAAAACCTGACCAAGGCCTACCACGCCCACGAAGTCGTCAACATTAAGAATGTGACTTTCGGCTCGGGTGGTCTGGAAGGCCTGATTGGCCCAAACGGCGCGGGCAAAAGCACCCTGATGGGCCTGCTCACACGACGGATCGCGCCAACCAGTGGCGACATCCAACTGGATGTGGGCAATGGGGTGCATAAGCTGAACCCCCTGAAATCCCATGAGGTCGCGCGCATTGGTCTGATCAAGACCAACCAGCGGATTCAGGGGTTCGACAGCCTGACGATCAAGGACTCCCTACGGCTGGCGGCAACGCCGCCCAAGGACGAAGGGTTCGCCAGTCTGTTCGCCAAGGAACGGGACAGCGATGAGATCGAGGCAAAGGTCGCCCAATTGGTTGAGGCGTTTCCGTTCACTGACCGCAACGGCTACGCCATGTCGGGCGGTGAGAAAAAGCTGGTCGATATCCTGCGTTGCCTGATCGCGGAGCCGAAGCTGTTCTTGATGGACGAACCCACCGCGGGTTTGCCCGACGACATCACCCGCATGGTGATGGATATGGTCCGCCAAAAGGTCGCCAATGGCGAGATGCGTGTTGTCGTGGTCGAGCACGACCTGCCGATGATCTGGGAATATTGCGACTACGTCCATTTCCTGTCCGAAGGGTCGATCCTCTTTGATGGCACCCCTGAAGAGGTGAAGTCGAACCGCGTCGTCGCCGAAAAGTACATGGGGGTTTAAGCATGTTTGAAGCGAGAAACATGTGCAGCGGCTATGGCGAGATGGCCGTACTGAAGGACATCAGCTTTTCGGTCAAGGACGAGATTTTTGCGGTCCTCGGTGCCAATGGCGCGGGCAAAACAACGCTTTTGAAAACGCTGGCGCGGCTGTTGCCGGTGCAGTCGGGCGACCTCACGCTTGACGGCTCCGATGTGTCTGCCACCCCCGCCTATTCAATGCCCGGTGCAGGGGTGGCCTACGTACCGCAAGAAGGCAACGTGTTCCCGGATCTGTCCGTTCTGGAAAACCTGTCGATTGGCGGGCGCACGGGGCACCGGTCCAAGGCTGAAAAGCTGGACGAAGTGTTCGCGCTGTTCCCGCGTCTAAAAGAGCGGCGCAGCCAGGCGGCTGGGTCCTTGTCAGGTGGCGAAGGGCAGATGCTTGCCGTGGGTCGCGCACTTATGCAGGATCCGCAGGTTTTGCTGCTGGATGAGCCGTCCGCAGGCCTGTCGCCGCTGTTCGTGGACACCTTGTTCACCAGCATCGCCGACACCCGCCGCGACCGTGGCCTCACAATCGTTTTGGCGGAACAGAACGCTGTCAAAACCCTCGAAATTGCCGACCGGGTAATGGTGCTGTCTTTGGGAGAGATGCACCTGCTTCGTGACCGGGCGGACCTATCGATGAGCGACATCACCGCCGCTTATCACATCTGACGTGAAAAGGTCGAAAAACCAGAGGAGGAGTAATTCGATGAAATTTACGAAGACTGCACTGTTGAGTGCGACAGCACTGACTGCGGGCCTTGGCTTTGCGACAGTGACAAGCGCTGAAGACATCACCGTGGGCCACTTGACCTACCACACCGGCGAATATGGCGGCTTTGGCCCGTTCTTTGACGGGGTCACGGAAATGACCCTCTCTAAGATCAACGAAGACCCGCCCCTTGGCCGTCCATTCGTGGCGATCCACCAGGACATCGGCACCGTGGGTGAGGCCCGCGCAGCCCGCAAACTAGTCGACAGCGATGGTGTCGACATCCTGCTGAACCCGGCACACAGTTACATGTCGTATCGTG
Organism: Paracoccaceae bacterium; assembly: GCA_020628545.1. Lineage (GTDB taxonomy): Bacteria > Pseudomonadota > Alphaproteobacteria > Rhodobacterales > Rhodobacteraceae > Yoonia. The sequence goes on along the minus strand of JAHDEX010000102.1, from coordinate 1,547 downwards.
AATTCATGCTGGAAACCGTCGCGGCCAAGAGCCTGCCGCTGATGCCCTCCGTGCACGGTGGCGCCATCGAAGAAGCCATCGGCGGCGTGATAGAAGAACCCATTTTCCGCGGCGCACCCATGGACACCGCACAGGGCATTGCCGCGCTGCTGCATGCCAAGAACGCGGGGCTGAACAGCATCGTTGTTGTGGCAGCTGAAACGTCGGGCTCTCAGCTGCAAAAAGAGGCCGCGTTGCGCACCTATGAGGCCATGGGTCTGGAACTGCTGGACGATATCGACATTGATGGCGGTGCGAGCAACTTCCGTTCCGTGATCACGCGGATCAACCGATTGGAGCCGGATGCGGTCATCGTTTATTCGTCCCCGCAGGCAGGTGGTAGCTTTGTTAAGAACGCTGCCGAATCCGGTGCGTCCTGGTTCATCGTTGGTCCCAGCGAATGGCAGGAAACCGAGTTCTATGACACCGCGACGCAAAGCGCGCTGGACCAGCATCAGGCGATCCACATGACCGCCTACGCCTATGACGACAACCCGGCTTGGGCTGCGTATGAACCCTTCGCGAACGGGTCCCGGTGGGCCGGCGACATCGGCGACGTGGGCAATTCTTATGCGATCCAGTATTGGGATCTGCTCGTCGCCACGGCGCTGGCCATCGAGAAGTCCGGAGAGGTAAACACCGCAAGCTGGACACAGGCCATGTATGACGTCACCGGCGGCGAAGGTGAGGTTGTCTATACCTACGAGGACGGTCTGGCCGCCATTCGCGCCGGCAAAGAGATCAACTATGACGGTGTGACGGGTTCGATGGAGTATACCGAGACCGGCGTTGTCTCAGGTATCTTTGGCATCTTCGAATGGCAGAACGACGGCTCGATCACGCAGATCGATACGGTCGACGGCGACGAAGTTCTGGCCCTCGACAGCATGTAAGTGATCACCTCTGGGCCGTGCCACGCGGCCCCGGGGGACCCCTCTTGATTCAAGTGCCGGACCCAGACGCTAGATGAAACCGTTCGACTATATACAGCCCAGAGATTTGGCAGAGGCCGCTTCGGTCTGGGCTGCCTATGGCGCGTCGGCACGGCTGTTGGCGGGTGGGACCGATATGATGGTTGCCCTGCGCCAAGGCGCTGTCCAGACGGACATGGTCATTGACCTCAAACGTGTGGCCGAGTTGGGCGGGGCTATTTCGACGGCGGACGATTGTCTACGGGTGCCGGCCACTGCCACGATGACAGCGGTGCGCGACCATTTGACGGAGCACGCCCTGTTCCCAGCCCTCCAAGACGCAGCAGCGGTTGTAGGGTCAATACAGATCCGCAACCGCGCCACGCTAGCGGGCAACATCTGCAACGCATCCCCTGCGGCGGACACCGTGCCGGTGCTGGCGTCCCTTGGCGCGTCGGTGGAAATTCACGGACCTAAGGGCATGCGCCAGCGCCCCGTAGCCGAATTTATTCAAGGCAATCGTCAGATTGATCTGGACCCCGGCGAGATCGTCAGCGCGGTCCTGATCCCATTGCCACAAGGCCCCCACGGCTGCGC
>JAHDEX010000101.1 GCA_020628545.1 Paracoccaceae bacterium | reverse complement strand
CGCATGGCCCATGAGATCGCGCCTGATGCGCTCATCAACACCAGCGGCCAACAGCCGGTCCTCAAACGAGTGGCGCAAGCTATACAGGACGTGCTTGTCAGTCGGCATCAACTTGTTCGTCTTGAGATACTTGTTCACCGTGGCAGACAGCGTGGCGCTACTTTTCCTGTAACGGTCGAAGCCGTTTGGAAACGCACGCGCCGCCTCTAATGACACACCTGTCAAGGGGATGATCCGCCGCGCGTTGGGCGTCTTAAGCTGGCGCACGCCAGCCTCAATCGAGATATGTGGGTGCGGGTCATCCAGCCGGATTGTGTCGCTGGTCAGCGCTGCTATTTCCGATGGCCTCGCACCGGTGTTGACCATCAACAGTAAGATCGCACGTGCCTGATCGTTCAAGCCATCCAGCGCACCATCGGCCAAAATCTTGTCCGTGATCCATTCCGTAGGAAACGGGGGCCGCGTCCCCGTATCACCCTTTTTGAAGCGCAGATCATTCAAGGGCAGGTCCAACCCCAAGCGCCGCAACTTGTTCACCGTCCTGAGAATGTCCGAGACGTGCGAGATATCCCGGTTACCGGACTCAATCGTCACCTCGCCACTGGTGATCCGCTTTGACCACCACTGCCGAAACTCTAGCATGTCATCACCGGTGATCGATGCAATCGGCTTGTCATCGATGATCTTGATGAGGTTCTTCACCGCCTTGATGCGAGGGTTTTTCCAACGGCGCATCTGATCCGCCGACTTGCCGACCAAATTGGTTTCACTCAGGGACCAGAAATCTTCTAGCGCCTGCGATATGGTCATCCCCTCGCTTTCGACGCCACCCATAAGCGCATCCATCTCGCGCTGATCTGGCACCTTGTTCACGACACCCACAGCGGCGGCACGATCAACGATCTGGTCAATGGGGAGTTGTGCCACGCGCGCCGCAGCAAGGTAGCGGTAGCCTCGCACGTCTGCCAGCTCACGTGCCGCATCAAAGCGAGCCATCGCATCGGCCTGATCACCGGCCAACTTCGCTTCCCACGCCTCAATCATCTCTGCCCACACCCCATCAGCCTTGCGTTGCGCAATGCTCTTGGAATCGGTTTTCAGGCTGATCCAGACGAATTTCCGGCTCTCAATCGATGCAAATCGCTTTGGCACCCTGCGATACAATTGGTAGTGCGAGCCGCGTAGCTTGATCATATCCACCTCCTACAGTGTGAGGTTGAATATAGCGATTTGTAGAGCGTTGTGTATAGCAAAATTGCAGACAGGCTATTTCCGCAATGCCCTTATTTTCAACATTATCGTTGCTTTTCAAGGCGGTAGGCGACGATGAAAAAAGATGAATTGGCGCACCCGAGAGGATTCGAACCTCTGGCCTCTGCCTTCGGAGGGCAGCGCTCTATCCAGCTGAGCTACGGGTGCCTGAGAGGTCACCTAACACCCTGCCCTTGTCCCCGCAATATCCAAATACTGCGCAAGTCGCCGGGTTTGATCCAAAGGAGCAGGCTGCGCCTGCGCATCATATTTGGATTGGTCACGCGGTTGGTGCGCCCGTGGACCATGCGGGACGCCTTCGGCGGGAAGGTATTTTCGGCAAGAAGAAGTTCAATCGCGCCTAGGCAAAGAGGTCGTGACAGAGCTCTAACGCGTCGACAAAGACGTCGATCTCGTCCGTCGTGTTGTAGACGCCAAGGGACGCACGACAGGTGGCGGCGACCCCCAGGTGATCCATCAGCGGCATCGCGCAATGGCTGCCTGCGCGAACCGCCACGCCCTTCTTGTCGAGCACTGTCGATATGTCATGCGCATGTGCTGCACCATCCAGCGTGAAAGAAAAGATCGCGCCCTTTGTGGCTGACTGGCCCTGCACCTGAAGCCAGTTCAATCCGCCGAGTTTGGCGTTTGCGTAGTCCCGCAGATCACGTTCATGGGCGGCGATCTTGTCCATGCCGATGCCCATCATGTAATCCAGCGCCACGCCCATCCCGATCGTCTGCACGATGCCCGGTGTGCCGGCCTCAAACTTCATCGGGGGGTCATTGTACGTCACATCATCGCGCGTGACGTCCTTGATCATATCGCCGCCACCGATAAAGGGCTGCATTTCTGCCATCCGCTCTGGCGCGACATAGATCGCGCCTGAGCCGCTGGGGCCGTAGAGTTTGTGGCCGGTGATCGCGAAGAAATCGCAGCCCAGATCTTGCACATCAACGGGCATGTGGACTGCAGATTGCGACCCGTCGACCAGCACAGGCACTCCCTTGGCATGGGCGGCCTCGCAGATCGTTTTCACATCCACCACAGTACCCAGCACGTTGGACATATGCGTCATGGCGACAAGTTTTGTTTTCGGGCCAATGGCGTCAATCACCGCCTGCGGATCAAGGTCGCCGTTTGCATCAACATCAACCCATTTGATCACAACACCCTGACGTTCCCGCAAAAAGTGCCAAGGCACGATATTGGCGTGATGTTCCATGATCGACAGGACGATCTCATCGCCCGGCTCAAGCCGCGGCGCAGCCCATCCATAGGCCACCATGTTGATGCCCTCGGTGGTGCCGGAATTGAAGATGATATCGTCCTCTGATCCGGCATTGAGGAACTTGGCCACAACCCCGCGCACGCTTTCGTACTTGTCAGTCGCGAGGTTGCTGAGGAAGTGCAAGCCACGATGCACGTTGGCGTATTCCTCGGCATAGGCCTTCGTAATAGCATCAATGACCACCTGCGGTTTTTGTGCAGAAGCGCCATTGTCGAAATACACCAGCGGCTTGCCGTTCACTTCGCGCGCCAAAATGGGGAAATCGCGCCTGATGGCGTTCACATCGAAAGTCATACAGATGGTCCTCCGGCGATGCTTGCGCCGCCGATGATCAGAACAATGAAGGTCATACCAACGGCGAGACCGAAGACAGCGAGGAAGAACAAGCCGAGCGCTTTCCACAAGCTGTTGAACCCATGCAATTCATTCAGGAAATGCACGAGACAAAAAATCTGCAACACCACCGCACCAATGGCCACGATCCCCGCCAATGGAGGCGCGATAAACGTCACGATCAGCTGGATGGTGATGAGGACAAGTACAATCGCCTGAAACCAGGTCATCACAAGAAGCGTTGATCCAAAACTGCCGGTCCCGCCTATCATCCGCCCGGCCCAGTAGAGGACGAAGATCAGGATCACGGTCATGGATCCCAGAAGAACCGCATCAAGAAACGGACGGCCCCCAAGGATGCCGCCATCGCCTTCATTGACTGCCAGCCCTTCAAAATAGACCGCGATGACAGTCAGCGCGGTGATCGCGCCCAACGCCATCCAGCCGATCTGGTGTGGCCATCGCAATGCCGTGATCCGTCGTGCCATTGCGGCGGGGTCCTTCAGGGTTTCCCCAAAGAGCCGCAGGAAAGTGCCAAAATCCGCTGTCATACGCTTTCTTTCTCAGCGACCCAGAAACTCTGGCTCCATATCCAAAGAAACAGGCAAAGCCAAACAAAGCCAACCGCCGATGCAGCTGTACCAGGTCCGATGAAGCCCATCGTCAAACCGTGCAGCAAAAGAAGTGGTGTTGATGCAAGCAGTGCCCAGAACAGCGCCAGACGCGCACCATAATGTGTCCCCTTGGTCTGCAGCGGCTTGGCCAGAATATGTGTAATTGCTGCCAGCGCATAGAGCGCCAGTGGCCAGACAATCATGATCGCAAAGAATGACACGCCAGCGTTCATCTGAAAGTCCGAAGCCCCATCTGGACCATAAAGTTCAAACTGATCCACACGCATCAACCGAGGCCATTGCGCAATGTAGATCAGCAGACAGGCGCCCATCACGTAGCCCACCAGACGGTCTTCGCGCTGACCAGCTGTAAGCAGATGGCGCATGACCTCTTTCGGTCTGCGCCAGCTGCGAAACATATGCGTGCTGACCGCCATTTCCCCCACGCCTCTTAGCCGCGACGCGCCAACCAGTTGTCAAGGCGTGCGCGCAGATCTTCAGCCAAATCCTCGTCTTCAATTTCTTCGAGCGCTTCGGCAAGGAACGCCAGCGTTAACAAGTCAGTTGCCTGCTTGTGCGGCACACCGCGAGAGCGCAGATAAAACAAGGCGTCTTCATCAATCGCACCCGACGTGGACCCGTGCGAACAGGCGACATCGTCGGCGTAAATCTCAAGCTCGGGCTTGGCGAGGAATTGGCTGTCTTCATCGAGCAAAAGCGATTGGCTAATCTGGTAGCCATCGGTCTTCTGCGCGCCCTCCTTCACGAGGATTTTGCCTTGGAAGACACCTGTCGCGCCGTTGCGCAGCACTTTCTTGAAGACCTGGCGACTTTCGCAATTTACCGCATCATGTGTGATAAAGACGGTGTCATCGTGGTGAAAGTCTGATCCGTCGCCCACACAGGCACCTGCGACATGGGCGACCGCATCATCACCAATGATATCGATGATGCATTCGTTGCGTGTCAGAACCCCGTTCGCTGTGAGTGTGAAGCTCTTGAACGTGGCTTCCTTTGCGATCCGCGCAAAACAGTGTGTGACGGCCCGTCGTTCATGATCGCGGCCTTGCGCGCGCACGTGGTGGAAGGTTCCGCCCTCGGCAACGTCCACTTCCAGACACTTGGAGAAACGCGCCGCGGCGGGGCCGGTTTCCAGCAGGGTCATCTCTGCGCCTGCTTCGACCTTGACGACATTGTGGATCATCGCATCTGACGTCGTGTTCTCATGCAGGTAGATCAGGTTTACTGGCTTCGTGGCTTTCCCTGTCACACGGATCACCGCACCGGCAGACGCAAACGCCGTGTTCAGCGCGGCCAAGGGCCGCTCAACCGGTGTTTGGCCATTGGTTTCCAGTACACCGTAGAGGTCCTTCGCCCAGTGGATATCGGTCGCCAATGCATCGGCGAGCAATCCAATTTCGAGCCCCTCCGCCGCAAGATCACTCGACTTCTCAGCGCTGAAAACACCGTCGACAAAGACGATCTGAACACGATCGCGGTTCGCAAATAGCGGGCCTTCGTCGTTGTGGAACAAGGATGCCTTTGGTGCGTCGGGCTGCACAAGGCTCGCGGGGTCTGTGTATTTCCAATACTCATCGCGTCGATGCGGCAGACCTGCACTCGTCACGCGGGCGAGCGCCGCCTGGCGGGCTTCCGTTGCCCATGCCGCGCCGTCGGGCAGGCTCAACCCATCCAATCGCGCAGTCGTTGCATCGGCTTTCAACTGTGGCAGGGCCATTAGGCGGTCTCCCCCAGAAGATCGGCATAGCCATTGTTTTCGACTTCAAGGGCCAGCTCGGGGCCACCGGTTTTGATGATTTTGCCATCGGCCATGATATGCACCACATCTGGTTTGATGTGATCGAGAAGCCGCTGGTAGTGCGTGATGACAAGGAACGACCGGCCTTCGTTCCGCAGCGCATTCACGCCTTCAGAGACAAGCTTCATCGCATCCACATCAAGACCGGAGTCGGTTTCATCCAGCACACACATCTTGGGCGCAAGCATCGCCATCTGCAGGATCTCATTGCGCTTCTTCTCACCGCCGGAAAAGCCGACGTTAACCGGACGCTTCAGCATGTCCGCATCGATCTTCAACTCCTTCGCGCGGGCCCGCACCTCTTTCAGGAAGTCACCGGCAGAAATCTCTTCTTCGCCGCGCGCTTTGCGCTGCGCGTTCACCGCAGTACGCAGGAATGTCATATTGCCCACACCGGGGATCTCGACCGGGTACTGGAACGCCAGGAACAGGCCCTCGGCCGCGCGTTCTTCGGGTTCCATTTCCAGCAGGTCTGCACCATCGAGCGTCGCCGCACCGTCGGTCACTTCGTAGCCGTCCTTGCCGGACAGCACATAGGACAACGTCGACTTGCCGGACCCATTCGGGCCCATGATGGCATGAACCTGACCCGCGCCGATCTCGAGATCGACACCTTTGAGGATCTGCTTATCCTCTTCTTCGAGTTTCACGTGCAGGTTTTTGATCTCAAGCATGGCGGTCTCCTTGAACGGCAACGGTGGCCGAAACAGCAAAAGGCCGCGGCAAGGCAAACCCTTGCGCGGCGGTTTTCAAATTCTGGGGTGCGCGCCCGCTGGCGCGGTGGGTTAGATCGTCAGCGTGAAGCTGGTGCCGTTGACGAAGATCGACAGCGGTTCTGTCTGTGCCAAGATCTGGTTCACGTAGCCTTGCGAAAACACTGTCGCGAACTGGTCCGGTGCGACCCAGACGGCGTTGTGCATCGTCACGGCGCAGACCAATGCGCCGACGGCTTGTACGCCAACCAACCGCAAGTTCTGCATGCGCATGAAGCCACCGATCACTATGGCGGCCATACAGGCCATCGACAATTCGGCGATCATGCCGTTGGGGAAATACGGCTCGACGTTGATAACTTCCATACGCAGATAGCGGGCGAACATCAGGCAGATGGCGCCCAGCAACGCTGCCATAAACAGGACTGCCATCGGTTGTGGCTTCGCCTTGCGGCCCACCTGATCGCGACCAAGACGACGAGGGATCTTCATACCGCTTTCCGGATCGACCACGTGGGTAAACCGTGGATCGTTGATCCGCGCAACGCGCTGCTGAAAAGTATGAAGGCCTTGTTGCTTGTGCATGGCAGTACGATCCCGTTCTCATCCCCGATGACATTGGTAAAAACCAACTGGGGCGAAAAAGGGGCACACCTATGGCGTGAACCGGGTAAGACCGAGACAATTGCATGTGCTTACCCGACAGAGCCTTCGAGCGAGATTGCAACCAGAGCTTGTGCTTCCATCGCAAATTCCATGGGAAGTGCCTGCAGCACCTCTTTACAGAAACCGTTAACCACAAGGGCCACGGCCTCTTCCTCGTCCATCCCGCGCGAGCGGCAATAGAACAACTGGTCGTCATCAACCTTTGATGTCGTTGCCTCATGTTCGACACGCGAGGAATTATTCTTCACCTCGATGTATGGCACCGTGTGGGCGCCACACTTGTCACCGATCAGCAAACTATCGCACTGCGTGTAGTTCCGGCTGTCTTTGGCTTTCGGGTGCATCGATACAAGACCACGGTAGGTGTTTTGGGCCACGCCCGCACTGATGCCTTTGGAAACGATCCGAGATTTAGTGTTCTTGCCCAGGTGCACCATCTTCGTGCCGGTGTCGGCCTGCTGATGGTTGTTGGCGATGGCGATCGAATAGAACTCACCTTGTGAGTCATCGCCGCGCAGGATGCAGCTTGGATACTTCCATGTCACGGCAGAGCCGGTTTCAACCTGCGTCCACATCACCTTGGACCGATCCCCCCGGCAATCCGCGCGCTTAGTCACAAAGTTATAGATCCCGCCGTTCCCGTCCTCATCACCGGGATACCAGTTCTGGACGGTAGAATACTTCACCTCTGCGTCTTCCTCGACGATGATCTCAACCACCGCCGCGTGCAGCTGCGCGGTGTCGCGCTTCGGCGCGGTACAGCCTTCAAGGTAGGACACGTAAGAGCCTTTGTCGGCGATGATCAACGTCCGTTCAAACTGCCCGGTGTTTTCGGCGTTAATACGGAAGTAGGTCGACAGCTCCATCGGGCAGCGCGTGTTCGGCGGAATGTAGACAAATGACCCGTCCGAGAACACAGCACTGTTCAGTGTCGCATAGAAATTGTCCGACGGCGGGACGACGGTGCCCAGATACTTCTTCACCAACTCCGGGTGCTTCTCAATCGCCTCGGAGATTGAGCAGAAGATCACGCCTGCCTTTTCCAGCTCCTTCTGGAACGTCGTCCCGACAGAGACGGAGTCGAACACCGCATCCACCGCAACCTTGCGGCCTTCTTCGGGCATTTCCGCGCCTTCGACGCCTGCCAGAATGGCCTGCTCCTTCAACGGGATACCCAGCTTTTTGTAGGTTTCCAAAAGCTTGGGGTCCACGTCATCAAGCGACTTTGGCTTTTCTTCCATGCTTTTTGGGCGTGCGTAGTAATATATGTCCTGAAAGTCGATGTCGGGGTAATTGACCATCGCCCATGTCGGTTCTTCCAGCTTTTCCCAGCGGGCAAAAGCCTGCAGACGCCAGTCCGTCATCCACGCTGGCTCATTGTTCTTGGACGAGATCAGACGCACGATGTCCGGGTTCACGCCCTTCGGCGCATATTCCATCTCAATCTCGGTTTCCCAGCCGTGCTTATACGTGCCCGACAGCTGCGTAACCGCATCAACCGTGTCCTGATCGACGCCTTCTTTGACCTGTACCTGATCAATTGCGTTCATCGTCATCCCCTTTACGCCGCCGCCGTTGCAGCGATTTTCTGTCTCTTGCGCGCCCAGCTTCGTGCAAAGCGCAGCACCTCATCTTCTGTCGTCTCAAGCCCGAGGGACACACGCAAAGCGCAGCCCGCAGCCTCGTCGTCAAATCCCAAAGCGGGCAAAACGCCGCTGGCCTTCACCTTGCCGCTTGAGCAGGCTGACCCGGCCGAGACCGCAAACCCTGCAAGGTCCATTGCCATCACCTGGGTCTCACCCTTCCAGCCGCGGCTGATAAAGCAACTTGTGTTGGGAAGCCGCTTTGCCCCTTGTCCTACAAAAATAGTGTCAGGGGCCGCGTCCTCAATGGCCTTTTCTAGAATATTTCTAAATTGCGCAACCTGCTCCCATTTGCCGTCCGCAAGATCCTTTTCAGCGGCCTTCGCTGCCGCCGCAAACCCGGCAATCAAAATCAGGCTTTCTGTCCCTGACCGGCGCCCCATTTCCTGGCCACCGCCGCGGATTTGCGCCTGCACGTCAGTGCCTTGTGGGACAATCAACGCACCCACGCCCTTGGGGCCGCCAAACTTATGCGCCGACATGATCGCAGCCCCCACGCCCGACCAGTCAAAGGCAAACGGCACCCGGCCAAAGCCTTGCGTGATGTCCGTGACGGCGACACCATCGACCTTTTGGATCAACCCTGTCTCAGAATTCGCCAACTGCACGACTGACTGTGCGGGCTCGGCAACTTGCACCACTCCGTCCAAAACGGCCAAGTCTGGCGTAACCCATGCCGCCACCGCCGCATGCTCCAGCCCCGCGGCGTGCAAGCCCTTGCCAGCCAACGCCAGCGCTGCCGCTTCCGTCGCGCCAGAGGTAAAGATAATGTCCGCCCCGGACGCCCCAAGCACCTCCGCCAGATCAGCACGCGCCCGCTCAAGCAGCCCCTTCGCCGCGCGCCCCTCGGCATGCACAGACGAAGGATTGCCCAAAACATCCATCGCCGCGATCATCGCGTCTCGCGCTTCATGACGCAGGGGCGTCGTGGCGTTATGATCCAGATAAGTGCGCATCAAGCGGCTCGGTCATCTCTTCTTCTTGCTCAAAATACCTCAGGGGGACGGCCAAAGGCCGGGGGGACAGCGTCCCCCTTCAACAGATCACTCATCCACGACCTCAAACAACGCCGGAACAGCCGGGCATGGCGCCAGATCATTGGCGACCACGTCCGACAAACGCGCCTGATGCAGGAACACATAAACATGCGCGCTCAATCCTTCCCACAAACGGTTGGTCAGGGACTGCGCACGACTGCCTGATGCAGCGCCGGTCGCCCCGGCACCTTTGTGCATCGCGCTGACGGTCTCATCGACAGCCGCCAGAATATCGACCACGCGGATCTCGGACGCTGGCCGCGCGAGGCGATAACCTCCGCCCGGACCCCGCACTGATTCCACCAGTTCGGCCCGGCGCAGCTTCACAAACAGCTGCTCCAGATAGGCCAGCGAAATATCCTGACGGCCCGAAATCTCCGTCAAGTTCATCAGCGCCCCGTCCGGTTGTAGCGCCAAATCAGCAAGCGCCACGACGGCATAGCGTCCCTTGGTGCTGAGTTTCATCGCCGCTTGCCCTTTATCCGCTTCATTTTGTTTGACGTTCCGGCCCGTGTTGCTTAGGTCAGAGCACCAGCCCGACTGGTCGCTTCAGGCCAGTTTAGAATCTTTCTAAGGTGCCTGAGTGTTTTCGTCAAGAAAGCAGCCGCACCCCGCATATACGGACGCCAATGCCCGAAGTCATCTTTCCCGGACCAGAAGGTCGCCTCGAAGGCCGCTACCACCCGCAAAAAGACCGCGATGCACCGATTGC
>JAHDEX010000028.1:14400-50702 GCA_020628545.1 Paracoccaceae bacterium | reverse complement strand
GTGGCTACCGCCAAGGTTGCCGTGTCAAACCGCCGCCACTGCTGATACCGCGCCAAGGCCTGGGGTCCGCCAATGTCCTCCCCGCGCCCGCGCGCCTCTTGCAAAACCTGTGCCAGCGCCGCGACATCGCGCAGACCGGCGTTCAGGCCCTGTCCCGCGATGGGATGCACGCCATGTGCGGCGTCCCCGACCAAGGCGACCCGTTCTGAAACAAAACTTTGGGCCAGCGACAGGCCAAGCGGATAGCTGAACCGTTTGCCAACAAGGCTGATCTGACCAAGGAAACTGCCGAACGCGGGGCGCAGGGCCTCAAGGAAGTCATCATCGTTGTAGGCCATCAGCGCCTCTGCCCGCGCTGTGTTTTCTGACCAGACGATCGCGGACCGATCGTTTGTCAGCGGCAAAATGGCGAGCGGCCCACCGGGCATGAAGAACTGATGGGCGATCCCGTTGTGGGGTTTCTCGTGCGCTACGGCGCAAACAACAGCCGTCTGATCATATCCCCAAGCCATGCGCTTGATGCCGGCCCGTTCAGCCACGCCGCTTCTGCGGCCATCGCTGCCGATCAGAACCCGGCCTTTCAGGTTTGTCCCGGACGCGAGGGTGACCGTCACGCCAGCATGGGAAGCGACCTGATCGGTGACAGTCTCTGCCGCGATATGCGTGATCCCGGGCGCGGTATCCATCGCGTCCAGAAACGCCCGGCGCAGGTGCCGGTCTTCCACCATATAGCCCATCGGGCCCTCTTCGATCTCTGCGTGATCGAAGTGCATCATCCATGGCGCAGGACCTTCGCCCGCGCGGCCATCGGTAACCTTGATTTCCAGCATCGGCTGCGCGTGCTCCGCAATCGCATCCCAGACGCCAACCCGACGCAGCAGCCGCGCCGACGTCAGCGCCAGCGCGTAGGCGCGTCCGTCGAAATCCGCGCGTTTGCGGGTGGGGGCGGGCAGCGCGTCCACTACGGTCACGGTAAATCCTGCTTGCGCCGTTGCCAGTGCCAGCGCGCAGCCATTCAGCCCGCCACCAACGATAATCAGATCACTGTCCATGTCGCGCAATATGCGCCTCGCGCCGGGATTGTCCATGCGCGGCAGCGTCGCTACGGTGCCGAAAAAGCAGGGGGCAGCGATGCAAGATTGGCTAATGATGACGGCGGCAGATCTCGGGCGGGGGATCGGGGCAGGGCAGATCGACCCGGTTGCGCTGACCGAGACCTATCTGAGCGCTATCGACGCCCATCCCATGGCGGATCGCATTTATGCGCGCGTTACGCACGACCGCGCCCGTGCCGGGGCCGCGGCAGCAGCAGATCGCGCGGCACGAGGCTTGCGCCGCAGCCCGCTCGACGGTGTGCCGGTGTCATGGAAAGACCTTTTTGACACCGCGGGCGTCGGAACAGAGGCGGGCACGCGACTGATGGCAGGCCGCGTCCCGACGCAGGACGCGCATGTGCTTGAGGTGGCGACACGCGCAGGTCTCGTTTGCCTTGGCAAGACCCACATGTCGGAGATCGCGTTTTCCGGTCTTGGCCTGAACCCGATGACTGCAACGCCGCCTTGCGTGAATGACCATGACGCAGTGGCGGGCGGGTCGTCGTCCGGTGCCGCAGCCTCGGTCGCGTTCGGTCTGGCGGCTGCGGCGGTTGGGTCCGACACCGGCGGCTCGGTGCGTATTCCATCAGTTTGGAATGACCTTGTCGGGCTGAAGACGGCGCATGGGCGGCTGAGTTTGGAGGGCGCCGTCCCGCTGTGCGCTTCCTTTGACACGGTGGGGCCACTGTGCCGCTCGGTTGAGGACGCGGCGCTTGTGTCCGCGATCCTTGGCGATACGGCTCCTGTGGACCTCAATGCCTCATCGATTGCAGGCGCGCGCTTGCTGGTGATCGAGACCATTGCAATGGACGACTTGCAAGACGAGCCAGCAGCGGCCTTTGAAACTGCCATCGTTGCCCTTGAAAAGGCGGGCGCAACGATCACCCGGACAAAATTCCCGCAGATGAACGATGCTTTTGACCTTGCTGGGACGCTCTATGCCGCAGAAAGCTACGCGTGGTGGCGGGACCGCGTTGAGGCCGCGCCGGAAAAGATGTTCCCGCAAATTCTTGAGCGTGTGCGCGGTGGCCGCGACGTCGGCGGGCCTGATTATGTCGCAGCCTGGACGCGACTGCGCGAGATCCGTCAGGGCTACCTCAAAGCGACGGCTGGATATGACGCGGTGATCATGCCAACTGCACCGATCACACCGCCAAATGCCGCGCGTTTGTTGTCCGATGATGCCTATTACAAACAGCAAAACCTGCTTGCCCTGCGCAATACGCGTATCGGAAACCTGATGGACCTGGTGTCGCTCACACTGCCGACCGCGACGCCATCCTGTGGTCTACTCCTCAACATGCCGAAAACAGACGAAAATCGGCTGCTCCGGCTGGGGCAGGCCGTAGCGCCTGTGATCGCCTGAAATCAAGAAAAGACGAAACGGCGGAAATGCCACAATCGGGCTGCGCCTGCGGAAAAACCCCTGCCGCCGCGCTGGACAGGAACGGTTCACGCTTGCTAGGTTAGGCACAAGCGGGGCGGTTATGATCCCGCGCAAGAGGCAGATATGGTATACCCAGAGCGGTTTTCGACCCTACCAGAGGCGACGTGGCCCCGTTTGCGCGGGCTGTTGGACGTGCACGCGCCCGGGGGTGACGTCATCAATATGACGATTGGTGAACCGCAACATGCCTTTCCGGATTTCGTGCGCACAATCCTTGCTGATCAGGCCGAGGGCTTTCGCAAATATCCGAATAACAACGGTATTCCAGAGTTGCTGGAGGCGATCCAACGTTGGCTGAAAGCACGGTATAGCGCAGAAGTGGACGAGGGGCAGATCCTCACGCTTAACGGCACCCGAGAAGGGTTGTTTAACGCGGCGATTGCTTTGGCCCCGGAAACAAAGAACGGGCAACAGCCTGTCGTGCTGTCGCCGAACCCGTTTTATCCTGCGTATTCCGCCGCCGCTGCGGCCATTGGTGCAGAGCCGCTTTTTGTGCCCGCAACCGCCGAAACCGGCCATTTGCCGGACTTCAGAGCATTGCCAGAGGATGTGCTGAACCGCACGACGCTTGCGTACATCTGTTCGCCTGCGAACCCGCAAGGGGCTGTGGCCGACAAGGCTTATTGGACGAAGCTGATCGCGTTGGCGGAAAAGTACGATTTCAAGATCTTCGCGGACGAATGCTATTCTGAGATCTATCGCGACACCCCCCCCCCCGGCGCACTTGAGGTCGCGCAAGAGATCGGCTGCGACCCGGAACGGGTCATGGTGTTTCATTCGCTGTCAAAACGCTCAAACCTCGCCGGGCTCCGCTCAGGCTTTTGTGCGGGTGGCCCGGAAAGCATCCGCCGCCTTCGCCAGTTGCGCGCTTATGCGGGTAGCCCGCTGCCGGAACCGTTGCAGCATGTGGCCGTCGCCGCGTGGCAGGATGAAACGCATGTGGTGGAGAACCGCGCGCTATATCAGCAGAAATACATCGTCGCCGATCAGATCTTGGGCGACATCCCCGGTTACATGTCGCCTGAAGCCGGATTTTTCCTGTGGCTTCCTGTGGACAATGGTGAGGCGGCCGCGGTGAAGCTGTGGCAGGAAACCGGCGTGCGCACGCTGCCCGGGGCCTATCTGGCGCGCGATTATCAAGGACAGAACCCCGCAGATGGGTTTCTTCGGGTCGCCTTGGTGGCCCCAACACAAGACGTGCAGCGTGGTTTGACGATTATCCGCGACTGCATCTACGGCTGAGGACAGGACATATGGCATCAATACATTCCCGCAAGCGTGACCCGCTTCTCGACAGCACAACCCAGGCCGCGATTGAAAAACGCAGCACGGAACTGCTCGGGTTTGCCCTGATCGGGCTAGGGGTGCTGATTGCGGCGATGGTCTGGAGCTATTCGCCGGATGACCCGTCCTGGATTTCGGCCACCGATGCCCCGGTGCAAAACTGGTTGGGTCAGACGGGGGCGTCCATTGCGGCACCCTTGATGATGGTGATTGGTAAGGGCGCGTGGATGATGCCGGTGGGCCTGATCGGTTGGGGGCTGCGCTGTGTCCTGCACTATGGCCACGACCGCGCGATCAGCCGTGCCGTATTTGTGCCGTTTGCTGTGATTGGTGCATCGCTCTATGCGGCCACCGTGCCGCCGGGTGCAAACTGGGCGCCGAACTTCGGGCTCGGCGGGCTGCTGGGTGACACGGTTCTGGGTGCTTTGCTGATCGTTCTGCCGATTGGGACGACCGTTGCGGTGAAACTGCTGTCCTTTGTACTGGCCGTCGGCATGCTGGCATTGGCCGCGTTTTCACTTGGGTTCATCCGCGAAGAGATGCGCACCATTGGGCGGTTCCTGTTTGTCGGTGTGGTGCTTGCCTATGCGTTGGCGCTGAAGTTGATGGGGCGCGGAGCAGCTGTGTCGGCCAAGGCGGCCGGCAACATGCGTGAGACGATGGCAGCGCGCCGGGCTGAGGCGCAAGCCAAGCGTGATGCTATGGCTGAGATTGCCGCTGTCGGTGGAGAGGCGGGCCTGACATTGCAAGAACCTGCAGTGCAGCGGACCGCTGTTGTGCGCCCCGAAACCTATGCAGAACCGCAGCGCCGGATGCCGCCATTGACAGGCGCGCCGAACCTCGAGGCCGCGATTGCTGAACCTTTGGCCGCACCCGTGCGTCAGGAAGAGCCACAACAGACAGGCTTTCTTGCTGGCCTTCTCAAGCGCAAAGCGCCGGTGGAAAACACGATGCCGGAGACACAGGAAGATCGCATCACGGCGCGCATCGCTGCCGCTGTCAGCGTGCACAAAGGGCCAGAGCCGAAGACGGACCTTGGCACACGGATTGAGCCGTCGCTGACACGCGGCAAAGGTCCACAGCCCATGATCCTGAACACCAGCCCAGTTGTTGTACCTGTTGAAGGCGAAAGCCCGATGATGGAAGCCGCGATGGCGGAGATGGCATTGGATGATGCTGTCATTGATGAGATGACGCCGGACCTACCACCGCAGCCAGAGTTGCGCCCCGCATTGCACCGCGGCTCAAGCGCGGGACCGGAGATGGAAGAGGTGCCAACAGAACCTGCAGCGATCCCAACGCCTGCCCCGAAAAAGGTCGTCCAGCACCCGCTGAAGCGCGCCACGATGCCATCGAAGCAAGCGCTGCGCGAAAGCCAGCCTGCCTTGCCGTTGGAAGAGAAATATGCGGATTATGAGACACCTCCGTTGGCTTTGCTGCGGTCGCCTGAGACGGTGGAAAGGCATCATCTGCCGGATGAAGCTCTGGAAGAAAACGCGCGGATGCTCGAAAGCGTGCTGGATGATTACGGCGTGAAAGGCGAGATCGTCAGCGTGCGTCCGGGTCCGGTTGTGACGATGTATGAGCTGGAACCGGCGGCGGGCCTGAAAGCCTCCCGCGTGATTGGCCTCGCAGATGACATCGCACGCTCCATGTCAGCTCTCTCCGCACGTGTCTCAACCGTGCCGGGCCGGTCGGTTATCGGGATCGAACTGCCCAATGAAAAGCGTGAGATGGTGGTGCTGCGCGAAATGCTGTCCGCCCGCGACTTTGGCGACAGCAACCTGAAACTCCCCTTGGCGCTGGGCAAGGACATCGGGGGTGAGCCGATTATTGCGAACCTTGCCAAGATGCCCCACCTGCTGATCGCGGGGACGACGGGGTCAGGTAAGTCGGTGGCGATCAACACCATGATCCTGTCGCTGCTTTATAAGCTGTCGCCCGAAGAATGCCGGATGATCATGATCGATCCGAAGATGCTCGAACTCAGCGTCTATGACGGTATTCCGCATCTGCTGTCGCCCGTTGTAACCGACCCCAAGAAGGCGGTTGTCGCCTTGAAATGGGTCGTCGGCGAGATGGAAGAGCGGTATCGCAAGATGTCCAAAATGGGCGTGCGCAATATCGACGGCTACAACGGGCGCGTGAAAGAAACGCTCTCCAAGGGCGAGATGTTCAGCCGGACGGTGCAAACTGGCTTTGACGATGAAACCGGCGATCCGGTGTTTGAAACGGAAGAGTTCCAGCCAGAGCTGCTGCCTTACATCGTTGTGATTGTCGACGAGATGGCCGACCTGATGATGGTTGCGGGCAAAGAGATCGAGGCCTGTATCCAGCGTCTGGCGCAGATGGCGCGGGCCTCAGGCATTCACCTGATCATGGCGACACAGCGCCCGTCGGTGGATGTGATCACCGGCACGATCAAAGCGAACTTCCCAACCAGAATTTCCTTCCAGGTGACGTCAAAAATCGACAGCCGCACGATCCTGGGTGAGATGGGGGCCGAACAGCTGCTCGGTATGGGCGACATGCTCTACATGGCCGGTGGCGGTAAGATTAATCGTATCCATGGCCCGTTCTGTTCGGATGAAGAAGTCGAAGAGATCGTGAACCACCTGAAGGCTTTTGGCCCGCCAGAGTACATGTCCGGCGTGGTAGACGGCCCGGCAGAAGACAAAGAAAGCGATATCGACGCTGTTCTGGGCCTTGGTGGAAACACCAATGGCGAGGACGCACTCTACGATCAGGCGGTCGCGATTGTTATCAAGGACCGCAAATGTTCGACGTCCTACATCCAGCGCAAACTGGCGATTGGCTATAACAAAGCCGCGCGACTGGTGGAACAGATGGAAGACGAAGGCGTCGTGTCGTCTGCGAACCACGTTGGCAAACGCGAAATTCTGGTGCCTGAGCAGGCCTAACTTCGCAGGCACAGGTTTGTGAAAGCGACGGGTGATCTAGCACCGGATCACCCCCGTACCCCTCTATACAGTTCAAATTCACACATGATTCGCCGCGTTTTCTGCTCACGCCAGTTCACGCAACGTAAAGCGAATGAAACACGCTTGAATCATTTGGTAACGCCCCAGTGAAAGCTGCGAAACAACGTGTCTTCACGTTTTTGCGGGCCCCCGATTTGCGTGATCGATCCGAAACATTTCGCGACCGCATTTGATCGCGTCTTTGGATTGAATTCTCCCGATTTCGTGCGCGAACGCCGGAAAACCGTTCGCAGGATATTGAAGAATGGGCCAGTCAAGGGGTTGTGACGGTCAATTGTCGTCGCTTGTTCGTGATCCACGACAGCTTTCCGAAAAGTGAACTGCCGCTCAATTCTGGCGCCATCGAGACGCAGTTCACAGCGTGTCGATCCAACGAAACCAATAAAACTGGAACCAAAGACATGATGAAATCACTTACACTTGCCGCTGGGGTTGTTCTCGCCACCACGACATTCGCCGTTGCAGAGAACGCGTTCCCTATTGGAGAAAGCTTTGAGTCAACCGATCTGCTTGAGCTGGACGTTGTCCGGGCGGAAGCAGACGGCGTACTTGAAGTCTATGACTATCACCGCGGCGTCCGCGGACCTCTTCTTGGCTCCGAAGAAGTACGTGCCGGGGCCAACACGAACGTAAAGGTCAACTTCAGCAACATGGTCAACCGGGACATTCTTCTGGTTCTGAAAGTTGATGGCATTGAAGTTCTGATGAAACAGATCGACAACCGCTAATCGGTTCCGTGACATCAGAAGGGCCCGCAGATTGCGGGCCCTTTTTAATACCCCAGTGCGATCCCGTCCTTGCGTGGATCGCTCGCGCCTTCCAGCACGCCGTCCTCGCGGATCATGACGGCTTGTGAGCCGCCAATAGGTGTTGGCGGGTCAACGACGATGTGGCCAAGATCGGCAAGCGTCTGCCGCACCTCCGGCGCATAGCTGGTCTCGACCCGCAGTTCACCGTTTTCGACAAAGCTGCGCGGCGCGTCCATGGCGGCCTGCGGGTCCATGCCGTAATCCAGCATGTTGGTGATAAAACGTGCGTGGCCGGTCGCCTGGTATTGGCCACCCATCACTCCAAACGGCATGTAGGGCTTACCATCTTTCTTGAGCATTCCGGGGATGATCGTATGCATGGGCCGTTTGCCGGGCGCGGCCTCGTTGGCGTGACCTTCGGTTAGAGAGAACCCGGCGCCGCGATTGTGCATCAAGATCCCGTAGCGGTCAGAGGCGATGCCGGAGCCGAACCCGTGGAAGATCGAGTAGATGAGCGACACACACATGCGGTCTTTGTCCACCACGCTGAGCGTGATGGTGTCCTTGTGAGTGCTTTCCGGGATCGCGGGTGGGATCGGCAGCACCTTGTCAGGTGCGATCTGGGCGGCACAGGCTTTGGCTGTGTCTTCTGACATCATTTCTTCCAGCCGCGTTGTATGGTCCGGATCGCCTATGGCGGCATTGCGCCAGGCGTAGGCCAGCTTTGTGGCTTCCGCCTCAATATGCACGCGCTGTGCCCCCAAGGGATCCATCGCAGTCAGGTCGAAGTGTTTGAGGATATTGAGGATCAGGATCGCGGTCGCGCCTTGTCCGTTGGGCGGATGCTCATAAAGGTCAAGGCCGCCATATTGGCCCATGATCGGTGTGGTGTAGTCGCAGGAGACGGAAGCGAAATCGTCAAGCGTGTGCGTGCCGCCAACGGCTTGCAGCGACTTGACCATGTCTTCAGCCACCGGTCCGTCGTAAAACCCGTCGCGCCCTTCCGTTGCAATCAGGCGTAAAGCCTCGGCCTGCGCGGGAGAGCGGAAGACTTGGCCCGCTTTCGGGACTGCACCACCCAAGAGATACTGTTCGCGTGCTGTGCCTTGCAGCACGTTCGCATCCCGCGCCCAGTCGTCCGCGACCCGCGCAGCGACGGGCACCCCGGCTTCCGCGTAGTGAATTGCTGGCGCAAGGACGGCTTTCAGGCCCAGTTTGCCATGGTCTTTAGACAGGCGACAAAAGGCATCAACTGCGCCGGGCAACGATACTGCGTGGGGGCTGTAGGGCGGGATGACGCTATGGCCCGCGTCACGCAGGGCGGCGGCATCCATGCCAGCGGGCGCTTTGCCCGATCCGTTCAACGCGATCACCTCATCACTGCCCGCAGGTGTCATCAGGACGAAGCAATCGCCCCCGATCCCGGTCATCTGGGGTTCGCAAATCCCGAGCAGCACGGCGCTTGCGATGGCGGCGTCAACGGCATTGCCACCGGCCTCCAGCATTTGCACAGCAACCTTCGCGGCAAGCGGGTGGCTTGTGGCGCACATGCCGTTGGTCGCAAAGACAGTAGAGCGGCCGGGTCTTGAGAAATCGCGCATGAGTCGTCCTTATATTGTCCTCCGAACATTAGGTCGCTTTCCGGGGATGTCACTGATCGGATTATCACTTTTTGCTCGTGAAATTTTCTGTTGAAATTTCACCATACGATGGAATACGGTGACGCCAGGGAACATTGACCAATATATGAAACACGATCTGCCACCTGATACGCGCACCCTGGGCGCGGACCTGCGCGCCCTGCGTAAAACGCGGGGTTTGACGCTGACGGCGCTGGCAGAGGCGCTGGGCAAATCGGTCGGCTGGCTTAGCCAAGTGGAACGCGACATTTCAGAGCCATCAGTGGCTGATCTGCGTGCGATGGCAAAGGTTTTTGACGTGTCGGTGTCCAGCCTGTTCCGGACGGCTGCGGCCCCCGGCGAAGAGGGGCTGATCGTACGCGCCAACGCGCGCAGGCCTATCGGGTCACGGGTGGCAGGGTCGACGGAGCAACTGTTGTCGCCCGACCTCACAGACGACTTTGAGATGATCCATTCGGTGTTTGAACCGCATGCGGCCCTGACCGAGGCAGTGTCGCGCCCGACCCAAGAAGTTGGTTACGTGGTGTCAGGCCAACTGGACCTCTGGATCGAGAACACCCTTTTTCACCTTGGTGTCGGCGACAGTTTCCGCATCCGAGGCCACGCATATCGCTGGGCGAACCCACATGATGACCCCTGTCTGGTCATCTGGGTCATTGCCCCGCCGGTTTACTAAAGGCAAAGGCGATGATTGTCCGAAATACACACAAGACAACGCAAAAAGGCCGCGGCGACGCGCGGCTTCAAAAGAGAATACTAGGGAGTGACCATGTCTGATTTTCCAACAACGGCCCGCGTGGTCATCATCGGTGGTGGTGTTGTGGGTGTGTCCACACTTTATCATCTGGCCAAGAAAGGCTGGACCGATTGTGTCCTGCTCGAAAAGAACGAACTGACGGCGGGGTCCACTTGGCACGCGGCAGGCAACTGCCCGAACTTTGCGCCGAACTGGGCCGTCATGAACATGCAGCGCTATTCGCTGGATATGTATCGGACGCTGGCTGATGATGTTGACTACCCGATGAACTACCACGTGACCGGCGCGCTGCGACTAGGTCATACGAAAGAGCGTCGTCAGGAGTTCCAGCGCGTGTGCGGGCAGGCACAAGCGATGGGTCTGCCGCTTGAGATGATCGGCATCGATGAAGTCAAGAATTACAACCCTTTTGTCGAAACTCATGATCTGTCCGGCGTCCTTTGGGACCCGCTTGACGGTGATATCGACCCGGCCCAACTGACGCAGGCGCTTGCCAAAGGGGCGCGTGATCTGGGGGCGAAGATTGAGCGGTTCTGCCCTGCGACTGGTGTGTCGCAGTCGGATACAGGTGAGTGGATCGTCCACACCGATAAGGGCGATATCAAATGTGAGAAAGTCGTGAATGCGGCTGGTTACTACGCCGCGCGTGTGGGTGAGTGGTTCAAGCCATATGGCGGCCGTGATGTGCCGATGGTGGTGATGTCCCACCAGTATTTCCTGACCGAAGAAATTGACGAGATCAAAGCCTGGACCAAGGAAAACGGCAAGAAGACCCCGATGATCAGGGACGTCGACAGCTCCTACTATCTGCGGCAGGACAAGAACGGTCTGAACCTTGGGCCGTATGAGCGCAACTGTAAAGCGCACTGGGTCACCAAAGATGACCCAATGCCCGATGACTTCAGCTTCCAGCTTTACCCGGACGATCTGGACCGTCTGGAGTGGTATATCGAAGACGCGATGGAGCGTGTGCCGGTCCTGGGCACCGGTGGTGTTGGCCGCAACATCAACGGCCCGATCCCGTATGCGCCCGACGGCTTGCCAATGATCGGTCCCATGCCGGGTGTGAAGAACGCCTATGAAGCGCACTCCTTCACCTTCGGCATCGTACAGGGCGGTGGCGCTGGTAAGGTCATGGCCGAATGGCTGGTTGAGGGTGAAACCGAGATCGACATGTGGGCCGTCGACCCGCGCCGCTACACCGATTATGCCGATCACGATTATTGCCATGCGAAAGCGCTGGAAACCTATGGCCACGAGTACGGCATGCACTTCCCGCACAAAATGTGGCCTGCCGGTCGGGACAAGAAGCTTTCGCCGAACCATGATCGTCTGATCGCAGACGGTGCACAGATGGGCGCTTATAACGGGTGGGAGCGGGCCAACTGGTTCGCTCATGACGGTGAAGATACTTCCGTCGAAGCGACGGAGACATGGGAACGCGAAGGTCCGTGGAAAGCGGGCGTCAAGCGCGAGGTTGAAGCCGCGACTAACGGGTGTGCGGTTCTCGATATGCCGGGGTTCTCGCGCTACACGCTGAAAGGCGCGGGTGCGGCCGAATGGCTGCGGACCCAAATCACCGGCGCGCTGCCGAAGATCGGCCGCATGAACCTGGCCTATTTCGCCGATAGCCGCGGCCGGATCGTGACCGAGGTGACCATCATCCGTTGGGACGAAGATGATTTCTGGCTGATGACGGCGGCTGTGGCGCAATGGCACGACTTTGAGTTCCTGCGCGACCGTTTGCCAGCGAACACCAGCATTGAACTGACAGACATCACACGTGAATGGTCCACGATGCTTGTCTCAGGCGCTGGGTCGCGCGAGGTGTTGCAGGGTCTGACGGATGCGGACCTGTCGCAGGGCTGGCTGTCACTACAAGAAGCGACCTTTGCTGGTGTGCCCGCCAAACTGCTGCGGGTGAGCTTTACGGGTGAACTGGGGTGGGAAATCCATACCAAGTTTGACGACAGCGCGGCGGCCTATAACGCGGTGCGCGACGCGGGTGCCACACCATTTGGCATGTTCGCCCTCAATGCGATGCGGATCGAAAAAGGGTATCGGACATGGAAAGGCGATCTGTCGACCGACTACTCGATGCTGGAAGGCGGGTTGGAGCGGTTCATTCGTTTCAACAAGGCACAGGACTTCCCCGGTAAGGCGGCACTGCAAGCCGAAAAACAGCAGGGCAGCAAGAAGGGCTTTGCGACGATGACGCTCGACAATCCGGGGCCTGCAGACGCGCCCTACATGTCGCCGATCTGGCATGATGGGGAGGTTGTGGGCGAGACGACCTCTGGTGACTGGGGCTTCCGCGTCAATAAATCCATCGCATTGGGGATGCTGCGCACGGACGTGAACGTGCCGGGCAAAAAGGTCGAGATCGAAATCTACGGCGAAAAATATCCTGCGACTGTGCATGACGATGCGCCGCTTTGGGACGCAGAAAACGAACGGTTGCGGGCGTAAAGGACCCGTCAGAAACAGCGCAGGGCGGATTATGCCGCCCTGTCGCCATCAGGAAGAACACCGATGACGACAACACAGTCAGACATCACGCTTTTGGACGGCGGCATGGGGCAGGAGTTGATCCGCCGTGCAGGTGACAAGCCGACCCCGCTCTGGTCAACCCAGGTTATGGTCGATCATCCTGGCATGGTGGGCGACATTCACCGCGCCTATTTCGCCGCCGGGGCCACAATCGCGACGACAAATACGTACGCTATCCATCGCGACCGTCTGGTCGGGACCGGCATGGAGGACGACTTCGTTGCGCTCCACGCGGCGGCCCGGAAAGAAGCCCTGAGCGCCAAAGCCGACGGCGCGCGCATTGCTGGCGCAATTGGCCCTCTGATCGCGTCATACCGCCCCGATGCGCACCCGCCGCTGGCGGAAGCCATTGTTCTTTATCGCGAGATCGCAAACCTGATGGGCGAAGATGTTGATTTGATCCTAGCGGAGACGGTCTCCTCCATTGAACATGCGTCCGCTGTTCTGGAAGGTGCCCGCATCTGCGGCAAACCGGTCTGGATCGCCTTCACCCTCGACGACACGGATGGGACGGTTTTGCGTTCGGGTGAGCCGTTGGCGGAAGCACTCGACGTTGTTGGTGCAGCCGAAGCCGTGCTGGCCAATTGTTCAGCACCCGAAGCCCTGGACGTTGCGATGCCGATCTTGGCGACAGCAGGGAAACCGTTTGGCGGCTACGCGAATGCGTTTGAGCGGATCACCAAAGCTTTTCTCGGCCATAAGCCAACAGTTGATGCACTGAAAGAGCGACGGGACATGGGCCCCGAGAAGTACGCGGACCACGTCATGGGCTGGGTCGACGCAGGTGCGACAATCGTTGGGGGCTGCTGCGAGGTTGGCCCCGCCCATATTGCTGAGATCGCCAAAAGGCTGAAGGAAGCGGGGCACCGTATTGTCTGATCGCGCCCATATCGACGGCCCGATCCCGTGCGACATCATCGTTGCGGATGGCTTTGTACCGACGGAATTGGCTGGCGTCGTCGACGTGCTGCGCCTGTCGAACAAAAAGAGCCAGCGCACGGTGTTCGAATGGACCTATCGGTCACGCAAGGGTGGGCCGGTACGCGGTGGCGGTGATCTGATGCTTGAGACACAGCCGCTCGACCCGAAATCGGTCGCGAACTACGCCTTCTTTCTGGGCAACGCCAATCCGGATCATCCGGATCTTGCTTACAGCGCACTCTTGCCCGGCTACACCATGCGGCAGGCGCGCGTCGTGCTGATGGCCGAGGCCGCAAGTCGTTACATTGCGGACCGCCGTGATGAAAGCGCGACGCATACCACTCATTGGGAAAACCGTGCGGTGCTTCTCGAACGCCATGGTCTTTTTGACACCAAGGCCGCACTTGCGGTCGATGCGGGCGGGATTGTCACCTGCGCGGGAATGGGGGCGGCCTATGACGTAACCCTGTCGATTGCGAGTGATCATGTCTCGGCCGCCACGCTGATGACGGTGGTGGATGTGCTGCTGCATGAGCGTATTCGCCACCACAACACTCTGCAGCCATATGGCGGTCGCGCCGCGATGGCGACGGGCGATGCGGACCTCGATACCTGCGTATCGCTGATGCAGGACAACGTGGAGTTTCCAATGTCGATTGCAGAAATTGCGACACAAACCGGCGTGTCAAAACGCTCTCTCGAACGTAAGTTTCACGCAGTTTTGCATACCACGCCAAACGGCTATTACCGCGAACTCCGGCTGGGCAAAGCGAACAATCTGCTACTGAATACAGACATGTCGATCAATGAGATCGGCCTCGCCTGCGGCTTCCCCTCCGGCTTCTCGGGCATCTACAAAAAGAACTTTGGCATGACGCCAAATGCGGCCCGGAGGGCGGGGCGGGTGAAGTAGCGATTTGCGACACGCGTGACGCATTTGCGCGAGTTACCCGGCAAGTTCCGTGCCACGACTTTCCAGTCATTCTTATCAAGGAGTCTTCACAATGGCGCTTCCACCGTCTTCGGCCCGAGTTGTGATCATCGGGGGCGGCGTAATCGGCTGTTCAGTTGCCTATCACCTGACAAAACTTGGGTGGAAAGACGTTGTTCTGTTGGAGCGCAAGCAGCTGACCTCTGGCACCACATGGCATGCCGCGGGCTTGATTGCGCAGTTGCGGGCGACCGCCAACATGACGAAGCTCGCGAAGTACAGCCAAGAGCTTTATGGCGATCTGGAAGCGGAAACCGGTGTGGCGACGGGATTTAAGCGCTGCGGGTCGATCACGGTGGCGCTGACCGAAGAGCGCAAGGAAGAGATTTACCGCCAGGCCGGCATGGCCCGCGCCTTTGGCGTTGAGGTGGAAGAGATCAGCCCGGAAGAGGTGAAGAACCGCTACGAGCATCTGAACATCGATGGCGTGACAGCAGGCGTCTACCTGCCGCTTGATGGGCAGGGCGACCCTGCGAACATCGCGCAAGCGCTGGCCAAAGGCGCGCGACAGAACGGTGCGAAGGTGATCGAGCAAACGCTGGTCACTGGCGTGAGACGCGAAGGCCGCCGGATCACCGGGGTCGATTGGGAACAAAAAGGCGAAACGGGCCACATCACCTGTGACATGGTGGTGAACTGCGGCGGCATGTGGGGTCATCAGGTGGGCAAGATGCTGGGCGTGAACGTCCCGCTGCATGCTTGCGAACACTTCTATATCGTCACGGAAAATATTCCTGGTTTGACGCAGATGCCCGTGCTGCGGGTGCCAGATGAATGTGCGTACTACAAAGAAGACGCAGGCAAAATGCTGCTTGGCGCGTTTGAACCCAACGCCAAGCCTTGGGCGATGGACGGCATCCCGAAAGACTTTGAGTTCGACCAATTACCCGAAGACTTCGACCATTTTGAGCCGATCCTTGAGGCTGCAGTTGAGCGCCTGCCGATGCTGGCCGAGGCCGGTATTCACACCTTCTTCAATGGTCCTGAAAGTTTCACGCCAGACGATGCCTATCACCTTGGTCAAGCGCCCGAGATGGATAACGTCTGGGTTGCGGCCGGTTTCAACTCCATCGGTATCCAGTCCGCCGGTGGCGCGGGCATGGCCCTGTCGCAGTGGATGGACAGCGGCGAAAAGCCGTTTGATCTGGGCGACGTCGACATCAGCCGGATGCAGCCGTTCCAAGGCAACAAGACGTACCTTTTCGAACGCGCGAAAGAGTCGCTCGGTCTTCTCTATGCAGACCATTTCCCGTTCCGCCAGAAGGACACGGCACGCGGCGTTCGCCGGACACCATTCCATCATCACCTGATCGAGCGCGGCGGCGTGATGGGTGAATTGGCCGGGTGGGAGCGGGCCAACTGGTTCGCCCGCGGAAATCAGGAACCGAAATACGAATACAGCTGGTCGCGCCAGAATTTCTTCGACAACGTCCGCGAAGAGCATATGGCCGTCCGTCAGAACGTCGGCGTCTACGACATGTCGTCTTTCGGCAAAATCCGCGTGCAAGGCCCAGACGCTGTGGCCTTCATGAACCATGTTGGCGGCGGGCAATACGACGTGCCCGTGGGCAAGATCGTCTACACCCAGTTCCTGAACAACTCTGCCGGGATTGAGGCGGATGTGACTGTGACGCGGATCGAGGAGGATTGCTTTCTCGTCGTGACACCAGCCGCAACACGCCTCGCGGATCAGACATGGATGCAGCGCAACAAAGGCGACTTCAACGTTGTCATCACCGATGTAACAGCAGGCGAAGGTGTGTTGGCGGTGATGGGGCCACGCTCGCGCGAGTTGCTGCAGGCGGTGTCACCCAACGACTTTTCAAACGACATGAACCCCTTCGGCACCGCGCAGGAGATTGAAATCGGCATGGGCCTCGCGCGTGTACATCGCGTGACCTACGTCGGCGAGCTGGGTTGGGAGCTCTACGTCCCAAGCGACATGTGTGGCCACGTCTTCGAAACCATCGCCGAGGCAGGTCAGGACTTTGGCATGCGCCTCTGCGGGATGCACATGATGGACACTTGCCGGATGGAAAAAGGCTTCCGCCACTTCGGCCATGACATCACCTCTGAAGATCACGTCCTCGAAGCTGGTTTGGGTTTCGCAGTGAAGACCGACAAGCCGGACTTCATTGGCCGCGATGCGGTGCTGCGCAAACGTGAGGCGGGCTTATCGCAACGCCTCGTGCAGTTCAAACTTAGCGACCCGGAACCACTGCTTTATCACAACGAGCCGATCCTGCGGGACGGCAAGGTGTGCGGGTATCTGTCTTCTGGCGGCTATGGCCATTTCCTAGGTGCGGCCATCGGCATGGGTTACGTGCCGTGCGCGGAAGCGGGTGAACCAGTTGCTGACATGCTCGCGTCCACCTACGAGATTGACGTGATGGGCACGCGGGTAAAGGCCGAAGCGCAGTTGAAACCGTTCTATGATCCGAAGGGCGAACGCGCGAAGGCCTGATCGCAATCAGTGTTGCGGCGTGAAGTCCAATTGGAAAGTCACGCCGTCACGCCCAAAAGACCTGTAATAGACGCCGTCGAGGTTGCTGGCGCAAAGCTCCAGAATGACTTCTCCGAACGTCGGCGCATCGCTGGATCTTGGTGGGTCGATCGACGCAGTGCTGCGCTCATCCCATTGCAGTGAGATCTGATCAGCGTTCCGCCTCACGGCAACCGCTATGGCTCCGCCTGTCGCGCGAAACGCGCCGCTCTTGCTGGCATTTGCCGCAAGCTCAAAAAGGATCATTGCAAAGTTTGTCAGGTCGGCGGGTGAAAGCCAAACGTCATCCGGACAATGCACCTGCACCTCTGTCGTTGCATCGATCACTGCGGTGGAGCGGGAAGCTAGCGCCGCTTCAATCGCTTTGTTGAGCCGGACTTTTGTCTTCCCGCCGCGCTGTGCCTGCGCAGCCTCGGTCGACAGCTTGTTTGTCGCCGCCAACGCCTCAACCTGATTGCGCAGGGTATCAGCAAAACTACCCACGTCCCGTGTGCTCGACTCTCCGAGGTTCGCGAGGGCGCGGATGACGGCGTAGCTGTTGTTCACGCGGTGGTTGACTTCCGACAACACCCTTTCGGCCTCACTGGTCGAATAGGCCGCGCGCGGGACCCGCCATGCCAGCCCCGTCGCGCGGGCCGCGCGCCCGTCTGCACCCAGCGATGTCACCTTGCCCCGCAGCCGGATCCAGACCGACCCCTCCTGATAATCCGGGGATGCAGGTTTTGCGCGAAAGTCCATCATCATCAGATCACGGTTGCCGTCTTTCGCTTTCTCAAACGCCTGATGCACATACTTCACATCGTCGTCGTGCAAACGATCAAAGAAAGCCGCGGCGGGCCATGGGCTAAGCTCGTCAGGTAGGTCCAGCACGCTAGCCACCAGTTGATCACCCTTTATCGCGTTTGCGGCAAAGTCGAACACCCAGATTCCGGCCTCTGCCGCATCCAGCGCAACCGGGGCGTCAAGGCTTCGATCCCCGTGGGCGTCGCGTGATGACATCTGAAAGCATCTCCTCGCCGCGCGCATGTTTGCTCGCGTCAGCCGACACTAGCTGGCGCCACGCGGTCTGCACAACTCCCTCATTTCAGCGGGGGTGCGAAGTCAAGCATTACTCGTCCGCCGGAACCAGCGCGTTCAGACCTTTTAGGATGTCGATAGCATAGGCCAGTTGATAATCATCCTCGCGCAACTGCGCTGCAGCTTCTGCACGGGCGCGATCATCCTCGATCTGCTGGATCTCGTCTTCTGTCAGGCTGTCATTGTCGAGCGATCCGCGCAGGTCCGCCTCTGAGCGCTGTGGACGATCATCCTCCTCCGCTTCCGGATCATCCATGACTGGGCGTGGCTGTTCGACGATGATGTCAGGGGAAATGCCAAGCGCCTGGATCGACCGGCCCGACGGCGTGTAATACCGCGCTGTGGTCAGGCGCATCGCGCCATCACTGGCAAGCGGAACCACGGTCTGGACAGAGCCTTTCCCAAAAGACTTCGTCCCTACAACAATCGCACGGCGGTGGTCTTGCAGTGCACCCGCAACGATCTCCGACGCGGACGCAGAGCCACCGTTAATCAGTACGACGATGGGTTTTCCTTCTGCCAAGTCGCCGGGCTGCGCATTGTAGCGGTCACCATCTTCCGGCTCACGCCCGCGTGTTGAGACGATTTCACCGGCATCAAGAAAGGCGTCGGAGACATAGATTGCCTGGTTTAAGAGGCCACCGGGGTTGTTGCGCAGGTCAAGAACGATACCATCCACGTTTTCGATGCCGCCTGCAGCTTCGGCTTGTTCCTTCAGGCCTTCTTGCAAGTTCGGGAATGTCTGGTCGTTAAACGTCGTAACCCGCAGTACAATCGCGTCACCTTCGGTCCGGTGACGCACGGCGGTCAGTTTGATGGTGTCGCGGATGATCGAAACCTCAAGCGGTTCAATTTCGCCCTCGCGGACCACGGTGATGATGATCTCGGATCCAACCGGGCCGCGCATCAGTTCAACCGCATCGTCGAGGGTCAAACCCAAGACAGATTCGCCATCAACGGCTGTGATGAAGTCACCGGCAAGGATACCCGCTGCATCCGCAGGTGTACCATCAATCGGCGACACGACCTTCACGTACCCTTCTTCCTGCGTGACTTCGATGCCCAGACCACCAAACTCCCCCCGTGTCTGCACGCGCATCGCGGCGGCGTCGTCGGCAGACAGATAGCTGGAGTGTGGGTCAAGGGAGGTCAGCATGCCGTTGATTGCAGCTTCAATAAGGTCTTTCTCATCAACCTCTTCGACATAGCCCGCGCGGATGCGCTCAAAGATGTCACCGAACAAATCAAGCTGTTCGTAAACGGACGCATTCGATCCGGCCTCTTGGGCTAACAGGGGGCCAGCAACCTGCGTTGTCGCGACCAAACCCAAAACGCTGCCACCCGCAGCCGCCATCATCAGCTTTTTCATTTCACGTCCATTTGTTGTTCCAGGGCAAACCACGATGCCGGATCGACCAGAGTTTGCCCCTCTCTGACCTCAAGATAAAGGGCTTGTGCGTCATTCCCAGCGCCAGCAACGGTGTTTGTGGTCAATTCTGTGTCAGAAGGCCGGTTTGCGCCGACAACGAAACCAAGCGGCCAGCCCGCGGGGATGATCTGCCCCGCCTTGCCGAAGGTTTCGCCCAATCCCCCGAAAACGAAGGTTGTTCCGCTTGTCGGTTCCAGCACCACGGCGTTCGAGAAACCGGGCAGGGGCCCTTGGTAAAGGATCGTGGCAGAGCTTGGGGCGACCAGAAGCGCGCCCGCAGGTGTCGCGACAATTAGTCCCGGCGATTGCGTGTCTTGCGGCAAGGCCCGCCCCGACACTGGCAACAGTAGGGCCCCCTTGCTGGCCAATGTTGCGTCACTGGGTAAGCCACCGTCGTAGAGGCGGGTCAGCGCATCGATGAACTGGTCCCGCGTCGTTGCCGCGTCGCTGAGCGCGGCGATCACTGCTGGGTCTTCGGTGAACCGTTCCGGCGGCGCCGGTTGCTCGGCCAGTGCGACGCGCAAGGTGGACTGCGCGCTAGCCAAGCCGGCCTCGCCCAATTGCAGGGTGGTTGAGGCCGTCTCGGTCAACGTGGCGACCTTCTGGTACAGCACCAATTGCTCGCGCAGATGCGCCGCATCGGCTTCGATATTGCGTGACAGCGACGCTTGCATCATCTGCGCGCGGATTGTGCTTCGTGCCCCGTCCGGATGGATGGCAAGCGCCGGTCGCGTAGGCGTGTTTGGGGCCTGCAGGACGGTGAGGAGCTGTGCCACCTGATCCCGGTCTGCGATCAAGGCCGCGCGCAGCGCATCCCGCTGAGCATTGGTGTCGCGCAAACCTGCTCGAACTGCGATCAAGCCATCTTCATAGGTCTGAGTTGCGGCCACAAGCGTCGCAATCATCTGCTCGCTATGCGGCGCATCGCGCAACAGCTGATCCGCCGCATTTAAGCGCGCCGCCGCTGCAGCCGTTTGCGTGGCCGACGCGTCCTGCGCCGCGACCGGCGCAGCCAGCGCCAGGCAAAGGAGTGCCGGTCGGATCATGTGGCAATCAAGCTTTCGCCAGTCATCTCATCTGGTTGCGGCAAATCCATCAAGGCAAGGATGGTCGGCGCCAAGTCCGCAAGCCGCCCGTCACGCAGGCTTGCACCCTCCGGCCCACCCACAAGTGCAACTGGCACAGGGTTGAGGGTATGTGCCGTATGTGGACCGCCGGTTTCAGGATCTATCATCGTCTCGCAGTTGCCGTGATCTGCGGTCACGATCATCGCACCACCCGCAGCCTCAAGCGCCTCCAGCACCGCACCAAGGCCCGCATCCACCGCCTCACACGCTGCGATCGCGGCGTCCAGATCACCGGTATGGCCGACCATATCGGGGTTTGCGAAATTGGTGACGATCAGGTCGTAGCCCTTTTCAATGGCGGCAACAAAATGCTCCGTCACCTCACCGGCCGACATTTCTGGCTGCAGATCGTAGGTCGCAACCTTTGGCGACTTCGGCATATGCCGCTCTTCGCCCGGAAAAGCTGTTTCTTCTCCGCCGTTCAGAAAGAAGGTAACATGTGGGTATTTCTCTGTCTCCGCCAGCCGGAACTGCGATTTGTCGTGTTTCGACACCCACTCGCCTAACGTGTTGGGAATGCTGCGTTTTGGGAATACAGTCTTGTACCAATCCACATGGCGGTCCGAGTATTCAACCATCCCAAGCCGCGCAGCCAAGCGTGGCATGTCACGCTCAAAACCTTCGAAATTGGGATTGCCAATCGCCTCCAGAATTTCCCGCGCCCGGTCGGATCGGAAGTTGAGGCAGAACAGACCATCCGCGTCTGCGAAACCCAAGTATCCATCAATGACAGTTGCAGGGATGAACTCATCCGTTTTGCCGTTTTCGTAAGCTGCCGCAATCGCGGCTTCCGCGCTGTCCGCTGTCTCGCCGGCGCCGTTCACCATCGCCTCATAAGCCGTCGCAACACGCTCCCACCGGTTATCCCGGTCCATCGCGTAGTAGCGTCCAATGACCGTCGCGATCTCAACGCCTTCCGGCAAGTCGTGCCGCAGCTCGGCAAGGTACTTTTCTGCGGACGATGGCGCCACATCGCGTCCGTCGGTGATCGCATGCAAAACCACGGGTACACCCGCCGCGGTGATCGATTCCGCCGCCGCCACGATATGGGCGACATGACCATGGACCCCGCCGTCTGAGATCACGCCCATCAGATGCGCCGTGCCGCCGCTGTTTCTTAATGTCGCAATGAAGTCTTGCAGGGCGTCTTGCTTTGCAAAACTGCCATCCTCAATTGCCAGGTCGATCTGGCCAAGGTCCATCGCCACGACACGCCCCGCACCTATATTCGTATGGCCAACCTCGGAATTGCCCATCTGCCCGGTCGGCAACCCGGCATCACGCCCATGAGTCAGAAGCTGTGCGTGGGGCCCTTGCATGATCCGGTCGAAATGCGGCGTCTTGGCAAGCGCCGGAGCATTCCCTTCCGTTTCCGCACGTTTTCCCCAGCCATCAAGAATACAAAGCACAACGGGTTTGGGGGTCGGCATCGGGCGCTCCTTCAGTTTCTTGCCGGAGGTCTAACGGAAGGTATGGAAAAGGGGAACCGATGCGTCGTCGAAATATGCGGATCAGACCCGATGATACGGCCCGCCCGCGAGGATCGACGCCGCACGGTAGAGCTGCTCTGCCAGCATCACGCGGACCAGCATATGCGGCCAGACCATTTTGCCGAAACTGAGTGAGGCATCAGCCTTTGCGCGCAGGCTTGGATCGATCCCGTCAGCGCCGCCGATCACAAACGTCAGATCGCTGCGTCCCTGATCGCGCCAGTTGGCAAGCTTCTGGGCAAAAGCGGGCGACGTCATGACCTCGCCACGCTCATCCATCGTGCAGATCAATGATCCGTTGGGAATCGACCGTTCCAGCAAGGCGGCTTCGGCAGGCATGCCGCCACCCTTCTTGTCTTCCACCTCAACCAGCTTGGCAGGGCCAAGGGCGAGAGGGCGACCCGTCCGGTCAAAACGGGTCAGATAGTCGTCATAAAGCTCTCGCTCCGGCCCCTTGCGCAAGCGGCCGACCGCGCAGATTGTCACGCGCATAACGCGTCAGTCAGCTTTGACAGATACAGCGGCGTCGCTACTGGGCGCCCACATCTTTTCCAGCTGATAGAACTCCCGCACTTCGGGGCGGAAGATATGCACAATGACATCACCGGTATCGATCAAAACCCAATCGCCGGTGTCTTTCCCTTCGACCTTTGACAGAACCCCAAACTCTTGCTTGAGCTTGTCGGTCATCTTCTCTGCCATGGCAGAGACCTGACGGGTGGAGCGGCCAGATGCGATGACCATATAGTCACCCATCTCAGACTTGCCGCGCAGATTGATCTGCACGATGTCTTCGCCTTTGTCATCGTCGAGGGATTTGAGGATTGCCGCAAGCAGCGCATCGCTAGTTGCGGTCTGTTGGGTGCTCATGGCCTGAGACCCGGGGTTGGCTGCGTGTTCAGCCGATGCGGATAAAGACAGTTCATTGTCCTCCTAAGATGTACGTCCGCAAAAGCCCGGACGCTTGGCATGGGCAAAAGATAACACTGCAACTGCAGCATCTCAACGGTTTTGCGGTGAATTGTTTTGCTGTGATCAGGGGATGTCACACAGGGGCAAAGCAGAGAGGTCAGTAGGGCCAAAGAGCTTGGAAAGCGGCTGATCACGAAAGAGGGGCAAAAATGCCCCGTCAGGTGCCGTCCGGATTGAGACGCTGACGCGATCATCAAGGCTTGCGAAGTCACTTTTTAGGCAGGGGCTTGCGGTCACGCTGAGCGATCCGGAATTCTCCTGCGGCGCCGTATCTTCCTGTGCCCGGATTTTTGTCTGAAGGTCCCGCAGACCGGCAACATCCTTCGGAGCGATACGGAAGAGGGACGCATCGCCGGGCCTGTCCAGCGTATAGGTATGGGCGGCTATTTCGTCCCGATACGTATTCGATAGGGTCAGTTTCGCGCTGTCGGGTTGGATGCCGATGGTTTTGGGTAGATCGATCCGAACGGCCAGCGCCGCCGGGTCGGCAGTCAATGGCGACAGGCTCATCAACTGGAGTGCGGTCGATGGCACCATCGCAGTGCATGCAGCAAGACATAGAGCGCTGAAGGTGATGGTGAGGCGCAGCATAGGATTCTCCTTTGACAAATACTGTTTATTGTTTTACGTTAAAAAAGTAATTTGAAAAGGCATAAAAATGACACATGAGAATGCGGTTCGCAGGCTGTCACGTCTCCTGAATGGGGTCACGACAGCATTGATGGTGTCCATCACTTTGGGCGCTGTCGCATGGCTCTGGTTCGTGCCGCCGACCCCGACTGACCTGCAGGCCGCACATCCAGGGGTGGCGGTCTCACCAGACATGACGACATGGCAAATCATCGCTGTCGTCGTCGTGGGGTTTGTTCCATTGTTGCTGTGGCTCTGGACACTCGATCAGATGCGCAGGCTTTTCCGATGCTTTCAGGCTGGTCTCGTCCTGACCGACGAAGCAGCGTTTCGCATTGGCAAGATCGGGCGTGGCTTCCTGATGATCGGATGCGCGCAGTTGGTGTCAATGCCGCTCAAATCGGTTTTAGTCACTTGGGAAAACCCTGTCGGCATGCGCAGCCTGAGCATTAGTCTGAGCACAGATATGCTCGGGGTATTCGTAGCAGGCGCACTACTGACAGTGATCGGTTGGGCGATGCGCGACGCAGCAGCGATCCGCGCCGAGAATCGCGCGTTTATCTGATGGAAATTGTGGTGCGTCTTGATGTGATGCTGGCACGTCGCAAAATGAAGTCGCGGGATCTGGCGGCCGAGATTGGAATCACCGAGCAGAACCTGAGTCTTCTGAAATCGGGCAAGGTCAAAGGGATCCGGTTCGAGACATTGGCCAAGATCTGCAAAGCGCTCGATTGTCAGCCTGGTGATCTTCTGGAAGCTGAAGAGATCTAGGGGGCCGCAACGGCCGCGGTAACCCTGACGGACGGCGCTTACTCGGCCCGACGGTGTGCTGTGGATCAGCAATCAAATCGGTTTCGCGCGGCGACTGTTGCGGCGGTGCGAAGTCCGCGAATCTCTCGCCTCGATTTGCCACTGTTGCGAAAAAGTCGCGCGGGGCCCTTCCGCAAAAACCCAGCATTGGTGCCGTTTGGTAAACAACCGCCGACGGCCTTGGCGGATTTGTGCCAGCGCAAAAACAGGTGCCGCGCACTTGCCCAAAACCCGACATAGAAAGCTGAAAACTGAGTAGCATATTCGAGCACACATCCGTCGTTGGAGAAACTGCATGCGCGGCTTCGCACATCACTTTTATTCAGTCACCTACCGCGCCCAGGCGTTCGTTGGTTTTGCCATTGTGGCCTGGATGATCGGGAACGTGCCTGGCGCTCTTGCGCGAGAGCAATATATCGGCACGCCGTTGACGGTTGCGGTGGTCACAGGCGTTGTCAGCATTGCGCTGGTGTGGCCTTACCTGACGCCGACGTGGATTGCGCATCCTACCCGCCTCAACCAATTGATCCCGCTCACGCTGGCGCATTTGATGTTCCCTCTGCTCTATGCGTTTGTTGGGGTCAGCGCGATGGTGGTCGCCCAACTTGATGCGCCCGTCGCCAATCAGATGGCCGCCGCAATGGCGATCTTCCTGATCGCCACCAGTGCCGTCTGCATCGGGCTTGGCATGTCGCTTTGCTTCACACGACGAAAGGCCGTATCCGCCTTTCATGAGCCGATCGATAACGTCTCCGTCCTCGTTCCAGTGAAAGAAGCGCAGATGCCCGAGGAACTGCCTGCATCTGCCTATCCGGAATTCCAGACTACCCGTGAGAGACGCGTTTCGCGCGTTGGCTGACAAGGGCTGCGTGCCGTTGCCAACTGATTATCGGGCCATGTGTCAGACACCTTGCGGGTGACCCCAGTCCGATGGTAGACGAACGGCCATGAACGCTGTTTTCGACATGGATGATCGGGCCCGCCTGCCTTGGCGTTTTTATGGCGTTGAGAGCTGTGCGATCCTCGGCCGACTAGGCTAGGGCCTTTGAGCCCTGTATTCGCACGTCACCTGACATTCTATTCGCTACGCAAACCACGGGAGAGGACCCATGTCCCCCAAGACACTCTATGATAAAATCTGGGACGCGCATGTCGCCCATGAAGCCGAAGACGGCACCTGCCTGCTGTATATCGACCGTCACCTCGTGCATGAAGTGACAAGCCCGCAGGCCTTTGAAGGACTGCGCATGGCGGGTCGATCCGTACGCGCGCCTGACAAAACTATCGCCGTGCCTGATCACAACGTTCCGACAACGCTGGATCGCGCTGATGCGTCAACCATGACGGAAGACAGCCGCGTTCAGGTTGCGGCGCTGGATAAGAATGCCAAGGACTTTGGCATTCACTACTACCCGGTGTCTGACGTCCGTCAGGGTATCGTGCACATCGTCGGGCCAGAGC
Organism: Paracoccaceae bacterium; assembly: GCA_020628545.1. Classification (GTDB taxonomy): domain Bacteria; phylum Pseudomonadota; class Alphaproteobacteria; order Rhodobacterales; family Rhodobacteraceae; genus Yoonia. The sequence continues at coordinate 24,768 of JAHDEX010000028.1, read as the reverse complement.
AGGGTTGGACGCTGCCAGGCATGACAGTTGTTTGCGGTGACAGCCACACTGCGACTCATGGCGCGTTTGGCGCGCTGGCGCACGGGATCGGCACGTCTGAGGTGGAACATGTTCTGGCCACGCAAACGCTGATCCAGAAGAAATCCAAGAACATGAAGGTTGAGATCACGGGCAAGTTGAAGCCGGGTGTGACGGCCAAAGACATAACGCTGTCCGTCATTGGGGCCACCGGCACCGCAGGCGGCACCGGCTATGTCATCGAATACTGTGGCGAGGCGATCCGCGATCTGTCGATGGAAGGCCGCATGACGGTCTGCAACATGGCCATCGAAGGTGGCGCGCGCGCTGGCCTGATTGCGCCGGATGAGAAGACATTTGAATACTGCAAAGGCCGTCCACACGCGCCGAAGGGCGCAGAGTGGGAAGCGGCAGTGGCGTATTGGAAAACGCTTTTCACTGACGAAGGTGCGCACTTCGACAAGGTTGTGACGATCAAGGGCGAAGATATCGCACCGGTTGTGACTTGGGGCACCTCACCCGAAGACGTGCTGCCGATCACGGCCGCCGTTCCGGCAGCCGATGACTTTGAAGGTGGCAAGGTAGGGGCGGCGCAACGCTCCCTCGACTACATGGACCTGAAGCCAGGCACGCCACTGTCCGACATCGCCATCGACACCGTATTCATCGGGTCTTGCACCAATGGTAGGATTGAGGACCTTCGCGCCGCGGCGAATATCCTCAAGGGCAAGAAGATCGCCGTAAAACGGGCGATGGTTGTACCAGGTTCTGGCCTCGTGCGGGCTCAGGCCGAAGAAGAAGGTCTGGCGGACATTTTCAAAGAGGCTGGTTTTGAGTGGCGTTTGGCCGGGTGTTCCATGTGCCTTGCGATGAACCCCGACCAGTTGCAGCCGGGCGAGCGCTGTGCCGCGACCTCCAACCGCAACTTCGAGGGCCGTCAGGGCCGGGGCGGGCGCACGCATCTGATGTCACCCCAAATGGCAGCGGCAGCAGCGATCACCGGCAAGCTCACCGACGTGCGGGAGATGATGTAAGCGATGGCGATGAAGCGGCGCGGATTTCTGGCGATGTTGGGCGGGACCGTTTCGGCCCCGCTTATGCCTGTGCCCGCGCTGGGCAAGGCTGCAACGGTCGGTGCTGGCACTATCAGCCAAAGCGCGGTGCAGGCGGCCATCGTCCATGCAAAGTCACGCGCGGTGTTCAGTGTCTGGGGGCTGGCGACAGCCACAAACCTGACCGTTGAACAAGCCACCGCAGTGATGGAGCATCTGGCTGAACGCGGCATCCTTGGTCCGTTGCAAGGCACCACCCACGGTGGGCGCTGGACCACCAGCAAGGTGTGGCAGTCTGAAATGCTTGCCGAGGCGAAAGCCGCGAGGGCATTGCGCCAGTCTCATCTGCAAGCCAAGCATGCCAGCCGACGCGTCGACGTGAACCTGCACCACTTCATCGAACATCTCCGCACACTTGCGGCACGTTACGAGAGCCGGAAGCCGGTTCTCGCCACCACATAGACCCTGCGCCCCTCGTGGGCTTCGGAAGGATTACGACACATGGAAAAATTCACCACACTTAGCGGGATCGCGGCACCTATGCCGCTTGTCAACATCGACACCGATATGATCATCCCAAAGCAGTTCCTGAAAACGATCAAACGCTCCGGCCTTGGTGCCAACCTGTTCGACGAAATGCGGTTCACACAGGACGGTGCGGAGATCCCGGAGTTCGTCTTGAACCAACCGGCCTATCGTGAGGCGCAAATCCTCGTGGCAGGTGATAACTTCGGCTGCGGCTCTTCCCGCGAACACGCCCCATGGGCGATTGCAGACTTCGGCATCCGCTGCGTGATCTCAACCAGCTTTGCTGACATCTTTTATAACAACTGCTTCAAGAACGGGATCCTACCCATCGTGCTGCCCGAAGATCAGCGCGACATCTTGATGAAAGATGCCGAGAAGGGGGCCAATGCCCGGATCGAGGTAGATCTTGAGGCGCAGACCGTCACCTCGTCCGACGGGGAAACCTTCACCTTCGATGTTGACCCCTTCAAGAAGCACTGCCTGCTGAATGGTCTCGACGACATTGGCCTGACGATGGAAAAGGCGGCGGCGATTGACACATTTGAAGCCGAAGCGAGCGCAGCGCGCCCCTGGGTTTGACCTGATTTGTCAACAATCCGACAAAAGGCCGGTGCAACGCGCCGGCCTTTTTCTATTTCTGGAACAAACACACAATTCTGACCCAGTGAAAAGGCGCGCTTTGTGCCGCTGACTTGCCCTGAAACATCGCATCAGATCGAGGTGTTGGCCGTATCGCCCTCGTTTCGCCACAATTCATTTTTGGGGAGGCTAACGCCGAATTAACACTTGGTGTGTCTTGAGAATCGACTGATTCAGCCCGATGAGCCAGGAAATTCAGGGGGTTGAGTGATTCAGTTGATGTGTTCGCCCCTTGGTTGAAACATCAATAACCTGAGTGGCTTGGCTGCTTTCCGCCGACCCGATCTGGAAAAAACGAACGATTCCTGCTGCGACTGTGTCGCAAAACGGCCTCACTCTTTTTGTCTCAACTTTTCAGTGGATTGTTGGAAAGTACTGAATTGGGCAAAAACGTGGCAACAATGAGGCAGACCGTGCCCCAGTCACGGCACCGATCCGGAATAACGCAGCGGCAAAGTATCCTGCGAGGCCGGAAGAAGGGTAGTAACACAGTGCTTGCCAGGATGCCCGGCGCGCTCGCGCGTGCGCTCTTGATGGTCCTTCTGATCATCTTGCCCACAAGCATGACGCTTGTGAATAATTCAGATGGTGCGCTTGTGGTGATGATTATTGCCATGTTCGCAGCGGTCTTCACGGCCGTCGAATACAGCGCGGCCAGCCCCAGCATTCTTGAGTTCCGCGAAGCACCGCCGTTCAATCGTATCCGCTTTGCGGCGCTCTTTATCGCAGTATTCATCATGGCCGCGATCCTCAGCGGCGATCCAACGATATCAACACTGGATATGATGCTGATGGAGCTTGGAAATTCCATTGGTCATCTTGTCGATTTTCCTTATTCGCCTGTCAGACTACTATTGCTGGCCGTCCCGGAAGATGCCCCGCAATTCGTGATCAACGATGTCCGTAGCGCGGCGGGGATCTCTTACTTGATCTCCCTTATTCCGGTCGTGATCTTCATTGTAATCATTCGCAGCAAAGCCTGGCCACGCCGGACCCAGTCGTTCAACTTCTGGATCAACCTGCCAACCTTCGACCCGACCGCAGGCGGGGATGTCGTCGACCGGCTCAACCGCGATAGCACCATTAACCTGGTGTTAGGCTTCTTACTGCCATTCTTGATCCCGGCGATCCTCAAGGCCAGCACAGCCGTTGTTGAGCCGATCCGCTTTGGTGACCCACAGACCTTGATTTGGACAGTTGCGTTTTGGGCCTTTGTACCATCCAGTCTCTTGATGCGGGGCATTGCGCTCAGCCGTGTGGCACAGATGATCCACGTGCAGCGCAAGAAGGCCTACGCCGCCGCAGCTGCCAAAGGCATGTTGCCTGTCTGATTGCGCTTGTTGCGTTCGCGACACCGGTCCAATCCGAAACACTCCGCATCGCGACCTACGCGGCACCGCTTAGCCGGGACGGCCCCGGTCTGCTGCTGCGTGACATCCGAAAGGGTGACGATCCGGCGATTCTTACGGTGATTGCGGTAATGAACCACATCGCCCCCGATGTGCTTGTTCTGACTGACTTCGATCACGACTATGATCAGGTTGCGCTGTCCGCTTTTGCGGATGTGTCAGGCTACCCCCATTTCTTCAGCCTCCCGCCCAATGCTGGCGTCCCGACGGGCCTCGATCTGGATGGCAATGGTCGTCTCGGCGAAGCACGCGACGCACAGGGTTATGGCCGCTTTACCGGAGACGGCGGCATGGCCATTTTATCGCGGTTTCCTATTCTTGCAGAGGACGTTGCAGATCATTCTGCGCTTGTGTGGCAGGACATGCAAAACGCACAACGGCCCACCACGATGACGGATGAGGTCGCAAAGGTGCAGCGCCTGTCGTCCTCCGGCCATTGGGTGGTTCCTGTGGGCGCCCCTGAGGGACAGTTTGACCTACTTGCCTCATCCCACACGCCCCCCGTTTTCGACGGCCCGGAAGACCGCAACGGTTTGCGCAATCACGATGAACTGGCGCTTTGGGGGCAGATCCTTGACGGCACGTTTGGCCCTCCACCGAAGGATTTCATCTTTGCCGCAAACTTCAACCTCGACCCGCAGGACGGGGAGGGCTTGAAGACGGCGATGAGAGACTTTCTAGGCGACCCGCGTGTGCAAGACCCTAAACCACGCAGCAGCGGTGCTGAAGATGCAGCAAGCCCGGGCCACCAAGGCGACCCGGGCTTGGACACGGCAGATTGGGCAGAGACGGGGCCGGGAAATCTGCGCGTGTCTTATGTGCTGCCCGCCGCTACATGGGAGGTGGTGGATGCGGGCGTCTTTTGGCCAAGGCCGGATGACCCTGATGCTGCGCTACTCGGCCGCGAAGGCCGCGCCGCCGGTCCGCACCATCTGGTCTGGGTGGATGTCCGCCGATAGGCCCGCCATAATCACCTCTTCCAGATCGGTTGCATGGAACGCAGGCAGAAGCTGGTCGAACTTTTCGCTGCTCAACTGATGGGATGTCTCAAACAAGTATCGCATCTTCCGAAACTCCCGCATCAACTCGTTAAACGGGCTGGCGAGCGACACGAGCCACCAGGGGAAGCGGCTGATCTTCATCTTGCGACCAAGCCTATGCTCCAGCACATCCTGAACGTCGCGGGTCGTAAAGCTGTGGCCCGGGAAGGGGATGTCTTCAAACGCCGCAAGCTGCATCCGCTTTTCGGCCAGCGCAAGCGCCGCGCGCGCCCAATCCGGCACATAGGCATAGGCTTGCATCACGTCTGGACCGGCAAGTGCCGTCAGGCGCCCCTTATGGGCCTTGGCAACCATCAGCATGGAATAAACATCACCGTCGCGGTTGGGGTCGATGAAATTCCCGGCTCTCAGGATGATCGTTTGCACACCTGCCGCGCGATAGGCCGCCTCCATATCAGCGCGGATCTGGCCTTTCTCAGTCACCGGTCGATGCGGGGTCGTCTCATCCCAAACGCCGCCTTCATCGCCGAAGCAATAAACGTTGCCGGGGATGATCACGGTTGCGCCGCTCGATTGCGCCGCATCAATCACTTGTGCCGTGATCTCAGGGATCAACTTGGCCCAATTGTGATAGTTCGGTGGGTTCAGGCCATTGATGATGACATCCGCGCCCTGCGCGGCTTGCCGCATGTCGGTACCGCGCTTGTAGTGCCGCACGCTCCAGTCCGCGTTCCAGAACGCTTCAGCGCAATGCTTGCCGATTTTTCCATTTCCGCCGAGGATCAAAACTGTCTTTGTCATGGGGTGTCTCCGTGTTTGCTGGACAGATACTCACCCATGCAAATGTGAAAAGAAATTGCGCATACGCGTACGTCTGGTATGCAGAAACGCATGGCAATTGACATAAGAAACCTGGACTGGTCGCTGATCGCGGCATTTGTCGCTGTTGCAGAACACGGAAGCCTGTCCGCCGCCGCACGCGCGATGGGCAGCACGCAGCCCACCTTAGGGCGTCAGATCAAGGCATTGGAAAAGCAACTTGGCACACCCGTCTTTCAGCGAACGCCCCGCGGCTTTGACCTCACTGACACCGGCGTATCGCTGTTGCCGTCAGCGATGGCGATGCGGGATGCGGCGAATGATCTGGCCCTGACGGTTGCAGGAAAGACCAACAGCCTGGCAGGCACCGTCCGGATCACCGCCAGCGTTGCGACGTCACTCTACCATTTGCCCCGGATCATCGCGGACATCCGCGCGGCAGAACCGGATATCGCGATCGAGCTTGTTCCATCCGACGACACGCGCAATTTGCTCTATCGCGAGGCTGACATCGCCGTGCGCATGTATGAGCCGACGCAACTTGATCTTGTGACACGGTACCTCGGGGACTTTACGATCACCATGTGCGCGGCCGCATCCTACATCGCACGCCATGGGGCGCCCAAATCACCTGAGGCGTTTCTGGCGCATGACTTCGTCGGTTACGATGCGGACGATCGTATGATCAAAGGGTTTCAAGCGGCTGGATTTACTGTCGACCGTGACTTCTTCAAGGTCCGCTGCGATGACAACGCGGGCTACCTGGAACTTGTGCGCGCAGGTTGCGGGATCGGGTTTGCCCAGCACCGCATTGTTGAGGGCGACCCCACCCTTGTCGCGATTGAAACGGATTTTGAACTGCCAACACTGCCTGTCTGGCTCACCGCGCATGAGGCGATGCGCCAGTCCCCGCGGATAAAACGTGTCTGGGATCTTCTTGCAGCAGGCTTGAAGCCGCTCGTCTCTTGAACCTTCGCGCCCATCGGGCTAGGCGCTTTTCAAGCGAATGAGTGAGGACACGCAATGGCAAACCCATCCCTTTTGATCCTGCCCGGCGACGGCATCGGCCCCGAGGTTATGGCGCAAGTAAAGCGGATCATCGACTGGTTCGGGGAAAAGCGGGATCTGGCGTTCGATGTGTCCGAAGACCTTGTCGGAGGCGCCGCTTACGACAAACACGGTGTGCCGCTGTCGGATGAAACGATGGCAAAGGCGCAAGAGGTGGACGCAGTTCTACTTGGCGCAGTAGGTGGCCCCGCCTACGACAACCTCGACTTCTCCGTGAAGCCGGAGCGCGGGTTGCTGCGCCTGCGCAAGGAAATGGACCTCTACGCCAACCTGCGCCCCGCGCAGTGCTTTGATGCGCTGGCTGACTTTTCGTCGCTGAAGAAAGACATCGTCTCCGGTCTCGACATCATGATCGTCCGCGAACTGACCTCCGGCGTTTATTTTGGCGAACCGCGCGGGATCCACACGGAAGACAACATGCGCGTCGGTGTGAATACCCAGCGCTACACCGAGGCGGAGATCGAACGCGGCGCACGCTCTGCCTTTGAACTGGCGATGAAGCGGAACAAAAAGCTCTGTTCGATGGAAAAAGCCAACGTGATGGAGTCGGGCATCCTATGGCGCGACGTGGTGACAGAGGTATCCGCTGACTATCCCGAGGTCGAACTGTCCCACATGTACGCCGACAACGGCGCGATGCAGCTGGTGCGCGCTCCAAAGCAGTTTGACGTAATCTACACCGACAACCTGTTCGGTGACATCCTGTCTGACTGTGCCGCGATGTTGACAGGCTCACTTGGCATGCTGCCATCCGCGTCACTTGGCCAGCCGATGGCCAATGGCCGCCCGAAAGCGATGTATGAGCCCGTGCATGGTTCTGCACCAGACATCACCGGCCAGGGCAAGGCGAACCCGATCGCCTGTATCCTCAGCTTTGCGATGGCCCTGCGCTATTCCTTCGACGAAGGTGCGGAAGCAGACCGGCTGGAAGCCGCAATCGAGAAGGTTTTGGCCGACGGCGCGCGCACTGGTGACCTGATGGGCCCGGAAGGCGGCACACCGCTCAGCACAGTCGAAATGGGCGATGTGATCCTCGCCGCCTTGGATGACAGCCTCTGATCAGACATCTCTGGCCCTTGTGACAGGGGCCGCGCGGGGCATCGGCCTCGCCACCACCCGCCGGTTTCTGGCGGACGGCTGGCGTGTCTGGATGGTCGACAATGATGGCGATGAACTGACAAAGGCGCAGGCGGATCTCGACGGGACGGTCATGACCGTCACCGACGTTTCAGACCCGGATCAGGTCGCCGCCTTGATGGCCGATGTGACTGCCCAAGAGGGCGGCCTGAACGCTTTGATAAACAACGCTGGTCTGGCGGACTTCGGCCCGATTGAGGAAACCAATTTCGCCCGCTGGCGTAAGGTGATGGCCACGAACCTTGATGGTGTCTTCCTGATGTCGCAGGCGGCTACGCCGCTTCTCAAAGCACGACAGGGCGCGATCGTGAACATCGCTTCAATCTCGGGCCTGCGCGCCTCAACGCTGCGCGTCGCCTACGGCACCTCAAAGGCGGGCGTCATCCAGTTGACCCTGCAACAGGCGGTCGAACTTGGCGAATACGGTGTGCGTGCGAACTGCGTTTGCCCTGGCCCGGTCCGCACGAAACTTGCCATGGCCGTTCACTCGCCCGAAATCATCGCGGCGTATCATGATGCGATCCCACTTAATCGCTACGGGCAGGAAACAGAGATCGCCAACGCCATCGTCTTCCTCGCGTCACCCGAGGCCAGCTTCATCACCGGACAAACACTGTCCGTCGATGGCGGGTTTGAGGCCACAGGCGTGGGCCTGCCAGCATTGCGCACATCTGCCGGAGACGGATCATGACACCCAACGCGCGCGGTGCACTTCTGGCGCTTCTCGCCTTTGCGATCTATTCGACCCACGATGTGGTCATCAAAACACTTGGTGCCTTCTACGCCCCGGTGCAGATCGTCTTCTTCACCGTCTTGCTCAGCTTCCCGCTGGCCACGATCATGCTGATGCGCGACGCGGCCCCAGGAACTCTGATACCGCGTCACCCTTGGTGGCTGGCCTTGCGGACAGCTGCGGCGGTGATGACAGGTGTATGCGCGTTCTATGCGTTCTCTGTCCTGCCACTTGCGCAGGTCTATGCAATCATCTTCGCATCGCCTCTGGTCATCACGGTCCTCGCGATCCCCATTCTGGGTGAGAAAGTCCGTATCCGACGCTGGCTCGCGGTCATTGTTGGCTTGATCGGCGTGCTTGTCGTGCTGCGGCCGGGGTCGACCGACCTTACGCTTGGCCACGCAGCGGCGGGTGTGACTGCTGTTGCGGGGGCCGTCGCCGCCGTGGTCGTGCGCAAGATCGGGGCCGACGAACGGCCCGTTGTGATGCTTCTTTACCCGATGGTCGCAAACCTCGCCGTAATGGGTGTGCTGCTGCCTTTTGTTTATGAACCGATGCCGATTGAGCATTTAGGCCTTTTCGCTGTGACCGCGCTTTTTGCATGGATCGCAGGTCGCCTGACCATTGCTGCCTATCAGGCGGGCGAGGCTGCGGTGATCGCACCGATGCAATATTCCCAGATCATCTGGGCAAGCCTCTATGGGTTCTTCTTCTTTGATGAAGTGGTGGACCGCCAAACGGCGTTGGGCACGGCGATCATCATCGCATCGGGCATGTATATCGTCTTGCGCGAAAGCCGCTCTGGCGCGTCTGAGAATACGCCAGTGCTACGCAGCCGCTCGCGGCCTGAGACCGGCACCGTGCCGCGTGCGTCGCTTTACATGCGCCTGAAGGGGCTGATCCCGCCGCGGTAAGAAGGCGCTGAACTCTTTCCGGGCGCGTTGAAGAACAGTTTACCCCGCCACTTCCAACACGATCTTGCCGATATGCGCGCTGCTTTCCATTAGCGCATGAGCCGCCGCTGCATCCGTCATGGCAAAGGTCTGATCCATCACCGGCGCAACCCGCCCGTTCGACAGCAGCGGCCAGACATTTTCATGCAGCGCGGTCGCGATATCGGCTTTCGCCTGATCAGACTGGGGCCGCAGGGTCGATCCGGTGAGCGTCAACCGTCGCGTCATCATTTGCACAAGGTTCAGTTCTGCCTTTGGGCCTTGCAGGAACGCGATCTGCACAAGGCGTCCATCATCCGCAAGCGCCTTGAGATTGCGCTGCATGTAAGACCCCCCGACCATATCAAGGATCAGGTTCGCCCCACCTTCGGCCCGCACCACATCCACAAAATCGGCGTCGCGGTAGTTGATCGCGACTTCCGCACCCAGATCACGGCAGGCCGCACATTTCTCGTCTGAACCGGCTGTGGTGAAAACTCGTGCGCCAAAAGCTTTTGCAAGCTGGATCGCCGTCGTCCCGATCCCGGAGGAGCCGCCGTGGACCAAAAACCGTTCGCCCGCCTGCAAACCACCGCGCATGAAGACGTTGGACCAGACGGTGAAAAACGTCTCAGGCAAACACGCCGCTTGCTTCAGATTCATCCCATCCGGCACAGGCAAACAATGGGCCGCAGGTGTCACAGCATATTCCGCATATCCGCCACCGGGTAGCAGGGCGCACACCGCATCGCCGACCGCCCAGACCGTGACACCGGCCCCGACAGCCGCGATTGTCCCGGCACATTCGAGCCCTGGAAGATCACTCGCGCCTTTGGGCGGGTTGTAAAGTCCGGCGCGCTGCAATGCATCCGGCCGGTTCACACCCGCATAGGCGATCTTGATCAGAACTTCATCGTAGCCCGGTGCGGGCACATCGCGTTCTGTGGGGCGTAGAACGTCCGGTCCGCCATGAGTGCTGATCTCGATCACGGTTTGCGTGGCAGGGGACATATCTGTGATCCTTGTCTGGGC
>JAHDEX010000028.1:9295-14300 GCA_020628545.1 Paracoccaceae bacterium | reverse complement strand
CCCGGTTGTGGCAACGAACGTGCCGATCGCAATGCTCCACGCCGCGACCCTCGCGGTGATTTTCACGCGCAGTTAATCAGGGTGACGCCACACACCCGGCAGGTCTGTTGTCATGTCCTTGCGCGGCGGCTTGATCATTTCTGCTAGGCGCCCGAGTGGTGCCGTCAAAGGTTTCAAGAGCGGATTGCTCCGCACCGCAGCCTTCACCCGCTCGACTTGCATTACATCCGCGATGCGGCGGTCGATAAAGGCGTCTGTTGCTTGCCCATCCACGCTGTCATCACCCAGCCAAAAAAGCACGACAGAACTATAGACCGCCGACAATGTGGCGCGCTTCGTGTACCAATTCACGTCGTCGGACGTATCGCCGAGCGCTGTCCAGATTGCATCCGCCGTGCCCCAAATCAGCTTCGCGCCTTCCGGCACCATGTGCGGTAACGCGAAGAGGGTTGAACCGCGTCGCACCGCCTCCTTGTCGTCAACGGCGGCAAGGCGCATCCGGATCGCATGGGCGACTTTTTCGCTGTATCGCATATCGCTCAGGTCCGCGGCAGCCATCGCCGCAATCATCTGTTCATCACCCAGCTTGTGATACCCCACGGCCAGATCAACCGCACCTCGTGGGCACAAGGCCCGCGCCGTCTCCATCTCTATGCCTGTATCAGCGACAGCGGCGGCAAAGGCCTCTGGCCCCCAGCCATCAAATGCGACATGGGGCAGGGCGGCCTCAATCAATTCGGCCATTTTGGGATCGGTCATCGCAGGCTCCTTTGGTTCAAGGTGATACTAGACAAGATAGGGGGAGGTTGCTATACGCCCACTTCCTGCAAATTTTTGCAAATCCAGATTAGAAAGGTGGTGTAAACCACATGCAGGTAAGTGTTCGTGATAACAACGTCGATCAGGCGTTGCGTGCTCTGAAGAAGAAGCTTCAGCGCGAAGGCGTGTTTCGGGAAATGAAACTGAAACAGCACTTCGAAAAGCCGTCCGTGCGCAAGGCGCGCGAAAAGGCCGAAGCGATCCGCCGTCAGCGTAAGCTGGCGCGCAAGAAAGCGCAGCGTGAAGGTATGCTTTAAGGCACCTTCGACGTGATGAACAAAGAACCCCCGAGGCATCGCCTGCGGGGGTTTTCTTTTGCGATCATCACGCTCCAGAGGTTCTGGTGTCTCGTGCCCCACGCGGTATGGTCATGTGACCGCATCCTGAAAGGACCCCAGATGGCGACGAAACTCTGCACCGGCCAGCCCTTCCCGCAAATCACCGCGCCCAAACTGGGCGGTGGCGACATTACCTTGGGCGCCGCACCAGCCGCCCAATTGATCGTGGTCTATCGCGGCCAACACTGCCCGGTCTGCAAGACATACCTCGGCAAGCTCGAAACACTGCTGGCGCAATTCGGCGCCGAAAACATCTCCGTTGTCGTGGCTTCTGCCGATTCCGAAGATCAGGCGCGCGGGTTCATCGACGAGATCGGTTACACCGGCGACGTGGCCTACGGCCTGACCATCCCACAGATGCAAAGCCTTGGCCTGCACCTTTCGGCACCCCGCACCCCGCCAGAGACGGATCATGTCTTCCCTGAACCTGGCCTCTTCTTCGTGGATGAAGAAGGCGTGCTCAGCCTCGTCGACATCGGCAGCGCCCCCTTTCTGCGCCCGGACCTAGAGGGCGTTCTGAACGGCATCAAGTTCACCCGCGAAAAAGGCTTCCCGATCCGGGGCCGTTACGGCGTCTGACATGTTTGCGGGTTTTGACACCTTCACCCACGACGTGAACGGGATCGCGATCCACGGCGTGACAGGCGGCAATGGCCCACCCTTGTTGCTGCTCCATGGATACCCGCAAACCCACGTGATGTGGCATAAAGTGGCGCCCGCATTGGCAGAGCACTTCACGCTCGTCATCGCCGACCTGCGCGGTTATGGCGACAGCGCCAAGCCGCCGTCCGATGGCACCCACGCGGCCTACTCGAAACGCGCGATGGCGGGCGACATGGTGGGTTTGATGGCACAGTTCGGGTTCGATAAATACGCCGTCCTCGCCCACGACCGCGGCGCACGCGTGGCGCATCGCATGGCGGTGGATCATCCGGATGTCGTGCGGGCCATGGTGATCCTCGATATCGCACCGACGCGCGAGATGTACGCGAACACAACTGCCGAATTTGCGACGCTCTATTGGCACTGGTTCTGGCTGATCCAGCCCGCACCTTTCCCCGAAACCCAGATCAACGCTGACCCATTGTTCTACCTTGGAAAGAAGCTCGGCTCCTGGGGCTCCAGCGGCCCCTTCGCGCCTGAGGCGATGGCGGCCTACGAGGCCGCGATCCAAAACCCAGAGACCGTGCATGCAATGTGCGAAGACTACCGCGCGGCGGCCACCATCGACATTGAGCATGATAACGAAGGCGGAAAAATCCGCTGCCCGATCCACGTGCTGTGGGGGGCGAACGGTGTTATCGAGAAGTGCTTTGATTGTTTGGCGCTGTGGCGCGAGCGGGCTGATCAGGTCACAGGCAAAACCCTTCCGGGGGGGCACTACTTGGCCGAAGAGCTGCCGGAGATGGTGGTGGATGAAGTGCTTGGTTTTCTGGCTTGAGCGGCGGCGTACTCTGGAGAACTATTCAATGTTTCGGTGTCAGGCTAACGCGGCAACTGCCATTTGAATTGCGTGCTGAGTTTTGTCTAAGTCAGTGCTGGTGATCGCAAGTGACGGATAGAGCTTGCCCGGAGATTTGAAGATGCCGTGCTGGCGGAGTGCCGCGTTGTATCGCGCATTCCGCGCCGGATCATCATGGTTCGCAGTCCGGTAGTCGCGGCATTGGCCAGTCGTGAAGAAGATGTCGAACAGCGTCTCATCTCCGCAGATCTGATGCGGAATGCCCGCAGCATCGAGAGCGGCGCTTTGCATGCGTTGCAACCTGCGACCAATATTGCGCAGACGGTCGTAGCTTCCCTCACGTTTCAGGATTTCCATCGTCTTCAGGCCCGCCGCCGCCGCAATCGGATTGCCAGAGAGAGTTCCCAACTGCATCAGCCATTTGTCCCCGCCGACGATGGATTTGTCGAAGTGCTGCATGATCTCCGCGCTGGCCCCGAGAGCGGCGAGTGGGAAGCCACCGCCGATGATCTTGCCCAGCGTGCAGATATCCGGCGTCACGCCATAGCGTTCCTGCGCCCCGCCGTAGGCCAGTCTGAATCCTGTGACGATCTCGTCAAAGATCAGAAGCACATTGTGCGTCGTGCAAAGGTCACGCAGCCCTTGGAGGAAGCCCGGGTCTGCCGGGATGATCCGTTGCAATGGCTCCGCAATCACTGCGGCGATATCGTCATGTTCCGTCAGAAGCTGTTCGACTGCGGCCAAGTCATTAAACGGCGCGATCAACATCTGATCGGCTACGCCCCGCGGGATGCCCGCGCTGTCTGGCACCGCTTGGGGGAAGTTGACGCGCTTGCCGGGGGCGAGGCTCATCTGCGCCTCGGCGCTCATCCCGTGGTAGCCACCTTCAAACTTCAGGATCTTGTCGCGCCCGGTGTAGGCCCGGGCGAGACGGATGGCGTACATGTCGGCCTCTCCGCCCGAGGTAACAAAGCGGACCTGTTCGCAGCAGGGCACCGCATCAATAATCGCCTCAGCCAGTTCCACACCTTTGGCGTTGTTGGCAAAAAAGGTCATGCCTTTGGGGAGTTGTTCGAGGACCGCTTCCATCACCTCCGGGTGGCCGTGGCCCAAGAGCATAGGACCAGAACCGATAAGGTAATCGACATATTCATTGCCATCTTCGTCCCAAACACGGCTGCCCTCGCCCCGCGCGATGATGATGCCCGGGTCGAAATTGCCGAAGCCCCCGGCGGGCAAAACCGCTTTGGCGCGGGCGATCCATTCGGCTTGGGTTGTCAGTTTTTGCATCAGGCGATCTCCAAGATTGGGTGGCCGAGGACATCCATATCGGGGGTCACGCCGAGCCCGGGCCCTTCGGGCGGTGCAATCCGTCCGTCTTTGCGCGTGGGGCAATCGGGGGCGACACGTGGGCCGACGTAGTTTGACAGGTCGCAAACATTCAACAGCGCGCCATGGGGGGTAGAGGCCCCGAAGTGCAGCGACGCTGCGGTCACGATGTCTGACCCCCAGGTGCACTCTGCGCAAATTTCTGCCCCCAGATGCATAGTCAGGTCACGGGCGCGGCGCATCGCTGAGAGGCCGCCGAATTTCGACAGTTTCAGCGCGACTGCGTCGAGACACCCCAGTTCCCGCGCCCGCATCAGCGACGCGAGGTCATAGGCGCACTCGTCGATTTTCATAGGCAGGCCTGTCGCCTGGCGCACTGCCGCGCAGTCTTCCAGCGTCTTGCACGGCTGTTCGAGCATGATGTCCAGGTGTGCCACCGCGCGGCCCGTACGGGTCGCCTGCAGTTTCGTCGCGCCGCAGTTCCAGTCACCATAAACGATCGGCCCATGCCCTACGGCCTCACGCACTTTGATCAGGCGTTCGGCATCTGCGGCCCAATCCGCATCGGCCCCCAGTTTAACCTGAAACTGGCGGATACCTGTTGCGTAAACCTCTTTCGCGATCCGCGCCATCTCATCCGGGGCAATGCAAGTGATCGAATGATAAAGCGGCATGTCGCGCCGGGTGCGCCCGCCCAAGAGCGCATAGAGCGGTTGACCCACAGCCTTCCCAAACAGATCCCACAGGGCCATATCAACAATCGACTTTGCATGATCATGCCCGATCAGAAACCCATCAAGCTTGCGCATTGGCGCATCGACGCCGAAGGGCGAGATGCCCAGGATTTCGGGTGCCATCTCTGCGACAGCACTGGGCACGCCCTTGGCGAAAGCCGGCAGGTAATGGGGGATCGGGCAGACCTCTCCCCAGCCCTTCAGACCAGTGTCGGTCTCCAAACAAAGGACGTGCGTTTCAACCGTCGCGCGGGTTTTGCCTTCGGCCATGTAGTAGGTTTCATGGCTGGTGAGGTCGACGGACCAGAGGGTGATGTTGGTGA
>JAHDEX010000028.1:6357-9195 GCA_020628545.1 Paracoccaceae bacterium | reverse complement strand
TGGCAGGCCCAGACCGCGTGGCAATTCGGGTCGGGGATCGTCGCCGCGAGGTGTAAGGCTTCGGTATCCGCCAACACCGACCCGCCCGTTGCCATCACGAACATGTCGATGCCATGCGCCAAGGCCACGTCGCGCATCCGGGCAGCCTTGGTCAAACCTCCGACACGGTTGAGCTTGATCCCGAAGACCTCTGCAATCCCCTCACGCGCAATGCGGGTCGCGTCTTGCAGGGTCACGAGGGTTTCGTCCACCGATACGGGCGTTGCATGCAGTGGCGCGATGGCGGCGATATCCTCCAAAGTCTCGCAAGGCTGTTCGACCATCACCTGCAGGTCCTCAACCGCTTTCATTACCCGCAACGCTTGCTGCCGGGTCCAGCCGCGGTTCACGTCATAAAGCATGATGTCGCCGGGCTGGCGCAGACTTTCCACGTCGCGAATGCGGGCGATGTCGCGTTCCACATCGCCGCCGATCGTCACCGAATGGGCGATGTAGCCGCGCTGGCGATAGCGGTCGATGACGGCGCGCGTTTCCTCCACCGTTTTGGCGCCCACGGACGACGCGATGGGGCGCGGTGTGCGAGAGCCGCCACCCATCAAATCCGCAATCGGCAGCCCCGCTGCGTGTCCTGCGATGTCCCAGCAGGCCATGTCGATAGGGCCTTTGGCGTAAAGGTGGCCAGGCAAGGCAAGGTCCATCGCGCGTTCCACGTCCAGCACCTTGCGCGGGTCGAGGCCGAGGATACACGGCGCCATCGTCTCAATCCCCGCCCGAATGCCGGGGCCATGGGCGGGCACGTAAGTGTGGCCCCAAGGCGTGCCCTCGCCCCAGCCGGTGAGGCCTGCGTCAGTGTTGATTTTCACAAGCGTCGCGTCGAGGCATTCGAACTTCAGCCGTCCACCGGAAAGCCAATAAGGATGCTCCAACGGCAGGTCGACTTGGTAGACGGTGATCTTCGTGATTTTCACCGGCGGCTCCTCCGGTGTTTGGAGGCGTGTGAGTGCCAGCCCCGACCTCGGGAGGGTGTTTCAGCTTGGCAATGTGGTCGCTGCTCGCTCTCCCCAATCCGTTTGGTAGCTCCGTTGGAGCAAGAAGCCCCTCCCGTGGGGGAGGTCGGGGCTGGCGCTTGCGCGACGGGGTGCCTCGACAAGATCATAGCATGTACTCCGCCACCGGATCGCCGAGGCTGTCAAATTTCGGTGTCACCCCCAGCCCCGGCGTATCAGTCGCGTAAAGCTTGCCGTCCTTCACAGTCGCCCCACCAATGCCGGTGGAGCGGGTGTTGTAGTTCATCAGATCGGTCGTGTTCTGCAGATACTCTTCCGGCGTGGACGCGGCGAAGTGGGCCACAACGGCGGTGGTGATCTCTCCGCCCCAGGTGTCTTCGCTGACCACCGGGATGCGGTTCTCAACCAGGAAATCGCGGACGCGACGGGCCTTCGACAGACCGCCGAGGTTTGAGAGTTTCAGACAGCAAACCTCTGCCCCGCGATCTGCGACGATCCGCTGGGCGGCGGCCATGCCAGTCACGCATTCATCCAGCTTCATCGGTTGCTGCGCGACCCGCCGGACCTGTTGGCATTCTTCATACGTGCGGCAAGGCTGTTCGAGGATGTAGTCGAGGTCCTTTGTGGCCCTTGCAACCCGAATGGCACTGTCAACGCGCCAGCCCTGGTTTGCATCCGCCATCGCCTTTTCGCCGGGGTTGAGCAGGGCCACACCTTGCTGGATTCGGTCGATATCTGTCGTCCAATCGCCACCGACCTTGATCTGGAACTGCCGGTAGCCCTGATCGCGGTAGCGCTGCATCTCGGCCAGCGTCTCCTCCGTCGCCTTCTGCGGGGCGACGCGGTACATCGGTGCGCCATCGGTGAGCTTGCCGCCCAGCAGCATCCAGACCGGTTGGTCGCAGGCCTGGCCCAGAATGTCCCAACAGGCCGCATCAAAAGGGGCCTTGGCGTAACCATGACCCTGCACAGCATGATCCATGATCTGTTCGATCTTTCCAACCTGCCGGGGATCTTCACCCAACAATTTGGGGGCGACCAAGCGGGCCAATGCCTCCACCCCTTCAGAATGGGCGATCATGTAGTTTTCGCCGCAGGGCGTGAACTCCCCACAGCCTTGCAAGCCCGCATCGGTGTCGATCGCCACAACGCTCGCTTGCGCGACCTCAATCGTGTTGCCCGCGCCCCAGACGTAGGCCCCGCCCACATAAGGAAGGCCCGTTTTGTAGATGCGAATGCGGGTGATCTTCATGGGCAAATTTCCAATGCGCGCCTACGGCACGACGACAATGTTCCCAGTGTGCTTCTTCGCGATGAATGCCGCCTGTGCCTTCCGCAGCTCTCGCAGTGGGTAGGTTGCGGCGAGGGCGGGTTTGATCTCTCCCGCTTCGATGTAGCGGATCAGGTTTGGCATCACTTCCGCCGTGATCACGGTGGAGCCGGTGGAGGTGAGGTCGCGCAGGTAGAATGTGCGGAGATCCATCTCAACCATTGGCCCAGCGATTGCGCCCGAGCAGGTGTAGCGCCCCCCGCGTTCAAGCACGTCGATGAGTGTTGGCCAAAAAGGGCCGCCCACGACGTCAGCCACGACGGTAATCTTTTCATCGCCAAGGGCGGCGCGCAGGTTTTCTGGCGCACGCGGCAGAATCATGTCTGGGCCAAGGGTGGCGACGTCAGCATGCTTGGACTCCGACGCCATCGCGATCACCCGTGCGCCGCGCCGTTTGGCAAGTTGGACAAGCGCGCCGCCCACCCCGCCCGATGCACCAGGGACAAGGACGGTGTCTTTCGCCGTCACATTGGCCCGCGTCAGCATGCCTTCGGCGGTGGA
>JAHDEX010000028.1:0-6257 GCA_020628545.1 Paracoccaceae bacterium | reverse complement strand
GCAAAGGCGCCGCCGGTTGTCGCCTCAGTCACCGCTTTGGAATACCAGCCGGATCGGGTGTTCACGTCAGTGTTGTTCAGCCCGCAGGCGCCGACCTTGATCAGCACTTCACCCGGGGCTGGGTCGGGGCGCGGCCAGTCGGCGTGCCAGACCATCTGATCGAGGTCGCCATGGCCCATCGTGACCATCGCACCCATTGTTGTTGGCAGGGTCATTCGGCGGCCTCTTTCACCATGTCGGTACGCGGCAACAGGCTTTGCGGGTCGTAAGCTGGCTCACCCAACACCTTGGCGGCGCGGGGTGCGCCGTGGATGATAACCTTAAGCGCGGTGCCGGGCGCTGCGGCCTCTGGCTTGATGTAGGCGAAGGCGAGGATCTTGCCGATGGTTGAGCCATAGGCGACGGAGGCGGTGGAGCCGACCACTTCTCCGTTCAGCATCACCGCTTCGCCGCCATGGCCGTCGGCGACGCCATCGGGTTCGATTTCGAGGTAGGCGCAAATCCACGGTAGGTCGGTGTTGAACGTCTTGTCGGACCCGAGGAACGTTTTGTCCTGCTTGGCAAAGCGCAGCACATCGGCTTCGGCAAGAGTGACCTCATTGGTCAACTCGCCCGCGCCTTTGAAGCCTTTTTCCATGCGCAAAGCGTTCATCGCGAAGCTTCCGTAGTCGGCGATGCCATGCGCCTCTCCCGCCGCCCAAAGGGCGTTGTAGACGTCCACACAGGCCGCGTTCGGCATGTGCAATTCCCAGCCGAGTTCGCCTGCGTAGGACACCCGCAATGCCCAGATCTTGTGACCTGCCACGGTGATTTCTTGTGCTGAGAGCCAGCGGAATCCGGCGTTCGACAGGTCCGCGTCGGTGCAAGCGGCCAGCACATCGCGGGCGCGCGGACCGTTGATCGCCAGGGCGGACCAATCGGCGGAGAGCGCCGTGATCGTGACGTCTTCACCGTCGCGTTGCTGGTTGAGATGATCCAGCAAGCGCTGTTCAAAGAATGCCGCGCAGACGAGGTAGAACCGGTCGTCGGCCAAACGCACGATGGTCGTTTCGAGCTCAATCCGCCCACGGCGGTTGAGCATATGTGTCAGCGTAATCGACCCCACTTTTTGCGGCATCCGGTTCGCGGTCAGGCGGTCGAGCAGTGCATAGGCGTCGGGGCCAGAGACCTCTACCTTCGTAAAGGCCGTGACATCGATAATGCCCACGCGCTCCCTCACCGCTTTCACCTCAGCTGCGACCATGTCGTCGACCGGTGAGCGGTTGAAGCTGTAGTGGTCTTCCTTTGGGATGCCTTTGGCAAAGAAACGGGGGCGCTCGAAGCCGTAAACCTCCTCATGCACGGCGCCTTTGGCTTTCAACAGGTTATGCAGTGGCGAGGGTTTTATTGGCCGCTCGGCAAGCCGGTTGAAATGCGGGAAGGGAATTTCGTGGCGCAGGCAGTAGTCTTCCTCTGCCTTTACCACCTGCCAGTCTTTCGTCGCGTATGCCCCGAACCGGCGCGGATCATAGTCGCGCATCGAAATGTCCGCAGCCCCGTGGACCATCCAACGGGCGAGTTCGCGGGTTAGGCCGGGGCCCCAGCCGATGCCGATCTGCGTGCCGCAGCAACACCAGTAGTTGCGCACACCGGGCGCGGGGCCAATTAGAGGATTGCCGTCGGGTGGGTGGCTGATCGCACCATGGACTTCGCGTTGAATTCCAAGCTCTGCGAAGATTGGCATGCGGTTCAATGACTCTTCCAGGTACGGCATGACCCGGTCGTAATCCGCATCGAAGAGCCAGTTTTCATAGTCCCACGGGCAATGGTCATGCCAGACAGAGTTCGGGTTCTCTTTTTCGTAGATCCCGATCAGACCGCGCTTTTGCTCCATCCGGATGTAGCCTGAGACCTTTTTGTCATCGCGGATGACGGGGAGTTCGGTGTCGAGCGCTTCGAACTCCGGCACGGGTTCAGTGACAAAGTAGTGGTGCGTCATCGAGGTCATCGGCAGTTGCAGGCCGGACCATTCGCCCATCTGGCGGGCGTAGGTGCCGCCCGCGTTGACCACATGTTCGCAGGTGATTGTGCCCTTTTCGGTCTCAACCTGCCATTCGCCGGAGGGCAATTGCGTGATATTGGTCGCGCGGCAATGCCGGATGATCTGCACGCCTTTCTGCCGTGCACCGGCGGCCATGGCCATCGTCACGTTGGTAGGGTCAACGTGACCGTCATCGGGCGTGTGCAGCGCACCTAGGACCCCGTCGAGGTTATAGAACGGATGAAGCTTTGCGATCTCTTCGGTGCCAACCAACTCGATATTGAACCCCAGCGACCGCCCGACCGACAGAGTGTGACGCAGCCAGTCCATCTCGTCCTCGGTGTAGGCAAGCCGAAAGGACCCGCAGCCGTGCCACGTCACCGGCTGACCCGTCTCGGCCTCCAGCCCACCGGAGTAGAGCCCGATGTTGTAGTCGACGCATTTGCCCAACCCGAAACTGGAGGTCGAATGGGTGATCTGCCCCGCCGCGTGCCAGGTACTGCCTGAAGTCAGCTCTGCCTTCTCAAGTAGGACGGAATCTGTCCCCCAACCTTCATGGCCCAGGTGGTAGGCGAGACCGACGCCCATGATGCCACCGCCAACAATGACAACGCGAGCGTGGCTGGGGAATTCATGCGCCAACGGAATGTCCTTTAATGAGTCGTTTTTTCACTCGACAGGCTAATCGGACAAAAGTACCATCGTCAATCATGAATGGGACAAATGTATCATCAACGATTCTGGAGCGGTTGGCAGGTGAACTGTCAGAGCTGACGCCAGAGGCGCGCAAGGCGGCAACTTACGTGCTGGAGAATCCGCGCGATGTGGGGGTGTCCACAGTGCGCGAGATAGCCGAGGCCGCGAATGTGAAGCCGAACACAGTGGTGCGCATGGCGCGGCAGGTGGGGTTTGAGGGGTACGAGGATTTCCGTGCGCCTTTCCGTGACGCCATTCGGAAAGGCGCCGCAGATTTCCCGGATCGCGTGCGGTGGCTACAGGACATTTCCAAATCCGGTGAACTTGGCGGACTTTACGCCGACATGGTCCGCGATGTGATGGCGAATATCGAAGAGACGTTCGCCGGTATCTCCTCAGACAAGCTGAAAAGCGCAGCAGAGGCGATCTGGAATGCGCGGCGGGTCTTCACGCTGGGCGTGGGCGTCAACAACTCGGTCGCACGGAATTTCACTTATCTCGCCTCAACTGGCATGACCGAATTTCACGCCATTCCGCGTCCGGGGTCGACGCCCGTGGACGATTTGGCCTGGGCGGATGGACAGGATATTCTCATCGCGATCACCTGCAAGCCCTACCGTTCGGAAGTGGTTGAAGCCGTCAGAATTGCCCGCGAGCAAGGCATGGTCATCGTCGCTCTGTCTGACAGCCCCGCAAGCCCCATCATCCGCATGGCCGACCATGGATTTGTCGTGGCCGTTGAGACACCGCAGTTCTTTCCGTCTTCTGTTAGCATCATTGCCTTGCTGGAAACCCTTTTATCCTTTGTGATCGCCGTCGCGAGCGACGAGATCCCCGCGCGGGTCGAGACGTTCCACAGACGCCGCCACCAGCTTGGCCTCTATCACGCGGAGGCGCCATGAGCGGGCCGATCAGATCACTGGCCGCGCGGTATTACACTGACCCGGCGGTGTTCAAACTGGAAACAGATGGCCTGCTGGCGCGGACATGGCAGTTCGGATGCCATGCATCGCAGCTCGCGAAAACCGGCGACTACGCTACATTTGAGATTGCGGGCGAAAGCCTGTTCGCGATCCGTGGGCGTGACGACAAGATCCGCGTCTTCTACAACGTCTGCCAGCACCGCGCGCACCAATTGGTCAGCGGCACTGGTACCACACGTGTGGTCGTTTGCCCCTATCACGCATGGACCTATGAGCTGACCGGCCAGCTGCGCGCCGGGCCGAATATCAAAGCAGTTGAGGGGTTTGACACATCCAGCATCTGTCTGACCGAAGTGCGCGCAGAAACCTTTCTTGGCTTTGTTTTCGTGAATCTCGACAAAAACGCGGCGCCGATGGATGAGTGGTTCCCAAAAGCACGAGCAGAATTGGAAGAGTGGGTCCCGAACTGGGCAGATCTGAAACCGCTGGAGTGGGTTGAGATCCCGGAGAACTGCAACTGGAAAGTTTCGGTCGAAAACTATTCCGAATGCTATCACTGCTCACTCAATCACCCGACATTTGCCAATGGCGTGGTCAAGCCCGAGACCTACGACATCCAACCTCAAGGCAAATGCCTGCGCCACACGACGGAATGTCAGGCGCTGGATCAGATGACCTATGACATCAACTCCGTCTTTGCACATTCGCATGAGTATTCCAGCTGGTTCCTGTGGCCGATGTTTAGCTTTCAGGTCTATCCGGGCAACGTGCTGAATACCTATCACTGGCGGGCAATTGATGCGGATCACGTGGTGGTCTGGCGAGGCTGGTACTCGGTCGGAGGCATCGACGATGAAAAGGTCCGCAAGCTTGCGCAGCAGGACCGGGCAACGACCGTGGAGGAGGACATCCATCTGGTTGAATCCGTCCATCGTGGCCTCAAATCGCGCGGTTATGTGCCGGGGCCTCTGGTCGTGGATCCTAGGGGCGGCGTGAACTCCGAACATCCGGTGATGCACCTGCAACGCTGGATGAAAGAGGCGATTGATGGTTGAATTTTCCGGACGATGCGCCTGTGGAGAAGTGACATGGACTGCCAAAGGCGCACCACTACGCAATCTGGTATGCCATTGCGAGGACTGTCGGCGCGCTTTGTCGGGGCCTGTTATGGTCTCGATGGGGTTCCCGCGTGCCGCTGTGACTTGGTTGGGCGAAAGATCATTCTACGAAAGCACGCCGGGCACGTTTCGTGATTTTTGCCCTTCTTGCGGGACGCGTTTGACTTTCCGATCAGATAAATGGCTTGAAGAGGTGCATATCATGGCAGCCACTTTGGATGATCCAACACTTTACCATCCAGACGCACAGGTCTGCGTCGATGACGCCGTCGTTTGGCTTGATCAGATTTGGCAAGTCCCAGCACATAGCGGATTTCAAAGAGAGCCAAGCTCATGATGCCATCCGCCTGGACGCCAGAGCAAAAGCTCTTCCCCCATCAGGTCGGGTTCACCTGTCCACCGTTTGACTACGATGCGGCCCCCACTGACTTTTTGCGCATGTCGCCCGAAACCGTTGGTGTGCATGGCTGGATGCTGCATGTCCCCGACTACGCCCACGGGCTGGACCAGCGCAAAGCGAACTTCGGGATGATGGAGGGCTTCGTGCATTGCATGGCCCGCAATGGCGTCGATGTGTGCGGGCAAGTGGGGTCGAACTGGGTGCATGCGAGTGGTCTAGGGGTTGAGGGCATCAGGCAGCATTGCGCGGATTTGTCGGAGAAATATGAAACGCGGTTCCACATGGCGGGCTACGCGATGGTTGAGGCCCTGAGGGCCATGAACGTTGAGAAGGTTGCGTTGAACGCCGCGTATCATTGGCCGGAGTGGTGGCAAGGCACGGTAGGGTTCCTGCGCGAGGCGGGGTTTGACGTACTTTGGGCGGGCAACTTCGTGGATCAGGGTTGGTTTCCTGACCAGGAAACCGTCAACGCCAAGCGCTGGATCTTCGATGGCGATTTATTTGAACGCAGCTTTACATATGTGGCCGAGCGAGCGCCGACGGCAGAGGCGTATTTGATCAACGGCATGTGCAATTTCCGCGCGGGGCCGAGCGGCCTTCCGCTCCGCCCCCTTCACCTCGCGCGCGCAATGGAACCCAAGCTTGGCAAACCTGTCATCGGACATGACACCGCTCTTTACTGGCGGATCATGAAAGTCCTTGAGATCGCGCCGACAACCCCGCAAAGCGCGCTGTTGGAGAGCTTGCATGCATAAGATCATCGCACTCTGGGCGATCCCCCGCTCCACCTCGACGGCCTTTGAATGGATGATGCGGCAGCGTGGCGATCTTGACTGTCTGCATGAGCCGTTTGGAGGGGCGTGGTATCAGGGTGAGGACCCGCTTTGGCCTCGTTTCAAAGCAGGTGAGAAAACGACCCCGGGTCTGACGATCGAAAGCGTCTGGAACGATATCCAAGCCCGTGCAGAAATGGGACCGGTCTTCCTCAAGGATTTCCCCCATTACATCAATCACATGTGGACGCCCGACTTCTTGGCGCAATTCACCCATGCTTTCCTGATCCGCGATCCGGCCAAGACCATCTCCAGCATGTACAACAA
>JAHDEX010000100.1 GCA_020628545.1 Paracoccaceae bacterium | reverse complement strand
TCGCGGAGATAGTGTTGAAAAAGTCCGTTGATTGGTTGGTCTGCTGCTGATTCACTCTGATTATGAGTGGAGGTGCGGCGATGATGGGACCAAGGCAGGTGGCGCAAGGCGCATTGTTTTACGAGTTCTCGATTGAGGAGTTTGTGCCTGCCGATCACCCCTTGCGCGGCATTGATCGGTTTCTCGATTTATCCGACGTCCGCCCGCTGCTGGCTTCATCCTATAGCTCTCATGGTCGTCCTTCGATTGATCCTGAGTTGATGATCCGGATGCTGTTGTTGGGCTACTGCCAAGGCATTCGGTCCGAGCGTCGCCTTTGCGAAGAGGTGCATGTAAATCTGGCATATAGGTGGTTCTGTCGCCTTGATCTGACCGATCCAGTACCTGACCATTCTACCTTCTCGAAGAACCGGCATGGGCGCTTTCGGGAGAGCGATTTGTTCCGGCATCTGTTTGAAACGGTGCTTCAGCGCTGCCTTGATGAAGGTCTTGTCGGCGGCGAGAGCTTCGGCGTCGATGCCAGTCTGATCCCGGCGAATGCGAACCAGACCCGCGGGATCGAAAGCAAGGAAGGTCTGCCTCCCGACCTGACAACCCGCGTCGTTGAGGAGTATCTCGAAACATTGGACGATGCAGCCTTCGGAGGCTCCACCAAAGTCGTTCCGAAATACATATCACCTGTCGATCCCGCAGCACGCTGGACAGGGGCAGATGGCGGGGCAGCCTTCTTTGCATACTCCACCAACTATATGGTGGACTTGGACAATGCTGTGATCGTGGACGTCGAGCCATCGGTTCCGATCCGAACTGCAGAAGCCTTTGCCGCGCGCAGAATGATCGACCGGATCACAGACCGCTTTGGTATGACGCCAGACAAGCTGGTCGGCGATACTGGCTACGGATCGGCAGAGATGCTGGGGTGGCTGGTCGAAGAGCGGGGTATCGCTCCGCACATTCCAGTCTGGGACAAATCCAAGCGAACCGATGGCACTTTCTCTCGAGAAGACTTCGTGTACGACCCCGCAACGGATAGCTACACATGTCTTGGCAACAAGGAATTGCGAACATATCGCCGGAACTTCTCCAAGCCGCGAAAGCCCAACGGCGGTAAAGACGGGTTCATTCGATACCGCGCATCAAAACACGACTGCGATGCGTGCCCGCTCAAACCGCAATGCTGCCCAGGTGATCCCGGGCGACGCGTCATGCGGTCAGTCCACGAAGCAGCCAGAGATGTTGCCCGCGATATCCGAAAAACAGACGCCTACATGACCTCGTTCATTCAAAGGCGGAAAGTCGAGATGCTGTTCGCACACCTGAAGAGATACATTGGCGTGCCGATGATGCGACTTCGAGGACCCAAAGGCGCATACGAACAGTTCCAGCTCGCAGCCACAGCACAGAACCTCAGAAAACTCGCTAAACTGGTCCCGCAACCAGCACTAACAGGCTGAGAGGAGCGGCTTTGGGCTTCGATCATCGGCAGCTCTGACCCCGACTTCTTCAACACTATCCGGACGAAGTTAGCTTTCGCTGCGACCGCACGAACGACCGCTTTAATCAGTCGCCCGTTGTGTCGCGGTTTGCCTGAGCCACGATGCCCAGATGGCGAAACCCAAGCCCAAGCCGGATGCCGCGAGCATCAATGTAAGGAGCGTTTGCGCGCCATTGGTTTCCGTCACCGCTGCGCCTGTCGCCGCAGTCAAAATGGCACCTCCAGCAACGATCAACGCGCCACTTAGCCCTGCGGCACTGCCCGAAAGTTCCGGTCGCACGGACATCGCGCCAGCATTGCTGCCGGGCATTGTGATCCCATTTCCGAGGCCCACGAATATCGTGCTGGCAAAGAAGGTTTCTGGCGATGTGATGCCCAAAGCCAAGACGAGCAGACCCCCAACAAGACCGATGCAGGCTATGATCCGGCCCGCAATCATCATGGTTGTCGGCTCAAAGCCTTTGCCAAAACGCCCGGCAATGAAGCCGGCCAACATGAACCCGACCGTTATTGTTCCTATGTAGAATCCAAGCTCCGCCGTCGAAATTTCAAAGACGCTTTGAGCGACAAGAGGAGCGCCCGTTAGGAAGATGTAGAACGCACCAACCGAGAACGTGCCGCAGAGTGCGTAAGCCCAGAACTGCGGCTCGCGCAAAAGGGATGTCGTGCCAGGCACCGGCGTGCCAGGATCGCTGTCCCGGTCCCGCTTGGTCTCGCCCAAGTCCAGCCAACATAAAATAAGCAGACCAAACCCGCACCCGGCATAGAACGTAAAGATGGATCGCCATCCCAGAAAGGTGTCCAACACACCTCCTAACATCGGACCAACCATCGGGGCGATTGCCATGGTCATGCCGATGTAACCGATCAAACTCACGGCCTCTCGCTCTGATCTCGTGTCCCGGACGATGGCGAGAGACAGGGCGTATCCGCCGATTATCCCGCCTTGAAGCATCCGGGAAAACAAAAACACCTCAACGCTTTGAGCAAGAGCGCAGCCCACCGATGCAAATGCAAAGACCAGCAACGCTCCCAATAGGACTGGCCGTCTGCCAATCCGGTCTGACAGCGGGCCAATGACCAGTTGGATTATGGCAGTTATCGCTAGATACCCAGAGACCGCCCAGCTCACCGTTCCATAGCCTGTTTCGAGATCGACGGCGATGTTCGCTAGCGATGGCAAGAACATATTGAGAGACATAGGCGAGAACCCAGTCAGGAGGATCAGAGTGATCAAATGCGGTGGTGTTTTTGGGCGGTACATTTTAAATGCTCTCAGCTCTAGAAACAAAAAAGCCCCCGAAGATTTCGGGGGCACATGGAAACAGATATGGGAAACCCTTATCGGACCATGCACCTCTTGCTTACTACGACGACGAATTTAACAGTCATGGTCTTCTCCTCTGATGATTAGCGTAGTCAGACAGTTCTACCTTGGCAATCTGAAACGCTGCCGTTCGTGAAACATGCAGCATCGGACACTACGGGCTCGAAGCAGACCTTCGTTGGTCACAACGGTAGGGTGCGTGCTTGCCACGCACCACCCCCCCGGGCCACCGCAAAAGGTGCGTGACAAGCACGCACCCTACCGCAAGACCCTACCGCCCCATCCAGCCGCCATCGACAACCAAAATCTCGCCGTTCACGTAATCCGACGCCGCCGACGCCAAGAACACCACCGGCCCTGCGAAGTCCTCTGGCGTACCCCAGCGCCCCTGCGGGATCCGCTCCAGGATGGATTTGTAGCGCGCCTCGTCATTGCGCAACGCCTCTGTGTTATCGGTCGCAATATACCCCGGCGCGATGGCGTTCACGTTCACGCCCTGGCCGCCCCATTCGTTCGCCAGCGCCTTCGTCAACTGTCCGATCCCGCCTTTCGACGCCGCATAGCCCGGCACCGTGATCCCGCCCTGGAAGGTCAGCAAAGACGCGGTGAAGATGATCTTGCCCGACCCGCGTGCGAGCATCCCCCGCCCCACTTCGCGCGACAGCACAAACTGCGACGACAGGTTCACGTCGATCACCTCATCCCACAATTCATCCTCATGATGCGCCGCCGGTTTGCGTTTGATCGTGCCGGCATTGTTCACGAGGATATCGGGTGCAACCCCATCCGCTTCCAATTGCGCCGCAAAGGCGCGCACCGCCGCACGGTCGGAGAAGTCGCACTGATAGGCGGTGAAGCTGCGGCCCATCGCCGTCACCGCCTCACCCACGGCGCTGCCTTCCAACTCCAACGACGCGCTGACACCAACAATGTCCGCCCCAGCCGCCGCCAAAGCCTCTGCCATGCCGCGGCCAATCCCGCGTTTGCAGCCCGTCACAAGGGCGGTTTTGCCCGTCAAATCAAACATCTGCATCAGACATCACCCACTTTGATCAAACTCTTCAGCGCGGTTGGGCTGCTATCCAGCTCCTCAAACGCCTTCTGAATATCGGCGAGCGGGCTCACATCCGTGATCACCGTGTCCGCGTCCACGCCGCCGTTCTTGACGATCTCAATCGCCTTCTCGTAGTCCTCCGGCTCATAGACCCGCGCGCCGATCAGCTTCAGCTCGCGCCAGAAGAACTGGAAAAGGTCAATTGTCGGCTTCTGCGCATGGATCGCCACCATCACGATCCGCGCCCGCGTCGCGGCCACCGCCGTCATCGCATCAACACCCGGCTGCGAGCCCGACACCTCAAACACCACATCCGCGCCCTTGCCACCGGTGCGCGCCTCAATCACCGCTTTCAGGTCTTCCTTCGCCGGGTTCACCGTGTCGAACCCCAGCTTTTCGGCAATCGCCAACCGCGCCTCGTTCACCTCCGACAGCACCACGTTGCCACCGGCATCCCGCGCGACCATCGCGCACAATATCCCAATCGGCCCACCGCCGATCACCACAACATCCTCACCCGGCTGCAGCTCTGACAGCCGCACATCGTGACAGGCCACCGCCACAGGCTCAATCAACGCCGCATGGTCCATCCGCATGTCATCAGGCAGCACATGGATCGTATGCGCAGGCACCGTCCAGATCTCTTGCATCGCCCCATCGGTATCGAGCCCAAGGAACTTCAGGTTGTGGCTGATATGCGGGTAGCCCGCCTTGCTCGCCGGACACTCCAGATCAGGGTCCAAAGGCCGCACCACAACCTTCTGCCCCACCTTCAACCCGTCAACGCCGTCGCCCAGCGTCTCAATCACGCCCGACATCTCATGGCCCACAATCCGGTTATGCCCGACCCGAGCATCCATATTCCCGTGGAACACGTGCATGTCCGTCCCACAAATCCCGCAATAGGCCACGCGCACCGCGACCTCACCCGCGCCGGGCGCCTGCGCCTCGGTCTTTTCAACAACAAAGGTCTTATTGCCTCTGTAGAAAGCAGCGTTGATGGTCATGATTTATCCTTTGTGCATGGCCGCATGGGCCGCTTCCAGTTTGTCCCAGTCAAACGTCACCCCAATGCCGGGGTCGTTTGGCGCAACCGCCATGTGGTTCTCCACCACCAGCGGCCGGGTTGTGTATTGATCGATCGGGAACGAGTGAACCTCAAGCCACCCGCTGTCCTGCTGCGACGACACGAGCGAGACATGCAGCTCCTGCATCCCATGGCTACACACCGGAATGCCATGCTTTGCCGACAAGGCCGCCACCTGCAACCAGCAGGTGATGCCCCCGCAATTCGACGCATCGGGCTGAATGAAACTCAGCTTGGCATCCCGAAACGCATATTCAAACTCATGGATCGTGTGCAGGTTCTCACCCATCGCGAGCGGCACACCCGTCTCCTCCGCGATCCGGCCAAAACCGACGTAGTCATCGGGGATCGTCGGTTCCTCAAACCACAGAATATCACACTCAGCGAACCCGCGGGCGGCGACAATCGCCTCGTCCACAGACATCGAATAATTCGCATCGACCATGAACCCACGATCCGGCCCCAACACCTCCCGAATGGCCTTCGCCCGCGCGAGGTCATCCGCCAGATCAGGCTGGCCCACCTTGATCTTCACCGCATTGAACCCGCGCGCCAGATACCCTTCGGTCTGTGCAATCAGCTTCTCCAGCGTGAAGTTCAGATCAATGCCGCCGCAATAGGCCTTGCACCGGTCAGACGCACCCCCGGCCATCTGCCATAGCGGCTTGCCCGCCTTCCGGCACCGAATGTCCCACAAAGCAATATCGACGGCCGAGATCGCAAAGGACGCAATTCCACCGCGCGCCACATAATGCACATGCCACTGCATCGCGTCGTAGAGCGCCTCAACAGCGTCGCCCTCCTGCCCCAACAGGAAGGGGCGCAAATCATGTTCGATCATCGCCGCAATGGCGCGACCGCCCTTCCCACCGGTATAGGTATAGCCTGTTCCGCTGCTCCCATCCGACAAGGTCACCGTTGCGGTGATCAGTTCAAAATGCGTGTGGTCCCCGTGCTTGGCATCGGTCAATACCTCTGCCAGCGGCACATCAAACACCCTGACCTCAAGTTGGTCTATCGTCGCCAAGTCTCAATACTCCCCTGATCGGTTTTGGTATGACAAAAAATGTTCTGGCCGTCGAGTAGGAAGAGGATTACACCTGAAATGGGAGGATTACGCGGCTTTTGATCATACAATAAAGCCGCCTCCCCTGATTGTGGCCGGATGTAAGGGACCATGGGGACAGACACACATATCTCGGAACACCGCGCAGCTGACCATCTGATCTCGGTTTTTGAGGCTCAGATTCGGAGCGGTGCTCTGGCCGAAGGCGACATGCTCCCGCCAGAGCGGGAAATCGTGCAAACCTACGGCGTCAGCCGCACCGTGGTGCGTGAAGCCGTCTTGGCGCTCTCGAATAAAGGCCTCGTCCAGGCCCGCCCCCGCCATCGCCCCGTCGTCGTCAAACCCGGCTACGATACGGCGCTGAACGTCGTGCAAAGCATCGTTGGCCAACTGCTCGACCAGCCAGGCGGCATCCGCAACCTTTTTGATTTGCGGATCATGATGGAAGCCGCTCTGGTGCGAGAGGCTGCGCTGAAAGCGACCAAAGAAGACATTCAACGGCTGAAGACGGCGCTGATGGCAAACGAAGCGGCCACAGGCAATTCCGAAGCTTTCTTCCGCACCGACACAGCCTTTCACGGTGTCTTGTTCGAGATCCCCAACAACCCGGTCCTCCCCTTCATCCACCGGGCTTACACCACCTGGCTCGCCCCGCAGTGGACGCAAATGCCCCGCGAGCCTCAGCGCAATCAGCGCAATTTTCAGGCACACAAAAGGGTATATGAAGCGATCCTGCACCGCGATCCGGACCTGGCCGAAAAAGAGCTGCGCGCGCATCTCGCGGCCGCGTGGGATCAGGTTTGCATAACGTTCGAAGGGCTGTAACGTCGCCCTGAACCGGAGGGAGGATTCCGATGAAATGTGGTGTGATTGGTCTGGGCGATATGGGCTCAGGGCTGGGAAAGAACTTGCTCAAAGCAGGCTTTGAAACCTACGGGATCGACCTCGCCCCCGACAGAAACGCAGCCTTCGCCGAACAGGGTGGCATCGTCGCCGACAGTGTCGCGGCCATCGGTCAGGCATGCGACGCGGTCTTTGTGATGGTTATGGCTGGCGCGCAGGCAGAAGCGGTCATCCTTGGCGACGACGGCCTTGTTGCCAACATGTCCAAGGGCGGCGCGATCATCCTCTCCGCCACCATCAAACCGGCCGAAGCACAGGCCATCGGGGCCGCCATGGCGGACAGCGGCATCCACCTCATCGACACGCCCGTCTCCGGCGGTTTCCCCGGCGCACAAGGCGGCACACTGACGATGATGGCCGCGGCCCCCGACGCCGTCCTCGACCAATTCGCCCCAGTGATGGAGGCCGTCTCGGCCAACATCCACCGCGTCGGCACGAAACCGGGCGACGGCCAGACGGTGAAAGCCTGCCTGCAATCGCTGATTGGCGCGCAATTCTCCGCGACCTTCGAGGCCGCGGCCCTCGCCGCCAAAGCAGGTGTCCCGGGTCAGGTGATCCTCGACGTCTTCTCCACCTCTTCGGCAGGTTGCGGCGTTGTGAACAACGCGCTCGAAAAGATCATCGACCGCCAGTTCGAAGGCACCGGCAGCCACATCAACACGATGCACAAGGACCTCACGATCTCCATGAACCTCGGCGAGCAACTGGGCGTCCCCCTCCACACCGCTGCCGCCGCGATGCAGATCTTCCACGCCGGTCGCACCAAATATCCGAACGGCGACAACTGGGTCTGCACCCGCGTGATCGAAGAGATCGTTGGCGCCGAACTCCACCGCAAAGGCAAGCCATGAAGCTGGGCGTGATCTGCGACGGCATCAGCCGCGACCTTGCCCACGCGGTCGATGTGATGGACGAATTTGACCTCAAATACGCGGAACTCCAATTCGTCGGCGACTACGAGGTCGGCGATCATTCGGCGGCTGAAATCGCCGAAATCGACACCCTCCTCCGCGACCGCGGCAAACCCGTCTCCTGCCTCTCCCGCCACATCTTCGCGGGCCTCACCACCGCCAACAAGCCGGGCGACCCCGACCACCAGAAACACATGGACGCCCTCAAACGCGTCATCGACATGGCCCATATCGTCGGCTCTCCCTTGGTGCGCATCATGACCAACAAGAAGGAACAGATCCTCTGGGGCCACGGCGGCGCGGAGAAATGGAACGTCGCCCACGGCGCATGGGACAAAACCTTGCCCCTCATCGCCCCGGCCCTCGATGTCGCCCGCGACGCCGGGGTGACCCTCGTGGTCGAAACCGGCAACGGCACCATGGTCAATTCCAACTACACCGCCCGCAAACTCATCGACGACCTCGACGCCAAAGACGTTTTGAAAGTCCTCTGGGACCCCGCCAACAACTGCTGGTGCCACGAACGCGCCCACCCGGACGGGTACGCACTGGTGAAAGACGGCTACCTCGGCCACGTCCACATTAAGGATGTCTTAGTAGATACCCCCCGTGCGACCTTAGAAGTTAAGGAAATGGGAAAGGGACAATTAGCCGATCAATTTAGCGGCTTATCCGCGGATATGAAGGCTGACGGCTATGACGGCGTGATCAGTTTTGAAAGCGTATATCACCCCGGCAATGGGGATTTTGAGGCGGGCTTCCGCGCGTCCATCGACTGTTTCAAGGGTCACTTCGCATGAAAATAGCCGTGTTCGGTGCCGGTCTCGTGGGCCGTCGCCACGTTGTCGAGGTCGCGAAACAGGCGCGTCTTTGCGCTGTCGTCGACCCGGCGGAGGGCGCGAAAGCCTTCGCTGAAGCCCACGACGCCCCGTGGTTTGCGAGCCCAGAAGACTGTTTATCCGCGGTGAAACCCGACGGCGTCATTATCGCCACCCCCAACCACCTGCACGCCGATCAGGCGCTGCTGTGTTTGGACGCTCAAATCCCGGTTCTGATCGAAAAACCCATCGCCGACACCGCCGAAAACGCCAACCGCATCGTCGCCGCGTCAGAGGCGTCGGGCGTACCCGTCCTGATCGGCCACCATCGCCGCCACAACCCACGGATTGCCGTTGCAAAACAAGCGATTACGGATGGAAAACTCGGGGATATCGTTGCCGTGAACGGCCAATTCTGGCTGTATAAACCGGACGATTACTTCAACGAAACCTGGCGCAAACAGGCGGGCGCTGGCCCGCTTTTCATCAACTTTATCCACGATATTGATCTGCTGCGGTATCTCTGTGGAGAAGTGGTCGAGATCCAGGCCTTGCGCTCCAACGCACAGCGTGGCGGACATGTCGAAGACACCGCCGCCGTAATCTTACGCTTTGAAAACGGCGCCCTAGGCACGTTCTCTCTCTCGGACACCGTCAGCGCCCCCTGGTCGTGGGAGATGACATCGTCCGAAAACCCAGTCTACCCGCACCATGCGGAGACCTGCTACACCATCGGCGGCACCCACGGGTCGCTGGCCCTGCCGCAACTCACGTTCTGGCACCATCCCGACAAACGCGGGTGGTGGGAGCCGATTGAGGCCAACGCCCTGCCCTTCACCGACGACGACGCTTTCGTGCGCCAACTCACCCACTTCCTTACCGTGATCCAGGGTAACCAGCCCTTGGTTTCAGCGTCAGAGGGACGTGCGAGCCTGAACGTCGTCCTGGAAATCACACGTACCGCAGGTTTGTGAGGATTGGGTTAATGGGGCGGGCGGTGGGTTGTCGGTTTGGCAGTCATCGCATCGCAAACTTGGCTAGGCATGTATGCGCCGTTAAAGATGTATACGCGGCTAAATAGGATGGCTACGCTTTTCGATAATCAGAATGCCGATGAATTGTGGCACTTTCAGCGGGAAGAGGAGTTGATATCGGCATTGGCAGAATTGCATTGAGCTGGGTCAAGATTACGGCGCAGTGAGGTTAAAATCATGTTGCGCAGACTTAGTCCGAAATGTCGTGTGGATTTCGTCAACCATTCAAGAATGTTCACCCGCTGTTTCGCCTTTCAATTCGTCGATCGTTTGCAATTCGAACCCGGGCAGGCTCGGTATAGAGGCGCCTCAACAGTTCAAATGTGAAATCGTGGAGATCCTCAGCATCTTCCTTCTGCAACGTTCCATCATGTGCGCCATCATTGCCATCTTGCTGCAAGCACTCAGCAAGAGACTTTAGATCCGCCGGCAACAACCCTTTATCAAAGAGCCAAGGCAATCTCAGTCCGAGATTTCTACGTACTTTTGCGGCAGGCTCACCTTGATCCGGCAAAAGCTCTTTTGTTGAAAGGTCCAAAGCAAGGCGGTACATTGCTCCCGCCGCGTTCCAGCATTGTGCCGACAGACACTTATTTGCCTCAACTACCACGTCGTTTATGCTCTCGGGCAAATGTTCTGGCGGTTTGTTGGTGTTCCTATCTAAATTCGTGATTACGCGTTCGAAGTCGACCAAATCATTGAGGGAAATATCGATAGCCGTTACAGCGTTTTCCTTCGTCAACGTCTGGGTCATACCGTCATCACTCTTAGACTGCGAAACAAGAAAAATTGTTGACCTATGGCAGGCACGACAAACAGAAAATAGTTCGCAATAAGCCTTCCAACGATACCGAACCTCTATCGGTATTATTGAGTAACAGTCAAAATTGATCCTTTTAGCTCCGCATCTAGAACAATCGGAGACGAATGTAGCCATCAATCACCCATCCATCTTCAGCGCCGAAATAAACGCCTCTTGCGGGATATCCACCTTGCCGAACTGGCGCATCTTCTTTTTCCCCGCCTTCTGCTTGTCCAGCAGCTTGCGTTTCC
>JAHDEX010000099.1 GCA_020628545.1 Paracoccaceae bacterium | reverse complement strand
AGTCCTCAACGTCGCAGGACAAGAAGTCCTCACTAAAGACTACGATATCCGCTAAGCCACCCCCCACTTAGCACTCAAGGGCCTGCCACTTTGGTAGGCCCTTACCTTTTCCAGCCGTCCATATACTGCACGTTGTCGCAGCCACCGAAACGGGCCGCACGGAGGAGTTCTGACGCCAGACGGGCTTGGCGCCCAACGCCAAAGCGGACACCCGGTTCAGGCCAGAACGCCGTGACAACCAGCGTTTGACCGTCCCGCTTCATATCAATGCGGCCGATCATCTGATCCCCTTCCATTACCGGGAAGACGTAATAACCATATTTGCGCTTGGGCGCAGGCACGAAGATTTCAATCCGGTAGTTGAACCCAAACAGCCGTTCGGCCCTTTTGCGGTCCCGCAATGCAGGATCGAAAGGCGACAGTATCCGCACCCGTCCGCCTGGATCAGGGGGCGATTGGTCTAACGTCGCCGGTCGCGCGACGGCGCGGCGCAGACTCCCGTCGACACTTGCGATATCAACCGCGACCACCGCACCAGAGCCGAGGGCATCGGCGACCCAGTTTTTCGCCTCCCCCGGTGTCACGATATCCCAGAAAGCTGCAATCTCCCCTGACGTCGCAAAGCCGAGCTTGTCAAGCGCCGCATTGCAGGCCCAGTCGATCGTCTCAGCATCGGTGAACCGGGCATTCAGTCGCTCTGGCGGGATGACCCGCTCGGTCAGGTCATAGACCTTTTTGAAGTTCTCACGTCGGACAACCGATACCTGTCCCGACCGCCACAAGTATTCGAGCGCGGTCTTGGAGGGATGCCAATCCCACCACCCGCCGGAACCGCGGCTTTCGTCTTTACCGACATCACCGGACGAACAATGACCGTCATCCGCGATCTGGCGTAGCACCGCATCGATCTTGGCGGTGAAATCATCGCGCCGCCATTCCTTCCACCGGCTTTCCAACCACGCCGCATCGCGCGCAAACTTGAGCCGCCAATGCGGGAAATGCTGCATGGAGATGGCAGAGGCATCATGGGTCCAGTGTTCAAATACGCCTCTGTCGCGGGACAGAAGGTTGGACAGGTTCGCCGGGCGGTATTGCTGTCGGCGGGACCACAGAATCAGATCATGGGCCCGCGCAAAGGTGTTCACACTGTCCAGTTGCACGAAACCAAGATCATCCACGACCGCCTGCAAATCGGCGCCCTTGCCCAAGCCACCGGGGGCACCGATCAAGCCATGTTTTTCGAGAAAAATGCGCCTGGCGCGGGTGTTGTCGATGATGGGGACGGTCAACTGTCTTGCTCCATAACTGCAAGTTGCTGCAAGCGAACCTGGCGGAGGCCCTCTACCAGGAATGCCGTCACCACACCGATGTTCAACAGACCATTGGCGGCGGCCATCCCGCTGAGAAGCCGCCATTCAACCGGTAGCAAAACGTCTCCGAAGCCCAGCGTGGTGAAGGCGACCAGTGAAAAGTACACGGCCTCTTCCAGTGTCGCGAAGACACCCAATCCAAGAAACGCAAAGGCCCAAAGCCAGACACCAATCGTCATCTGGATCAGGATCCACAGCGACGATAGCCAGAGAACAACCATCAGCTTAGGACGATGCGGCGGGCGCAACAGCCAAAGCCGCAGCCGAAAAAGCGTTTGCTCCATCATCCAGAAACTCGCACCAGCGATGCCGATTGTGAGAAGAAGCAGGATGCTTCCAATCAAGATTTGGATGAACATTGGTGGCAGTCCTCGGGCGCTATGGCTTTGGGCACTCTGCCGGGAGGTGTCTTGCCCCGCAACGTCTTTGCACCTATCTGACCGGGACCATGGCAAAGAAACCCGAAAACAAGAACTACAAGGTCATCGCGGAAAACCGGCGTGCCCGGTACGACTATGCGATTGAGGATGATCTTGAAGTCGGGATCGTGCTGATGGGATCGGAGGTGAAGTCCTTACGCACCGGTCAGTCCAACATCGCTGAAAGCTACGCAAGCGTTGAGGACGGAGAGCTGTGGCTCACGAACTCTTACATCGCACCATACGATCGCGCGATGTTCAGCCATGAGGAACGGCGCAAGCGCAAATTGCTCTGCTCCCGCAAAGAGCTTTCACGGCTTTGGAATGCCACGCAGCGGCAAGGCATGACGTTGGTGCCACTTGTGATGTACTTTAATGATCGCGGGCTTGTGAAGCTGAAGATCGCGACTGCGAAGGGCAAAAAGAACCATGACAAGCGCGCAACCGAAGCAAAACGCGACTGGGGCCGTCAAAAACAACGGCTTTTGCGGCACGGCGAATAACCGCCGTTAAGCCACCGGTTTCACGGTATCACGAAACGTAGATTATTCTGTCACCTGTCCTGACGTTCGCGTGAGAGACTGTGTTTTCACACGTCCGCCGTCATCGGTTTAGGCAAAGGTCACGACCTGCTTTTGAACCATAAAGGATGGCACATATGACTACTGAAGTTCGCGTCTCGTTAAGAAATACATCCGATACCGGTGGCACCGCGCTGACGCCGCTTTTTGCCGGTTTTCACGACAATAGTTTTGACGTCTACGACTTGGGTGGCACCGCCTCCGCCGGGCTGGAGGCCTTGGCGGAAGATGGCAACAACGCTGTCATTACCGCAGAATTGATGGCCGCCGACGCCGATGCGCAGGCCATCAATGTTGCCGGGCCACGTGGGGCGATTGCTGCACGGGAACTGGCCACCGCAACTTTAATGGTGGATGAGCTGTCCAACAACTACCTGGGCGTGGCCACAATGCTGCTGCCGTCGAATGACGCCTTTATCGGGACAGCAAATGCGCTAAAGCTCTTCGACGAAGACGGTAACTTTCTGGGTGGCCAGTTGGTCAATTTCACTGGCGACCGGGTTCGGGATGCCGGCACCGAAGTCAACACCGAGCTTGATGCTGCCTTCATTAACCAGACGGGACCGAACACCGGGATCACGGAGAACGGCAACATCACCGTACATCCAGGTTTCAACGGGTCATTTGGCAACCCAGTGGGTGAGGGTGAACAGATTATTCTCGGCGGCACCAATGCATTTGGGGAGTTTGTGGATCCAACCGCAGCTGACTTCACACTGCCAGATTCTCAGGTCGCGTTGTTATGGGTGAACACCGTAGCACGGCATGATGTGACCGATGGGAACGACCTGATCCGCGGCGGTGCTGAGGATGATATCGTTGAAGGCAGCAATGGTCGTGATCGGCTTTTTGGCGGCGATGGTTGGGATGACCTTTCCGGCGGCAACGGACGTGACCTGTTGAACGGCGGAGCTGGAAACGACATCCTTGATGGTGGTGACAGCCGAGACCGTCTGTTTGGTGGCGACGGCAATGATGATATTCACGGTGGGAATGGCGACGACCGCGCATTTGGCGGCGATGGCGCTGACAACATTTATGGCGACGCTGGCTTCGACATCCTCTTCGGAGGCAATGGCAACGATGTGCTGAACGGTGGGCGCGGACGCGACCTTCTGTCTGGCGGGGATGGCGCAGATGTCTTTGTTTTCGCTGACAATTATGGCCGCGACAGCGCGCGGGACTTCTCTCAGGCCGAGGGAGACCGGGTGTTGTTGAACGTCGACGGTGTCGACGGGTTTGACGCGGCACTTCTCTACGCGCATGACACAACGACGGGTGTCGTCTTCGACTTTGGCAATGGCGACACGCTTACGCTGCGCGATATCGAAGTGGCTGATCTGACCGTGGACGATTTCCTGTTCGCCTAAATGGCACAGTAGTCTTGTCACGGGCGACAGATGTCGCCCGTGATCCGTTCGGGGAAACCTGCCCGAACTATCCCCTCCCGCATGACACCTCTCTTATGCTAACCTTCGCTACGGTCTGCATATTTGGACCGCGAATATCAATTGGAGGGGACACTTATGGAAGGTTTAATTGCACAGCTTGTGGCTGGCGCTGTCGGCGGTAACGCGGCAGGCGCCGGGCTGAAAAGCGCATCAATGGGACCACTCTTGAATACGATCATCGGCCTGATCGGCGGCATCGGCGGCGGGTCAGCCTTGACCGGCATGCTGAGCAGCGGCGCAGCTGCTGCGGCAGAGGGTGCAGCACCCGGGATGGGTGGCTTGATCGGACAACTCGCCGGCGGTGGTGTTGGTGGTGCGGTTTTGACAGCCGTGGTTGGTCTTATCAAAAACAAAATGATGGGCTAAGCATTTTCGGGTGCCTTGCATGTGCAAGGCACCCTATCTCGACCTTGTTTCTTTAGCCTCATCGCGTTATCTCCGCGTCAGTTTCTTGACACACCCTGGGGCAGAGCGATGAGTGGCGCGCAGACAGACGATCCGCAAACGCTTGTCAGTACGGATTGGCTGGCGGCCCACCTCAAAGACAGTGATCTGCGCATCTTCGACGCTTCGTGGTATTTGCCCGCAATGGAGCGGGACGCGAAGGCAGAATACGCTGCTGGCCATATTCCGGGCGCACGTTTCTTTGACATTGATGAGATCAGCGATCTGCGGTCAGAGCTGCCACACACAGTTCCGCCAGTGGAAAAGTTCATGTCCCGGATGCGCGCGATGGGTGTCGGCGACGGGCATCAGGTCGTGGTCTATGACGGTCATGGGCTGTTCTCTGCCGCGCGGGTCTGGTGGTTGTTCCGGCTGATGGGGCAGAAGAATATCGCAGTGCTAGATGGTGGCCTGCCAAAGTGGGTCGCAGATGGACACAAGCTGACGTCTGCGCCGCCAACGATCCGCGACCGCCATATGACAGTCGCGCGCCAAAACCATCTCGTGCGGGACGTCACAGAGGTCGCGCGTGCCGCTAAGCTGGGCGACCATGAGATTATCGACGCGCGGGCCGCTGACCGCTTCCGTGGCGAAGCCCCAGAACCGCGAGAAGGGATGCGCAGTGGCCATATTCCGGGGTCGAAGAACGTGCCGTTCACGAGCCTGCTGAACGCCGACAAAACGATGAAGGATCCTGACGGCATTCGTGCCGTCCTTCATACCGCCGGTATCGATCTTAAGAAGCCCGCGATCACCACGTGCGGCTCTGGGGTGACGGCGGCGGTTCTGTCGCTGGCGCTCGAACGGATCGGGAAGACCGATCACTCTCTTTATGACGGCTCATGGTCCGAATGGGGCATGTATGCCGATCTACCGATTGCAACTGGAACATCTGATGTTTGAGAACCTGAAGGCCCAACCGGCCGATAAAATCCTGGCCCTGATGGCCGCTTACCGTGAAGACCCGCGCGACGAAAAAGTTGATCTTGGCGTCGGGGTATACAAAGACGCAAACGGCAACACGCCGGTCATGCGCGCCGTGAAAGAGGCCGAGCGCCGTATCGTCGCCGATCAGACAACAAAGGCCTATACTGGTCTTGCAGGCGATCCTGCGTTTTCGGACGCAATGATTAATCTTGTTCTGGGGGACACCGTCGCCAGGGACCGGATTGCAGCTGTCGCGACTCCGGGCGGCACCGGCGCGATCCGTCAGGCACTGGAATTGATCAAATACGCAGCGCCCGAGGCGAAAGTCTGGCTGTCCAACCCGACATGGCCAAACCACCCGTCGATCATCAAGTATCTGAAGATGCCAACGGCTGACTACCGCTACTTCGACAATGCAACACGCGGCGTCGACTTTGCGGGGTTGATGGAAGACCTTGGGACCGTAGCCGAAGGTGACGTCGTGCTGCTGCACGGCTGCTGCCACAACCCGACGGGTGCGAACCTGACGGCCGCGCAGATGGATGAGGTGATTGCGCTTCTGAAAACGCGTAAAGCCGTGCCGCTCGTCGATATTGCCTACCAAGGCTTTGGCGACGGTTTGGAAGATGACGCAGCCGCAACTCGCGCGATTGCAAGTGCGTTTGATGAGTGCCTGATCGCGGCCTCCTGTTCCAAGAACTTCGGCGTCTACCGCGAGCGGACGGGTATCCTGATGGCGATTTCAAAGGATGCAGAAAGTCAGCCACTGACTCAGAAGACTTTGGCGTTCCTCAATCGCCAGAATTACTCTTTCCCGCCGGACCATGGCGCACGCGTTGTGACAACGATCCTGACGGACCCGGACTTGCGGGCCGATTGGGAGGCGGAGTTGGAGGAAACCCGTTTGGGCATGTTGAAGCTGCGCCAGCAGTTGGCGGATGAGCTGAAACGGTTGACCAATTCAGACCGGTTCAGCTTCCTTGCCGATCACCGTGGCATGTTCAGCCGTTTGGGCACGACGCCTGAATTGGTTGAGAAGATGCGCGAGGAGCACGGGATCTACATGGTCTCTGACAGCCGCATGAACATTGCCGGGCTGAATGAGAAGACCGTGCCAATCCTCGCAAAAGCAATCGTGGACGCTGGCGTCTGAGCATGTCCCGCAAAGCC
Organism: Paracoccaceae bacterium; assembly: GCA_020628545.1. Lineage (GTDB taxonomy): Bacteria > Pseudomonadota > Alphaproteobacteria > Rhodobacterales > Rhodobacteraceae > Yoonia. The sequence goes on along the minus strand of JAHDEX010000099.1, from coordinate 4,430 downwards.
CCGCTAGACTGCGTTTCGATGGCTGATTTGCGCGCAGAAATTGACTCGCTTGATCGGGAGTTGGTGGGGCTATTAGCGGAGCGTGCCGACTACATTGACCGTGCCGTCACCCTCAAGCAGCAGGAAAACCTTCACGCGCGGATCACCCCGCGCGTCGAGCAAGTGGTTGGGAATGTGCGCGCTGCAGCGGCGACCAAAAAGCTCGATGCCGATCTGATCGAGAAGCTCTGGCGTGACCTCATTGAATGGTCGATTGCGCGCGAAGCGAAACATCTTCCCGAAGGCTGAGGCGGCGCGCGAGTTCTAACAAAAATTCAGCACTACCTGACGCCTATCGTCGCCAAAGCCTGACTGAGTTCCGGCGGCAACTGATCTTCGTGTTGCCGGTTCGCTGGCAGATCGATCGGCGCGTCCTTTGGATCTAGATAGCGCCAACCTTGAAACGCGCGTTTCGGTGTCGCAGACACCCGGATCAGCGGGGTGTCACAGACAATCGCGCAGCGCCGGATGCCATCTGCAGAATTGTATTCGTCCAGTCGCACGATCCGCTGGCGGGCGAGGATGACGCCTTTGATCACCCAATAGATGGAGCCGCCATTCAGGACCTCGTCCTCGCGACGCGGCCACATGCGCGTTATGTGGCGTGGATAACCATCCTCAGACTGCGCACGTTTTGTCGCCTGCCACGCAGCAAGCCCGTCGACATCTTCGGTGCCAACGGAAAGCTTCATCAGATGTACTGTCTTCGCCACGGATTAGTCTCCTCCTGCGCCGTGATCTCTATATGATCCTCAAAGCACACACCAGTGATTTTCCTACATATAGTTGCGCGCGACCTTGAAGGCGCAACATATTGCTATATCCTGCCCACAACAAGAATCAGCGGCTTCGCCGCAACGCAGGTTTTTTTAGTTTCAATGGGTCACCCCGCCACTTAGGATGGTTGCCTTACCGCGCCACCACGAATCGATGAGAGGTCACACAATGTCTCGCTTTTCCACCCCGATCGCAGAACAGATCTGGGATATGAAATACCGTTTTAAAGGGGCGGATGGGACTCCGATTGACAAAACGGTTGAGGACACATGGTCGCGGATCGCATCATCCCTCGCATCAGTGGAGAAGGATCCAAAGGCCTGGGAAAGCAAATTCTACAGCGCCCTTGAGGATTTCAAATACCTGCCTGCTGGCCGCATCACCGCCGGGGCTGGCACAGCGCGGTCTGTAACGCTGTTCAACTGCTTTGTCATGGGCACCGTGCCTGACAGCATGGGCGGCATCTTTGATATGCTCAAAGAGGCTGCACTGACCATGCAGCAAGGCGGCGGCATCGGGTACGACTTTTCGACCATCCGCCCGAAGGGCGCATTGGTGACGGGCGTTGCAGCAGATGCCTCTGGCCCGTTGTCCTTCATGGATGTCTGGGATGCGATGTGCCGCACGATTATGTCCGCAGGCTCTCGCCGCGGCGCGATGATGGCGACGATGCGCTGTGACCACCCAGATGTGGAAGACTTCATCACCGCGAAATCGGACCCTGCCCGACTGCGCATGTTCAACATGTCCGTGCTAATCACTGATCCGTTTATGGAGGCCGTCAAGGCAGACAAATCCTGGGACCTCGTGTTCAACGGTGAGACCTACAAGACCGTGCAGGCCCGGGACCTGTGGGATGCGATCATGCAGTCGACCTACGACTATGCCGAACCCGGCGTGATCTTCATCGATCGGATCAATCAGGCGAACAACCTGTCTTACTGCGAAACGATTGCCGCGACAAATCCTTGTGGCGAGCAGCCTCTGCCACCTTATGGCGCCTGCCTTCTCGGCTCGATCAACATGGCGCGGCTCGTGAAAGATCCGTTCAGCGATATGGCCGCAATGGACGACGACCAGATGGTCGAACTCGTCGCAACCGCGGTACGTATGATGGACAATGTCGTCGATGCCTCAAAATTTCCGCTGGCAGCACAGGCGCAGGAAGCCGCAGCCAAACGCCGGATTGGCTTGGGCGTCACAGGACTTGCTGATGCGCTTCTGATGGTCGGCCTGCGCTACGGTTCGGAAGAGGCTGCAGAACAGACTGACAAGTGGATGCACGCCATCGCTCGCGCGGCCTATATGGCTTCTGTCGATCTGGCCAAAGAAAAAGGTGCGTTCCCGCTCTTCGACGCGGACAAGTTTCTCGCCTCTGGTGCAATGCAAGGTATGGACGCCGACGTGCGCGACGCAATCCGCGACCACGGAATTCGCAACGCGTTGCTGACCTCAATCGCGCCAACCGGCACCATCTCTCTCTATGCCGGCAACGTGTCTTCCGGGATTGAGCCGGTGTTTGCCTATGCCTACACCCGCAAAGTCCTGCAAAAGGACGGGACCAAGACTGAGGAAGAGGTCGTCGATTATGCCGTGCAAATGTGGCGAGAGCTGAAAGGCGACGCCCCCCTGCCCGACTACTTCGTTAATGCGCAAACCCTTGCGCCGCTCGATCACGTGCGCATGCAAGCGGCAGCGCAGAAATGGATCGACTCGTCGATCTCAAAGACCATCAACTGCCCCGAAGACATCAGCTTCGATGACTTCAAAGAGGTCTACATGGCGGCTTGGGACCAAGGCTGCAAGGGCTGCACGACCTATCGTCCGAATGACGTGACGGGGTCCGTCCTTTCGGTATCCGAGGAAAAGGCCGAGGCACCGGTACAAATCAGCACCGACGGCGAAAAAGCAGAGGTTGTCTATCTGGCGGAGCCCCTCGACCGCCCTCAGGAATTGGAAGGTGCAACCTACAAACTGAAATGGCCCGACTCAGAGCACGCCATCTACATCACGATCAATGATCTGGTCATAGCAGGACATCGCCGCCCGTTTGAGGTGTTCATCAACTCCAAGAACATGGAACACTTTGCCTGGACGGTTGCGCTGACCCGGATGATCTCCGCGGTATTCCGCCGCGGGGGTGATGTGTCTTTTGTGGTGGAAGAACTGAAAGCGGTCTTCGATCCACGCGGCGGTGCATGGATGCAAGGCAAATATGTACCCTCAATCCTGGCCGCAATTGGCGGAGTGATCGAAAAACACATGATCGCGACTGGTTTCCTTGCTGGCGAAGGTATGGGCCTGAAGAGTGACCCGAAAGCGGACGTGGTCGCGTTGAACGGCGGGCCAAAAGGAAAGGCCTGTACCTCCTGCGGCAGTTATGAGCTCCGCATGGTCGAAGGCTGCATGACCTGCGCATCTTGCGGCTATTCGAAGTGCGGGTAGCCCCGACGGGAATGTGATTGGGGTGTCCTTGGACGAGTGGATAGAAAGGGAGAATGCGATGGCTTCTCCCTTTTCTTCTTCTCGTTGGTCCGGCCTCGGCTGAGGACAGCAGCGTCTTTTTTGGGACATGGGGGACGGAGGCGCAATGTGCTGGCGCTCCAATACAGCCTGGCGGGTCGGTGATGGCCTCGCCGTTTGTCATCAACGATAGCTTTCTGCAACAAAGCGGGATCTGGTGCCGCCTGTCATGGGGCCCTGTCGAGGATCAAGGTGATGCCTTGGTCAGCGGCGCGCTCGCACTTTGCGGCGAGGATAGTGTTCAAGGGTACCAGCTCGGCCTGCGCCTTACGGATGATGTCTTGACGTTGCGTTGGGGAATTTTGCGCCAGAACACTGGTTTGCGTCGGTGCATTCACTAGTGCTGCGGCACTTGAGGGTTGGGTTTGGGATGGGATCGTATGTTTTGCCCGTAAAAAAGTCCCGGCTTTTTGTAGTGGTGGCAGGATGGCTTTGTTTGTCGAAGACAGGTCGACTGATTGGTTTCGCCCGCTCATGGTTTGTTTTTTGGTGATTTTTATCGTTTGAGAGTTACTGTTTTGATTTTGCTTATTAGATTTGGCGATGACTTACTCTCCCACGTCTTAAGCCGCAGTACCATCCACCGACCGATAGGCGTTTGCTTGTCAAACGCCTATCGGTGGCGCAGCGGCACTTAACGGCCGAGTTCGGGATGGGATCGGGTGTTTTGCTCGCGCTATGATCGGTCAAAAAACGTCCCGGTTTTTTGATCGGGCAGCAAGATGTCTTTGCTTGCAAAGACTTGGCTGCTCAGGAGTTATGTGCGAAGGAGGTCGTTTGAGAGATACAGTCTGATGGCCCTTGTTAGATTTGGCGGTGACTTACTCTCCCACGTCTTAAGACGCAGTACCATCAGCGCAGCGGCACTTAACGGCCGAGTTCGGGATGGGATCGGGTGTTTTGCTCGCGCTATGACCACCAAATCAAACAAAGGTCATCAGGTTCCAAGTCAGGCACATGTTTTCATGTGTGTATGTATTCTGATTGAGCGCAGTAAAGTCTTGTTATTACTGGATCAAATCAAGCCTATCGGACGATTAGTACCGGTCAACTGAACGCATTGCTGCGCTTACATCTCCGGCCTATCGACG
>JAHDEX010000027.1 GCA_020628545.1 Paracoccaceae bacterium | reverse complement strand
TTGGAAAACAGGCTAACATCAAATCGAGGACTTTTCAGGGGAGCAGGTCACAAGCAAACGCCTATCGGTCGGTGGATGGTACTGCGGCTTAAGACGTGGGAGAGTAAGTCATCGCCAAATCTAATAAGCAAAATCAAAACAGTAACTCTCAAACGATAAAAATCACCAAAAAGAAACAAACCATGAGCCGGTGGATATCAACACCTACAGGCCAGGTCTGCGAATAGTAACCGAACGAGGACGCACCGAAAGCGCGCCCTCGCAACTTAAGTTCAGAAATTGAACTGCACGGCCGCCTGAATGCGATCACCTTCAAAGTCAGTGCCGCTGGAGTCCGTCCGGATCACGCGTGCATATTCTGCGCTGACCGTCATCGAGTCAGTCACGTCGTAACTTGCATTCACGTGAAGCGATTCAAGGTCGGTGAAATCCGTATCTCCGAACGCCGTGGCGAGGTCGTAACTCTCGTTGCCATATGCAATGCCTACGTCGAGTTGCGGGGTGAGCGCCTGTCGGATTTCAAAGGTATAGCCTTGGACCTCGTTGGCCTCACCACCAACGATATTGTTGCCCCCGCCGATGAGGAGACCACCAATGCCTTCGCCGTCAACGAAAGTCGCGCTGATCCGCCCGCCTTCCCACAGCGATGCATTGCCGGACAAGGTGTAGGCGAATTGATCAACCTCATCGGTCCCATCTGTTGTTGTCCCAGCGAGGACGGCTGCGCGCACTGTGTAAAGATCGGTGCTGTATTGCGCGGCGGCAGTCAGCAGTGGATCATCTGACGTCGCGAAGTTCTCTTCGATCGAGGCGCTGAACTGAAGCGGCCCACTGTCATAGGTGTAGCGGACCTGTGGGACCCGGGCGAAGGTGATCCCCACGGGGCCATTGAAATCGACCGTTGTCGGGTACTGCCCAAGCGGCATGAAGTTGGTCCAGAACTGACCGAAAAGCCAATCGCCATAACGCAGGTTCGCGTGGCGCAAGCGCAGTTCGGCGGTGCCGTTTGATCCAAATAGATCAAATTCCAACTGACCCTGCACGCCGTTGATGTCCGTCCGGAACCCGAGGCGCGACTGTCTGACGTTGGTGTCAAAACTACCGTCCGTTGCGTTGTCTTCCACGCCAATCGCGCGTGGATTGGTGGTGTCGCCTTGAATGAAGTCGAGATCGTAATTGAGGTCGAGTTTCACGTAGCCGTAGATGTCGATCTCTTGCGCGGAAAGCGTTGTGGTGCCCAGTGCCATGGTCGAGGCGAGGGCGAGTGTGTGTGTGATTTTCATGGTATTCTCCGGTCTGACCAGCAGCTGCCTGACTGGGCTGCAGTGGGGTCATGTGGGCGGCATGCCGGATCACATACAAATCAACTGAAGAAGACCGGCCGTGAGGGGCGATCTTAGCAGATCAGGCTAAGCCACTCAGAACCCGTCATTTTCCCGGTCACGCCTGCGGCACCACGCCGCAGCGTCACGTTTTTGCGACGGTTGCGTGTGCTTAAGCGCGGACCCTGTCGAGCCCAGGGTCGTAAGGGGATGCCGGGATAATTGTCGCGGGTACCAACGTTCCACAAAGATCAAGCTGCAATGTGGTGCCTTCGGCTGCATGCTCTGCTTGCACAAAAGCGTAGGCGAGGTTGGTTCCCACCCGGTAGCCCCACGCGCCTGACGAAATCGTCCCGACGACCGTATCACCCAGCATCAAAGAGCCCCCCGGATGCGCAGGCGTGGCCTGCGTTCCAATGGCGAGCGTCGCAAGTTTGTTTTGTGGTGTGCGGCTGTATCTCTCCAAAAGGGCGGCCTTGCCGACAAAATCCGGTTTCTCGAGATCAACAAAGCGCGTGAGCCCGGTTTCAAACGGGTCGAATTCGGTCAAGAGGTCGGCTTTCCAATGCAGGTAGCCCTTTTCCATCCGCATGCTTTCAACGGCACGGGCACCAAATAGGGACAAGCCAAATGCTTCTCCTGCCGTGCGCAGCGCTGCGTAAGCCGCGTAAAGCGATGCATTGGGCACGTGAATTTCATAGGCCAATTCGCCCGAAAAGCTGACGGCCATGACAGTTGCAGGGGCGTACCCGATGAAGCATTCCCGAACAGAGAGCCAAGGGAAGGCGTTCTTGGACCAATCACCTCGTGCGCAAGCCGCCAAGACATCGCGCGACTTTGGGCCTGCCAGCAAAAGAATGGTTTGATCGTTTGTGAGTGACCGGATCTGAACGTCTTCGTCAGGGCGAAGGTGGTGCATAAGCCAGTCGCGGTCGTGATACTCACTAGCGGCCGCAGATCCGTACCAGACCCGCGCAGGTCCGCGATCGGAAGCCGGGAGATTGGCAAGGGTCGCTTCGCATTTGATCATGCCGTGTTCGTTAAGGAGATAAGCGAGGCCAACGCGTCCGTCCCGCCTCTTCAAACGCCCGCAGATCAGCCGGTCCAAGAAGGCGTGGCGGTCGTCACCCGTGATCTCCAAGCGGTTGAAACCATTGACTTCCGTCAATCCGACGTTCGCCGCAACGTTCGCAACCTCGGCGCCGATGATGTCAAAGGTTTCGTCGAAGTCGAACGTCAGACGTGGATGAAAATCAGCTGAGGGCTTGATGTAATCGACCCGTTCCCAGCCATTCACGACCGTGAACTCCGCCCCTTCGGCCTCCAGGATCGGGGTGAGAGGGGTCGTTTTACCGGGACGTCCGGCAGGGCGGTGCTCATGTGGGAAATGGAATCGGAATTCGTTCTGATAATCCTCGATCGCCTTCAATGAGGTCAGTTCCACATTCGCGTGACCTGTGAAACGGCGCGGGTCGATCACCCAGGTGTCGTAACACGCCTCTCCATGTACGATCTGTTGCGCAAGCAGCCAGCCATGGCCACCGCCTTCGCCCACGCCCGCCCGCAATCCGATGATACAGAAGGCGTTGCGCTTGCCAGGGATTGGCCCAACAAGCGGTGCGCCGTCGATTGTGTAGGTGATCGGGCCATTCACGATGGTCTTGATCCCAACCTCTTGCAGGGCTGGCATGCGCGCGAAAGCTCCTTCGAGAACATCCATCACTCGATCCAAATCGTCCGGGCACAGTGCATTGACAAAGTTCGGATCGATCCCATCCATGCCCCAGGGTTTGCAATCCTGCTCATAGAACCCAATCAGCAACCCGTTCTTTTCCTGGCGACTGTAGTAGTCGCTGATCGGGCAGCGCAGGAGGGGCATGCGATGGTCCGCATCGATGATGCCTTGGATATCCTCGGTGACAAAATATTGGTGCTCCATCGACGCGACGGGGTGGTGCACGCCCATCATCGCGCCGACCTCATTCACGCGATAGCCGCAGGCGTTCACGACGACATCGCAATCAATGTCGCCTTTGGTTGTGTGAACCGTCCACGTGTCGTCCTTGTGCTGGGTCAGCCCCGTCACGGGTGTATGGCGATAGACCTCTGCACCGGCCTTGCGCGCACGCCGCGCAAGCGCTTGGCAAAGCTGGGCAGGATCAATGTCCCCGTCGAGCGGGTCCCAGAGCCCACCCAGCAGATTATCCGTTGAAATGAGCGGATGCCGCCGCGCACATTCCTCGGCATCGATGACCTCGAAATGCACATCCATGCCCCGCGCCATCGAGGCAAAATGGCGATAGCCCTGCATTTGGCCTTCGGTGTTCGCAAGCCGGATGCCGCCATCACCATGATGGTAGTTGATCGGATAATCCGGGTCGTTGGCGAGGTCCTTGTAAAGATTGATGGAATGGGTCTTCAGCCCCACCATCGTTTGGTTCATCCCAAAGTTGGTGACCTGCGCGGCAGAGTGCCAGGTTGTGCCACTTGTCAGTTCATCACGTTCGACAAGAACGACATCGGTCCAGCCTTCCTGCGTCAGATGATAAAGCGTTGAACAACCGGCGATCCCACCGCCAATCACCACAACTTTGGTGCGCGTCTTCATCTGCTCCTCCCCCAAGCTTTTGATGCCCCGCCACGTTGCACCTTGCGCGAAATCGGGCGCACTTGCACAGTGTTTTTGTGGACCAAACGGTTTGCAAACGACCCCGAGGGGAGGAGGATCGATGACAGACCAATCCGCAAGCCGACCAACCCGTCGCGGGCGGCAAGGGCGCTTGGCTGATCGCGCCGCCGGTCCACCTGTTCATCCATGCCCACCGGGGCAACGTGGAGGGCAGTACAAACCACTTTCAGATGCAGAGATCACGGCGATCTTCCGAACCGCCTGCCGGTTGCTCGCAGAGCTGGGGATGGGAGAGGTGCCCGAGCGGTTGCGCGATGACCTTTTACGCGGGGGTGCGACGGACAATGGGGCAGGGCGGGTCCTGATCCCGCAAAACCTTGTGGATGCCGCGATTGCAACCGCGCCAAAGCAGTTCCCTTTGCATGGCCGCGATCCAAAGCGGACCATCACGGTGGGCGGCGACGCCGTGTACTTCGGGACAGGCGGCGCGGCGGTCCAAACGCTCGACCTTGAAAGTGGTATCTATCGGCCTGCCACACTACAGGATCTGCATGATTTTACCCGCTTGCAGGACACGCTTGAAAACGTCGGTTGGTTCACGCGATGTTGCGTCGCCACAGACGTGCCGGACAACTTTGACCTCGACCTGAACACGGTCTACGCGCTGGTCACGAACACGACAAAGCCCATCGCCACCTCTTTCACCCTTGCATCTCACGTCGCGCCGATTGTGGAGATGCTGGACATTGTCGCCGGTGGGCCAGGCAAATTTGCAGAACGCCCGTTTTTGAAAGCCCACATCAGCCCCGTCATCTCACCTATGCGTTACGGCGAAGACGCGGTTGACGTGGTCTACGCCTGCGCCGAGCACAACATCCCGATGTCTTGCATCACCGCCGCACAAGCAGGCGCCACGGCCCCCGCCACGCTCGCCGGGTTTTTGGCGCAATCCTTGGCCGAAACGTTGGCTAGCCTCGTTATGGTCCACGTGGTGAAGCCGGGGCATCCGATGGTGTTCTCCAACTGGCCCTTTGTCGTTGATCTGCGCACGGGGGCGTTTTCAGGTGGAAGCGGGGAAACTGCATTGCTCAACGCAGCGTCAGCTCAGATTTCAAACTGGCTTGGCGTCCCTTCGGGTGTCGCTGCTGCGATGACCGACGCAAAAGCGGTGGACGCGCAATATGGTGTCGAAAAGGCCATGACGACGCTGGCCGCAGCCCTCGCTGGCGGCAACCTGATCTACGAAAGCTCTGGCATGACCGCCGCCTTGCTGGGGGCGAGTTTCGAAGGATTCATTCTCGATAACGAGATGCACGGTCACACATACCGCACTTTGCGCGGGGTGGAGGTCGATCAAGAAAGCCTTGGGTTTCAGTCTATTTGCGATGCGGTGTTGGGCGACGGACATTTCCTTGGTGGCCCTGAGACGATTGCAGCCATGGAGCGGGATTATTACTACCCACCGCTCGCAGACCGGTCCGAGCCGCGCAGCTGGGCCAAAAGCGGCGCGCCAACCGCTTGGGATGTCGCCCGCGCCAAGGCCCGCCAGATCCTTGATACCCACCACCCCGCATATCTGACGCCAGAGCAGGATGCGGCCATCCGCGCCAAATTCAAAATTCTCTAGGACCCGCACATGCAAAAGCACCCGATCAGAAAAACCGGTCTCAGCATCACCAATATCTGTTTCGGCACCTCTGGTCTGGGCGATATGCCCGACACCTATGGCTACAGCGTGAGCGAAGCGCGCGCCCGCGCAACCCTGGATGCAATCTTTGACGGGCCGGTAAATTTCCTCGACACCTCGCGTAATTACGGTTTCGGGCGGAGCGAGGCGCGCATTGGCGACACGATCCGCGCCAGAGGTGGGCTGCCGGACGGCTTCGTTTTGTCAACGAAACTTGACCGTGACATGGACACCGGGCGTTTTGACGCCGACCGCGCCTGGGCCTCGCTCGACGAAAGCAAAGACGCGCTGTCGCTTGACCATATTCCGATGTTGCATCTCCACGATCCGGAACACGCGCGCGATGTCACTGAGATCACCAAAAGCGGCGGGGCACTCGATGCGCTTTTCCGGATGAAGGAGGAGGGGCATACAAGTGCGGTTGGGCTCGCGATGGGACGCTTGGATATCATGCTGCCAATTCTGAAGGATTGGCCATTTGACGTGCTGATCAGTCACAACAGGTGGTCGCTGCTGAATCAATCTGCTGATGCGATGTTTGACTACGCGCAGGCCAATGGCATCGCGATCCTGAACGCGGCGCCTTTTGCGGGTGGTGTCCTTTCAAAAGGCAGCGCGGCGATGCCGCGCGTGACCTATCAACTCGCTGATGATGACATGCTGGCACCCGTGCGCGAGATCGAAGCGCTTTGCGAGCAGCATGACGTTCAACTTGGCGCGGCCGCGTTGCAATTCTCAATGCGCGATGCCCGGGTCGCGTCGACCATTGTTGGCGTATCAAAACCGGACCGCGTGCAGGAAACGCTGGCGTTGAGCGCAGCGCCACTTCCCGAAGCGTTCTGGGACGCGATCGCCAAGCGCCCAAAGGACCTCTCCGACCCCGAAGCCAGTCGCATTTATCATCCGGGCTGAGGGTGCGTTCTTATGCGCTGACCTGAAGGACTTCGGTGGAGGCGACTATCTGAATGGACTCGGTGTTAAGGTGTTAACGTGTTGGAATACGGTGCAATGGTGCTTTCATTCGACAGATGAGACCTCTGCGCGGATCTCTTAGTTGCGATCACAAGAATACTCGGACACTGGAAAATATCTAAGTCATCGATGAAATGCGGTCCTCGATCCTTAAACGTGTGCTTTATCGGATCGAGCAAAGCGAAACCGGGAGAATCCCGCTTTAGCTTTCGAAGGAACGACCCGCGATGTATCGCACTTGCGCGAACGGAGGGACACGCGTAACGAACGATTATGGAAGACGATATCAGACGCATTCGAAAGACCTGGGCTGCTGCTGTAGGAGCAAACGATATCGTTGGGACGATATTCTACCGCAATCTTTTCCAGGTGGCGCCGGAGACGCGTGGGCTTTTCCCAGATGATATCGACCCCCAAGGCCGAAAGCTTGTCCTGACGCTAAGCTGGATACTGGATCACGTTGAAGACTCCTCAACACTGATCCCTGCTGCGGAAGACCTCGCCCGCCGGCACGTTGCTTACGGTGTGCAAGCGGATCACTATCCCATTGTTGGTGAGGTTCTTATCAACACGCTCAAAGATACGCTCGGCGGTGACTTTACGGACGAAGATGTCGGAGCTTGGGTTCGCATCTATTCTGACCTTTCTCAGACCATGACGGCCGCGGCTTACCCCCAGCCAACCTAGTCGTCAGCTGGCGCCTAGTAGGCACCACGCCCCGAGACTACAGCGCGCGCTGTCATGGCCAGGAGGAAAAGATCGAGAAGCAGGCTTCTTGATCGCAGATAGGTGACATCCATCGCGATCATACGGTCGAACCCGATCTCGGCCCGTCCGGATACTTGCCAAATACCAGTAATTCCTGGAACCGCTTGCAGGCGGCGCAACGCAGACGTGGGGTATGCTGCAACCTCACAAGGCAAAGCAGGGCGCGGACCAACCAACGACATTTCGCCGCGCAGGACATTGAAGAGCTGTGGCAATTCGTCAATTGAAAACCGACGGATGAACCGGCCGACTGGCGTGATACGCGGATCGTTTCGCATTTTGAAGCAGACCCCCTCACGCTCGCTATCGATCAGTAGCTCTGCGCGACGCGCTTCGGCATCAATGTACATCGAGCGAAACTTGAGCATTTTGAAGGTCTTGCCGTTCAATCCAACGCGGTCCTGACGGAAAAAAACAGGGCCCGGACTTGTTGCTTTGACTGCAATTGCAGTTGCTAGAAACAAGGGAAACAGAACCGAAAGCGCGAGGCCCGTTGCAGCGCAATCCAGTATGCGCTTAGACCGCGGCATCGCAACGGTGCGCTTTGGCAAATTGCCGATCGCATGAATAGCTGCGCGGAACAAAAAGGCTGGGTTTCCGAGCACATAACGCTTGAACATCCGACGCGGTTCAAGGCCTAGGCGCCAAGCCCATTCAAGCCGCATGTTGCGTAAGAGATTGGGCGCACGACGGACCCGCCCCGCGTTGAAATCAAAGAGCGCCCCGACACTCAGCGTGAGTTTTGCGTTGAGCGCGTCTCTGTTCTGATGAAGCCATTTTTCTTGAAGCGGTACGCCCATCGCGACCATGACGATGTCGGCGCTGGTCTGGTTGATCTCGGCGACTACTTCTTCCGTTTCGGAGTGGTCAAAGAAGCCATCTCGTGTCCCGACAACCTGCAGTCCAGGCACTCGCAGTGCTAAGTTACGCCCAGCCTCCTCCGCGACGCCCGGTGCGGCACCCAGCAAGAAGATCGATAGTCCGCGACGTGCCGCCTCGCGGCAGAGCGGCTCACATAAGTCGGTTCCGTTTAGGTTTGCCTTGAATGTCTGCCCGGTCATTTTTGCCGCCAAACTAATTCCCGCGCCGTCAGGCAGGATGAAATCGGCAGCCTTCAACGCGCGTTGATAAGCGCCGTCGTGGGTGGCTGTGTTGACGCAGTGTGCATTCAGAAAAGCGACAGTGGATTTTCCCGGGCGGTCAAGCAGTGCATTGACTGCTGTGATGCGATTTGCGTTTAGAAGGCGAAGCCCAAAAAGCGTAAGTGTTGGCAGCATCGGTGTGTCCTCTTGTTTCGTTAAGGACTTTTTGCCGTCGTTGCGGTGTGCATTGCGACGTCACGGAGGCACAGTTTCCTCGTCCAGATGCGACCCGAAGCATCTGAAAGAACACGGAAAGTTTTCGAAAGTCGGGGGCCGACTATCCTTTTGCATAGTTCGACTGTGCGGATGCACTTTTGCTTTGCTCAACCCTTTTGGACTATGCGCGTGTGGAGGAGCATCATTATGATTATTGACGTTTTCACGACCGATTCACGATCTGACCAGTCAGCAAATGAGGCCCTCGCAGCCTGGTTTGCGGCGCAGTCGACTGCGCCGGATTTCGTAGCACTTCACCAAAGCGTTGCACATTCTCTTCCCGAAACAGGCTTGCCAGTGACAACGTCGCTGCATGGCGCAACGTCTTGCTTGGGCGTCATGAGTCAAGAAGGTCCGTTTATTGACGACGGTATAGGCGCTTTCGCAATCTGGGATAAAGAAGGTGACTTCGGGACAGCCTTGCGAGCGCTCGGCGATGATAGCCGCGCTGCTGCTCAAGCGGCGACGGAGGCGGCCCTTTTGGCTGCCAATCGTCCTGGCGAGGCCCCCGATGTGATTTGGTTGTCGTGTTCACCCGGATCCGAAGAAGACATACTGAAAGGGATTGAGGATATCGTTGGGGAAAATGTCCCTGTTTTGGGTGGCAGCGCTGCTGACAACACGGTCGAAGGCCATTGGCATGTTTTTGATGGCCAAACTTCTGTCGGTGACGGCGTGATTGTCTCGGTGCTATTCCCATCAAAGCCGATTAGTTTTGCCTATCACAATGGCTATGCGCCGACGATACACGAGGGCAAAGTCACAAAAGCGGACGGTCGCCTGCTGCATGAAATCGACGGCCGACCTGCAGCCGATGTTTACCGAAGCTGGACGGGTGACACCGTAATTCCAGAAGACGTCACTGAACGCACGGCGATTTTGTCGGAAAGTACGCTGTCACCGCTTGGTCGCCATCTGGACGACGTTGGCGGTGTGCCATTTTATCTGCTGCTGCACCCAGCTGGCGTTTTGCCGGACGGAACGCTCGAACTTTTTGCGGATGCTGAAGTTGGCGATACCCTGACGCTAATGAGTGGCGCGCCAGACCAGCTTACCGGCCGCGCCGGCAAAGTTGCTGCCTTGGCTGCGGAAAGCGGCCGATTGCGACCCAGCGGCATTGCTGGCGCTCTTATGGTTTACTGCGGCGGGTGCATGCTGGCTGTGAAAGACAATTTGGCCGATGTCTCGGACGGAGTCGTTGCCGCGCTGCCAAATGTGCCGTTTTTGGGAATCTACACGTTCGGCGAGCAGGGCATGGTGATGGGCGGCCGCAACAGGCATGGGAATCTGATGATTTCTGCCATAGTTTTTGCATCCTGAATCTCTAGATTGGCGGGATGAATGATGATGAGCGTTTACGCGAAGCTTTACTGGAACTTGATGTCCTAAGACGCCGAGAGGCTGAAAAGTCGCGTGAATCGGGCGCAATTCTCGCTGCCCTCGAGGCAATGGCGACAACCCCAGATGCGTCGGCGGGCATCACCGCGCTTTTGACATCTATCGAAGGGGCTTTGGGTGCAGATCTGGTCGCGCTTTTTGCAATTGAAGACGACGGATTGCACTTGCGGTATCCTGACCGCGACGATTTGCGGGACGTTCGGTGGATCGCACCTGGTTTGACGACGCGAAAACGTCGGATCGTCGATCTCAAAAGCGTCCGTGGTTTATGGGACGACCCACCGGGCGCCTTGGCATCTCAGGTGTCAATGTTGTCGGCCCCCATTGCCGAAGGTGATCGCAAAATGGTCATGGTCGCATTCTCGAAGTCGCGCGGCGCATTCAGCGCGAGCGATGCTGACTTGCTTTCAAGGCTGACCACCATCGCGTCTCAAGCGATCATCCAGCGCAGTCTAGAGGAACAGAGCGCGTTTTTGAGTGCCGTTATCGATGCATCCCCCATCTCTGTTGCGATTGCAGACGTCAGCGATGCGATGCCGCTCGTGTATGTGAATGACGCTTTCACGACGCTGACCGGATTTTCGGCAGATGAAGTTCTTGGCAAGAACTGCCGCTTCATGTCCGCTGAACCGCCGGGATCAGATGTGCGGACTGCAATAGGAAAGACAATATCGTCGCGCAGCGAAGGACACTTCGTACTGCGCAACCGACGAAAGTCAGGCGAAGAGTTCTGGAACGAACTACGCCTGTTCCCCATCAAGGATGCGAATGGCATTCCACGCCAGATCGTTGCGACGCAGACAGATGCAACCCAACGCATCAATGCGGAGATCGAGCGCGATAATGCGCGGCAACGTCTCGAAAGCGCACTGACCGCAACATCTGAAGGGTTTCTGGTTGTTGGTGCCCACGGCACGGTGCGTTTTGCCAATGCAGTGTTTTGGGATCTTTTCGGCAAAGATGATTTTGCGATGGACTCTCGGCTGGATGCTTCTGTTCTGGCACGTTTGCTCAACAAACCGTCCATCTTGACCGCGCGCGATCCTCTGCATGTTTTGACAGAGCCGATCAATAGCGAGATCAAGACGGATGGCGGCCGCCATATATTGCTGCGGTCGCGTCCCATTGATGGCGGCGGGTTTGTCGTCGCAGCAACAGACATTACACAATCTAAGGTGAACGAGCGTATTCTGCGACAACGACTGGCAGCGATTGAGATGAGCCAAGACGGGATTGCGATTGGCGATCCGGATGGGCGTATTCTGCATGCAAATCCAAGCCTTACCGCGCTTTGGGGCCTCCAATCGGAGTCAGACAGTCTTGGTCGTAAATGGATTAACTTTTACGACGCTTCCGCAAAAGACAGATATTCTTCTCAGCAATCACAATACGTGACCTCCGGCGTTTGGCGCGACGAGATCATACTGCCAACGCCCAAGGGTGACCGTTTGCATGATGTGTCGCTCAGTCGGGTGCCGCAAGTCGGCACAGTTCTCATCGTGCGAGATATCACCGATCGGCAACAAGAAGAGGAAGAGCGCAACCGACTTCGGCAGCAATTGGATCGCGCAAGCATGCAAGAGCATCTTAGCCAAGTCTCGGCAGGGCTCGCACATGACTTCAACAACTTATTGTCTGCAATACTGGGCTCTGCATCTTTGATTGATATGCTTGATCATGTTCCCAAGCCTGCCGGTGAGGCCGCGAAGCGGATTAAGACTGCGGCGGAAAAAGCCGCTGGCCTCGTTGATGGGTTTCTTGATCTCGGTTCGCGCGAGCGTCAAACCGAGCAGATCAACTTGGGTGATGCGATCAGGACAACCGTTGATCTGGCAAAAGCCGGGGCGCCGTCGAACGCGCAGCTGACGTCATTTGTTTCGCCAGAACCTGTATGGGTCGCGACAAGTCAAACTGATCTATTGCAAGCGATTATGAACCTGATCGTGAATGGTCTGGACGCCTTAGATGGGCAGCCGGGCGAGGTGAGAGTTTCGCTGGGCCAGCCAGAAAGTCTCTCAGAGTCTGCGGACTATGCAGTCGGCACAGTTGACCCGCGCAGAACCTACGCCGCAATTCGCATAGAAGATACTGGCAAAGGTATTGCGCCGGAGACTGCAGCGAAAATGCTGGAGCCATATTTCACGACGAAAGGGAACCAAGGAACCGGACTGGGGTTGGCGATCGTTAAGTCAAAGTTGAGCGAAAACGGTTGTCTGCTGACGCTTGAGACCCGTCAAAATGGCGGAACAGCTTTTACAATCTATTGGCCGATCTTGGACGTTGCAGCGACGATGGCCCCAAAACGGATCGCACCGCGGACGGATCGTCGAGGCCTTCCGATCCTGATCGTGGATGATCAGCCGGAGGTTGCAGCAACTCTAGCAAATGAATTGCAGCTTGCAGGTTTTGAAGTTGCGGAAACGACTGATCCACAATTTGCCTTGGAAACTTTACTAGAGGACCCCGATAGTTGGGGTTGCTTGATTACAGACTACGACATGCCGGGCATGACGGGTGGCGACTTGATCGGCCGCTTGTCGCAGCATGCGCCGGGACTACCGGTCATACTCGTCAGCGCACTTTCAAAACGTTTGACGGACCCGCGCATCGCGTCGGCACATGCGGTTTTGTCAAAGCCGGTAAATGCCGATAGGCTTCAATCTGAACTCAATTCCGCACTGCTTGGCGGGGACAAGGAGGCCAAGGATGCGCATTCTTCTCGCTGACGACCACGAACTCGTCAGAGACGCGCTGATCGCTCTGCTCGAACAAGAAGCGGATATGTCGTTGATTGCGGCAAATGACTTGCCCGGGGCATTAGAACGCCTGGAAGAGGGATTTGATTTGGTCCTGCTTGACTACGATATGCCCGGTATGGACGGGTTGAACGGATTGGACAAAATGAAGGAGGCGGCGGGCGTGCCGGTTGCCATTTTATCGGGCGCCGCAGATCGGAACGTAGCGCAAGCAGCCTTGGATCGCGGTGCTGCGGGGTTTCTGCCAAAGACCATGGAGTCCAAGACGCTCGCCCATGCGATCCGCTTCATGGCTGCGGGTGAGATTTACGCGCCGATCAAATTTTTGACGACAGCTCCGGAAGAAAACCTGCCTGAGATCGCGAAGCAAATGACAGAGCGTGAGCTCCAGGTGCTTGAATGTCTGTGCAGGGGCCTGTCGAACAAAGAGATTGCGCGCGAGGTGGATCTGCAAGAGGTCACGGTCAAACTGCACGTTAAGACGGCCTGCCGCAAACTGGGTGCCAAAAACCGGACCCAGGCGGCCATCATGGCGAAAGAAGCCGGTATCTTCTAAAATTCTATTCAAAAGGATAGTGGGCTATGCGTCGGCAGGCGCGAACTGCCCCTCTGATAGCTACCAACAAATAATCGTTGCGGTAAGCGTGTTGCAGGAGGTCTGCTCATGCAACTGCTACGTTTCTTTAAGCCCTGGCATCTTGTCGCCCGCCACTTTCCAAGCAGCGCGCGCGTTTTTCGCGGGGGTCGCTTGGCTGACTTCGGTCGGCTACCGCGATATCTTGTATTGTTTGGTATTGCTGCTTTCGCAATCTGGACCCCGATTTCTGCTTACGTGCGACTGACGCCTCCAAGCTATACTTCCGAAGTTTCATTGATATTGCCAGGTTCAGGGGCGCAAGCTTCGGTCAATCTGGCTGAGCTAGGTCAGGCGTCGTCATCTGCTGCTTCGGCTTTTTCGTCGTCGCGGATCAGCCCGACCCAAACCTACAAGCGCCTGTTGGCGGCGAACCGCACGCTCGCGCGAACAGCCAGCAACCTTGGGATGACGCAAGAAGCGTTGGGAAGCCCCCGGATTGAACTGGTCGACGAAACATCGCTGATCCATTTCTCAATGAAAGGCGGCTCGCCGGAAGAGGCGCGATTGCGTGCAACTGAACTTTTGCATGTCTTCCTCGATGAAATTGACATTTTGCGTTCAGACGAAATGCGTAATCGCGAGGCATCTGCCCAGGGTGCTATCGCTGAATATGAAGCGGCAGTGGCGTCATTGCGTACCCAGATAGCTGACCTTCAGTTACAAAGCGGGCTTGTATCATTTTCCCACTATGAAGAACTGGTGCGCGAGCGTGACATGCTTGATGTCAAACTTGCCGAAGTCGAGGCGGAACGGCGTGCCAAAGATGCACAAGCGTTCGATTTGTCTCGCAAGTTGGGGCTTACAGCTGATCTGGCTGCGAAAAATCTGCGTTTGCACGCGGACCCTGAATTTCAAGAGCTTGCGAAAACGCTGTCCGAAAACCGTGCAAAGCTCGCTGTCGCGCAGGGCCGCTTTGGCCCCCGCCATCCGCAGGTCACCAGCGCTGTTCAGAAGTTGAGTGGAGCAGAGGCGCAGCTGCGGGCCAGAAGCGCTATTTTGTTGGGGGGAGATGCGATGACGAACAGCAGCGCGTTTGACCTCGCACCAGATCCTGCACGCGCTGCGTTGCTGGCCGACCTCGTGACACTCGCAGGACTTTGCGATCATCTTGCGTCAAGTGAAGCGACCCTTGCGGCTCAATTGACCGATGCAAATTCGCGCCTAGCGGTGATTGCCCCGCAAGCCGCAGAGCTGGATGATCTATCGCGAGATTATCAAGTGGCCGAAACCGTCTTTAGCTCGGCCCTCGCACGGGTCGATACGACAAAAGCCGATGTCTATGCCTCTTACCCACTTGTGCAGGTTTTGGCTGATGCGTCACTTCCCCAAAAGCCGACGTCGCCAAAGCCCTTGATCGCCATTGCTGCCGGGATTGCAGCAACCCTGATGATCCTGATGGGATTGGCCCTGGCTTGGGTTCGTCGCCCGCTCATTGACAAGCTGTTGACGAGGCCCGCCGCATGACGCTGCCAGAGCGGATCTGTTACAAAACCTTGGTCTGGACGTGGGGGCTGTATGCCTTTGGCAGCCTCTATGTCGTGGGCCCAGTTTTGGCTTGGGTTCTAGGCGGTCTCGCAGCCTTTGCGCTGTACCTTGGTCCGGCCATGCGAGCGGATCTGCGCCCCACCGGGCCTATTCCCGGTATTGTTGGGCTCTGGTTTGCCGGTATGTTTTTGATGCTGGTGGCTCTTTGGGTCGGGCACATCAATTGGGGCTTCAGTGCCGCTGGAACCATCAAGTCCAGTATTGGCTGGGCCAAAGGGTGGGCATTGATGGCACTGTTCCCATTGGCAGGAGCTGTTTTGCAAATCAAGCGTGAAGTGCTCATCCGGGCACATTGCCGTTTGGCACTGGTCACGTTGATCCTGCTTCCCGTTCTTGCAGTCGCCCCGATGATCGGGCTGCCAGAGCGGATTTTCACATCCCCCTTGAAGGCTGTTGGCGGACCGGGCCCAGAGTACTTTACCGTCTATTTTTACACGCTCGATCCAGCAAGCTGGACGCCGCGTTGGCAGTTCTATGCACCTTGGTCCCCTTTCGCAGGCTTGCTTGGCGTCATCATGGTGCTTTTTGCATTGGAAGAGAAACATCGCGGCTGGTTAGTGATTGGATGTCTCGCTGGCGTCGCCATGATCCTGATGTCGAAATCCCGGATGAGTTTGGTCGCACTCATTGTCGCTAGCGTTGGTCCCCGCATGATGCCACTCTTGCTTAAGACCTGGGCGTGGACCGCGGGAGCAGCCGTGATCGCGTCGTTGGCCGTTCTTTGGACGCCGCTGGTCAATGCTGTTGGCTCTTTCTGGCAAGCCTTCAAATCGTCCCGCGCGGACAGCACGCGTGTGCGAGAGACCTTGCAGCGGATTGCACATGAGCGCTGGGAAAACGATGCATTCTGGTTTGGGCATGGTCGTGTTGCGCCTGGTAGCCACATTGTCGAATACATGCCTATTGGATCACACCACACATGGTGGGGCTTGCTATTCGTGAAAGGTCTGATCGGTTTTCTAGCGATGGCGGTACCGTTTGCCGTCCATCTGGCAGTCACTTTGCGCGATGCTGCCGTCCACGCCCAAGGACGTCTGCCCCTTGGGATCATGATTGTCTTTTTCATCCTGTCAATGGGTGAGAATATTGAGATTGAGGCCTATCTGATGTGGCCCGCGCTGGTTCTGTTGGGGATTCATTTGCGGGAGATGGCTGAGCGACATTCAGTTCCGGCGGAGCCAGCACAAAATACCCTCCACGTCCAACCAGTTTGATTTGCGGGGCAGGTCGCGACCAACCTTTTCGCGTTAGCAGAGCTGCTGTTAGTGCCCTAATTCAACCAGCATTTCTGACCAGCCTGTGGCGAAGAAAGCTTCGGCTTGGCGCACTCTTTCTTTTGCGGCAATCGCGCGTTGGTGATCCGGGCTCTTGCAAAGCTCGCTGAGGGCCACGGCCCAAGCCTCGACAGAAAGAGAATCGACAGCAATTGCACCCGTTGCAGCGTGATCCTGCAAACCGTCAGCTGTTGACACCAAAAGCGGACGGCCTGCAGCCATCGTCTCCAAGGCAACAAGCCCGTAAGGTTCGCGCCGAGATGGCATTGCGACTGCATCAACAGATTGCAATGCAATCTTTGGGTCGGACACATGGCCATGGAAGACGATGTGCGGATCATTGTCCGCTAACGCCTCCAGTTTTGCGCGATCCGGACCATCACCAAAGACGTCCAGCATCACGCCCGGCAACGCGACAGCGCGGAACGCTGGTATGAGTACGTCAAAACCCTTCTGAGGATGCAGCCTCCCAATAGCGCCGATACGGCGGATGGTTGAGGCAGGAGGTTCAATCTCGAAGAAGGCGTCGAGTGAAACGCAGGACGGAATGAGCCGCATAGCCGGATCCGCAATGCCGACACAATCTCGCAACCAGTTCTGCTGCGCGCCGCTGATGGTTACCACACGGTCGAATAGTGCCATTGATACGCGTAACATGGCCCGAAAACGGGCCTTTTTCTTCACTTCAGCGGCCTCGAAAGATGCGCTGTAGTGATGTTCGACGTGCACGATCGTTGCTTTGCGATGCGCGGCGCGAAGCGAAAGGAAGAACGGTAGGTTGCGCCAAGATAAGACGATATGAGACACGATCACGTCCGCATCAATGGTGGGCAGTCGAGACAGGCCGGCAGGTGTATTAACGATCTGGTGGTCGCCGAGGGTGGTCATCTGTGGGGAGCCTTGGATGAAGTCCAACATCCGCATGACGCCGCCCGGACTGGTATCATCAATCAGATGACAGATGCGGGTCATGCGACCCTCCGTTTTAGGAAGTTCGCAACGAGCTGCTTGCCACCCATCATCGTCACGACCGTCGCCGCAAGCGTCGTCAGTGATTTGCGCGGTTCGTGCAGAACGGGATGCAGCGACACACGATATGCCTTTAACTGAAGCCTCAGGGCGGTGAGGCCGTCACCGAGACTAACCGCTCTGCGCGCAAGATAGCGAAGCTGATAAGCCTCCGCGGCTGGAAGCCATTTCGCAGCGAAGTCGGGAGCAATCACCTTAACTTTGTCAGCCATCGCGCGCCAGGTCGCAAATTGCCGATCAAGATTGGCCGAAAGCCCGCTCGCGACGATGCGATACCGGGTCAACGGTTCGTTCAGCCCCCCGAACCCCCAATGTGTTGTCAAGGCGATGCGCACCCAGCACTCGATATCCTCAGACTGACGCATACTTTCGTCAAAATACCAATTGCGAGACTCTCCGGCAGGGCGGTAGGCGATGTCTTTGAATGTTTGTGCACGAATAACGGGCGTGGACCCGTTGCCAACAGGATTGCGGAGTAGCACGTGGGCCGCTGATACGTCTGTTGTGCGCGGGGATTGGTACATATCCAGGCTTTGATTTTTCTCGTTCACCAGCAAAGAGCCTGAATAAGTCACGCCAATATCCGGATTGGCTGACAAATACGCAACGTGTTTGGCAAGTTTCTCAGGTTCCCACAGGTCATCGCCATCACAAAAGCCAATGAGTTCGCCGCGCGCCGCGATAATGCCACCATTGCGCGCACCGGCCAGCCCCCGGTTGACCTGCCGAAACAGGCGAATGCGTGGATCGGATTGCGCCTTGACCCAAGCGGCAGTTCCATCTGTCGACCCATCGTCGACGACGACGATCTCGAAGTCGGTATAGGTCTGAGCGAGCAAGGACTCGATCGTTTCTGGTAGTGTATCGAGTGTGTTGTACGCGGGGACAACAAGGCTGACATAGGGCATGAGACTCTCCATCAGGCAAAAAGGCGGCGGCGAACGCTATTTGGGATGAGTGGTGCCAGTAGGCAGGCAGCTAGGGTGAGCGGGCCGCGATGCCCGCTACCGAGGAAAGCCAACGGGGACAGTCTAAACCCGTCGAGCGCGAATCTGAGCGCCACCTGCGCGGGCCCGTCGAGGCGCAGCGCCCGTCGCGCGAGGTAACGCAAGTGAACGGCTTCGGCGCGGGCACGTTGAGGAGGGGTGAGGCACGTGCCCGCGCTGAGAACAGCCTGACGCCAACCCAGATGCATCTGCACCAGATTGGCAGAAAGGCCGTCAATGCTGGCACGATAGCGCACGAGAAGCGACCGCGTCCCAACAAGTGTCTTCCCGGCCGAAACCAACCGGATCAAGAATTCCAGATCTTCGCTGAAGCGCATGTCCTCGCGAAAACCGCCGACCTCTTCAAAGGAGCTTTTCCGCACGCAGAGGTTAGACAACGTACAAACCGGATTTTCACCAAGCAGTCGCGCGAGCGGTGTTGGTCCTTCCTCTACAGAGGAGTGCGCTGTGGTCCGATCGTTTTGGGGATCGTAAAACGCGATCCGACCATAGATTGCGTCGATGTCATCAGCCTCAGTCGCCATTTCTTCCATCTCGGCCAGCTTGTCTGGAGACCATTCATCATCCGCATCGAGAAATGCGATCCAGTTCGCTTTGGCCAATGCCACGCCAGTATTGCGCGCACAGCTCGGGCCTGCGTTTTGCTGCGGCCAAACGATGATCCGATCATCTTGCGCGGCTTCGCGACGGAGCAGTGCAAGCGTTTCATCGGTTGAACCATCGTCAACGCAGATAGCTTCCCAATCCGTCAAAGATTGCTGCCGAAGTGACGCCAGCGTGTCGGGTAATGTCGACGCGACGTTATAGCAGGGGATGACAACGGAAAAGCGGGGCATGATCAGGCTTCCAGTTTGCGGATGGATAGGAAAAGGGGGATGCTCGCCAAGAGTTGGACAGCACAGGAGACGGCGAGATAGCTCCATGCGATTGCTTCAAGGCCGAAGGGCGCCAGCAGATAAGTCGTCACCAAAAGTGCCGTTGTCAGTCCCGCCGTCACGACCAATTCGGTTAGTGCCCGATCTTCGGCCCGCAGCCACTGTGCCGTGCCTGACCAGACCATAGTTGGGATAGCTGCAAGGCACAGGATCGAGACGATTGGCGCGATATGCCCTAACTCCTCTCCCAGCAGCACAGGGACATAGTAGGGCGCTGCAAGAGCTTGCAGCAAAACAATCGGCGTTGTGAGAAGCAGACCCAGCCACATCATCTCGGCTGTCGCTTTGGCTCGGTGCTTTGCAGCCGTGATCTTAGGAAAAACCACACGGGAAAAGGCGGTCGAGATGGATGTTGCCAGACTCAGCCCTGCATTGAATGCAAAGAAATAGAGCCCCAAGGCCTCAGCCCCCAAGGTTGCGCCGATAACCAACTTGTCTCCTTGCAACCGTAGCGTCTTGATCACCTCACTGCCCAGAAGGCAGGCGCCGAAGCCTAGGAAGTGGGACACTGGCGCATCGTCACTTGGATGGTCGGGTACATCGGGATGCAGTCGCTGCATGCCAATGAGCCAGACAGGTGCGGTGAGAACCCTGGGCAGAATAAGTGCCAAAGGAGATGGGAAAACAACGGCGAGTGCCGCTGTCAGCATGTTGGCTAGGACGATCTGCGCCCCAGCCACGCCAGCAGTCCCGGTCAGTTTGCCGACCCGCATCGCAAGTGCACAATGCACAATGCCTGCTGGCATGAAGAGGTATTCAACAGATAGCAGCGCAATCATAAATGGAATGACGGTTTCGCCGGTCCACGCCCAAATTGCCACTGCCAGCACACATTGCACTGTCATCAACCCGATGCACCAAAGCCAAAACAAACGCCGCGCGGTTCGGATCACACCGGGGAGTGCAGTATCGCGCGCAGAAATGATCCGCTGCACAACCCCGGTCTCAGTGAGGGACTTGAGGATGTCTCCGGCCGCAATTGCAGCAGCAGCGAGGCCAATCGCTTCTGCATCCATCACCCGCGCTACAACAACAACGACCGCAATTCGCGATATCTTTTGGATGATCTCGGATGCACCGTTTGTCAGCAGCGACGTTATGAAATGGCGGTGGTCAGACATTGGGTCCTCTTGGTCAGTGGTCCCATGTCTACGGTCCCAAAAAACCAAAATCGTCTGTCTGGAAGGTTGACGTTGTGGCGATTTCGCACCTGTCGCTATGCAAAAGGATAGTCCTGTGTGTGAACTGGATATGTTTTCTCGCCCCAGACGCTCTCTTAACTTAGGCTGAGCGAAAAAAGTGCGGGGCAAGGCGCATGCAGGTAATTTTCAGGACAGTGACTGCGGCGGTGGTATGCCTCGTGGCATCCTGCGCATCACACGAGATACCAAAAAACCGCGAAGACGTGAATGCGGGGCAAGCCTACCAAGCCAGATATCGCGGCCCGGACACGGGTGGTGTTGAGGTGACGCGCTCTTCATACTTAGACGCGTTGAAGTGTACGGATGGAGGTTTGTTGTCATCGCCGGATTTCTTCGACAGCAAGTCCGGAGGTGTGCTCGCGTCGGTTGCTGGCGGAAGCGGTGAAGTTCTGTCGACTGGCGATCTTGTTGAGGTCTTTGTCGAAGATGACGAAACACTGACGGGCACCTATGTCGTCGGCGAAGATGGTCAGATCCGAATTCCGTTTTTACGTCCTATTCCAGCTGCGGGGCGCAGTCCTCGCACCGTCGAAGACACCACCGCTCGAGCACTCGTAGCGGACGAGCTTTATACGATCGAACCTCGTGTTTCGGTGTTACTCAAGGACTACGCCTCAGCCACTGTCTTCGTGAGCGGAGCCGTTTTTGAACCGCGCCAGGTCATCGTTGGAGGAGCGGATGCGCAGACGCGTGATCCGGCTCGCCAACAGGCGCTTGGTGCCGCCACACCGTCGCGGCGCCTATCGACAGCTTTGCGAAACGCAGGGGGCATTCGGCCGGATGCTGACCTTTCCAAGGTGACGCTGATCAGAGGGGGTACCCGTACCCGATATGATATTCGTGAAGCCCCACGAGGCGGCCCGTTTGACGATCCAATCCTGATTTCTGGAGACCGGATTGAGGTTCCATCACGTCAGTGTTTTCAAGACGATCTCGTTGTGCCGAGCTCGATAACCCCGCCCGGTGTCAAAGTGTTTCTGTCCAACCTTGCGGAAACCGCTCTGGCCAATAATCCTGCTGCAGTGCCCGACGCGCGGGAAATGCGCTACGGAACTCGCTTCCTTCAGGCTGTATTTGGCTTGAACTGTGTCGGCGGCTCAAAACTGACAAACGCAAACCGTAGGGCTGTCCTGTTTTCTCGAAACCCGATTACAGGTGAATCCGTCGTGATTGACAGATCCATCGAAGACCTTTTGCGAAATGCAGAACGCGACGAGTTCAACCCATACATTCTGCCTGAGGACTCTGTCGCATGCTATGACAGCGCAACAGTTAGCGTCAGAAACCTATTTGCCGCCTTCGGTGTCGTGACGGCGGCGACATATGTGTTGGATTAAGACAAGGCCATGGTGGCTGAGGTTGACTGTATTCTGAAGACGCCGCTTCGAAGTGCGTAAGCTTGACCGCGCCCTCATCAATCTTCGGGTCGAAGCACTTGAAGCCAAATAGCTTCCGTGGTCAGCGGATACGAGGCGGCTAACTTCCGTTGCCCCCGACATCACTCCCAAAGTTCAAATGCACTTTGATCGATTGTGTGCGGTCGCTTGCGATCTCGAATGCTTTGGTTGGCTCATTGAAGTCAAAGGTCTGCGTAATCAAAGGCGAGACGTCGATGCGTTTCTGCGCCATCATTTCCACTGCCGTCTGGAACTCATGATGGAACCTGAACGAGCCCTTGAGTGACAGTTCTTTCGCTGTCATGGCCTGTAAAGGGAGCGTCATGTCCCCACCTAGTCCGAGTTGAACGATTGTGCCGCCAGGACGCATCGCTGGCACCGCATTGGCCAAGGCCGCAGCGACACCGCTACATTCGAAGAGGACATCAAAGTAGCCCTTGTTCTCGCTGAACGGGGCGAGACCATTCGGCTCATTGACCGCATTGATCACCGTATCAGCACCGACCTCCTTCGCCTTTGCAAGTGTGAAGTCCGTCACATCCGTTGCGGCTATGCTAACTGCACCAAAAGCACGTGACACGATGACTGCGAGAAGCCCGATGGGGCCGCACCCCGTTACAAGGACGCGCTTGCTTGCCAGCGACCCAGCCAAGCCAGCGGCGTGCAGGACCACGGATAACGGTTCTGCCATTGCGGCTTCGCCGACAGAAAGACCATCTGCGGGAACACATTGAGCGGCGTTCGCAACAAGGCGTTCTCGGAAGGCGCCTTGAATGTGGGGAAACGGCATGGCCGACCCATAGAATTGCATGTCCGGACAATGGTTTTGCTGCGCATTCTGGCAGAAATTGCATTGGCCGCAGGGACGCGATGGCGAAACAGAAACCAATAGCCCGATTTCCAACCCTTCGACATTTGGCCCGATCTGCTCAATGCGGCCCGACACTTCGTGACCAAGGATCATCGGCTCTTTCAGCCGGACCGTCCCGAAACCACCGTGATTGAAGTAGTGTAAGTCCGAACCACAAATGCCCCCACGTTCCATCTTGATCAGGACTTCGCCTGTTCTGGGTGTTGGGACATCGTGCTCTTCAACACGGAGGTCTTTTGCCGCAAAGGCTGTGATCGTTTTCATAGGAAAGCCTCAGACGACGGGGGTCAGAAGTGGGTTACCGGCAAAGTGTGCGGCGAGATTATCGCGGAGAAGTTGCCCCATAGCCTTGCGTGTCTCGACTGTGCCACTGGCGTGATGCGGCTGCAGCAGCACGTTGTTGAGCTCAAGAAAGCGTGGGTCAAGCGCTGGCTCGCCCTCAAAGACATCAAGGGCGGCGTAACCCAGGTCACCGGACTTCAACGCGGCCAACAACGCCTCTTCGTCGATGTTTGACGCACGCGAGATGTTGATGATCATGCCTTCAGGCCCAACTGCATTCATCACATCGCGATTGACGATGTGACGCGTTTTAGCCGATGCCGCGAGCGTCACGAAAAAGAAGTCGGCGTGCGCCGCCAAGTCTTGTGCAGACGCGATGAAAGTCCAGTCGGGCACGTCATCGCGAGGCGCGAGATCGGAATATGCGATGTCCATTCCAAACCCTTCAAGGCGCTTTCCAACCTCAATGCCGATCCGACCAAGTCCAAGGATCCCTGCCTTGCGACCAAATACGCGCCGTTTGAGCGGGTAGAGGCCGTTGTTGGCCCAAGACCCGTCGCGAACCCACCGTTCTGCCCCGATCATACCGCGAGATTGGCAAAGCATCATGGCAACTCCGAGGTCCGCAACATCCCCGGTGAGAACATCTGGTGTGTTGGTCACGCGAATGTTCCGCGCGCGGGCCGCATCGATGTCGACAGCGTCGTAGCCCACGCCGTAAACAGAAATCACCTCGCATTTTGGGCAAGCCGCAATCATGTCTGCGTCCGCGCCCAATTCGCCGCGCGTCGCGATTGCGCGTACCTCTGATCCATTCGCAGCGAGGAACGCAGCTTTGTCCACCGCCTCAAAAAGTTTGCGCACATCGAAAGCGGCATCAAGTGGTTCCTGGTCCCAATCGGGGTAGGGGCCGACCTGCAGAATGACGGGTTTTGTCACTGTAAGAATCCTTGCTTGACATCCTATGGTATCGGTAACATGTTATCCGTAACATATCGTCGGCGTCAATGCTGAAACTCGGAAGGATTGAAATGTCAGAACTGTTTTCTCTTGCCGGTCGGCGCGCTTTGGTTACGGGATCTTCCCAAGGGATTGGTTTTGCGCTTGCGCGCGGTCTTGCTGAAGCTGGCGCATCGATTGTCCTGAACGGGCGCGACGCCACAAAGTTGCAGGCCGCTGCCGATGAGTTGGGCGGGCAAGGCGCAGAGGTGTCCAGCATCGTCTTCGACGTGACGGACCACGATGCTGTGCGCGCGGCTGTGGATGCCTTCGAGGCTGAGCACGGCGCCATCGACATTCTGGTCAATAACGCAGGCATGCAGCACCGGACGATGCTGGAAGATTTTCCCGCAGATGCGTTTGAGCGGTTGCTGCAGACCAACATCGCGAGTGTCTTCCACGTTGGGCAGGCTGTTGCGCGCCATATGATCGGGCGCGGCGCCGGGAAGATTATCAATATCGCCAGCGTACAGACCGCTTTGGCTCGTCCGGGCATCGCGCCCTACACGGCCACCAAGGGCGCGGTGGGCAACCTGACGAAAGGGATGGCGACGGACTGGGCGCAGCACGGGCTGCAATGCAACGCAATTGCTCCCGGATATTTTGACACACCTTTGAATGCGGCTCTCGTGGCGGATCCCGAGTTCTCGGCCTGGCTTGAAAAACGCACGCCAGCCGGCCGCTGGGGCAACGTTGAAGAACTTGTCGGAGCTTGTGTTTTCTTGTCGTCCGCGGCGTCAAGTTTTGTGAATGGTCACACGCTGTTCGTTGACGGCGGCATCACGGCGTCGCTCTGATGCGGTGCTATGTCCTTATGGGGGTCTCGGGCTGCGGTAAGTCGTCAGTTGGCACCGCGTTGTCCGTGACCTGTGGTATGGAATTCATTGATGGCGATGATCTGCATCCGCGCGAAAACATCCTCAAGATGTCCGCAGGCCAACCTCTTGACGATGAGGATCGCGCGCCATGGCTGGAGATCGTGGGGGATGTCTTGGCCGAAACCAAAGGTCCTGTTGTGATCGGGTGTTCAGCTTTAAAGAAATCATACCGGGATCAAATACGACGCCACGTCCCTGAACCAGTTCAATTCCTTCATCTCGATGCGCCCAAAGACGTCCTGGTCAAACGCGTAAAGGGTCGGCAGGGCCACTTCATGCCGACGTCGCTTCTTGACAGCCAATTCGCGGCGCTTGAACGGCTGGGTCCAGATGAGCTTGGCGCGGAAATCGATATTGCCGCCCAATATGATCGGGTCGTGGCGCAATCTGAAAGCTATGTCAGGGAGACTCTCGTATGAGCGAACGGATCGGCCTTATTGGTGCGGGCGCCATGGGCGGCGCCATTGGAACTCGCCTTCTGGAAACCGGCAATATGCTCAAGGTCTTTGACCTCGACCCTGACAAGGTCGCAGAATTGGTTGCGAAAGGTGCGGTTGCCGCCACAACAGCAGCCGATGCTGCTGACGGAAGCCACTATGTCATAACGTCTCTCAACGCATCTCGGATTGTTGGTCTTGCGGCGTTTGGCAAGGACGGCATCGCTGACGGAGCAGCCAAGGGCACCTTAATCATCGATATGTCTTCGATCGAACCGGATGCCACGCGCAAATTCGCAAAAATGGCGGAAGAACGGGGGCTGGCCTGGGTGGATAGTCCGCTATCCGGGGGCGCCCCGAAGGCGTTGGTTGGTGAGTTGACGCTGATGGCCGGTGGTAAGGCCGCGGACGTGGAGCGCGCGCACAACGCCCTGCGACATGTGGCGTCTAACTATACGCACATGGGACCGTCTGGCGCTGGGCAAACCACCAAGTTGATCAATCAGGTCCTTTGCGGATTGGGTTTTCTGGCTGTGGCCGAGGCCACGCAACTCGCGCTTGATGCCGGCGTCGACGCAGAGAAAATACCGCGGGCATTGAAGGGTGGTCGTGCGGACAGCTCGCTTTTGCAAGAATACCTTCCACGCTTCGTTACCAAGGACTACCGGCGCACCGGTCGGATCGACAATATGGTCAAGGATCTAAATGCTGTGAACGACCTGGCGCGTCAAACCGGGACATCAATGCCGATGACCGCGCTCTGCGCTGAAATTCATCGGATGCTGACAGCGGCGGGTCTGGGTGGAGAAGATCAGGCAGCGGTCATGGAGTTTTTCAACGGCGCAAAGCAAGAGTTTGCACAATGATCACACGATTTGCCCTATTTGAAGGAACCGTTGGCGAAGAGAACATCGCATCCTTCCGCACCGCTGTCCTGCAACGACTGGTCCCCCTTTGGACGCAGTTTCCCGGCAATTCCGATGTGCGGGTTATGTTTGGCGAAGAACGTGACGAGGGCGCTCCGGAATTTCCTCTTGTCCTGGCGATCAGCTACCCGGATCGGGCGACAATGGACGCAGCGCTTGATAGCGCGGCGCGTCATCAGTCAAAAGTGGTGACAGAGGAAGTTACGAAGGCGTATTTCAAAGGCCGGATTCATCACCACGTCACCGAGAGGCACGAATTTATTGGCTAGCGCCCGCATCACCATGCGCGATGTCGCCGAAGCAGTTGGCGTTTCGCCGATGACCGTGAGCCGTGCGTTCAAAGACGATAAGTCAGTCAGCAAAGAGACGCGCGATCGTATTCGGCAGGAAGCCCGCCGTTTAGGCTACGTCTACGACAGTATGGCGACGGCCTTCCGCACGCAAAAGAGCGGGTTTGTCGCTGTCACACTCCCATCGATCAACAACGCGAACTTCGCCGATACCTACCGTGGCCTCTCGGTCGCGCTCAAAAGCGTGGGAACGCAGCTCTTGCTTGGCGCGACAAACTACCGTGTCGAGAAGGAGGAAGAGCTTGTTCATCAGCTTTTGACACGAAATCCCGAAGCGCTTGTCATGACCGGAGGGCATCACAGTCAGGCGACGCGCGATCTGATCAAGGCGCGCGACCTCCCCGTCATTGAAATGTGGGATTTGCCAGCAGAGCCGCTGGGACATGTCGTTGGGTTTTCGAATTCTGAAGCTATGGCGCTGATCATCGAGCACCTTGCGAAAACTGGCCGCCGCAAGCTCGCGTTTATTGGCGCCTCGGAAGGGGCGGACAGCCGCGGTGCGGAGCGACGCTTAGGTGCGCAGGCTGCTGCCCGCAGACTTGGATTGCCGGAAATGGTGGTTCTTGATGCTGGTCCGGCACCCGTTTCAATGCGGCACGGAGCAGCGCGGATCGAAGCGCTTGGAACTGAGGTTGGCAAGTTTGATGCGCTGGTGTGTGTATCCGACCCGGTCGCATTTGGTGCACTGAGCGCATGCCGCCGACTGGGCCTGAGTGTGCCAAACGATTTGGCCATCACCGGTTTTGGGCAGTTTGAAGTGTCGCAAGTTAGTGAGCCACGGATCACAACTGTTGATGTCGGGGCGCGGCGTATCGGTGAAGAGGTCGCGGCTATGCTCGACAAGTTGTTTGCCGGCAGTGCTGTTCCGGATCGCGTCGAAATTGCACCGAAGCTGGTGCCGGGTGGAACGAGTTAATCCCGATCCGAACTGCGAACCGTGGAGCCCGGAATCAGCTTGAAGCCGATATCGCGACACCGCTCAACGGGTTCATCTGAAAGGCGCGCCATCATCATCTCAGCGGCGACTTGTCCTAACTTGAGATGCGGTACATGCATCGACGTCAGGCGTTTCGTGAGAACCGAAGAAATTGGCAGATCTCCCCAACCGGCGATGCCAATGTCCCCGGGTATGCTCAGACCACGACTCTCGCAGAATTGGAGACCACCAAAGGCCATGGCGTCATTCTGGTAAAAGATGCATTCGATATCATTGACAGAGCCCAGCAACTGCTCCGTCCCATAGAAGCCTGGATAGAAGGTTGCTGTATCGTGCAGGCAAAGCTGCCGCTCCACCGAACCACCGCCACTTTCAACAGCTTTGCAGAAGCCTTCGAGCCTTGTAGAGGCGGCGTTTGCAGTATCGTGGGACGTCCCGACGTAGCCAATCCTGCGATATCCGCAGGCGATTAGATACCGACCCATGTCGAAGCCTGCGTCAAAGTGATTGATGCCAACGCTGATATCGAGAGGGCTGGAGTTCAGGTCCCAGATCTCTACGATCGGAATCCCGGCATTGCGCAACATGTCGAGCGCTGCTGGAGAATGGTAACGACCGGTGAGAATAAGCCCTGCCGGTTGCCATGAAAGTACAGTTCGGATCCAGCTTTCTTCTTCGTCCAAAGTGTGCTGGGTGAGCCCCAAAACGGACTGGTGTCCAAGCGCTCCCAATTTGCGATCAATGCCCTCCAGAACCTGCGAAAACACCTCATTTCCGAGGTCGGGGATGGACACGCCGACAAAGGTTGAAGCCTTGTCACCGGCAAAGACTGTGGCCAAACGATTCGGCAGGTAGCCAAGCTCGTCCACTTTGGCCATCACCTTCTGGCGTGTTGTTTCCGAGTAACCCCCTTCATCACGTAAAACCCGGCTTGCAGTCATCTTTGAGACGCCTGCTTCACGTGCAACCTGAGATAGGCTTACCTTACTGTTTTTATTACTTTTTTCGACCATATCTTCAGTTTTACGTTACGGGTAACTTAGTTCTTGACAGGCTCAAGGTTTGTGTGAAGCATTAGCGTAACGTTACGGGTAACTCAAGTCCTGGCCTGGGGAGGGGCACTGGATGCAGAACCTACAATCAGGGCTATTTTTCGATCGGATCGATAAGCACTTCGGCGGCACCTATGCGCTGCGCGATGTATCGCTTTCTGTAGGTCGCGGCGAGATCGTTGCCCTGCTTGGCGAGAACGGTGCTGGCAAGTCAACGCTCATCAAAGTTCTTGGTGGAATTCACACGCCTGACAAGGGCCGGGTCCTGATCGATGGCGAACCGTATGAACATCGCCCGGCCGGGTTTGGCGAGCGTCAGAAAGTTGCATTCATCCACCAGGACCTTGGCCTGATTGAGTGGATGACAGTGGCCGAAAATATCGCCCTCGCCCTTGGCTTCTCGAAAAGGAACGGCCTGATCAAGTGGAGCGAGGTCGAGGCATTTGCGGCAGATGCGCTGAAGAAGGTCGATTGCGAATTTGAACCGACGGCAAGAGTTGAGAACCTTTCGCGCACCGAAAAGTCACTGGTGGCAATCGCTCGTGCATTGGCCGTCGACAGCGAATTTCTTGTGTTGGACGAGCCAACGGCGTCTTTGCCAGCTGATGAAGTCGGCCGCCTATTTGCAGCTATCCGTCCGTTGCGCGAACGCGGTGTCGGAATGATCTATGTCAGCCACAGGTTGGACGAAATTTTTGAGATTGCCGACCGCGTTGCTGTCCTGAGGGACGGCGAAATGGTTGGCGTACGAGATATCGCGCACACCACGCCGGAAGAGCTGGTGCAAAAAATCGTTGGCCGTAAAACCCGTGAGACGGCCAAGGTCACGGACGCGCCGGGCAAAGAGGTTCTGCGGCTGGACGACTTTAGGGTAGGGGGCATTGGCCCACTGAACTTCACGCTGCAACAAAATGAGATTGTCGGACTGGTCGGCCTGCGCGGCGCCGGGCACGAAGCTATCTCTCGTGCACTTTTCGGGCTGGCGGCGTTCGATGGCCGTGTCACGCTCGACGGAAGTTCACCCGACCTTTCCAATCCTCAAAAGGCCCTCGCAGCCGGTGTGGGGCTGATCGCGCGCGACCGCACTGAGGAATCCGTTGCGATGAGCCTGTCCATCCGCGAAAACACATTCCTCAACCCGGAAAGCATCGGTCGAAAGCTGTTGAACCTGCTGTCGCCGAAGACTGAGGCTGAACAGGCCGCAATCATTGGTGCTGAACTGGGCCTTTCTCCGAACGATCCGAGCCTTGCGATCGAAGCACTATCTGGTGGGAACCAACAGAAAGTTGTGATGGGGCGCTGGCTGGCCACCAATCGCAAATTGCTTCTTTGCGAAGACCCGACAGCTGGTGTCGATGTTGGCGCAAAGTCGGAGATCTATGCGCTCATGAACCGCGCGTTGGGCGATGGCGTCGGGATCCTCGTGATTTCGACCGACTTCGAAGAGATCGCCGCAATCTGCCACCGCGCAATTGTCTTCAGTCAGGGCACCATCGTGGATGAACTTGGCGGAACCCGTTTGAGCACTGAAAACCTGATCCAGTCCGCATCGGCTGGCAACGCTTCAATTCAGAAGGACACGTCCCATGCAATCGCTTGAATCCAACGCTTTGGAACCGACCAAGGCTGAGCTGCGTGGTTTGACGTTCGGCAAGAAAATGATGCGGTTCCTGCCAGTCTACGGCTTGGTCATTTTGATGGTGTTTCTGATCGCTCTCTTTTCGATCCTGTTGCCAAACACCTTCCCGACGATGTTGAACCTGCGGTCAATCGTCAGCGATAAAGCGATCATCGCGCTTCTAAGCCTTGGTGCGATGATCCCGATGGCCGCGGGTCGCATCGATCTGACCGTCGGCTACGGCATTGTGCTTTGGCACATTCTGGCAATCAGTCTTCAAACGTCGCTCGGCCTTCCATGGCCGGTTGCGGTGATTGCTGTGCTGGCGCTTGGCGCTTTTACAGGCTTCTTGAACGGGCTTTTGGTCGAAGTTGCAAAGATCGACAGCTTCATCGCCACACTTGGAACGGGAACGGTGCTTTATGCACTGGCGCTGTGGCACACCGGAGGTCGGCAGATGGTCGGTGTCCTGCCCGACGGCTTTTATGCGCTGAACAACACCTTCGTCTTTGGTTTGCCGATCACTGGCTACTACCTCTTGGCTATCACAGTCATCATGTGGATCGTGCTCGAATACACGCCGGTCGGCCGATACCTTTATGCCATCGGCGCGAACCAGCGTGCCGCGCAACTGAACGGTATTCCAACACGCAAATACGTCATCAGCGCCTTTGTCGCGTCGGGGATGATGACAGCCCTGGCCGGAGTTCTATTGGCCGCGAAGCTGCGCATTGGTCAGGCCAGCGTTGGCCTCGAATTTCTGCTGCCAGCTTTGGTGGGCGCATTTCTTGGGTCGACGACGATCAAGCCGGGCCGGGTCAACGTGTGGGGCACAATCGTTGGCGTCGCAATCCTTGCCGTGGGCATTTCCGGCATCCAGCAATTCGGTGGCTCATTCTGGGTCGAGCCGCTGTTCAATGGCGTCACGTTGCTGATCGCAATCGGTATCGCCGGTTATGCCCAACGCAAAAAGGGCGCTGAAAAACGCTGAACACTTCATTCGCATTCAAGGGAGGAAACTATGCAAAAGAGAACATTCATCACGGGGCTTATGGCCACGACATTACTTAGCAGCCTATCGGCTCTGGCCGAAACGGCATGGGATGGGCCCACTGCAGGGCCGACCGCCGCCGAAGGCAAGTCGATCGTGGTTGTCGCGGGAGACTTGAAGAATGGCGGGATCCTCGGTGTAACCGATGGCGTCGAAGAGGCCGCTGCGGCCATTGGTTGGGAAGTCCGCGTACTTGATGGAGCAGGTTCGATCCAGGGACGAACTGCAGCAATTGGTCAGGCGTTGGCCCTGCAGGCTGATGGCATCATCATCAACGGTTTCGATGCGGTGGAACAGCAAGCCGCTCTGGAAAATGTGGTCAATGCGAACATGCCAATGGTCGCTTGGCATTCCGGCCCGAAGATCGGGTGCGACGCGCCTGGCGGAATTTTCGCTAATGTCTCTACTGATGCAATGACCGTCTCAGAGGTGGCCGCCGAATGGGCGATCGGCGATGGGGGTGAGGATATTGGCGTCGTGATCTTCACTGACAGCACCTACCAGATCGCCATCGATAAGGCTGACCGACTGAAAGAAACAGTCGAAGCCGCCGGTGGCACAGTGCTTGAGTATGTCGATACACCAATCGCGGATACATCCAGCCGGATGGGGCCGCTCACGACGAGCCTTCTGCAGAAATACGGTGACAGCTGGACTCATTCTCTTGCGATCAACGACCTCTATTTCGACTTTATGGGGCCGTCGCTCGCTGCTGCGGGTCTTTCACCTGAAGCCGGGCCGCAGGCTGGCTCTGCCGGCGACGGTTCTGAGGCCGCTTTCCAGCGCATTCGCTCAGGCGGATATCAGGCGATCACTGTCGCGGAACCACTTAACCTTCAGGGCTGGCAGCTGGTGGATGAGTTAAACCGCGCCATTCAGGGTGAAGCCTGCTCTGGCTACGTGACATCGCCCGCGCTGGTGACCCCCGAAGGACTCGCCAAAATGGGCGACGGCAACGCCTTTGATCCGGACATCCCGTACCGCGAAGCTTACGCGACGATCTGGGGCAAGTAAGCAATCTCCCTGCGAGGGTCCCTGACGCTTAAAGGGGCTCTCGGCCTTTCACAATTTTGATGACGACGCGCTTGGTGGCTTCGGCGACCGACAGGCCTCGTTTGTCCAAAAAGGAGACGAGCTCATGGCTGAACCACTTGTGCGAATGAGCGGAATAACAAAGCGATTTGGCGGGGTTACTGCTCTCTCGGACGTTGATCTTGAAGCTTACGCTGGTGAGGTTCTGGCCATCGTCGGAGACAACGGAGCCGGGAAATCCACACTGATCAAGGTTTTGACGGGCGTCTACCAACCGACCGAAGGGGACATCTATCTTGATGGCGAAAAGGTCGCGTTTTCGAACCACGCCGATGCCATCGATGCGGGCATTGACGCGGTTTATCAGACGCTTGCCCTGGCAGATCATCTTGATCCCGCTGCCAACATGTTTCTTGGGAACGAGCTGACCAAGAAAGTCTTCGGTATCACATTGCTGGACAACAAGAAGATGCGGTCGGAAACCGAACGTGTCTTGATGGAACGGCTCGGCGTGCGGCTGAGGTCGCTTGATGCGCAAACGGACAGCCTATCCGGCGGCCAACGACAGGCTGTGGCCATCGCGCGCGCTGTTTATCACACGGGGCTCCGGGTTCTCGTGATGGACGAGCCGACCGCAGCACTTGGTCCGCAAGAGACCGCGCGGACGTTGAAACTCATCAAATCGCTGAAGGAACAGGGTCTTGCCGTGATCCTCATCAGCCACTCTCTGGATGACGTGTTTGAAGTCGCGGACCGCGTGCATGTGCAGCGCCGCGGTCAGAACGTCGGCGTCGTTCTCACCTCCGAAAGCTCCACCCAAGAGGTGCTGGGCTTGATCGTTGGAGCAAAGGAGGACGCCGCGTGAACACTGCAACACTAGAAGCCCCGAAGCAGCCGCTATCGGAACGGCTTGAACCCTACATGGCAATCATCGCGCCGATGGCGATGATTTTGGCCATCATTGTCTTTATGGCCTTCGCCTCACCCTCACGTTTTTTCCGCCCTGACAATCTGACCCTCATTCTTCAGGACGCGGCTCTCTATATGCCGATGGCGATGGCGATGACGTTTGTCATCACGCTACGCGGCATCGACTTGTCTGTGGGGTCAGTTGCCGTTTTGTCGTCAATCATCATGGCGTTCCTCGTGAAGCAGTTTGGCTTTTCGATCTACGTCGGCATTCCAATTGCGCTGACCATTGGTGCGTTCTTGGGGCTGATTAACGGACTGATCATCACGCGGTTTAACGTTCCGGATCTTATTGGGACGCTTGCGATGGACCTTGTGTACAAAGGGCTGGCGTTGCTCTTGGCGAAAGGCCTGGTCCTTGCGCGGTTCCCGGATGTACTGACAGAGCTTGGTCGTGGGCAGACACCGTTTTTGATCCCGACGCCAGCCATTGTCGGGATGCTGACGATGGTGCTGGGGTACTTTGTGCTCAAGCGGACCTACTTTGGCCGCTATACTGTCGCTATCGGTTCCAGTCCTGAATCGGCTGAACTAACGGGCATCGGTGTGAACCGATACAAGGTCTATGCCTATGTGCTGTGTGGAGCATGTGCGGCTCTTGCGGGTTTGATGCTGACCGGCAAACAGAACGCGATCCAGGCGACCATGGCACCATTCTTCAATCTGCATGTGATCGCGGCCGTAGTGGTCGGTGGCACGTCTCTTTTTGGCGGTCGAGCCTCGATGATCGGATCGTTCTCGGGGGTTTTGCTACTCGCGATGATGCTGAATGCGCTGGTGACTCTTCGGATTGAGTTTTTCTGGCAGCCGGTCGCATCGGGTTTCGTGATCATCAGTTCGGTCGCCCTTTACGCCTGGATTCAGAAGAAAGACCGGGACGGCGCAAGCGGACTTTTCGCAGGGCTTCGCACCACAGAAGGCCAGAAAACGATGCGACTTGTAGCAGCCATTGTCGGTTTGCTGATCGCATTGCTCGCGATCGGCGGTGCGACCGCTGGCGATGTGGTTGCGAGCGGCTGACCTGACACTGATTTCTCCGGCCGGAGGATCGCTTCGGACGGAAACCGTAAATCTCATAATAGGGGAGGAAACCAAAATGAGATTTCTTACGACAACGTCACTTACCGCCACGATAGCAATGACGAGCATTGCAATGGCTGACGGCCATGCCGCGCTCCCACTAAAGGAACTGCCAGGGATTGAAGATCGTGACCACTGGGTCCCCGGTGAAGTGAATGCCGATGGCGCACTTGAGGCGATGCAGGCCGTGGTCGGTGCTGAAGCTGTGCCATTTACAGGTACTCAGGATGGGCCAATTCAGATCGCTTTGATCTATCCGTCTTCGGATACGTCGGACTTTTGGGCGCGCAACTATCTGGCAATGACAAAGCGTCTGGACCAGCTTGGCATCGATTACGAAACGACCGAATTTGCATCGCGGCAGATCGAGCATTCGCTGCAATCGACTTACGCTAACCAAGTTGTTCTGGACAAAGACATCTATGACTACGTTGTCTTTGGTCCGTCCGAGCTTGCCATTCAGGCAGACAATATCTCCAAGCTTGCGGCTGAAGAGGAATTGACGACATACGTTTGGGCTTTCCATACACCGTTGAAAGACCTCGACCCGCAGCCCGATGCATGGTTCGACTTCTCGTCGGCGGCCGGCGCGTTGACCATGTGTGACTACATGCTTGGGCGCCTCGGCAATGACGTTGTCATGGCGATGAACCGCGGTATTCCGGGCATCACGGACAATCAGCGCTCCGGCGACTTCAAGGCATGTGTGGAAGAGAAGGGGAATTGGACCACGGTTTACGAGCACTATGGCGAATATCAGCGTGAAGGTGGATTTGCCGGAACCTCGCTCATTCTTCAGTCGTATCCTGAAGCAACGATCATCCATAACGCCAACACCGCAATGGCGATGGGTTCAGTGGAGGCTCAGGTTTCGGTTGGAAAAGAAAAGGAGATCTTCTCAACCGGGTGGGGTGGCACGGGACTGGAACTCGACGCGATCCGGCGGGGCGAGCTTGACGCAACCCCGATGCGCATGGGCGACGATGTTGGCGCGGCCACGGCAGAAGCCATCAAAGCGGACCTTGAGGGTCGCGCCGATGAACTGCCGTTTGTGTTTCTTGGTCGGATCACGGTGGCGCACGATCAGATGAGCGCCGAAGAGATCGATGCGCTTGAACAGGAAGCCTTTCGGTTCTCCGGCGTCGGGGCCCTGAACCGCTAGTGGGCCAATGGGCGTGGCCAGATTGGCCGCGCCCTTGATTGGCGGTTGATGATCGGCGAATGTGTCCCCGACATCAGCGGGCCCTTCCATCATTCATGCCGACTTCTCCCAAAACACCAGTGACCATGCGGGACGTTGCCCGTGCCGCTGGCGTTTCGCGGATGACAGTGTCTCGCGCTCTCAAAAAAGACAGCCCAATTTCAAAGGAAACGCGCGAGCGTATCTTGAAGGTCGTGCGGGACATGAACTATGTGCCCGACCAGATGGCAGGCAGTCTGACAACGAAACGCTCGGGCTTCGTTGCGGTACTGGTGCCATCCCTGAACAACTTGCATTTTGCGGAAACCGTGCAGGCGCTCACGGAAGAGTTGGAAGCGATTGGGCAGCAGATTCTTCTTGGCTACACGGACTATTCGAAGCAGCGGGAGGAACAGCTGGTTGAAGCCATGCTGCGTCGGCGACCTGAAGCTGTTGTTCTATCGTACGACGGACACTCAGATCGAACGATGGAGCTGCTCAGCGACGCAAATATTCCAGTTGTCGAACTTTGGGAGCGTCCGGCAGATCCTCTGCAACATACGATTGGTTTTTCCAACAAGGATGCAGCGGCAAAGATGACGCGCGCATTGATTGAGCGCGGCTACAAGAACATCGCATTCCTATCTGAAGCCGATGACGCATGGACCCGAGGCGCCGCCAGACGGGCAGGGTGGCAATCGGCGATGCAAGCGGCGGGGCTGTCTGACCACAGGCTCATGAAGATTGGAAAGCCCCCTTTGTCGATTGAAGACGGCGCACGTGCGGTCCCTCAATTGGTGGAAGATTTCCCAGACACGGACTGCATTTTCTGTGTGTCTGATGTGCCTGCGTTCGGTGCACTTACGGTACTCAAATCTATGGGGAAAAACGTACCCCGAGACATTGGCGTTGTCGGGTTCGGAAACTTTGAAGTTTCAAGGTTTTCGACGCCATCAATTACGACCGTCGAGGTTGACCCAAAACGAATTGGTCACACGACGGGCAAGCTGCTTGCCGAACTGCTTGACGGGGATCGAGCGGGAACTGCCCGGCATGTTCCTGTTGAAGTCTTGCTCAGCTTTAGAGGCTCTACGCGCTAACACTTTCCAATTCTCAAGGATCTCTCACAAAACTACTTGTGTTACCGGTCACATTTATTATTGTGACCGGTAACAATTTGAGGGAATCATGCCAACTATTCATCTCGACAATCTCATCAAGCGCTACGGCGAGGTGGAAGTCTTGCACGGCATCGAGCTTGAAATCGCGGATAACGAATTCACTGTCCTTGTTGGCCCGTCAGGCTGCGGCAAGTCGACGACACTGCGGATGATCGCCGGATTAGAAAGCGTGTCTGACGGCGAGATCTGGGTTGGGGGCGAACCTGTCAGCCACCTTGAACCAAAAGAACGCGATCTCGCGATGGTCTTCCAGGACTACGCTCTTTACCCGCATATGAACGTCGCACAGAATATTTCCTTCGCTCTGCGCCTGCAGCGACGTCCAAAACCGGAGATTGACAAAAAGGTGCGCGAGGTTGCCGAAGTTGTCGGCCTGACCGAGTTTTTGCATCGCAAGCCAGGGGCATTGTCAGGCGGTCAGCGTCAGCGCGTGGCCATGGCGCGTGCTTTGGCCAAGGATTCCGGCATCTTCCTCTTCGACGAACCATTGTCCAATCTCGATGCCAAACTTCGCGGCCAGATGCGTGCGGAATTGGCCCTGATGAGCCAGCGTGTGCAGAAGAACATGATCTACGTGACGCACGATCAGATCGAGGCGATGACCTTGGCTGATCGGATCGTTGTGATGCACGGCGGCTATATTCAGCAACAGGGCACGCCTGAAGCGCTCTTCAAACGGCCAGTCAATAAATTCGTCGCGGGCTTTCTTGGGTCGCCGCCGATGAACTTTCTGAATGGTGAGATCGAGGATCGCGATGGTCGTGCTTTTGTCGTGGGCAACGGTTTCGCGCTTGCGCTTGAGGGCGAGATCGCAGCGGCAGCAAAGGCGCATTCGCGCCGTTCGATAACTCTTGGCGTCCGGCCGTCTGATCTTCGTCATGATGCAGATGCGTCACCGGATGTGGCGTTGTCGCTCGATGTGATGGTCTCGGAATACGTCGGCGCGCAGTCGGTTTTGCTGTGCAAATGCGGCGACGAGAAGGTGATGGTCGAGCTGAACTCAGAAAACCGCATCGCCTTGGGCCAAACACTCAGCTTCGCCGTCAATCCGCGCGGCGTGCATTTGTTCGACCGCGAAACTGAAGCGGCAATTCATTGAGATTTCAAAAAAGGGAGGAATAACATGCTCAACATGTTGAAGAAGACAGCGCAGGCAGGCATTGCCACGGCGCTCCTGGCGGGGACTGCACTTGCAAACCCCTATGCAGAATACGAGGGCACGACACTGATCGTGAATTTCCCGGCGCACCCCCATTACGATGCGGTTATGCAAATCCTGCCGGAATTCACAAAAGAAACCGGCATCGAGGTGGAAGTGGATCAGCTTCCTTACCTCAAGATGCGCGAACGTCAGACGTTGGAACTGGCGCAGGACGAGGGAGAGTACGACCTGATTGCATACGTCGTTTTCTCCAAGGCCGACTATGTTTACGCGGATCAGCTTGAAAACCTCGCGAAGTACTTCATGAACCCGAAACTTTCGGATCCGAACTACGACGCTGATGACCTGATTGACGGCTACGTCTACAACATCGGCTTTGCCGGAGGGGGCAAAGGTTACCTTGAGGGCAAGACTGGCTCGCTGTTCGGGATTCCCTACGGTTCGGAAACCTCGATCCTTGGGTATCGCACCGACATCTTTGAAAAGCATGGTCTTGAGGTGCCGGAAACCTACGAGGAAATGCTCGAAATCGCGTGCAAGATTCCCGAACTGGAACCCGGCATGGGCGGTGTGGCGTCGCGCGCGGCCTCAGGCCACCATGCAAGCCACGCTTTCCTTCTGCATCTTGCACCCATGGGCGGCCGTGTCTTTGACGACAACTGGAACCCGATTGTGAACAACGCAGCCGGTGTCGAAGCTGCAAATGCTCTGAAGACAATCGTTGACTGTGGTCCCGAAGGTGCGACCAATTTCGGCTTTGGTGAAGCGCTCGGATCATTCCTCAACGGCGACACGGCGATGTTCCTCGACACGACCGTTGTCGCGGGTCAGATCAATGATCCGTCGAAAAGCCAGGTCGTCGGCAAAGTCGATTGGGCACTGCACCCCATGGGTGTCCGCCGTGGCAGCCAGACGGGTGGTTTTGGTATCGGCATTCCGGCCAATGCTGAGAACAAGGAAGCCGCCTTCCTGTTGATGCAGTGGCTGACGTCAAAAGAGGGCGACAAGCTGGTGGCTTTGGCCGGTGGGAACCCGTCGCGTTTCTCGACCCACGCCGATGCCGACGTGAACGCCAAGTTTCCACATATGGCGACATTCGGCGAGGCGCTGAAGCACGCAGACCCTGACTGGCGTCCGATCATCCCTGTTTGGGGCAAGATCAACGCGGATCTTGGCACGACGCTGTCTAAGGTGCTGACCGAGGACCTCGATATTCAGGAAGCACTGGACGGCGTCGCCGAACGCACCAAGGCCGTCATGGAAGAGGCCGGGTACTACACCTGGAACTAATCCACCCTCCCCAGGAGGCGGGTTCAGTGCCCGCCTCCGCAACTCTTCTGACAAAGGACGTGTGACGCCCATGGTTGACATGGCTCTCTCATCTGCTGCCGAACGCGCTGCAAAGCGTCGAAAAGCGCAACGCCTCAACCGCCTCACGCCTTACATGTTCATGGCGCCAGCGGCGGTTATCATGGCGATCGCGCTTTTGTACCCGTTGGCCTACATGATCTGGGGCAGCTTCCGCGCCTGGGACCCCAGTCAGACAATTGGCGAGGCCGAGTTTGTCGGCCTCAAGAACTACGTCACGCTTTGGGATGATCCGAACTTTCGCGAAAGTCTCTCTGTGACACTGCGTTTTGCGTTCTTTGTTGTGACATTCGAATTGGTCATCGGCGTCGGCCTGGCTCTGCTTCTCGACCGCAATATCCGCGGCATGTCGATGCTCCGGACGCTATTCATCTTGCCTATGATGATTGCTCCCGTCGTGGTCGGTCTCATGTGGCGCTACATGTACCACCCCACGGTAGGGACGTTTAATCGGACGCTTGAAGGACTGGGGCTGCCCACTGTCGATTGGCTTGGCCAGCACGCACTCATGAGCGTCATCATCGCTGACATCTGGCAGTGGACCCCATTTATCTTCATTCTTTCGTTGGCGGCGCTCCAATCACTGCCACGTTCTGCACTGGAGGCGGCCAAGATTGATGGCGCGACGACGTGGCAGCAAATCTGGT
Organism: Paracoccaceae bacterium; assembly: GCA_020628545.1. Taxonomy (GTDB): domain Bacteria; phylum Pseudomonadota; class Alphaproteobacteria; order Rhodobacterales; family Rhodobacteraceae; genus Yoonia. The sequence goes on along the minus strand of JAHDEX010000027.1, from coordinate 13,873 downwards.
ACATCAAGCTGCCGTTGATGATGCCGGTTCTGATCGTCACCGGGCTTTTGCGCCTTATTGATGCATTCAAAGTGCTTGAGGTGATCCTCGTCATGACCGAGGGCGGTCCGGGTCTTTCGACTGAGATTTTGGCGCTTCGCATTTCACGCACGGCGACCGAATTCCGAGAGTTGGGCGTTGCCGCCGCGATGTCGAATTACCTGCTCTTGCTTCTCTTGGCACTTACCTTGGGCATGTTCGCCTTTACACGTTGGCAAGAAGTCCGTGCCGCCAAAGTTCGCATCTCCGCCGAGGAGGACACCTGATGGATCAACCATATGAAAAGCAGAACCCTGCCTTCTATGCGGTCATAGCACTACTCGTTTTCATGTCCGTTGGGCCGGTTTTGTTGATGTTCGTCAACAGCTTCAAGCTGGATGTCGACATCATATCGGGCGCGTCAGGCCTGTTTTTCCTGCCGACAATACAAAACTATGAAACAGCGCTTTGCGATGTTTTGCCGTACGAGCCGGATCACATCGATTTCTGCTCGCTCAAGTTTGGTGGCGCCCTCATCAACTCGTTGATCATTGCCTTGATCTCGACAGTGCTGACGCTCGTCATCGGGTGTATGGGCGCTTATGCGTTGGTTCGGTTCCGATTTATGGGGCGTGACACAGTCTCGTTGACGACTCTCATGGTCCGCATGGTGCCACCCGCCGTCCTTTTGGTGCCGGTCTTCGGTCTTTGGAATAACGAATTCTGCCTTGATCGCGACGGTCTGATCGGAGGCACAATACGAGAAACCTTTGGGGGTAGGGGAGACGTCTGCCTTGCAGGCACCCACACCGGCATCATTGTGATCTATGTGGCGATGAACCTGCCCTTCGTCATCTGGATTCTCCAAAGCTTCATCGTCCAGGTGCCGCGCTCTCTCGAAGAGGCAGCGCGCGTCGATGGGGCGGGGCCGTTTCAGGTTTTCTTCCTGGTGGTGCTTCCGCTCATCAAACCGGGCCTCGCTGCAGCCGCAATCTTCACCTTTCGTATCGCGTGGAATGAGTACCTTCTTGCCTCCGCACTGTCCGACAGAAACACGAAGACTGTGCCCATTCTCATCGTGAACAACATGAGCGAATTTAATGTTGAGTGGGGGGTGATCATGGCGACGGGCATGCTGCTCGCAATTCCGCCGATCATCTTCACCCTATTCGCGTCGCGCCAAATTATCACGGGAATGACGGCAGGAGCGGTCAAAGGCTGATGGACTGGTTGCTGTCGCCCATAGACCCTTCGCGGGCGCATGACGTGGGAGAAGCGATTTCGTGGCATGCGCGATCGATGGTTGTAGCATGGGGCGTCCTTGCACCGCTCGCGGTGATTGCAGCGCGGTTTTTCAAAATCCTACCTGGGCAGGACTGGCCGAACGAACTGGACAGCCAGGTGTGGTGGCGTTCGCATTGGATCGGGAACGTCGCCGTCTTGGTGCTGTCAGCCGCAGGCGTGATGTATGTAATGCCGATCTCTTTAAGTGAGATCAGTCTGCACAATGCGCTAGGTCTTCTTTTGATCGCAGCATTAATTGTGCAGGTCCTGCTTGGTATTTTCCGTGGGTCCAAAGGCGGACCGACGTCATTGGACCGGAGTGGTTCACCGCATGGCCACCATTACGACATGTCTCGTCGTAGGCGCATGTTTGAAGCTGCGCACAAAACGCTCGGGTACACCGCGCTGCTGGTTGGCATAGTGGCAATTCTGACTGGCTTATGGAAAGCCAATGGTCCCGTTTGGATGTGGCTGCTGTTGACCCTATGGTGGACATGTCTTGTGGTGACATACTTCGTCATGCAGCGACGCGGCATGGCGATAGACACCTATCAGGCGATATGGGGCGATGACCCGTCGCACCCAGGAAACCAACTGCCTTACCCTGGCTGGGGCATGCGACGCCCCGACAGGGCGCAATTTGAAAGAAGAGAAAATGTACGGCGTGATAGACGGAACAGGGTTTGAAGTCATCGACCCTAGCTTTGAGGCCTGCTTTGTCGGGCATGCGAGGGTTGAGCGCCTATGGACCGGCGCCCGTTGGTCCGAGGGCCCGGTCTGGTCCGCGTCAGGCCGTTATTTGCTCTGGTCCGACATTCCGAACAACCGGATGCTGCGGTTCGATGACACGGATGGCAACGTTTCCGTGTTTCGTCAGCCCTCCAACAATTCAAACGGCAACACGGTTGATCGCGTAGGTCGGCTTATCACGTGCGAACACCTCGCACGGCGTGTCACCCGGACTGAACATGACGGCAGCATCACAGTGGTTGCTGACAGGTTTGAGGGCAAACGGTTCAATTCACCCAATGACGTCGTGGTGAAATCGGATGGTTCAATCTGGTTCACGGACCCAAGTTACGGCATTCTCATGGACTACGAGGGTGAACGTGCAGAAAGCGAAATAGGGGCCTGCCACGTTTATCGCGTAGACACTGACGGTGAGATCACGCGCGTTGCCGACGACTACGTTAAACCCAATGGGCTCGCTTTCTCTCCTGATGAAGCAGAGCTCTATATCGCCGATACTGGCATCACCCACGACCCTGACGGGCCGCGTCATATTCGGCGCCATAGCGTCAGCCCTGACGGGCAACTCACAGGTGGCGATGTCTTCGCGACCTGCACGGAAGGGGTCTTCGACGGGTTCCGTTTTGACCGGGATGGCCGGATTTGGAGTTCAGCTGCAGATGGTGTCCATTGCCTTGATCAAACTGGCAAATTGATTGGAAAAGTTCTGATCCCAGAACTGGTCGCCAATGTCTGCTTTGGAGGCGCGAAGCTCAACCGTCTGTTCATTTGCGGCACCACATCGCTTTACGCGGTTTATTTGAACGTCAACGGCGTCTCTCCGATCGGAGGGCTGTGATCATGTTCGTCGAACCGACACTGCGTTTGACGCACCGCGCAGCGTTGAAGATGCTCGAAGCTGCAGCGGAAAAGGCGGAGGCGCTTGGTCAACCTCAATGCATCGTTATTGTTGATGCGTCGGGCGAGACCATCGCCCAATTGCGCATGACGGGTGCGAAGTATCTGAGCGTCAAAAGCGCGCGCGCCAAAGCCAGAACCGCGGCGTCAATCGGAGCCCCCAGCAACGCAATCCCCGAGGCCGTTGGCCCGGCAATCGCCGCCGCCACCGGCGGTGACATGACGCGTCTTCAAGGCGGTCTGCCGATCATCGTTCAAGACCAGCTCATTGGTGGCATCGGCATCGGTTCGGGCACCCCCGAACAAGACTTAGAGGTCGCAATGGCCGCAATTGCAGTTCTAAAGTCATCATTGTCTGCGTAACTGCAGGCATTCCGTTCGCGTGGTTTGGGTGCAGGTCAGACGAAACGCAGAGAAGAGTTTCGCGAGCTGGAAAGTCGCCGTCTTGAGGAAGGCTGCCTCGGATCGAGTTGCTGGGATGCAAGGAGAGTTAGTCGATTGTCTCAGCAACCGCGAAGCGTTGGAAAGCGTATTGTAGCGCGGCCAACGTCACCACTCCGATCAACGTCAGAGCCAGCCAGCTGACCATTCCGGGCAGAACCAATCCAGTGCCAGTCATTTTGAAAGCCCACATCCCCACAGCGCCTGACGCCGCCATAGCTGCCAAGACGAAAATTGTCTTCGCAATAAACTCGACGATAGAGCGGCCGAGGAACTCAAAGTCGGCCCGTCCCATCGCAACGAGCTTGACCGGGAATAGGAGATGCACGGTGTTCTCCACCGCATAGATCAGAAACGTCAACGGCAAGGCAAAAGCGGCCAGGATCAGTGCGATTTGCGGCGTCATGCTTTCCTCAAAGACAAGCGCGCTGCCAATGATTGTCAAAGCGATGACATAGGCCAGAAGCACTTGCACCACGAGCTGCCCTGCACAAATGCGCCACGGTGAAATGGGCAGTGTCTTGTAGATTTCCATCCGGCTTAGGTCGCCGCGGAAGTCGCAGACCAGATTGCGCGGCAAGATGAATGCGAAAAACACATAGACGATCGTCAGCGTCTGCAGTTCCGTGATCGGCGCATTCAGCGCCAGAGAGATTGGCGTGATACAGGCAGCCATGCCGGCAAAGATGATGATCAGTTTGAAAGAATTCCGCAATGCGTTGAGGACCTGCCGCCACGCAATCGGACCCAAGCCGCCAGCGATGGGGGCGCGACGGATCGAGCGCACCTCGGTCCGCTGTGTCGCAAAGAACGATCCACCTTGCTTAATGCGCTCCCACCGACTGCTCAGACGTGCGTTTTCCGCAAGTGAGCGATCAGTCGTGTGCGCATCAAGACGGATGACAGCATACAGCAACGCCGCATTGATGATGACCGCGACGAGCGCCCAAAGGGCAAGATCAGTAAGCGTTCGCGCCACAAAAAGTTCGGCAAATGCGATGTAGGGGATCAAGACGATGGTCCCGATCCACGAGTGCCGAAACGCGGACAGAAGGTCGAGTATACCGCGGTCCGGCGTAACCCACGCGTAAATCACGGCTGCCACCGCCACGGCGCACAGCAACACGGTCGCAGGCCAACGCATCTTTGCGAGCTTGCTGCCGTCGAGCGCGTGTCCTGCCATGCCGATGACGGCGCTGTTCAACTGAACGAATACAAGCGTCAGAAGCGTGGCGATAAAGGCCGAGAGGGCGGAGCCGGTCTGTGCCTGTGCAAAGAGAGTGACAAAGGCGCTCGTCAAGGTGACGCCCGCGACATATGCGCCAAACTTATAAAGGATCAGATCCCGTCGGCGGAACGGCCCGGTAAAAAGGAAATTGATTTCGTTTGGCGAAAAATGAAACGTCGGACCGGTTGTCATCAACACGGTCAACAGCGACAGGCCGAGCATGGTCAGCGGCATGAATGTCATGATCTGGTCGCTAAACGCATGCGGGTCCAAAGCGACAGAGTCATGGGAGCTGTTTGTCACGATCAGGAACCAAACGATCCCCCCGAACGCCAGAGAGAAAAGCAGGCCGCGCACGCTCGCCAACTGTTGCAGGCGTTGACGCAGACCCCCTCGCAGTCGCAGAAAAAGAAGTTGGCGCAGTGCAGGATCCATCGCTTAAGCCACCGCCGACTCTGCTGTCTCGTCCGAGGCTTGCGTGATCGAGAAGTACACTTCTTCCAGGGCAGACGTGCTGTCCGTATGGCCGACCTCGGTCAACAGGTCTTCCATCGTCCCAAACCGGCGGCACTCGCCCAAATTCAGCACCATGATATGTGTGCACAAATTTTCGAACAGGCTCAGAAGGTGCGAGCTGATGATAATGGCCGCGCCAGCCTGTGCGCGGTCGCGAATGGCTTGTTGAATTCCGCGGATACCCTGCGGGTCGAGCCCTGTCAGGGGCTCGTCGAACAGGATCACTTTGGGGTCGTGCAGAAAGGCACAGGCGATCGCCACTTTCTGCCGCATACCGCGAGACAGGTCATGAACGAGCGTGTTGCGTTTGTGAGTGAGCTCAAAAGACGCAAGAAGCGCCTCGGCATCCTCTTCAAAGTCTGCAAGCTTGTAGGCCGCTGCCGTGAACGCCAGGTGTTCCCAAACCGTCATCGTGTCAAAAAGCCGTGGATCGTCAGGAATATAGCCAAGGTTGGCTTTCGCCGCGATGGGATCCTGAGCAATGTCATGGCCAGCAATCAAAAGGCTTCCCGCGCTGGGCGGGATAATGCCGCACAACGTCCGCAGGGTCGTTGTTTTGCCTGCGCCATTCGGCCCGAGCAGTCCGAGGATTTGACCCGGTTCGACCGAAAAGCTGAGGTTCTTGACGGCCGTGAAGCCTTTGTACTGCTTGCTGAAGTTCGTGACTGTGATCATGCGCTCTTTGCTCAATACGTTTTGGTTTGGCGGATGGCTGGCACACCGCCGCCGCTCAGGTCGTCGATGACTTGCACCAATTCATGGCAAATCTAAGTTCAAAACTGTTATTCCAGATGACTTCTGTGTGCGGTTTGAAGCGAAACGGATGAAATCGGTGGTTGGGCTGGTGATGTAGTGATTGACCAGCAGAGACATTGACTGCGATTGAAGCAGCTTCCCGCAACGACAATGCAAAGCAAATGAGCAGTCAGAAATTGATGCGATGGCTCAAAAGAGTTGGCGGTCTCTTCAAAGCCGGAAGGGCCGCAGAAATTTTCAGGTGGACTATCCCGCGCCGCCGAAGCCGCGTGAGCTATTTTGGTGCAATGCGAAGGTCGGTGTTCATCTGGAACCGCTCTGGATGGTAGGTCGCAAGCGAAACTTCGAGGAGTGCATCCTCCTCAGTGAACAGCTGAGCCTGAATTTGAAGCGTCGCGCTGTGCTCCGCAAGACCAAGCAGTTGAGCTTCAGTGGCAGGGCAGGGACGCGCGGTGACTGATTGCTGAATGCGACCGACCTGAACTTTGAAGATGGTTTCGATTGCTTCAAAGATAGAAGTCTCGACATCTTTCAGGGCTGGTTCAATGGCCGCGAAACGGGCCGGAACATAGACACGGTTCACGCTGAAGGGCTCTGTCTCACCTTTCATGAAGCGGACGCCAGTGATTTCAAGCCAGTGACCGGTTTCACTGACAAGACCGTCTAATTCGGGTATGTCCGCCGTTCTGACGGTTCTGGTGCCGCGAAGGACGAGTCTCGTGTCGCGCCCGAGGTTCAGAAGGTCATTGAGGTCCGTCGTCGCCATCGAATACCGACGCTTCGGCGCGGCTGAGATGATTTTGGTGCCTATGCGCTTTCGCCGCTCAAGGACGCCTTGATTTTCGAGTTTCTCAAACGCAAGGCGCAAAGTGGTGCGACTGATGCCAAGCTGTGCCGCGTAATCCGCTTCGGGAGGCAGTCCATCCCCTACGCTAAGGCTGCCTTCTTCAATCTGGTCCATAATGGACTGCGCAACTTTTTCGTAGAGAGTGCTCATTTCAACGTACCCGGCAGCCAAAGAGCCAGTTGTGGAAATACAGCGAGGATCAAAGCGAAGACAAGCATCAGGATAAAGAACGGGAGGGCCGCATAGGCAATGCGCCCGATAGTCTCGCCAGTTTGGGATTGGATAACAAAGAGATTGAAGCCAATCGGCGGTGTGATCTGGCTGATTTCAACAGCAACCACAACGAAGATACCAAACCAGATCGGATCATAGCCTGCAGCAGTCACCAAAGGCAGAGTGATCGGCAGGGTCATCACAATGATCGAGGTCCCATCAAGGAACATGCCGAGGACCGCGTAGAATGCCAGCAAGACAACGATAAGTGCGAAGGGCGCCAGCCCCAGGTTTTCGATCAGGCCTGCGACTGCCTTTGGAATACCGAGGAAGCCGAAGGCCGAATTCAACAGCGCTGCACCAATAATGATCAATCCGATCATGGCCGATGTCCGCACGGCGCATCTGCCGGCGCGGACCATTGCGGCAAGCGAAAAGCGTTTCATGACGATGGCAACGACGACTGAGCCCAGAACTCCGACCGCGGCCAGTTCCGTGACACTGGCCAAGCCCGCGTAGAGCGATCCCATAATGGCAAGGATCAGTGCAGCGACCGGGCCAATACTTCGCAAACCGCGCAATTTTTCTGACCAGCTCGCAGCTTCAAGTTTGGGTTGTGACCCGGTCAGGGTTTGGTGGGCCGCGATATAACCCATATAAAGCAGTGCCAGCGCCAAACCAGGGATGACCCCCGCAATGAAAAGCTCAAGAATAGAAACCTGAGCCACAACGCCATAAATGATCATGATGATGGAGGGCGGGATAAGGAAGCCCAGCGTACCTGCGCCAGCAAGCGACCCCATCGCGAGGTTTCGGTCGTACCCGCGTGCCTCCAATTCTGGAAGGCTGACCTTACCGACGATGGCAGTTGTTGCGGCAGATGAGCCAGACACGGCCGCAAACAGCGTGGAGCCTGCGACATTGACGTGCAAGAGCCCGCCCGGCAGGCGGCCAAGCCATGGAGCGAGACCGGAAAAAAGCGAGCGCCCCAACCCCGCAACAACAAGGATTTCGCTCATCAGGATGAAAAGAGGCAGTGAAAGAAGTGGTGTCGGGATCATCGACTTCCAAATCACTCCGCTGGAGAAAACCTCCATCGGTATGTTGGGCTTGAACAGGGACAAAAGGATGTAGCCCGTCGCAAAAAGCGACAGCCCGATCCAGACCGAACCGACCAAGAGCCCGGCGAACAAGAGGAGAGTGACAACGGAGATCTCAAACATTGCTCGGCTCCGCATCGTCATGACGCCATTCACATTGGCGTCCCGTCGCGCATCGGATCAGGCGGGCCAGCAGATCCAGCCAAAGCTGGGCCATGCCCCAAAGCACCAGCGCCTGCGGAATCCAGAGCGGCGTTTTACTGACGCTGGTGGCCAGCGTATTGCGGGTAAAAGATGTCCCCGTCTTTGAACACATGGCCCAGACGATTGCCCCGACCACAATCAGCGCGACAGCATTCGCGAAAGCGTCCAGCCACGTGCGGCCGCGTGCGGGCAGGGCGTTGAGCAACAGCGAGATGCGCACATGAACGCCCGTTCTGATTGCTGGACCTGCGCCAAGGGCAAACACCGCTGCCATGGCGTATTGGCTGTATTCCCAAGTGAAGGAGAAGCTCTGCGCCTGAGCGCGCGCGAAGACTTCGACCAGCATCAAGGCGCAATAGCCAAAGATCAGCGCGACGGCTGTGGTCTCAGCGAGCCGCGACAAGCGGTCGATCTGTTTCAGCAATAAGTCCATGTACGTTCACACGCCACCGGGGCCAGCGCCCCGATAGCGTATCCATCGCCTACTTGCCGACTTCTTCGGCGTAGGCTTCGATGACGGCCTGTGCTTCGGGGACAGTTTCGTAGAATTCTGCCCACATGGCCCGACCGGCTTCGGCCATCTTCGCCGTCAGGCTGTCATCAGCCTGCGAAACGGTCATACCATTGTCGACCAGCACCTGCGTCTTGGAGCTGTCCTCGGCGGCGGATACCGCCCAGAACTCGGCTTCCATCGTGTCAGCTAAACCTTCGATGGTCGCCCGCTCTTCGTCGCTGAGCGCATTCCACGCATCAAGGTTCACCGTGACCGCATCTGGCGACATGGACCAATTGAGCGGGTTGAAATGGCTCGTGAACTGGTAAAGGGCGGAGTTTGCGCCGGTAGATGTCGATGTCGCCGCACCGTCGACAGTGCCCGCGGCAACGGCAGCTGCGAGTTCGCCAAAGGGTAATTCGACTGGTGCCGCACCAAGGCGCGTCAGAAAGTCGAACGACGTGGCATTGAACGCCCGTATGCGCAGACCATTAATGTCGTCCGCACTGACAACGGGGTCCTTCGTGTAAATACCGGGCGACGGCCACGGAACATAGTACAGGACCTTCTGGTTCCGGCGCTCGAAAATTGCATCATATGTCGGACCCGCGACGTCCAACCAGCTGCGCATTTCGTCCTGACCCTGGATCAGGTAGGGCAAGGTATCGACGCCCAAAAACGGCTCTTCTCCTGCCTGCAAGAACAACAGCATGTCTGCCATCTGAATGGTGCCGTTCTCGACCGAGGCCAACTTCTCACTGATCGCCACGCCGATTTCGCCCGACAAGTGCACGGTGATGTCGACGGAACCGTCGGTCGCCTCCCGGACGGCATCTGCGAAAGCAATCGCGCTTTGCGCATGGAAGTTGTTATCGCCCCAAGCCGTGCTGAGATCCCATTTGGTCTGTGCTGCTGCCGGCCCTGCCATCAATGCAAGCGTCGCACCGGTAGCCAATAGTGTGGTCATCTTCGTCATATCGAGTTCCTCCCGTTAAGTCCTTTTATACAGGGTTTTGGCTGCCTCATGTGAGATCAGCCCTTCCGACAGGTCGCGGTCGACTGCGTCTCTGTCTCGCTTGGCGGGATCACCGAACCCGCCGCCTCCCGGCGTTTGCAGGATCAGTCTTTCACCTGCCGGAATGGTATAAAGTCCCTTGTCCTTGATCTTTGTGCCGTCGCTGATGGTCACGCGACCCGGTGCTCCGGCGCGTCCTCCTGCGCGGCCCGCCGGACCTGCTGTAAGGCGCTCGAATGCGGCCGCGGAAAGGGACAAGTCTTCGTCTAGTCGCGAGCCGATTTCGATACGTTGCGCAAGGCCGCCGCGAAAAGTGCCAGCACCGCCCGTATCGACGGCATATTCTTTGGAATGGTAGATCAAGGGCGCCGCAATTTCAGCGGCCTCAACCGGAACCGCACCAACGCCGGAGGGAAAAGCGGTTGTCGAAAGCCCGTCGACTGTCGGGCGCGCGCCCATGCCTCCCAGCGCGACATTGAGAGACGTGAACTCTGTTGGGCCCGCGCCGGATAGTGAGAGGGTCCATAAAGCGCCGGAACTCTCTGCCAAGACCTGACCCGGCAGCGCTTGTTCGAGGCAGCCCAGCATGAGATCGGGCAGCGCCTGACCGATAACATGGCGGGCGGTCACGGGGCTCGGGCGTTCGGCGCTGACCACAAGTCCCGGAGGCGCCGTGATCGAGATCGCCTCCAGCGAGGCCTTATTGTTCGGGATATCGGGCGTCAGCAAAGCGCGGATGCCAAAGGCTGCATAGGCGGCTGAGTAATTCAGTGGACAATTGATGCCACGGTTCACCGCCGGAGTTGAGCCAGCCAAGTCCACATCCACGTGGCCGTCGCCGATCGTCATACGGGCGCACAGCTCAATTGGTGCATCGTAGCCATCGAGTGTCAGCTTGTTCACATAAGTTCCGGCAGGTGCTTTCATCAGCGCCTCCCGGGACCCCGTGGCGGACCGTTCGAATATGAAACGGGACACGTCGGACAAGTCGGTCAGGTCATATTCGGCCATGAGGTCAAGCAGCTGCGTTACACCTGTGTCATTGCTGATGAGAAGCGACAGGATGTCACCTCGCGCCTCGTGCGGCACCCGTGAATTTGCCGTGACGATTGACAACAAGTCCTCATTCAATTCCCCGCCGCGCCTCAGCAGCATGACCGGGATCGTCACACCCTCTTCGAAGACCGATTTTCCCTCTGCGGACCAACCGCGACCGCCCACGTCGACAATATGGCTGGTCGACGCCAGGTAGCCGATGATCGTGCCATTCAGGAATGCGGGCGTTGCGACGACGAAGTCAAAGATATGCCCAGCACCAAGCCACGGGTCATTTGTCACCAGAACATCGCCCGGACGCAGATCACCGCTACGCTTCAACATGGCTCTTACAGACGCCGCCATCGTGTTCACGTGCCCGGGTGTGCCGGTGACAGCCTGTGCAATCATGTCACCTTCGGCGTTGAAAACGCCTGCCGAGAGGTCGCCGGCTTCGCGTACAATGGCACCAAAGGCGGCCCGGATCAGGGCATTGGCCTGCTCCTCGCACACGGAGATCAAACGGTTCCAGACCACGTTTTGCGCCACGATATCCAGAGTTGCGGTCATGGTGTCACCCGTTCCAGCAACAGATGACCTTGCTTAAGCCGACGGGCCGTCCATCCCGGCCGGACCAGCGTTGTGGTCTGGCTTTCTGCGACGATGGCAGGGCCCTGAATGGGGTCGCAGCCTACCATCGCGCGATCATACGTTGCGTAAGTCACGTGTTCTCGGGAACTCAAATCATAGACCGGTCGCGTTCCGGGACGGACAGGTGCGATGTAACCGTCGAAGGCGAAATTCGACGGTTGTTGGCGCTGTCGCGCCGTGACGCTAACTGCAACCAGCTCGACCGGGACACCAGGCAGTTCAAAGCCCGTCAGGGCTTTGTATCTTTGCAAAAAACCGGCCTCGAGATTGGACAGTGTAGATGAAAGCGGCGTTTCGGTATCGAGTTTTATGCGAATGTCCTGCGCTTGGCCCTGATAGCGCAACTCGGCCTCGAGACTGCATGCGATGTCATCGTCTGGAACGGCAGCGGCCACGATAGAGCGGACCTCGTTCTGCGTAGCTACGATCCGAGAGATGAGATCATCGAAGTTTAGCGTGTCAAAGGCCGCGGCAACGGATAAAGCCTTCTCGAAGGCGACAGGCGCGCGCAAAAAGCCAACTGCAGACCCGACGCCCGCGTTGGTTGGAACGATCACCCGACGAATGCCAAGCTTTTCGGCAATGCGCGGCCCATGGAGCGCGCCGCCGCCGCCCGAAACCAAAAGATCGAACGTGGAAACGTCGAGCGCCAGCTCGACCCCGTGCACACGTGCGGCATTGGCCATTGTCTCATCGGCAAGTTCAATCATGCCAGCCGCTGCGGCTTCGACGGTGTCCATTCCCAGCGGCCTTTGCACGTCCCGGACGATCGGCGGCAAAGAGAGGGTAGGGTCGAGGAAGATCTTGCCGCCAGCGAACCCCTCGGCTGAGATATTCCCTACTGTCAGATGCGCATCGGTCGTTGTCGCGTGATCGCCTCCCAACCCATAGGCGGCTGGTCCCGGGTCGGAGCCAGCACTATGCGGACCCATTTTCAACCGACCGAGGTTATCAACCCGGGCGATCGAGCCACCACCAGCCCCGATTTCCACCAATTCGACAGTTGGTACCTTAACGGGCAGGCCGCTGCCTTTCACGTCACGCCAAGCGCGCGCTATTTCAAACTGCCGGTTGGTTTGCGGAATGCCATCGGAGATGAAGCAGATCTTTGCGGTCGTACCGCCGATGTCCAAAGACAAGGTACGGCTCGATCCGATCTCGCGCGCCACTGAGGCGGCAAGTGTGACACCGCCGGCTGGTCCCCCTTCGACAAGTCGGATGGGAAATCGTGCAGCATATTCAGCCGTCGTCAACGCGCCGTCGGACAGCATCATGAGAAATGCACCGTCAAATCCGCTCTTTCTCAGACGCTGAACGAGCTTGCCAACATAGCGAGACATAAGAGGCCGGACATAAGCGTTTGCACAAACGGTCGAAAACCTTTCGTACTCGCGCATCTCACCCGCGACTTCGGCGCTTTGGCAGATCGTGACCCCTTCACCAAGCGCTGCACTAAGCTGCTCCGCAACAAGACGTTCATGCGCGGCATTGCGGTAGGAGTGCAGAAACCCGATGGCGACGGATTGGACACCTTCGGCTTTCAGTTTTTCGGCCAACTGGCTGATCTCTTCCGGGTCAGGAGCCGCTGCAACCGACCCATCCGCCAAGACGCGCTCAGTAACGCCAAAGCGCAGAACCCGTGGTACTAGCGGTTCAGGCAGTTCGATGTCGAGCGCGTATTGGTCAAACCGTTTTTCGTTACGCATTGCCAGAACGTCCCGAAACCCGGCTGTCGTGACAAAAGCGGTCTTGGCACCACGTCTTTCGATCAGAGCATTGGTTGCAAGTGTTGTGCCGTGGACAATCCGGGTGACATCGCTGGCTGGCCTGCCAATTGCTTCCAGGACGGTCCGGACGCCTAGCAGGGCGGCAGCTTCGGGATCTTGTGGGCTGGTCAGAACTTTGACCGACTGCGTGACGGTCTCCGTTTGCGCAATGACATCTGTAAACGTTCCACCGATATCGATCGCGACACTGAGCATGCTTTTAAGTACGTACTAAATATACAAGTGTCAAACTAATAGGACTAGGTCACAGACGCGCTCTGTCGTTGCCGTCCGCGGCCCGTGCTCAACCGGCACCAATGGCGCGCTGTTTTGGTTGCGTGGTTTGGTGTTGTGAACGACGGCTCTGACGCCCGCATCGCATCATGGACTCGGCCGGAAGAGCGACCGATCTTGGCTGGCCAAGTCCGCGTCGCAATTGCGAAGACCAATGGGCCTATTGGGCAGATCACAGATCGCCGGACGAAATCTGTTTTGAGCGAGGGTGCTAACTTGTGAGTCTGAGGGTGCCGGAACTTCGCCCAAGCTAATGAGAAAGTCCCACCATTACAGTGAAGCGCAAATCCCAGTTTACGAATTGATTTTGTTTGGAGGCGAGTACCGGAATCGAACCGGTGTACACGGATTTGCAATCCAGAAAG
>JAHDEX010000098.1:3429-11271 GCA_020628545.1 Paracoccaceae bacterium | reverse complement strand
ACAACCACCTCAGCGCACCAGCACAACCTCAACTGCGCCGGTGAAGGGGGTTCTAGTGTTACTCTCAGAAAGCCGCAAGCGCTTTTTTCAAGAAAAATGCAGAAAACATGATTTCCACAAATTATGCTTTAAAAACAATGATATAAGCACCTCCTGTCGATGCTAATTTCCGCCGAATTTCACACATTATAACCTATGTTAACGACTCGGACTCTAGATTTTGAGGTTACCCACAGGATTACCCACAAGACCGACGCAATTTGCGCGCTAAGCCCGCCGGCTCATTGATGAATCGCACACAGGCTCTTGCGCAGCACCCTGCCCTCTCGCACAACTTCGCGGACAAGACAGGAGGCACAGCATGATCATTGGCCACATCGGCGCCCGCGGCGGCAGCAAAGGCGTGCCCGGCAAGAACTTTAAGGACCTGCACGGCAAGCCGCTGATCGACTGGTCGCTTGATCAATTGTTCGCCTGTGAAAAAATCGACCATGTTGTCGTCTCGTCCGATGACCCGCGCATCTATGAACACGGACTGAAACGCGGCGGCCTCGATATGGGCCTGCGCCCGGCCCACCTTGCCAATGACACCGCTGGCAAATGGGAGGTCTGGCAGCACGCCCTTGAAGAAGTGGAGAAGATTACCGGCGCCGCCACGATGTTTATCGATCTTGATTGCACGTCACCTCTCCGACTGCAGGAGGACCTCGATGGGGCGATTGCACTGTTTGAGGCCGAGCAGCCCGATATGGTCATGTCCTGCTGTGAAAGCCGCAAGAACCCTTACTTCAATATACTCGAGCTCGATGCGACAGGTGCGCTTCACGTCTCCAAACCCTTGCCGGGCGGCGTGGTTGCCCGACAACAAGCACCTAAAGTGCTGGATCACGTCGGCTTGGTCTATGTCCTGAAGCCCGACTACCTGCGTCGCGCCTCCGCACTATTTGAAGGACGTGTCATCCCTTATGAGGTTCCGGCCTCACGCGGCCTTGATGTGGACAGCCCGATTGACTGGGAGATCATCTCATTCCTGATGGGACGTCAAATTGAACAGGGTCTTAAGTCAGCGACATAGGCCTGCGCCAGCCCCGCCAGAACGGCTCTTTGGCCTTCTTCGCCTTAAAGGCTGCAGTGATTGCATCGTTATCATATGCGGTGTCGACCCAATCGCGCAGCGCAATACCCGTTTCCGCGCGCGCGGCCAGGTAGGACTCCAGCACGTAATCGAGAATACCGGTCGCAGATTTGCGGATGTGCAGGAATTTGAACGTCAACTGAGCCCGCGCCTCCGCATCACTCACATCGTGGAAATGCAGGAGATAAAACGCAGCGGCGAGGCCGGTTCGGTCTGCACCGGATTTGCAATGCATCATGAAAGGGCGCGGCAGGCTTTCAAAGGCATCAAGCAAGGCAACAAGCCTGTGCTGCAGCGGCGCGTTGCGCGCACCAAGATGCACTGTCACCAGATCAAGCCCCAACTGCTGGCAGCTTTCCTCTTCAAACAGATAATGCGACTGTTGGCTGATCCCGCGCAAGTTCAAAACCGCTTTGATGCCCATCTCAGCGTAAGCTGCAAATCGTGCATGATGCGGATGGTTTGACCGGTACACCCCCGGCGCCACTTCTGCAAAATTGTGCCAACGATAGCGCAGGATGCCGTGGTCCAGCCAGTCGTAGTGTCGGACAGATCGCTTTCGTTCGACCGGATCAACGATGTCGCGCCCGAAAGAGCCGCGATACGACCGCTCTTTCTGATCAAGCCATGTTGCCAGTTTGCGCAGCATCCTGTTTGCCTTTTCTCAGTGCTGGGCTTCACATGGGTCATCGCGGTCAGCTTGGCAACGGTTGCCTGGGCGCGAACAGAACGGAAAGCGGCAGAATGACAAAAAAATCAGTCCTGGTGCTTGGCGCCGCAAGCTGGAACCGCATGATCCACGTGGATGCCCTGCCGCAAGGCCGCGAAGCCACGATCTTTGCGGCATCCGAGGTTGAGGCGGCCGGATCAACGGGTGTGGGCAAGGCGATGGTCGCCGCGGCACTGGGCCATGCGACCATGCTTCATGCCACGCTGGGTCAAGACGACAATGCCGCGAAGATTGTCGCGGCCTGCACTGCACGTGGCATCAGGATGATCGTCGATCGCCATGCGGAACCGACACCACAGCATCTCAACATCATGGATCAGGCCGGTGGGCGCTTTTCCATTTTTCTGTCAAATGGCGCGGAGGATCCGGTTCTGGATACGGCGCGGCTGCAAACAGCGATTGCAGCGGCTGACGTGATTTTCCTCAGCCTTGCGCAATCGTCTCTTAAAGCCATTCCGCTTCTGAACGATGCCGCGGCGCCGGTCTTTCTGGACCTGCATAACTACGACGGTAAGAACCCATGGTACGATCCCTTCATCGCAGCTGCCGACGTTATTCAACTGTCCGACGTGGCCTTGCCCGATCCGCGCCCGGTGATCGACCGCCTTCTGCGCGGCCGCGCGACACAAGTGGTTCTCACAAAAGGAGTCGCCGGGGCAGAAGTCATCACGCCGCATGCACATCACACCATTCCGGCCTGCCCCGCGCACCTCGTTGACAGCAATGGTGCGGGCGATGCCTTCTCCGTCGCGCTCTGGCACGCGACATCGCGGGGCGCCGCTCTTGCCGATGCCGGGCCCTTCGCTGCAGCCGCCGCAGCCTGCGCGGTTGAAACCACCGAAATCTTTCCGCCCAACGCAAACCATGAGGCCATCACAGCACGTGCCGCTGGCACCACATCCCGGTTTCTTTGATCCCAATCCGGCATGGCGAGGCCGCAGGCCGAGGGGCAGCGCCCCCATCCTTGCGTAAAATACGCTCAATTGCACCCGACTGGCCGCGCACCTTGCCCTACGCGCCCGCGCGCAGCGCGAGAAAGGGGTGAGCGGGCGGGGCCCGCACCCCAATTGCCCAATCATGCGAAACGGCCTAAACCAAAGAAAACTTTGCAAGGGGCATCTTATGGACATTGCAGGCCGCAAAATCGGGCCGGATCATCCGCCGCTCGTCATCGCTGAAATCGGGATCAACCATGGCGGCGACTTGAGCGTCGCCAAAGACATGGTGCGCCTCGCCGCTGGCGCAGGTTGCGAGATGATCAAGCATCAGACCCATATCATCGCCGATGAGATGACCGAGGAAGCCAAACAGATCTTCCCGCCCAATGCCGATGTGTCGATCTGGGACGTGATGGAGGCCTGCGCTCTGAGCCAGGACGACGAAGCGGAACTCAAGCGCTACACCGAAAGCCTCGGCATCATCTGGATCTCCACGCCTTTCTCACGCGCGGCCGCTGATTTTCTCGAAACGCTCGATGTCCCCGCTTACAAAATCGGATCGGGGGAGGCGGATAACCTCCCGCTCATCCGCCACATCGCGCGCAAAGGCAAACCGGTAATCATGTCCACCGGGATGCAAACCATTGAGACAATGCGCGCCAGCGTGCAAGTCTTGGAAGACGCAGGCATCGACTACGCTTTGCTGGAATGCACCAACCTCTATCCCTCCCCGCCCGAGATCGTGTCGCTGCAGGGCGTCACTGACCTTCAGAACGCGTTTCCAAACGCTGTTGTCGGCTTCTCGGACCATTCTATCGGTCCTGATATGGCTTTGGCGTCGGTGGCGCTCGGTGCCTGCATTCTTGAACGGCATTATACTGACACCCGCTACCGCATCGGTCCCGACATCATCAACTCAATGGACCCGGCAGAGCTGCGACATATCATCGACCGCTCTCGCGAAATCCACATTGCGCTTCACAATCCCAAGCAACGCTCTGACGCCGAAGGGCCGGTTTACGCCTTTGCTCGCGCCAGCGTAGTCGCCGATGCCGACCTCAAAGCCGGGCACACAATCACTGAGGCCGATATCTGGGCGCGCCGCCCCGGATCTGGCGAAATACCAGGTTTTGAATTCGACAAGGTCGTGGGAAAAACGCTGCGCCACGCCGTCAAACACAACCAACAACTGAAGTGGTCTGATTTCACATGACCCTGACCCGGGCCGATCTGGGTGTCTGGCTGATCAACCTTGACCGGGATCAAAGCCGCATGGCCGCGATGCAGTCGCAGTTGGACGCGATGGGTTTGCCCTACACCCGCTTTGTGGGAATTGATGGAAAGGCGTGTGCCGAGCAACTGGCCCGGCGCGCCGACGCCGAGGCCTATGCCCGCAACATGGGCAGCCCCATATTGCCCGGCAAGATGGGGTGCTACGCAAGTCATGTCACGGTCTGGGAAACGTTTCTTGCGTCCGACAAAGATGTCGCGCTGATCCTCGAAGACGATGTCGTCTTCCACGACGATTTCTTGCAGGCCCTCGACATAGCCCTTGCTCATTCAGATCGGTGGGACACGCTGCGTTTCAACTGTATCCGCGCCAAACTGCCCGTGAGCCAAGGCAAACTCGGCACTTACACGCTCAACGCCTATATTGGCCCGTTTACTGGCAATGCGGCCTACTTAATTCACCGGTCCGTCGCAGAGCGTCTCTTGCCGAACCTCTGGCCACAGACACGCGCGTTTGATCATGAGTTAAACCGTTTTTTTCGCCACGACTTTCGCCAATTCGGGCTGGAACCCTTCCCCAGCCACGTGGACGATGGCGGGGACAGTTCGATCACCGGCACCGGTTTTGCACTTGTGAAGAAGCCGCATTGGACCAAACGCCTGCCGCACTATCGCCTCAAGGCCGCGAACTATGTCCGGCGCTTCATGTGGCTTCTGCGGAATGGTCATCTGACCGCCAAGCGCGGTGACTGACGTGAGCGTCGAAACACTTTCGACGATCAGGCTTCCGTCTGACCGCTTTCGGCGGAACCCACCGAAGGCGACGCAGATTAAATCAGACAGCTTTTGGTCGCGCTATGATGCTCAAACGGTCATTTACGACATATATCATTGCCCTCGGCGCCAGCAGTTGACGCTCATTCTGCCGCCCACGATGAATTTTGCGCCCTTGATCAAAGCGGCCACCTTTTCCATCGATGGTCAGAAGCTCTCGCGGCCCAAGTGGCGCAAATGGCGGCGGCACGAGACCTTAACGTTTCGCGGCGTCCCACAAGCGGACACCTTTACTGCGACAATTGACGACGCAACTTACACCCAGCGCGTCAACACAATCGACCAGAGCCTGACAGGGTTGAATTGCCTCTACACCCTCTCAAAAGACAATGAGTTGGGGTGGGTCCAAGATTGGGTCCGGTTTCATGTGCACCATCACGGGCTTCAGGCGGTCCTGATTTTTGACAATGGCAGCACAACCTACAGTGCCGAGGAGCTGCGTCAGGCAATTCTCTCCGTCGCAGGCATCTCGAAAGCCGTTGTCGTCAAGGCGGACCTTCCTTTTGGCCCGCTCAATTCCGATTGCACCCACCGCTCCGACGCAAAGTTTCTCCAAGTGGCGATGCTCAATCTGGCAAGAGATCGGTTCCTTTCCAGCTGCCGTGCATGGCTCAACCTCGATATTGACGAGTTGCTCCTGTCGCCGACGGGAGAGAGCGTTTTTGAGGCGACCGTCGCTAATCGATGGGGGCACCTGACCTTCCCTGGGCAATGGCATTACCTAACGGATGAGGGTGGTCCCCCCGCATATATTGACCATCGCCGCGTGCGGCTTGGTGATGCGCCTTGCCCCACCAAATATAGTCTGCGCCCGGACGGTCCGTTTGGAGACTTTGCTTTGCAGGTACACAGCTTGGATCGCATCCATCGCAAGTTCAGTTTTGCCCCGAAGCGGTTTTGGTTTATGCACTGCCGCGGGATTTCGACATCCTGGAAATATGCGCGCTCAAAGCCGGAAGGCACATTCACGCCCGCATCTGATCTGGCCCAACGGGCCCTCGACGCGGGACTTGGCACGTGAGCGCAGCAACAAAATCTATTCTGTTCGTGACCGGAACCCGCGCCGATTTTGGAAAGCTGGAGCCCTTGGCGATTGCCGCGCGCGATGCAGGCTTTGCGGTGTCTTTCTTTGTCACCGGCATGCATATGCTCGCCCGCTACGGGCTAACGAAGATTGAGGTCCAGCGCCTTCCGGGCGTGATAGTACATGAGTATCTGAACCAACGCGAAGGGGATCCTCAAGACATCATCCTCGCAAAAACCGTCACCGGATTTTCGGACTTTGTGCGCGAGCAGACGCCGGACCTCGTTGTTATCCATGGCGACCGGGTCGAGGCTCTGGCATGTGCCCTTGTTTGCGCCACAAACTACATCCGCTCGGCGCATATCGAAGGTGGCGAAGTGTCTGGCACGATTGATGAAATCTATCGTCACTGCAATTCCAAGCTGGCGAGCCACCACTTTGTCAGCTCAGAAGACGCTGCGCGCCGTGTGAAAGCTTTGGGCGAGGATGGCGCGGCCATTCACGTGATCGGCTCTCCGGAGTTGGACTTTCATGCCGGCGACAGTGGCGTGACACTGGATGACGTGAAATCACGCTACGCCATTCCATTTGATAACTTTGGGATCTGCACGTTTCACCCAGTCACGTCAGAAGCCGAAACGATGGGCCAACAGGCGCGCGACCTTTTCGGGGCACTTGATGCCTCCGGCCGGAACTTTGTGGTGATCGCGCCAAATAATGATCCCGGCAGCGCGGGCATCTTTGCGGCGATTGACACGCTGCCCGCCGACCGGTTCCGCGTGCTGCCATCAATGCGATTTGCGCATTTCTCGGAACTGATGAAACACGCGGCCTGCATGGTTGGCAATTCGTCCGCTGGGGTCCGCGAGGCCCCATTTCTAGGCTTGCCGTCGCTAGATATCGGCACCCGTCAAACAGACCGCGCCAAGGCACCATCTGTGCATTTTGCCGATGCGGTCGACGCCGATAAGATTGCCGCCTTTTTGAAGAATGAATGGGGTGCCCGACAATCGCGAAGCGACGCCTTCGGCGAAGGTGCGGCGGCTGACCGGTTTGTTGCGATCTTGCAGTCAGAGGCTTTCTGGCAATCCAGCCTGCAAAAGCGCTTTCGGGACGGCGGCTGAGATGTCGCTGGCGCTGAGGGCCTATCTTGCGGCGACGCATCTTGCGCCGCTGGTCGCCACGCGCCACCTCAAAAGACGTCTGTCGCGTGGCAAGGAAGACCCAACCCGCTGGACCGAAAAACTGGGCCGACCTTCCGCTGCGCGCCCTGCTGGTCAGCTGATCTGGCTGAATGCCGTTGGGCTGGGTGAGGTGCTGTCGCTGCGCGGGTTGATCGCGGCGATGGCTGATCAAAGCGACGCGCATTTTCTCGTCACATCGACAACACTGCAAAGCGCGAAGGTGCTTGAGGCGAATCTCCCGCCGCGCACCATTCATCAACTTCTGCCGATTGACGCACCAAGCTTTCGCCGGGCGTTTCTTGACCACTGGATGCCCGACCTATGTGTCTGGGCGGAGCAAGAGATTTGGCCGGGTTTTGTCACCGACCTCAGCAACCGTGGCATCCCGCAATGCATGGTCGCGGCCCGCATGACGGACGCGCGGTTTCGCAAAAACTGGCAGTGGCGGCGCAGCTTGCAGCATCTCTACGGCAAAATGGCGATGCTAACGGCGCATGATCAGAACAGCGCTGACAATTTGGAATGGCTTGGTGCGCCGCCCGTGCGCGTGACGGGCTCGCTCAAACCCGCAGCACCAGCCTTGTCGTGTGATCCGTCAGAGTTGGCGCGCTTAAAGGCGGCGACGCAAGGCCGCTTTGTCTGGGCCGTCGCGCCGTCCCATGCAGCCGACGAGGCTGTCGCAATCGCAGCTCACAAACGCCTGCTCGCCACCAAGCCCGATGCGCTTTTGATCATCGCACCGCGCTTTCCAGAGCGCGAGATCGCCA
>JAHDEX010000098.1:0-3329 GCA_020628545.1 Paracoccaceae bacterium | reverse complement strand
GTAATTGCGCAATATCGGGCGCAAGTTGACGCGCTCGCCCAAGACCTTCTGGCACTGACATGAGCCATTTCCCAACACCACGCCTGCGGCGCTTTCTTCTTCTTTACAAAGCTTTGTGGGTCATTGGTTTGCCTTTAGCATTGCTTTACCTGCTTTACCGCAGCCGCAAGGACCCGCTCTATCGCGGTCACCTTGCGGAGCGCTTTGGAGACTACCGCGCTCCGCTGCCCGGTTCCGTCTGGGTCCATGCGGTTTCACTTGGCGAACTCCGCTCAGCCGTTCCGCTGATCCGAAGGTTGCTCGCAGAAGGCGAGACCGTTGTGGCCACGCATTTCACGCCTGCCGGACGGCGCGAGGCGGAAGCGGTGTTTGCCGATGAGATTGCCAACGGACGCTTGCGCGCCGTCTGGATACCGTTCGAATACATGTGGACGTTCAAGCGCTTCTTCGCAGCTTTCCGGCCCAAATACGGGCTGGTAATGGAGATCGAAGTCTGGCCAGAGATGATCCGCAGCGCGCGCGCCAACGGCGTGCCGCTTTTTGCCTGTAACGCGCAATACCCGCGCAAATCCTTTGAAGCGGACCGGCAAAAACACGGATGGCGCTTTGACCTATATCAAGGCTTTGCCGGCGCCTTCGTCAAATCCGACTTACAAAAAGACCGTTTTGCCGCCGCAGGATGCCCAAACATCCACGTCACCGGCGAACTGCGCTTCGATCAGCCGATACCAGGCGATCAGGTCTCAAAGGGCGAAAATGCTAAAGCAAAGTTCAATCGCCCGACCCTCACGATCACCAGCGTCGTGAAAGGCGAAGACGAGACCTACATTCGCCTGATCAAAGCGACGCGCGGTCCGGATGCGCCGCTTTTTATATACGTCCCCCGTGCGCCAGAGCGCTTTGACGAGAGCTATGAGATGCTCATCAATGCGGGCCTTCGCGTGGCACGCAGGTCAGAGACGATCACCGATGATCTTTCAGTTAATGCACCAAAAAGTATCGACGTTTTGTTGGGGGACAGTATGGGCGAGATGTATTTCTACCTTGCCCTTTGTGATGTGGCCATCATCGGAGGCAGTTTTGTGCCCAAAGGCGCACACAACATCTCGGAGCCACTGGCTTTGGGCAAACCTGTCATCACCGGTCCGCACACCTGGACGATTGAATTCCCGATGGAAGAGGCCTTGGCCGCAAAGGCCGCCAAACGTGTCCAGACCGGAGATGACCTGATTGCACTGGTCAAAGCGCGAAACTATCCGTCGGGTGCGGCGGCGAAAGCGTTCTTCGCCACCCAAACCGGGTCCATCGACCGGACAATGGCAGCAATCAAGACTGCTTTGCCGCCTCCCGAATAGCTGCGATATTGGCGCCGTAGGGTGCAGGATCCGCGACAGAGCCGCCGCGGAAGACGGCTGATCCGGCAACCAAGACATCCGCCCCTGCCGACGCGACGAGCGGTGCTGTCGTCGGATCCACGCCGCCATCGATCTCAATATGGATCGGTCGATCGCCGATCATTTGACGCAATGCGGCAATCTTCGCGGTCATATCGATAAATTTCTGTCCACCGAAGCCAGGGTTCACCGTCATCACACAGACCAGATCAACCATTTCAAGCAGATCTTCCACGGCGGATGCGGGCGTGCCGGGGTTCAGCGCGACACCCGCCTTGCAGCCTAGTCCCCGGATCGTCTGCAACGTCCGGTGAATATGTGGGCCCGCTTCCACGTGCGCTGTGATCACATCCGCGCCCGCCTCGGCAAAGCCCTCCAGATACGGATCAACGGGTGCAATCATCAGATGCACGTCCATGACAGTCTTGATATGTGGACGGATCGCCTTGCAGGTCTGCGCCCCAAATGTGATCGCAGGCACAAAATGGCCGTCCATCACATCGACGTGGATCCAGTCCGCCCCCTGCGCCTCAACTGCCGCGCATTCCGCGCCGAAATTGGCAAAATCGGATGCCAAAATGGACGGCGCAATCTTGATGGATCGATCAAACATAAGGCTTCCCCGCATAACTCCGCCGCCCCTTTAGCGCGATTCCGCTTGCTCGTCACCACGGCCCGTGGTTTTCGTGGAGGCGCCTGATCAAGCTATGCTATTTTGATGCCATGACAGATTTGACGCTGCACCATGCCGACATTCTCGATCCCGGCACCGATGTTCACCTGACCCGCGCCACAGTGCTGCCGCGCCGC
Organism: Paracoccaceae bacterium; assembly: GCA_020628545.1. GTDB lineage: Bacteria > Pseudomonadota > Alphaproteobacteria > Rhodobacterales > Rhodobacteraceae > Yoonia. The sequence goes on along the minus strand of JAHDEX010000098.1, from coordinate 1,125 downwards.
CCGAAACAACTGCACAAGCACGACTTTGTTGAGGTCTTCTGGGTGCAGAACGGCACGATCAGACATCACACTGCAGATGAGATGACGAAGCTGGACGAAGGCACGCTTGTTGTGATTCCCAAAGGCGTGACCCATGCGCTTCAGGGCAAGGGAGATCACGCTATGGTTGTGATGCTCTGTCTGTCGCCCAAAGTGACCACACATCTTGCCAAACGTCACCCTGACGTTGCTGCGATCCTGCAGGGTGACGCCGTCAAAGAGTTTCAGCGCGATCCGCGCCAAATGGCCACGCTCAACCAAACCGCGCTCCGCCTCGAACGCAGCGCGCGCGACACACTTGCCGCCGAGGCGTTTCTGCTCCCGCTCTTGTCTGAGTTGCGCGAAGGCCCCGACCCGAGCATTGAGATGCCCGATTGGCTGCGCAAGGCCTGCACCGATATTCAGGATCCGGCGCTGTTCCGTGATGGTGCGGCCGGGTTTGTCGCCCTGACCGGAAAAGCGCATCCCCACGTCAGCCGGACGATGAAGGCCTGCACCGGTCAGACGCCTGTGCAATACATCAATAATCTGCGCATGGAACATGCCGCGCGCGCGCTGACCGGATCCAACGAAAGTCTCGCGGAAATTGCGGATGAGATCGGCCTGCCGAACCTCTCTCACTTCCACAAAACGTTCCGCGCAAGGTTCAAAGTGACCCCAGCGCAATACCGTGCCGACAGGCAACGTCACGTCGTGCAGCCGGAATAATTTGACCAAACGGTCAAACCTTGTCAAAAGCGCCGGTGCGTGCGACCGTACTGCGCGTTGAGGAGGCCCCATGGACACCGTCACCGACACCCCCACGTTAGCCGGACAATTGCCGCAGGTGCACGAGCCGCGCAATCCTGGCACGCCGCTTGATTTGAATTGGGTCGCTGCGGTGCAGGCCAATACATCTGCCATTGAACGCAGGGCCAAAACCTTGCCCGGACGGCGCTCTGTCAAGAAGGCGCATCAGGCGGCGTGGCTTTGCAAGGCGATTTCTATGATCGATCTGACAACCCTCTCCGGCGATGATACCGCGGGCCGCGTCCGCAGATTGTGCGCAAAGGCCAAACAGCCGGTGTCTCCCGCGATCCTCGAAGC
>JAHDEX010000026.1:39409-53999 GCA_020628545.1 Paracoccaceae bacterium | reverse complement strand
GACAGAGGTAATGGCCCTGCGCAACGAATACAAAGACCTGTTCCTCAAGAAGCACGGCGTGAAACTGGGCTTCATGTCCTTCTTCACCAAGGCCTGCTGCCATGCGCTGAAAGAAGTGCCCGAAGTCAACGCCGAGATCGACGGCACCGATATCGTTTACAAGAACTACGTCAACATGGGGATAGCCGCAGGCACGCCGACGGGCCTCGTGGTGCCGGTGATCAATGACGCCGACGCGATGAGCTTTGCTGCGATTGAAAAGGCGATTGCCGAGAAAGGCGCAAAGGCCCGCGACGGCAAACTGTCGATGGCGGAAATGCAGGGCGGCACTTTCACGATTTCCAACGGCGGCGTCTACGGCTCGCTGATGTCATCGCCGATCCTGAACCCCCCGCAGTCGGGCATCCTGGGCATGCACAAAATCCAGGACCGCCCGATGGCCATCGGCGGTGAGGTTGTGATCCGCCCGATGATGTACCTCGCCCTATCCTACGACCACCGGATCGTGGACGGGAAAGGAGCGGTAACGTTCCTCGTGCGTGTGAAAGAAGCACTGGAAGACCCACGGCGGTTGTTGATGGATCTTTAACCAAGATCGGCCCACCTTCCGCCCGTCATCCTCGGGCTTGACCCGAGGATCTCTCACAACCGGAGCGCAAATGTTCGTCTACATGATGACCAACAAGCCTGACGGGACGCTTTACACCGGCGTCACCAATGATCTGGTGCGCCGCAGCTTTGAGCATCGTGAACATGCGGTCAAAGGGTTCACGGACCGGTACAACCTCGAAAAACTTGTCTGGTTTGAGCAGCATGACGGACCGGGCGAGGCGATACGGCGTGAGAAGGCCATCAAGCGTTGGAACCGGGCTTGGAAGGTGGAGTTGATTGAGAAGGAAAACCCGGAATGGCGGGATTTGTGGCCTGAAATTGCGGGGACAGTGGTGGAGAAGACTGCAGGAGATCCTCGGATCAAGTCCGAGGATGACGGGGGCGCAAAACGATGACGTACCTACCAATCGTCACCCTCGGGCTTGACCCGAAGGTCTCCATTGGCACCCACAGCGCTCGCCAGCAACAGATCTTCGGGTCAAGCCCGACGATGACGGCAGAGACTGAAACATGACCCCCGAACTCACCGCCCTCGCCCTTGCAGGCATCCTCCAAGGCGTCCAATTCACGCTGATGTCGATCCCCGCGAACCTCGAACTCGGCCCTGGCAAGACGCTCTCTCCACGCGACCAGTCGCGCCTCGGCGGCTCACTCGAAGCGCAGCTCTCCGAAAAAACCGCCCGCCTCTACCGGGCCCTCAATAACCACTTTGAGGGCTTGATCCTCTTCACCCTCGCCGTTGTCGTCACTGTCCTTGGCGACAAGACAACCCAACTTTCTGCCATCTGCGCCTACACCTATCTGATCGCGCGGATCCTTTATGTCCCCGCTTACTACTTCGGCCTGACCCCCTGGCGGTCGCTGATCTGGTTTGTGGGCTTTCTTGCCACTATGCTTATGCTTGTTCTGGCTTTGCTTATCTAACAGTGCACCTGCGGTGTGCGGCCAAAAACGAAGGAAATCCCCTCATGGCCCAATATGACGTCATCATCATCGGTTCCGGCCCCGGCGGCTATGTCTCTGCCATCCGCTGCGCCCAACTTGGCCTGAAAACGGCAATTGTTGAGGGGCGCGAGACCTTGGGCGGCACCTGCCTGAATGTCGGCTGTATTCCGTCCAAGGCACTGCTGCACGCGACACATATGTTGCATGAGGCAGAGCACAATTTTGCCGCCATGGGATTGAAGGGCAAATCTCCCTCCGTCGATTGGAAGGGTATGCTTGAGTATAAAGACAACGTCATCGGACAGAATACCGGTGGTGTCGAATTCCTGATGAAAAAGAACAAGATCGACTGGCTGAAAGGCTGGGGATCAATCCCGGAAGCCGGCAAGGTGAAGGTCGGTGATGAGGTCCATGAGACGAAGAATATCGTCATCGCTTCTGGCTCGGAAGCATCCTCGCTGCCGGGGATTGAGATTGACGAAAAGGTCGTCGTGACCTCCACCGGTGCGTTGGAACTGAACAGCGTTCCCAAAAAACTCGTGGTTATCGGCGCGGGTGTGATTGGGTTGGAACTTGGCTCCGTCTACAGTCGCCTGGGTGCCGAAGTGCAGGTCATCGAATTCCTCGACGCAATTACGCCGGGCATGGACGCTGAAGTGTCGAAACAGTTCCAGAAAATGCTGACCAAGCAAGGCCTTAAGTTCACATTGGGTGCCGCTGTTCAGGGCGTCACGGTCAAGAATAAAAAAGCGACTGTCACCTACAAACTGCGCAAGGACGACAGCGAACACACGCTGGACGCCGATACCGTTTTGGTGGCCACGGGCCGCAAGCCCTACACCGACGGACTGGGGCTGGAGGCGCTCGGCGTTGAAATGTCGGAGCGGGGCCAGATCAAAACTGATGCGCATTACGCGACCAACGTCAAAGGCATCTACGCGATCGGCGACTGTATCGCGGGTCCCATGCTCGCGCATAAAGCCGAAGATGAAGGCATGGCCGTCGCCGAAGGCATCGCAGGTCAAAAGCCGCACGTGAACTACGACGTCATTCCGGGTGTGATCTACACCCATCCCGAGGTAGCGAACGTTGGCAAAACGGAGGAGCAACTGAAGGAAGAAGGCCGCGCCTACAAGGTCGGCAAGTTTAGCTTCATGGGCAATGGCCGGGCGAAAGCAAACTTCGCTGGTGATGGCTTTGTGAAAATCCTCGCCGACAAAACCACAGACCGCATCCTAGGCGCGCATATCATCGGCCCGATGGCCGGTGACTTGATCCATGAGATTTGCGTCGCGATGGAATTTGGCGCCGCCGCCGAAGACCTCGCCCGCACGTGCCATGCACATCCAACCTACTCGGAAGCGGTCCGCGAAGCTGCCCTCGCCTGCGGCGACGGCCCGATCCACATGTGATCCATTCACCACCCGCAGCAACGGTCTGCGGGTGGTAAATTGCCGTCCCTACCGCCCACGCGCTAGAGTGCCACCATGGCACCCGAACTCCAGATCCTGATCATCAACGGCGTCCTGATGGCCTATGCCTATCTCTGGGCCTATCCCGCGCTGACTGAAAAAACGCTTTCTGCAATCATGACGCGCGACGTGGCGATCAGCGTGGCAGCGCTATGCCTCGCAGGCGGTCTGTTCTGGGGAACCGGGACCAGTTTCAGCCTCATCTTGTTAGAGACAAACTGGCTTTGGTTTACCATCGTCACTCTCTTTGCGATGGAAACGCCGCTCTTTTTCTGGTTCGTCCGCAAGTACGGGATCGACCTGAACGATTTAGATTAACCCGCTTACAAGTCCCGCGAATTTGACACAATTGCGCGGGGAAACCTCCATATCCAGACCACAATCATCGCTCAGAGTCCGATCTGTTGCTAGTGATTGGAATGTTGCATGTTGCGGCTTTTGTCGGCGCTTTTTGCGCTGTGGATCATCATCCTTTCGGGCTCTGCCGGTGCCGAAACGCCCTTTTGGGGCGAGCGGCAAAAACTCGTCTTTGTTGCAAAAACGAGCTTCTCCGGAGAATCCCGCCTTCAATCACTCTGCGCCCACGCCATTGATTTTTATGCGTTTTTCCTCCCGGTCCGCCGAAACCTCGGCGACTATGTCTTTTCAAGCGACCATTGTGTCACACAAGATGTCACGATGATCCCGAAAGACCGCTTTCACCTTTTCCAGGCCGCAGGCGTCATCCCAGACCAAGTGCCGTTGAAACCCGACGTTGCAATCGCATGGTCATCACGGACAAAAATGATCGTGACCATCCTCGCGTGTATGGGTGTCATGGCGCCATTGTTTTACCGGCGCCTGCGGCGCGGCGGCCGGGCATGCCGGACCCAGATATCGGGTGACCCGATCTATTATGACGTCCTCACCTCAGTGATGTTTCACACTGCCAGAACGGACGGGGTTATCGAGAAAGCTGATATAGATGTCATACGGGCCACCTTTGCCGAACTGACATGTAAACCCATGTCGTCAGAGATGATGGCAAAAAGCTTTGCTGAAGTTCTATCAGACGATACCATCTTGAACCTCGTGAAAGCCTACCGCGGCACGGAAGCTGAAGTCTTAATCGACGCCGCGATAATCGTCGCGACACGCAACGGCTTTGCCACCCGCGAAAAGATCGCTTTCCTGAAGCGCATGAACGAAGCGTTGGAGCGTGACACCTCCTGGATCCAGACGGTACTGAACAAGGGCCCAAGACCCGCCGCGCCGACCGAGGCTTAGCCCTTCAACATGCGCAGGCCCTGTGTGGCATCAGTGCGAACAGCCAAACGTAATCCGGGTTCATCGCCGGCTTTGAGCGCCGACAGGATCATACGGTGATGCGCAGGGGGTTCGGTCCGATTAAGCCTGCCATAGAGCGCGCGCATGGTTGGACCCAACTGAAGCCAAACCGTCTCTGCAATGGCCAGCATCGCCGGCGACTGTGCCCGCAGATAAAGCGTCCGATGAAATTCGAGGTTCATGCGGATATAGCCCGCTGCGTCATGACGCGCGATCATTTGGCTGACACCGTGGTTGATGGTCTCCAGACGATCTATCAAGGCGAAGTGCGCCCGCGGGAGTGCCCGACTGGCCAACTCTGGCTCAATCAGTGCCCGCAAGGTGGCAAGTTCTTCAATGCGATCGTTGGACAGCTCTGGCGTAGATATCCTGCCCGAGGATGAAATGAACAACGCGCCCTCTGCGGCGAGGCGCCGGACAGCCTCGCGCGCCGGGGTCATGGAGACATTGAACTCCTTCCCGATGCCTCGCAGCGTCAACGCAGAGGCAGGCGCGATCTCTCCATGCATGATCCGCATGCGCAATGCGCGGTAAACCTGCTCATGGGCAGCGGCAGAACTGTCGGCTTGGCGGGGCGTGATAAGACTGGGCTGAGGCATGCCGTTTTGTGATCACAAATCGCGGGGACGTCAATCGTCGAACTGGACACGATGAAGCCTATCGCCTTCGTTGCGCAACCATAGTCGCGGCGCACGGTAATCCCCAAAAAGGCGTTCAACCACGGACCAGAAGGCAGGTGAGTGATTCATTTCTTCCAGATGCGCGACCTCATGCGCGGCCACGTAGTGCAAGACCTCTGGCGGTGCCATGATCAGACGCCAGGAATACATCAGCGCTCCATCGGTTGTGCATGACCCCCAGCGCGAACGTGTATCGCGCAGTGTAATGCGGCTGTAGGGACGCCCCAGTGCCGCGGCATAGTCATCCGATACCGCCGAGAGCAGATCTCTTGCCCGCGCTTTTAACAGCGCTTTCACCATAATCCCGGCACGGCGCGCGTCCGGCACTGTAATCGCGTCTTCCGACACCGCGGCGCGACGTCCCGTTCCCAAGCGGATTTGCACCTCTTGCCCCAAATACGGAACTGTCGCCCCGACGCTTACAGCTTGCGCCGGGCGCACGTCGGCGAAGTGCTCTCTCAACCAATCTGCGCGGTCTTCCAGAAAGCCAATCGCCTCTTGATCCGTCGCAAAAGTCGGTCGTGTCAGTGTCACTTTTCCATCCAGCCGCGACAACCGCAGCGACAGCCGACGGGCGCGCCGCGACGTCCGCAAATGAACTATGATTGGGGGGTTGCCCTGCAGGGTGTATTGACCCATATGCCCTATTCACCTTGCCCTACCGCCAAAGGCTTTGACACCTCCGTCCGCTTATGGCAGTTGGCGGCGATCCGGTGCAAGAGCCCGGCCCATTGACGCGGCCCGATTTATAAGGAACAGCACATGCCTAAGGAAGAGTGGGGCACAAAACGCCTCTGCCCCGAAACCGGCAAACGCTTTTACGACCTGAACGCGACCCCTATCATCAGCCCTTACACTGGCAATGAAGTGACGGTCGACACAGGCAAGACCCGCACCATGGTTGCGGACGCTGAAGACGCACAAACGAAAAAAATGCAAGCTGGTGCCGATGATCAGGATGATGATGATCTGGTACTGGACGACGATGATGACGCCGATGATGACGTCGATCTGGGCGATGACGTCCTTGAGGATGACGACGACGATACAGTCTCGCTTGACGAGTTGGCCGACGTCGCAACCAACGACGACGACGATTAATCGCGTCTGAGAATCTTGGTGCGGGCGGCGATTCTGACTTGATCTCGCCCCCACCGCTGCATAGACAGCAGCTTGCAGCGAACGCTGCACCCAAAGCGGACCTATCCGCGCTAGATGGGGCCTTAGCTCAGTTGGGAGAGCGCTTGCATGGCATGCAAGAGGTCAGGGGTTCGACTCCCCTAGGCTCCACCATTTCTTCCCAAGACATTGGCTGACTCGACACCAGAGCAGCAGACAGTAACCCGACCAAATTGCGCCCAAACCTTGTTTGACGTGGTCGTTTCGGCGAAAGTCCCCGTCGTGTGTACATACATTCCGGGTTGATGAAACGACGTGGCTCTCAACCGGATACCATCGCGCGCAATAGGCGAAGCCAATGGTGGCGTGGACAATGGGTTGCTATGGCGATGACTGAAACGATTACGCGGCCAGATATTGAGAACTACATCGCGCGCGTCCAGGCGTCTGGCGTCCTGGGGCAAGGCACGCAGCGGCGTGATCTCCTCCGCTATCTGGTGGAGACAGAACATGCTGGCCGTGGCGACACGCTGAAAGCCTACACCGTCGGTGTTGATGCCCTCGGCAAGCCTGAACATTTTGATCCCGCCCGCGATAGCAGTGTCAGGGTCGCCGTGGGTCGCCTTCGCAGCGCACTCGCGTTGTTCGAGGCCAGCAATCATGCCGACACCGTCTTGGAAGTCGACATTCCGGTCGGCACCTACCGTCCCGATCTAAAGCTCAGAGAACAGAATGAGCAGACTAAGGCGCAAGCCCCCTCGGCGGCAAGCGCGCGACCCCATCGCTTGATTGCCGCAGTCGCGGCTTTTGTCGCCCTGCTGATCGGCATCGCGGGCTATGGTCTTTGGACATCACAATCGACCGACAACGTGGTAGTGCTCGAAATTGATCGCTTTAAGGGCGAAGCGCCCTTGGTTGATGACGTGACAATCGTCATGCGCCGCGCATTGGCACGCAACCAATCCATTTCGGTTGCGTCAGATTTTGACCCCAATGTCGTTCTCAAGGAAACAGATCTGGTTTTGAGAGGCTCCGTCGCGCGGCGGGGAGAGGGCTTCGTCGTTGCCCTCGAATTGTCCGAAGTTGATGGCGACGCAATCGTCTGGGCCACGTCCAAACAGTTTGAGGACACACCGGAATTCTCCGCAAAGGTCGCAGAGGTGCTCGGAAATGAGCTGCGCGTGCGGATTTTTGGAGCGTCAAAAGCCTACTTGTCGAAACGAGACCCGGCAACACTGTCGCCCGAACAGCTCTTTATCATGGCAACATGGGTCCCCGGCCCTGCCGTCAACGCCGTCGAATGGGAACTGGAGCGCACAGAGCTGATGGGGCTCGCACTTGAAAAGGCGCCCGACTTCGGGGCTGCTCATTCCGTTATGGCTGACAAGCTCGCGTATCTTGCGAATGTATATGGCCCGTCCAACCAGCAAGATCTGCGCGAAGCCGCCCTCAGACATGCGCAACAAGCGCGCGAGTTGGCCCCTTTGAACCCCGATGTCATGTTCAACGTTGCGCAGGCCTATTGGCATTCTGGCGCGATATCGGAAGCAGAGGCCGCGATGAACCGTGTCCTTGACCTTGACCCCGGGCACGATCTGGCGCGCTTTCTGGCCCGCATGATTCCTTTTACGTGTGAAACACCCACACCGGAGATTATCAATTGGGCGGAGCGGTTCGATGCCACCCTCTCACCCGACAACCCGATCCGCTGGCTGACGCTCACGTGGATCGGTTGGCTCTATTCAAATGATGGGCAGTATGAAAAAGCGCTCGAATATGAAGAACAGGCCGCGCTGATCTTCCAGATCCCCTACACCTTCATGCGCCATGCCATGCTATTGCATCAAGTCGGGCGCACCGATGACGCCGCAAACCTCATCCGGTCTCAAAGCAACAACTGGCCGGACATTGATGCGTCTCATTTCGCGGAGGTGACCTATCCGCGCCTTTGCCAACAGTCCGAAGATGCCCCGGGGCTGGTGGCACTTTACACTGATCTTGCGACCGCGATGCAAAATCGACCATAGCGTAACCTATTGAAAAACAACCAATGTAACTGGTTACTCACCGCTATAACCTTACGTGAGGTCTGCACGGAATTTATGGGGAACAACACTCTTCCATAAATTGGTTGCATCGGATTCGCCGATGCCACCGGCCACCACGAAAGTTATATGATGCTGAAAGAGACATTGACCATCGGCGAAATGTGCAAGGCTTTTAATACAACCGCACGGACGCTTCGCTTCTATGAGACGAAGGAATTGCTTTCCCCCCTCCGCGTGCGCAATCACCGCCTTTTCACGCGACGCGATCAGGCGCGCTTGAAGCTTATTCTGGCCGGGAAGCGTTTTGGCTTCTCACTTGAACAAATCCGCCATCTCCTTGACCTCTACGACACAGACGGCGGTGCGCATCACCAAAGACGCGAAACGCTGCGCGCAGCCAAGTCGCGGCTCGCCGAGATGATTGAGGAACGCGCAAAACTGGATCTTGTGATCTCAGAATTACAGACCGAAATCGCTCGCGTTGCGCGGATTGTTGAAGCTGAAGAAGCGGTAGCTCCTCAAAGGGTCGCATCCTAAATGAGGCAGAACCGCCCAAAGAAGAAACGAACTCAGGTGACGTTGTCAGGCCCTTTAAGCGATAACGTCACCTTAAAATGCGACTTGATCGCCACCCTTTAAATCAAGAATCTTGCGTGCCTCATCCGGTGTCGCAACCGACAGCCCAAGCCCTTCGATGATTTGGCGAACCTTCCTGACCTGCACCGCGTTGGACGTTGCCAATTCGCCCTTTCCAGCCCAAATGCTGTCTTCCAGACCGACGCGCACGTTGCCCCCCAAGGCCGCTGCCTGCGCTGCGACGCGAAACTGATTGGCCCCCGCCCCCAAAACCGACCATCGGAAATCGCTGCCAAAGAGGCGGTCCGCTGTGCGCTTCATATGCAATACGTCTTCAGGATGGGCGCCAATGCCGCCCAACAATCCGAATACGGACTGAACGAAGAACGGCGCTTTTACGAGACCGCGGTCTGCAAAATGCGCAAGGTTATACAGGTGCGAGGTGTCGTAACACTCAAACTCAAATCGCGTGCCGTTGCCGTAGCAAGTCTCTAGGACGTACTCGATTTCCTGAAATGAATTGCGAAAGACCAGATCACGCGATCCTTCGAGATGGTCCCGCTCCCAATCGTGTTTAAACTCTTTGAAGCGGTTCAGCATCGGATACAGACCAAAGTTCATCGATCCCATGTTCAGAGATGCGATTTCGGGCTGGAACTGCGCTGCGGGGGCTACACGCTCTTGCACCGACATGTAGGGTGAGCCGCCCGTCGTGATATTCACGACGGCATCGGTGCCTTGCTTGATACGCGGCAGAAACGACGCAAAGCCTTCGGGGCTTTGATCGGGCTGACCGGTATCAGGGTTCCTCGCATGCAGATGAAGGATCGCCGCACCGGCCTCAGCGGCTGCAAGGGCCTCTGTCGTGATCTCGTCAGGCGTCACAGGCAAGTGGGGCGTCATGGAAGGCGTATGAATAGCTCCTGTGACGGCACAGGTGATAATGACTTTCCCTTGTTGCGACACGTGTTCACCCCCCAAGTCCGCTCCTTCGGTGGGTTATGGATGCCTCAACCCATCACCTTCGACAAGCCACGCAACTGAAAGGGATGCAGAGTGCCATGGGCCGAACTTCCGAATGCCCGTCGCATTGACTATTGGGCGCGCGATCAGAGCCCGCGATCCAGTAGCGCACGAATGGCAGGCTCATGCGTTTGGGCGACAACGCGCCCCAACTCCTGATCGCCGCGCAGCAGGACGAGCGTTGACCGCCGCGGGATCCGACGATCTTTCGCGACGCGGTCATTTCCATACCGATCCCAATCAACCCGAACAAAAAGCATCGCACTGTCGTAAGCCGGATTCGAGGCGCGCAGGGCATTGATTACGCGTTCCTGACGGCGACAGGTGCTGCACCATTTCGCGGCATAATCGACAAAAACGGTGCGTCCCTCAGCCAAGGCATTTTTGATAACGCCCGGGCGGTAGTCCACAAAATCTGCAGAAGCCATGGCGGGAACGACAGAAAATGCTAGGGCAGAGACAAGAACGGTGCGACGGTTCATTAGTGTGTTCCTTCAGATCAGAGTGCGACGGAAAGGTCTTGCAACCAGTACGGCATGACATCGAGCATCCAGGCTTCGATGATGTAGTGAACTTTGAAAAACAGCATCAGGCCGACGGCGATAAACGTGACACCGAGGATCGGCTTGGATCGTTCTGCCAAGCCGCGCAGCGCTGTCGTCCGGGACCGGATGGCTTCGCGAGCACCGAGACCCAGCGCCAGGATCAGCGTTGAGACCCCCATCGCAAAGGCCACCATAATCAAGGTGACATAGCCAAGGCTTTCACCCTGCGAGGCCAAGGCAATGGCACCGCCAAGTGTCGGACCGATACAAGGTGACCAGACAGCGCCCAGCAGAAGGCCACCCATGAATTGGCCCTGAAGGCTACCCGCGTCGATGTCGTTCATCCGGGAGTCCGCGCCACCGGCGATGCCAGCAGTGGCCATTTCGAAGCGGCGCGCAAACATCGGTACGACCAATACGATGCCGAAAAGCACCATCATTACCGCGCCAATTTCGGCGAGAAGGTCCTGCGTCAATCCAATCGTTGACCCGAACGCCGTGACTGTCACGCCAAAGAGCACGAACGACAGGCTCATCCCCGCAGCAAGCGCAACAGGACCAAGACGGCTCGCGTTTAATGCGCTGACCAAAACAATTGGCAAAACGGGCAGGACGCAAGGATTGATCAGCGTCAGCAGACCCGCGGCATAAGCAAAGACAAACTCCATACGCGGGATATGTCGCGCGCGCGGCCTTCGATCAAATCAAATGCACCGCCTCTCCGGTCAAATTTCTGTCAGAGAAAGTCGTCCCGACGCGGCGTGAAGCAATCCACCAGCGTGCCCGGTTCAAGACAGACGCAACCGTGCATCATCTGAGACGGGATCACAAAACTATCGCCCGGCCCCACCTCGCGCTGATCGTCGCCCAGCGTAAACCGGAATCGTCCGCTTTCGACGTAAGTCGATTGCACATGCGGATGATTGTGCAGCGCGCCTTCTGCACCTGTTTCACCAAAGCGAAAGGCTACAACCATCAGATCTGGATGATCCGACAAAACCTGGCGGGTCACGTTTTCGCCCGAAGATACAATTGGAAAGTCTGACATGCCTTGTCCCCATTCACTCGCAACGCCGGCGGCGTCGATTACCGCGCGACTGTCCTCTCTGCGAAATCAAAGCGCAAGCGGTGCCTGTCCAAAGCACCCTGCTACGTTGCCAGCGCATCCCGCCACCTTATGTACTGCCCCACGACCAAACGGGGGCATTACCTTTGAATACAGCTGCAATCCTTTTGCCGAACCAATTGTTTGCGGATCACCCGGTCCTTTCAGAAAAACCGGATCGCGTTGTGCTGTTCGAAGACCCGCTTTTCTTTGGTGACGCGCAGTATGAGGCGACATTCCACAAGCAGAAACTCTGGCTGCATCGGGCCAGCATGTCGCGTTACCTCAGGCAGTTGCAGCACGACGGCCTGGAGGCCACGATCTTTCCCTACGAAAAACGCACGGATCTTGCGCATGACATGATGCGTGGATTGGCGGAAGACGGGGTAACCGACGTTGCCATGGTCGATACGGTCGATTTCATTGCTGAAAAGCGCCTGCGCGCCGCGGCAGAAGCCAATGGCATCGCCCTCGTCTTTCACACCTCCCCCGGTTTTCTGAACACCAAGACCGACAACCTCAACTGGTCCGATGGCCGCAAGCGCTGGTTCATGGCGGAATACTACAAGAGCCAGCGCCGCCGCCTCGATGTTCTGATGGACGGCGATGAACCGGTCGGCGGCCAGTGGAGCTTTGATGAGGATAACCGCAAGAAAGTCCCCAAGAAGCTGCTGGATAGTCTGCCGATCATTGACTGGCCCCAGCACGATGAGATCGACACAAAAGCAAAAGACAGCGTCGCAGCTGACTTTCCGGACGCCTATGGATCACTCGACACGCTCTACTACCCGACCTCGCACAAAGCGGCCACGGACTGGCTCCAGCAGTTCCTCGAACGCCGCTTTGCCCAGTTCGGAGACTACGAGGATGCGATCGTGGAAGGCGAAAGCTGGCTCTGGCACGCCGTTCTGACCCCTACCCTCAACATCGGGCTTCTGACCCCGCAGCAAGTGCTCGACGCGACACTCGCTTATGCTGAGAAAAAGGACATCCCGCTCAATTCCGTCGAAGGGTTCGTGCGACAGATCATTGGCTGGCGCGAGTTTATGCGTGCAACCTACGAAGACCTCGGCGTGCAAATGCGGACCACAAACCACTGGGACCACACCCGCAAGATACCCGCTAGCTTTTACGATGGCACCACCGGCATCGATCCAATCGACGACACGATCAAACGCATCCTCGACACCGGCTACTGCCACCATATTGAACGGCTGATGGTACTTGGTGGCTTTATGTTCCTGTGTGAGATTGACCCAAACGACGTCTATCGCTGGTTCATGGAGATGTTCATCGACAGTTATGATTGGGTCATGGTCCCCAACGCTTACGCGATGAGCCAGCATGCCGACGGCGGTTTGATCACCACAAAACCCTATTTCTCCGGCTCAAACTACGTCCGGAAGATGAGCCATTGGAGCAAGGGTGACTGGGCGGATACCTGGGATGGTCTCTATTGGCGGTTCATCATGAAGCATGCTGACGAATTGGGGAGCAACCCGCGTTGGGCCATGATGTGCCGAACCGCGCAGCGTATGAAGGACGAGACAAAGGAGGCGCATCTAAAGAACGCCGAGGCGTTCCTGAAAGGGCTAGACTGACCCGGCTGGCGGTGCCTCAAACGGATTGATAATCTGGGCGTCCGGGAAAAGCGACTGGACGTCGGCAGTGCTGGGATCCTCAAAGATCAGTTTCACATTCGCACCCGCATCCATCGTCGCAAAGGCTTGCAATCCATCGCGGCGCGCGGCCCAAAGTGTGTCCAACACCGCCCAAGACTGCGGCTTCAGATAGGTGACAGCTGGCCGCGCGGCCATCATCGTCGCGTGCATCGCCAGCGCGTTGTCTTCTGCCAATTGCCCAAGTGTTGCAAAGTCACCGGCCCACACCGCCGCTTCAATCGCTGCGCAATCGGCCTCCGCCCGCGCGGGCCATGGCGCATATAGCGGGCTGGTCGCAACCGTATGTGTCATCCCATCGGTGGAGGACTGCGCCTTGGGACCCGTATCGACCGCAACAATCGCAATGCGAAAGTCGGGGAGCGCCGCATCAATCGGATATGCATAGCTATCCGTGCCATCATCGGCCTGCCCAGCATCCCACCGCACAAACCCGTGCCAAAACGACCGCGTCGCACTACCGCTACCGAACCGCGCGAGCATGCTCAGCGTCGCTTTTGGCAAATCGGTCTGAAACGCCGCATCCAAAGCCGCTGTCAGCGCTGCAAATCCGCTTGCCGACGACGCCAAGCCCGCGGCCGTTGGAATACTATTCGTGGTCTCAATCGCCAAAGCGGGCCGATTGTCTCCGCAAAACAGATCAACAAATGTCCAAACCTTCGCCGCAGCAGGCGCGTCCTTTGCCATCAACTCAGCATTAAACACCAAGCTGTCCACGTCCGCAGGCGCAATCCGTGTCTCCGTTCCCCACTGCCCGAGACTGATCGAAAGCGAGGAATTCAATGGCAGGTTCAACGCCTTGTCGCGCTTCCCCCAATACTTCGACAGTGCGATATTCGATGGCGCGAAGACATTCGCCTCCACCGGCGCAGACAAAGGACGCGATACATGCGCCGCGAAAATTTCAGCTGCGCTGGTCATGGATCACTAATCCTTCTGCAGCCAAAGGGGCCTCAACGAATCCCGGTGGCACAGCACCCATCGCAAGGACACAATCCCCCAAGCCAGAGCCGGAGATTTTGCACCCTAGCAAATCCGGCGCCCCCGCGACCTCTGCGATGATGCCATCGATGGTCGCGTCAGACACGCCGAGTTCCACCATGAGCGTCTGATAGTCGTTCATTAACGTGCCTGCGTAAGGCCAGTCGCCATCCCGCGCCGCCGCAATCGTCACTTCCGCGTTTGCCCCCATCCGGCCATAGAGCCCGTCAACCACGGCCTCTCGCCCAACCCGCGCTGCGGCCACGCGAGCGAGAACCTCCGACGTTGGGGTCTTGTACCCGGTGTACCGCAAGGAAAACGTCGGTGGCGTAGGCAGCGCCGCAATCTGCGCGGTGACTCCATCGTCCGGTGAGAACTGATAGGCCACAACACCGCCATGCAAGCTCGCCGCAAGGTCAGCGCCACTGCCGCGCCCTTGAATTGTACGGATGATCTGCAAGGCGGTCGCGTGCAACCGG
>JAHDEX010000026.1:35081-39309 GCA_020628545.1 Paracoccaceae bacterium | reverse complement strand
GTGACCTCCACCGTCACCCGCTGGTCCACCGCTGCAACAATCGCCGGATGGCCATAAACAACCGCATGTTCGCCTGTGATCATGATTGACCCCGGCGCAGAGGCCACGACGCGCGCCATCAGATCGACATTGCGTCTGACGTGATGAGGGCAGCACCTTCGGTCGCCATCTTGAGAGGCTCCCACCGGTACTCCGGGTAGGTGTCCATCAGTCCCGCCATCGCGTCCTCATCTTTGAGATGGACCAGCACAACACCACCTTTGCTACCACGCACGGCACCGGCGCCCGAGACTTTCGCCGCTCCGCCCAGCGCCTCAACAGCTGCAACAAACCGCTTCGCGGGCTGCGGCACAACACCGATTTGTTCCAGCAACCTTTGGTTTTCGCGGATCACATGGGTGGGGTCGCGGCCATCACGAATGACCATCTCAAAGTCGGTGGCACAAGATTCAAATTCATCCCAAAGCGCCGTGTCGCTCCCGTGGTTTGCGCGCACAGCGGCCACACACTCCCCGGTTTTCGACACAGGCGTGCCGGTATGCACCCAGTACCAGCCATCCGACGTCACCAAAGGATGATCATCGCGCAGATCAATCGATCTAATATCATCCCCCTGCACGCGATTCAGTCCGCCAAACACCACCGCGGAAGCGTCAATCGCACTCCCGCGTCCGTGCTGCAAACGCTCACAAAACCGCACCTTTTCAAACCGTTCTTGCAGGCTTTGCACGGTGCCCAGCAGATGTTCGTACAATACAAACGTCGCTGCCACGACCGCCGCTGACGAACCCATCCCGGCCCCCAAAGGCATATCCGACTGGCTGCGCAACTGCCCCGGTACCGGCAACGGAAAGCCGGACCGCCCGCCCGGCACGGGAAGGTTCGGCAAAAGCGAGGTCAGCGCATAAACCGCCAAATCATCCGGCTTTTGCAGGATCTTTTGAACGGGAAGCGCCCCGCTCATGAACTCTTCAAACCGACGATCCAGCCCCTCTTTGAAACCGCGCAGGATGTCGAAGGGATAAAACGAACTCGGTGCGAGGCTTTCAAATGCCGTCCGCAGACCGTCTGTCTTGTGCAACGGCGTGAACCAAATCTCGGTGTAGTGCTGAACCGCGACCGCCAAAGCCGGCCGTCCATAAACCACCGCATGCTCACCTGTCAGGATCAGCTTGCCCGGCGCACGCGCGCCGGTTTCTCCGGATTGTCGGTGATCAGGCCGCGGCGTAATGGCGTTTGTGCTCATCGATATGGGTCAACCGGAACTGGCCACGGGCGGCATTTGGCATAATGTGCGAAGTGCCGTCCTGCGGGTCAGGAGTGTGCCACATCGCTTCGTAGTCCTCGTAGCTCAATGCGGTCCGATCTTCCAGTAGCGACCGGTGATGCTCCCGGAACAGACGGTCGCGGTAGCCGGGTTGAACAACAGCGGTAAAAAACTCGGCCACAGCGCCAGAGCCGTAGCTGAACAAGCCAACCGGACGACCGCTCAGGTCAGCGTCCATATTGTCCAGCATTGAGGCGAGGCTCAAATACAGCGACGCGGCATAGCAGTTCCCAACCTCGCGATTATAAATCATGCCGGGCTCGATCAGGCCTTGATCGTTCTGCGCCTTGTTGATCGACGACAACTTGCGGTGCGCCTTCACGCCCATCATCGTGAACGGCAGGTGATAGCAGAACTGTGCCATCTCATTAAAATCACGGCCACCTTGCTGGGCGTAGTCTTCCCAAGACCCGCTGAGCGCGTTCAGGTACTTGATGGTCGAAAACTTCCCATCCACCAGTGGCGTTTTACGATAGTTCGGACGCCAGAAATCCATGATATCTTCAGTGTGGCACCCGGACGTCGCCTCAATCTCCAACAAACGCGGGTTGGCAGAGACGAGCATCGCAACCGCGCCACAGCCCTGCGTGGCCTCAGCAGGTGAGGCGAGGTCGTAGCGCGACACGTCGGATGCGATCACCAGCACTTTGCGATCCGGCTTACGCGTCACGTGCCCACAGGCCAGCTGCAATGCAGCCGTCCCGGAATAGCACGCGTGCTTCAGCTCTACGACACGGCAACGCTGCGGCAGTTTCAACAGCTCATGCACATAAACGCCTGCGGCCTTCGACTGGTCGATGCCTGACTCGGTCGCAAACAGAACTGTATCGATCTTGGCAGCGTCTTCTTCCGCAACGATTTTCGCAGCCGCTTCTGCCGCTAAGGTCACCACGTCTTCATCGTGGCTTGGCATCGCAATCTTGTTCTGGCCTATCCCACGCGAGTATTTCTCCGGGTCGATCCCCTGCTTTTCCGCCAAGGTACTCAGCGCGATGTAGTGCTTGGGCACATAGAAGCTGATTTTGTCGATTCCGACTTTGGTCATAGCAGATCTCCCCTCGGTGGGTGCAGCAGCGGGCGTCAGCCCCGTTCCATCTTAAAGTGTGTGCGCATCAGCTCACCCGGGTTGGTTTGCGCAGCCATCAGCGAAATTTCACCGCAAAGGACGGTTGCTGCACACAGCACAGCCAAACGCCGCCCGTTCTCCCCCGGTTCCCGGTCTTCCCGGCAGCCAAGGCGCACAAGGTTTTCTTCAACCTTCGGATTGCCCTTGCCGCTGCCAACAGAGCCGACGATCAGGTTGGGCAGCGTGCATGAGAAATAAAGCCCCTCGGGCCGCGCTTCGGCATGCACCATGCCCTGGCTGCCCTCGATGATATTCGCGGCGTCCTGCCCGGTCGCCAGATAGAAAGCGAGCAGCATATTGGCGAAATGCGCGTTGGCACTGCGCAAGGACCCGGCAATGACACCACCGATCAGGTTTTTTTCCAGGTTTAGCTGCGCCATCTTTTCGGGCGTTGTGCGCAGTTGCTTTTCACACAGCTCGCGGCTGATCTCCATCTCAGCCACAACATACTTGCCGCGCCCGTGCAGCCCGTTCACCGCACTGACTTTTTTGTCGGTGCAGAAATTGCCGGAGATGCTGGCGTATTCCAGGTGCGGGTATTCGGTCAGGATCCAGCCAAGCAGCGCATCCGCTGCCCCCGTCACCATGTTGTGGCCTGATGCGTCACCCGTGCGGCACTCAAACCGGATGAACAGCAGGTTGCCGACAACCTGCCGGTTCATCTCAATCAGCTGCGCAAAACGGCTGGTCGTCCGGACCACCGCATCGACCTCTGCCTGACGCGACTCAATCGAAACCCACGCTTTGTAGGCTTCCTCAGCATTCTTCGCCCGGACGACGACAGACCGCGTCATCCGCTCGTCAACAACAGTACAGCGAATCCCACCGGCCTTGCGCGACACCCGCGCGCCACGGCCTGTCGATGGCCACAGCGGGGTTTCATACGTCGCCATTGGCACGCTGATCTCTTCGTTGACAGTGTCACCGGTGATGGAAATCGGGCCAACCCATTGTGTTGGAATGGGTGTCAGATCCTGACTACTTTGTTTCATGGAAGCCTTCTTCTTGTCTTCACCAGCCGGTCTGACTGTAAGTGTAAGCATTTTGTTACACTGAGTGTCCACCTAAATTTACACCCAGCGGCGATTCCCATTCGGCCCCCGCGGTTACCTAGTCGACTTTTCCCGATACCAAGAGAGACAGAGTGACACAGCCCCTGTCATCGTCACCGATGGTGGCCAGACAACCACAAGCGGCGCATGAACGCTCAAAAGATATGACGGAAAGTACGGTCAGACGGGTGGCTATCCCGGGTTGTGAATTCCTGATGGTGAGTTACATCCGGGTGCCGCGCATTGCAACCGCGCGCACGGGGTGCCCCTACACCCCCGCGTATCTTCATGTTATCGCTATCGTGAATGTTGGCATTCGCATCGGGAATGCCCAACATGACGCCATCCACCTTGGCTTGACCCGAATGAAATGAGACCACCTATGACAAGCATCCTTGATCAACTGCGCGAAATGACCACCGTAGTCGCCGACACCGGCGATGTTGAGGCTGTCAAGAAGCATGAGCCTGTCGATTGCACTACCAACCCGTCACTGGTGCTGAAGGTACTGCAGGATGAATCGTCTGAAGACATGCTCGCGAAAGCCATTGAAGACGGCAAGTCGAATGACCTCTCCCCCGAACAAATCGCGGAACGGTTGACCGTCGCTGTGGGCGCAAATCTGACGGGGCTTGTCAAAGGCCGCGTCTCGACCGAAGTGGACGCCAACCTGTCCTTCGACAAAGACGCCTCTATCGCCCGCGGCCGCGCGATCATCGCGAA
>JAHDEX010000026.1:19843-34981 GCA_020628545.1 Paracoccaceae bacterium | reverse complement strand
CGCAACACCGACCAGATCAAAGCGCTGGCTGGCTGCGATAACCTGACAATTTCCCCAGCGCTGCTGGAAGAACTCGACAGCCAAACCGGCACGCTCGACCGTGTGCTGACCCCAGAAGGCGCAAGCGGCGTCGCGGCGGAGGCCATGGACGAGCAAAAGTTCCGCTGGGAAATGAACGCAGACGCGATGGCGACTGAAAAGCTCGCTGAAGGCATCCGTGGTTTCGACGCGGACCACCAGAAACTGGTCAAGATGATCAGCGAGCGTCTGTAAGGAACCTGTGGTTGCCGGGGGAAACCCCGGCCTACACCTTTGCGCCTTATCGTAGGTCGGGGTTGACCGCGACGCACCCCACCGCACGCACGCTTTGCGGCGTGTTCATTCATACCGATTAGAACACTTCGCAAGGAATTCCCCGAGGGTGGACGAACCATCTACCCTCTCCCGATTGGTTTGATCGCAGGCCCAAATACCACTCGAAAGGTGGGGGCCTTTGCAGCGCGGAGTGTAAAAGCCTCCGTGGCACCCAAACCTATGCATGGCGGCCGCCACGCTTTCATCGGCTCACCACATTTACACGCACCCTGACAGCAACCTCACCGCTGCTCGGGGCGTTTCTGTTGACCGCCCGCCGGATCACCACCCCGTAGGTCGGAGTTCACCCCAACCGCCGCCCACAAAAAAACCGCGACCTCACCGAGGCCGCGGTCCTTCTTTTCCATCTCGTCAGCGGTTTAGAAATGCACCGACAAGCTATCAATCGGAGCCTTCTTTGGTGGCGCGAACTTGGTCAGGTCAATGCCATCCACTGCTGTCTTGTACTCCTCAAGATTCGGTGTCCGGCCCAGGATGGCGGACAACACAACAACCGGGGTTGAGGCCAGCAGCGACTCGCCCTTTTTCTCCGGTGCGTCGGCCACCACGCGGCCTTGGAACAGACGTGTCGATGTCGCCAACACGGTGTCACCCTTCGCCGCCTTCTCCTGATTGCCCATGCAGAGGTTACAGCCCGGACGTTCGAGGTAGAGGATATTCTCATACTCCGTCCGTGCGGTCTGCTTTGGCGCGCTATCGTCAAACTCAAAGCCGGAGTACTTCTGCAGCACCTCCCAGTCGCCTTCTTCCTTCAACTCTTCAATGATGTTGTAGGTCGGGGCAGTGACGACGAGCGGCGCCTTGAACTCGACCGACCCATTCGCCGCTTCAAGGTTACGCAGCATCTGCGCCACGATCTTGATGTCGCCCTTGTGCACCATGCAGGAGCCGACGAAACCCAAATCCACATGCTTGTCCGCATTGTAGAAGGAGATCGGACGGATCGTGTCGTGGGTGTAGCGTTTGGAGACATCAACGTTGTTCACGTCGGGATCGGCGATCATCGGCTCGACGATGGCGTCAAGGTCCACAACGACTTCAGCAAAGTACTTTGCATTATCATCCGGGCGCAGCGCCGGTTTTTCGCCCGACTTCACCTCAGCGATCCGCTTGTCGGCCTTATCGATCAGGCTTTGCAGCATGCCATTCTCATGCTCCATGCCTTTGTCGATCATGATCTGAATGCGGGATTTCGCGAGCTCCAGTGAACCGATCAGCGTCTCATCATCTGAGATACAGACAGAGGCTTTCGCCTTCATCTCTGCCGTCCAGTCGGTGAACGTGAAGGCCTGGTCGGCAAGCAATGTGCCAATGTGCACCTCAATCACCCGACCCTGGAACACGTTATCGCCGTGCTGTTCCAGCATCTGCGCCTGGGTGGCATGCACCACGTCGCGGAAGTCCATGTGGTCGGCCATCTGGCCTTTGAAGGTCACCTTGACCGATTCAGGGATCGGCATTGATGCCTCACCCGTTGCCAGCGCCAAAGCCACCGTACCGGAGTCCGCACCAAAGGCCACACCCTTCGACATACGCGTATGGCTGTCGCCGCCGATGATCACGTCCCAATCGCTGACGGTGATGTCGTTAAGCACCTTGTGGATTACGTCGGTCATTGAATGATACACGCCCTTCGGGTCGCGTCCGGTGACGAGGCCGAAGTTGTTCATAAACTTCATCAAGCGCGGTGTGTTTTCCTGCGCTTTGATGTCCCAAACTGATGCCGTGTGACAGCCCGACTGGTAAGCACCATCAACAGATGGGGATACAGTCATGGCGGCCATCGCCTCCAATTCCTGCATGGTCATCAACCCGGTGGTATCCTGCGAGCCGACGATGTTCACGCCGACGCGCACGTCTGAACCAGCATGCAGCACCTTGCCCGGTGTCGCGCCACGGGCGTTGGCGTTGAAGATCTTCTCAACCGCCGTCAGGCCCTGGCCCTCATGGCTGATCTCTTTCGATGGGGCGAAGACGAGTGGTGCTTCGATGCCCAATGTCTCTGCCGCAAAAGTCTGCAGCTTCTTCCCGAAGACGATCGCGTAAGAGCCACCAGCCTTCATAAACTCCACCTTTTGCGGCGTGAACGACGACGACATGTCGACCAGTTCCTCACCCTCTTCGGAGTAGAGCTTCTTCTTCTTCGTGTTGATCTTCAGCACCGTCCCGGTCTCAACAGAGTACTTCTGCTCAAGGATCGCGTTGCCGTCGTTGTTCAGGATCGGCTTGCCGTCTTCATCCAGCTTCTTAACCCAGTTCTTGAGGTCCACACCGATCCCGCCGGTCACACCAACCGTGGTCAGGAAGATCGGAGAAATCCCGTTGGTGCCCGCCACCACAGGCGCGATGTTCACGAACGGCACGTAGGGCGAGGCTTGCTTACCGGTCCACAGCGCCACGTTATTCACGCCGGACATCCGGGAAGAGCCAACGCCCATCGTGCCCTTCTCCGCGATCAGCATCACCTGCTTACCAGGATGCTGAAGCTTTAGCTCTTCAATGTGCTTTTGGGCGGCTTCAGAAATCATGCACTTGCCGTGCAACTCCCGGTCCGCGCGAGAGTGGGCCTGGTTGCCGGGGGACAGCAGGTCGGTGGAGATATCGCCCTCGGCAGCGATGTAGGTCACCACCTCAACCTCTTCGGCGACCTCTGGCAGCTTCGTGAAGAATTCTGCCTTGGCGTAGCTTTCGAGGATGTCTTTCGCGACGGCGTTGCCATCGTGATAGGCTTTCTCAAGCCGGTCGGTGTCCGCCTCATAGAGGAAGACCTGGGTTTTGAGGACATCGGCGGCCTGCTCAGCGATTGTCGCATCGTCGCCCAGCGCGAGGTCGAGTAGGACCTTCACCGATGGGCCACCTTTCATATGCGACAGCAGTTCATACGCGAATGCCGGTGTAATCTCTGGCACCTCAGCCTGACCAAGGATGACCTCTTTCAGAAACTCCGCCTTCACACCTGCAGCAGACGTCGTGCCGGGCAGGGTGTTGTAGATCAGGAAATTGAGCGACGCCTTGCGATGTTCGTGCTCCGCATCCTTGATCTGCGCGATCAGTTCTGCGGTCAGCGGGCCATCGTCAATCGGCTTTGGGCTGAGGCCCTGACCTTTGCGGGTTTCAATTTCTTCAAGGTAAGCGGTGTACAGGCTCATGGCGATTTGGCTCTCGATACTTGGCAATCATGCGAAGGCGGTTGGGCGACTCAGTTTCATACTGATCGCAAATTTGTATACCGCGGTATACGAACTTCTTTGTCGATTCAAGTCGGATTGCCTGACTGCAGAGCCGAACATCTGCGACAGAAAGGTAACCTTGCGGCAGCTGCAGGCTGCCCCTGTCCGGAAAGATTGAAGTCGAGCTCTGCAGTGCAGCGACTCGCTTGGTCGTAAATTTGTACGAGTTCGTGCAGTAAGTTGCGATTATGCGGCGCCAATGATGCACAACTAAACACCTGACACATATCAGTAAAATAGAATATTGCTCTATCTACTAATTTTTTAGTTGACCAATTTTGAGACCTCTGCATAGTTAATTCATCCGGTTGGAGGACCGGACTTAACACAATCTGGGAGGACAAGATGCGGAAGTATCTTCGCTCCGCAGTTGCAGCATGCGCTGTGATTGCGATGACCGGTCCCGTGCACGCTGACGAAGCCGCTGCACAGCGATGGATCGACAACGAATTTCAACCATCGTCGCTAAGCAAAGATGAACAGCTGTCAGAAATGCAGTGGTTCATCCAGGCGGCGGAACCCTTCTCTGGCATGGAAATCAACGTGCTGTCAGAAGGCATCCCGACCCACGGCTATGAGGCCGAGGTGCTGACAAAGGCGTTTGAGGAAATCACCGGCATCAAGGTGAACCACCAGATCCTTGGCGAAGGCGAAGTGGTTCAGGCCGTGCAAACGCAGATGCAGACACAGCGGAACCTCTACGACGGTTACGTCAACGACTCTGACCTCATCGGTACACACTCTCGCCTGCAGTTGGCCTACAACCTGACCGAACAAATGGCGGGTGACTGGGCCGCGACCACATCGCCGACGCTGGATCTCGATGACTTCATGGGCATCCAGTTCACCACTGGTCCTGACGGCGACCTTTACCAGTTGCCCGACCAGCAGTTTGCGAACCTTTACTGGTTCCGCAAAGACTGGTTCGACCGCGAAGACCTGCAGGCGGCGTTCAAGGAAAAGTACGGCTATGACCTTGGCGTGCCCGTAAACTGGTCAGCCTATGAGGACATTGCAGAGTTCTTCTCGAACGACGTCAAGGAAATCGACGGTGTCGAGATCTATGGTCACATGGACTACGGCAAGCGTGCGCCAGACCTTGGTTGGCGGATGACCGACGCGTGGCTTTCCATGGCTGGTGCCGGATCAGTGGGCGAACCGAATGGTGTGCCAATCGACGAATGGGGCATCCGGATGGAAGAAGGCTCCTGCAACCCAGCAGGAGCAAGCGTCACTCGCGGTGGTGCGGCAAACGGCCCAGCGGCTGTCTACGCAATCCGCAAGTGGGACGAATGGCTGCGGAACTACGCCCCTCCGGGCGCTGCATCCTACGACTTCTACCAGTCACTGCCAGCACTGGCGCAAGGCAACGTAGCCCAGCAGATCTTCTGGTACACCGCCTTTACCGCCGACATGGTGAAGCCGCAGTCCGAAGGCAACAACACGGTGGATGCCGACGGCAACCCATTGTGGCGCATGGCCCCTTCCCCGCACGGCCCTTATTGGACCGAAGGCCAGAAGGTTGGCTATCAGGACGTGGGGTCCTGGACGTTCCTCAAGTCCACCCCGGCTGATCGTGCACAGGCTGCATGGCTTTATGCCCAGTTCGTGACGTCGAAGACTGTCGATGTGAAGAAGTCCCATGTGGGTCTGACCTTCATCCGCGACAGTTCGGTGAACCACGAAAGCTTCACAGAACGCGCACCAAAACTAGGTGGTCTGGTGGAATTCTACCGCTCCCCTGATCGGGTCCGCTGGTCGCCAACTGGCGTCAACGTGCCTGACTATCCAAAGCTGGCCCAGATCTGGTGGCAGCAGATTGGTGACGTGAACTCTGGCGCCTTCACACCGCAAGAAGCGATGGATCGTCTGGCCGAAGAGATGGACATCACCATGGCCCGGATGCAGCGCGCAGACGAAGCCCAGAACGTCTATGGCGGCTGTGGCCCACGTCTCAACGAAGAGCAGGACGCGGAATTCTGGTACGCCAATGGCGGCGCGAAGCCACCACTGGAGAACGAGAAGCCACAGGGTGAGACCGTCAACTATGACGAACTCGTTGCCCGCTGGTCGGCCAATTAACGTCGGTCTTAAGTCCCTTCTCCCTGCGGACTGACGACAGCTGGGGCCCCACTCTCTCGGGGCCCCAGCGCACGCCCGCCAGCGAGGCGGATCTTACGAAAATAGGTGAACTATGGCCCTGGTGCTAAAGAACATAACCAAGGTGGTGCAGGGCGTGACCCATATAAAGCCCACCAGCCTGACGCTTGAGACCGGACATTTTAATGTCCTTCTTGGTGAGACAGGCGCCGGGAAGACCTCCCTGATCAAGATGATGGCAGGACTCGACCCCATCGCCAGTGGCACAATGGAAATGGATGGCGTCGACGTGACTGGCCTGAGCACGCAGAAGCGCAAGATCAGCCTCGTCCACCAGTTCTTCGTGAACTACCCGCATATGACCGTTTACGACAACATTGCCTCCCCCCTGCGGGTTGCAGGCATGGCGAAGTCCGAGATCGATGGCCGCGTGCAAGAGGCAGCGGATATCCTGAAACTGGGCCCGATGCTGAAACGGCGGCCGCATGAGCTTTCGGGTGGTCAGCAGCAGCGCTGTGCCCTCGCCCGCGCGATTGCGAAGGACAGTCAGGCGGTGTTCCTCGACGAGCCGCTCGCGAATCTCGACTACAAGCTACGCGAGGAACTGCGGGAGATGTTGCCGGAGCTTTTCGCAGGTCGCGGCGCGGTGGTGGTCTACGCCACATCGGAACCGGAAGAAGCGCTCCTGCTTGGCGGCATGACCGCCTTGATGATGGACGGCTCCGTCGCGCAATTCGGCAAAACGGCTGAGATCTATCGGGCACCTGCGACGCTCACCGCCGCGCAAGTCTTCTCCGACCCGCCGATCAACGACGCGCCTGTACGCAAGGAAGGTGACACGCTCGTGATGGGCGACATTCGGTGGCCCGCAATCGGAGACGCAAGCGGCCTGAGCGACGGTAACTACACCGTCGCGGTCCGCCCAAACTTCATCCTGCCGACAGCGACCGCCACTGCAACGGTTCCCTTGTCAGGCAAGGTCAGCGTCACGGAACTCAGTGGCTCTGAAAGCTCCGCCCACTTTGACCTGCACGGCAAAGGCTGGGTCTCGCTCTCTCATGGCACACACCCCTACCGCATTGGTGAGGATCACACGTTTTATATGGATGCCAGCGCGTGCCTGTACTTCGCGCCTGATGGCAGCCGGGTCGCATAAGGCAAAGGCGATGGCACGAATAACACTCAAGAACATGCGGCATAGCTATATGCCGAACCCCAAGGGGCCAGATGATTATGCCCTCAAGGAAATCGACGTCGATTGGGAAGACGGCGGGGCTTACGCACTGCTGGGTCCATCGGGTTGCGGCAAGTCCACCTTGCTCAACATCATCTCCGGCCTTCTGATCCCATCCGAAGGACAGGTGCTTTTTGACGGCAATGACGTGACGCCCTTGCTGCCAGACCAACGCAACATCGCGCAGGTTTTCCAGTTCCCGGTGATCTACGACACGATGACGGTGCGCCAAAACCTCGCCTTCCCGCTGAAGAACCGCGGCGTGGATGAGGCGGTGATTGAACGGCGTGTGTCCGAAATCGCAGAGATGCTGGAAATCACCGACATGCTCGACCGCCGTGCAGCGGGTCTTGCCCCCGACAACAAGCAAAAGTTGTCGATGGGGCGCGGTTTGGTGCGCGATGATGTGAACGTCGTGATGTTCGACGAACCGCTCACTGTGATCGACCCGCATCTGAAGTGGAAACTGCGCTCAAAATTGAAGGAACTGCACCAGCGCGTCCGCGCTACGATGATCTACGTGACCCACGACCAGACAGAGGCGCTGACTTTCGCCGACCAAGTGGTAGTCATGCAAGAGGGCGAGGTTGTGCAAATCGGCACGCCGGTCGAACTGTTTGAACGTCCTGCGCACACCTTCGTCGGCCATTTCATCGGCTCACCCGGCATGAACGTGTTGCCTGCTGAGCTGCGCGATGGCGGTGCCTTCTTCCAAGGTCAGACTGTTGCCGTCGAAGGCGCAGTGACCGCGAAGGACAGCAAGGGGATTGAGATTGGCGTACGGCCCGAGTTTGTCTCCCTCGGCGAAAGTGGCATTCCCGCGCAGGTCCGCCGCGTCTCTGACGTCGGGCGCCATCTGGTGATTGAGGCGATGGCCGGTGACCAGAAGGTCGCCGCGATCACCAACGGCCCCGCCCCAATCCAAGGTGACACTGTTCACCTGCAATTCCAACCGAACCAGACGCGCGTTTACGCCGACGGCTGGCTCGCGACCGAAAAGGCCGCATCATGAAAACCGAAAACCAAAAAGCCTGGTTCTTTGTGCTGCCAGTGCTGCTCCTTGTGGCCTTCAACGCGCTGATCCCAATGATGACGGTCGTTAACTATTCGGTTCAGGAAACGTTTGGCGATAACCTTTTCTTCTGGGAAGGGCTGACGTGGTTTGAACAGATCCTGACGTCAGAGCGGTTCCATGCCGCCCTCGGGCGACAGTTCCTCTTCACCTTCCTGATCCTCATCATCGAGGTGCCGCTCGGCATTGCCATCGCCCTCTCAATGCCCCGCAGCGGGCCGTGGGTACCGGTGTGCCTTGTCCTGATGGCGCTACCGATGCTCATCCCTTGGAACGTCGTTGGCGCGATGTGGAACATCTTTGCCCTGCCCGACATTGGCTTGCTGGGCTACTTCCTGAACCATGTCCTTGGTATCAACTACGACATGACGCAGGACCCGATTGCGGCCTGGGCCACGATCATCACAATGGACGTCTGGCACTGGACGTCGCTGGTCGTGCTGCTGTCCTATGCTGGTCTCGTCTCAATCCCCGATGCATACTACCAAGCGGCGAAGATCGACGGGGCGAGCAATTGGAGCGTGTTCCGCTATATCCAGCTGCCCAAGATGAAGAACGTCCTGACCATCGCGATCCTGCTCAGGTTCATGGACAGCTTCAACGTGTACACCGAGCCTTTCGTGCTGACGGGCGGTGGACCGGGCAACTCCACAACGCTTCTGTCCATCGACCTCGTCAAAATCGCGCTCGGTCAGTTTGACCTTGGTCCAGCAGCGGCGATGTCACTCATCTATTTCTCAATCACGCTCTTTGTGTCCTGGCTGTTCTACACGCTCATGACCAAAGACGACCTGAACTAAAGGAGGGTTCGATGCAAAAACGTTCCATCGTCCCCATCGTCTATATCCTCTTCCTGATGCTGCCGATCTACTGGCTTGTTGCGATGAGCTTTAAGACGACGAATGAGATCCTCGCAGGGTTCTCACTCTTCCCGCAGACCTTCACGCTCGAGGCCTATCAGACGATCTTCACCGACCCGACGTGGTATTGGGGCTACATCAACTCGATCATCTATGTGACGCTCAACACCGTCATCTCAATCGCAGTTGCCCTGCCTGCCGCCTATGCGTTCAGCCGGTATCGGTTCCTCGGCGACAAGCAGCTGTTCTTCTGGCTGCTCACCAACCGGATGGCCCCAGCAGCCGTGTTCGCCCTGCCCTTCTTCCAGCTCTACTCAGCCATCGGCATCTTCGACACACACCTTGCGGTCGCCTTGGCGCACTGCCTCTTCAATATCCCGCTGGCGGTCTGGATCTTGGAAGGCTTCATGGGGGGCGTTCCAAAGGAACTGGATGAGACAGCTTATGTCGACGGCTACTCTTTCCCGCGCTTCTTCGTGACGATCTTCATCCCGACCATCAAAGCGGGCGTCGGCGTCGCGGCCTTCTTCTGCTTCATGTTCTCCTGGGTAGAACTGCTGCTCGCCAAGACCCTCACGGCAGTTGAGGCAAAGCCAATTGCCGCGACGATGACCCGGACGGCGTCATCGGCGGGCTATGAACTGGGCCTGTTGGCAGCGGCAGGCACATTGACAATCATTCCGGGCGCAATCGTGATCTACTTCGTCCGCAACTACATCGCGAAGGGCTTCGCGATGGGGAGAGTTTAATATGCTGGGATGGATGGCATGGACCTGGCCAACGGCCCTCGTCTTTATCGGCCTCTTCAGCGCGATGGGCGTGCTGACGGTGCTGGAGATAAAATATCCCGGCGGGGATGAGCGGAAGGGGGCGTTGGGCCTCACCACGACACGCGGTGACCGTCTGTTCCTGACCTGCCTTGGCACGGCGTTCATCTTCCTGGGCTGGCTCGGGTTCTTCGGAATGCCACTGTGGGCGCCGCTCGGGATTGCGATCAGTTGGGGTGTGTTTTGTTTCTGGAAAGTTTAAGCGGGTCAGTCTGCCGGATCTTTCAGGAGGCCAGTATCAAACCCGTCAATGGTTTGTAGGTTCTTCTTCCGCCAATAGGCGTCGACCCCGTCAGGCCCCATGTCCGCGTAGAATGGCAGCAACTCTGTCTCTACGCGGCTTTCCTGAAACGGCATGATCGGCACACCCGTCCCGCATGAGGTCTGCACGCTGTCAATTTCAACGTCAAAAACCTGACGGCTGCCTGCCATCTGAGGGAAGTCGGCAATTGCCTGAGACCAACCCTCATCATGTGGATGCTTGATCGTGGCGCGACCATAAAGCCTGAGAATCAAAGCATCGCCTTCAAACGCGCAGAACATCATTGTGATCCGATTGGTCTGCTTGATATGTCCCGCGGTTTCATTGCCGCTCCCCGACAAGTTTAACCAGCGGACATGGGTGTCGCTAATGATGCGGAGGCTGTCTGCCCCCTTTGGCGACAAGTTCACTCGTCCATCACGTGCTGCGGTCGCAACAAAAAAGACCTTCTGATCCTCAATGAAACGCCGCAAGGTCCCGTTCAGCTTTGATCCTTCGGCCATATCGCTTCTCCGCTTAAAGCAGAACAATGCACGAACACGCCTCACCGCGCAAGCGCTCGGGTCTTTCCATGCGCTCCGTTTATCATGTATCGGTTGCTCATTCCGGAACAACTGTTGCGGCACACAGAAACGGCGCTCAATGCACTCATGATGTCGCTCATCGGACCAATCTATGCTGTACTCATCGTAGGTGTGATCTGCTTTCAGATCGCCTTGATCTGCGGCGCACCATGGGGTCGAATGACACAAGGCGGCCAGCACGATGGCCCGCTACCTCAATCGGGCAGGATCATCGCGGCGTTTTCGATCTTCCTACTGTTGTTCATGGCGCTGAGTATCTTGTCCGCTCTGGGAAATTGGCCGCATTGGCCAAGATGGACGGGCTGGGTGACCGTTGTGGTCTCTGTCCTCTCCGCCATTCTGAATTGGATCACGCCGTCACGCCCCGAAAGGCTGCTATGGGGTCCGATCACGACGGTTTTGTTGGTTCTCGCAGCAGGTGCGATGATGCGAGGCGCCTAAGCCGTCCCCGCCGTCTCGACATGCAGCTTTTCTAATGCCACCTGCCGCTGCAGCGCAGTCGGGTCCAGATCAGCTGTCGCAGGCACATCAACACCAAAATGCCCAAAGCGATCCGAACCCCGGACCACCATCGCCGTATCCAGATCATGCTTGGTCTGGCGCACATGCGCCGCAAGATACTGGATATTCAACCCGATCCGCCGGTCGTCGCTGACGTTCGGCATCGACGCGTGCAGCGTCCACCCGTGATGAAAGCTGGCTTCGCCCGGGCGCAGCGGACACAGCACTGCACCACTCTCGTCAATCCCCTGCACGGTCTGCCCTTGCAGCAGCACGTTGCTATCGTCTTCTGTCGTCTCATGCCGCACCATGCCCTGCGTATGGCTGCCCGGCAGCATCCGCATGCACCCACTCGTCTCATTCGCTGGTGATAGGGCGAGCCATGCCGAGACCTGATCATCATGGCTCAACCCCCAATAGGTTAGGTCTTGATGCCAGGACACATGAGAGGTCGAGCCGGGCTCTTTGATGATGTAGGTCACATTATAGAGCAGAATATCCGGCCCGATCAGTGCTTCCACAAGATCAAGCATCACTGGATGGGTCGCCAATTCATAAGGCGACGTCAGAATCGTATGGGCCTTCGACTTGTAGTGCATCGAGGCGCCCAAGGCCGTCTCAGCTCGCTCCATCGATCTGCGATGGTCCAGCGCCTCAGCTTCTGACACAATTGGCACACCGCCGACATAGCCATCCCTGTTGTAGGCATCCGCCCACCCCTGAACACGCGAATCGAGTGCCATGTCATCCTCCCCAAAACGACCTAGGGGAAGGGTTGCGCCAAATCAGCTATCCGCCAAGAAAAAACTGCGTGTGCTACCAGCTGCGCTGTGCCAGCGTATTCAACTCATTGATGCGCTCAAGGTTCACCACAGTGGACAGCATGATCCGCTCATGGCTCCAGTCGCTTGCATTCGACAGCGATGTCGCGCCCGCAAAGACGGCCAGACACAAGGTGCAGGACAGGACCACGCCACCCCACTTGGTCTCGCGGGCAGGACGATCAAGGTCCGTCGCAATCTCAACAATCCGGCTTTTGAGCATCGACTTGCGTGCAAGCCATGGCAGCGGCCGACCAAGTAATGGCACGCCAAAGGCCGCTGGTTGCCGGGGCGTCGCGGCAGCGGCGCGCCGTGCGATGTTCAATAAACGCAGCGAATATGAATGCGCATCTTTCAAGCGGCGTGCCAGATAGGCCCTATCGCAGGCCAGCTCACCCAGCTTGCGAATACGCCCAGACAGATACCAATAGCCGGGATTGAGAACCAGCGCGGGGGAGGCCAACGCGAGCATCACTTCCGCATCCACATCACATTGCCGGATATGTTGCAGCTCATGTCCCAATGTCATGCTGACAGCGGTGGGGTCGCGCAGCAGGCTTGAGGGGATCACGACATAGTACCGCCACAAGCCGCGCGTCGTGAAGGGCACTTCGACGGTGGGGGACACCACGACGCTCAGCCGCCGCGTCTGCCGCAGAACCCGACCTTCCAAAATCGCGCGTCTGATCCGTTGCACGTTAATCAGCAAATACGCGGTCCGGGCTAATGCGGCTACAGCAAGCACGACCAAAATGGCCTTCCCAAAGACGCTCGCTCCTTTGGCCGTTTCGAGCACCCAGGTCTTCCGCAGGTCCACCAGCGCTTCCATTTCAAACGCGCTGATCGCGATGTTGCCCTTCAGATATTGCGCCACAACCGCATCCGTGACGTTGACCGACGCCGCATAAGGTGTGGCCATCAGGAACGGCAATGCAAACGGCAGCACCATCACGCTGGCGCATACGGCCAGTCCGGCCCGTCTGCGGGTCTGGAAATGTCGTCGTTGCCCACTCAGGGCGAAGAAAACCTCAAATACAGCAAAAACCAACGCGGCCATCAGGACCATCAAGTGTCCCCAGACCACCCCCCCTACGATGTCATGCGCTGTCATCTTTCTTGATCCTCGTATCGATGATCTTTTTGATTTCCTGGATCATCTCGTCTGTCAGTTCACCGTCATCCACCAGTCGCGCAACAAGCGCAGTCGGTGTTCCTCCAAACAGTGCATTTGACAGGTTCTTCAAAGAGCGCCCCTCATAGTCGCTCTTCTGTACAGCGGGCGCGTAAATGAGCGTACGCTCCCGGCGTTCTGATGTGACGTAGCCTTTTTCATCAAGGATCTTCATCATCGTCGCAATCGACGTGTAGGCCCGGTCACCCCCGTCTTCGAGAGCTGCCATCACCTCGCGCACGCTGCCCGATTTGATCTTCCAAAGGGCGATCATAAGCTCAAGCTCAACATCGGTGAGCATTTCTGTGCGACGACGGGCCAACGTTTGATCCTCAAAGCGGTCTATTAATTCTTTAGTAATGGGTGCTGTGGCTTTGAGTCAAGAAAACTTGGGACGTCAGTTGCTGGCTTTGATTTCGCGCAAGTTCCGAACGCCAACCTGCGCCATCGCAATTGACAACTCGTCACTCAGGACGGACCAAAGTTGGTTCAGCCCAGCCTCACCCCCTGCCGCGATGGCGAATTGCAAGGGGCGTCCGAAGAAGGCGAAGTCAGCGCCTTGGGAGAGTGCCTTCAAGACGTCCTCCCCCGATCGCAACCCGCTGTCGAAAAACAGCGGGTAGTCTTGGCCAACCGCGTTGCGGATCACCGGCAGCACCTCAATAGGGCATGGTGCGCTTTCAAGCTGCCGTGCGCCGTGACTGGATACCTGGATCGCATCGACGCCCGAGGTTTTGAGTTGCACCGCGTCGTCAGGGTCCAACACCCCCTTCACCACAAGATTGCCAGACCACATGTCGCGCAGGCGGGCGAGCGTATCCCACGTGGCCTTCGCGCGGCTTTCGGTACGATCAAAGGCGTAACCTGGCATCTGGAAGTTCGCCATGTCGGGCTTGCCTGCGAGTAGTGACGAGATCGACCAGCGTGGGTGCAGCGCGAAGTCGATGAACTGCTTGGGGCCTATTTTGAAAGGCATCTTGAAACCGTGCCGCAACTCGCGCGGGCGGCGGCCGACTTCGGGCACGTCAACGGTGAGAACCAGCGTTTCATAACCCGCCGCTTTCGCCCGTTCGACGAGTTTGAATGTGCCGGTCCCATCGCCGCTGAAGTAGAGCTGAAACCAGGCGTGCCCCTCCGCCACTTCGATGATCTTTTCCAGCGGCGTTGATGCCACCGTCGACACCCCATGCGGCACCTGATGCTTGGCCGCAAGACGGGCGAGCATTAGATCGGCACCGGGCCCCGACAGGTTGCACATCCCCATCGGCGCAATGCCAAACGGGCGCGCGGCCTTCACACCAAAAATGTTCTTCGAAAGATCCCGATCACTCACATCCCGCAAGATGCGTGGCTTCAGCGTGACCTGATCCAAAGCCGCGCGATGCCGGTCCGCACCACTTTCATTGCCAGCCGCCCCGTCGATGTAATCAAACACCATCCAAGGCAGCCGCCGTTTGGCGATCCGCCGCGCGTCTTCGGTGGAATGAATACGCGCGGCGGCTGTCATTACGAGGCGACCGCTTCCATGAAGCGGTGCTTGATCACGACGGGGTCCATCGTGATCACTGGCATCTTGGCGTTGCCGCTTTCACACTTCACGACGATGATCGTCATCTTCTTGCTATCGATGGCATCTTGCAGGACCTTACCGGTGTCTTCAGCCTGGCAAGTCACAACGTTTTCGCACCCGCAAGCGGTTGCGACCGCTTCCAGCTTGGTCTTTTTGCCCGCGTAGGTCGGCTGGTCCCCGGTTGAGCCGTAAGAGCCGTTGTCGATAATCATCAGAATGTAGTTGTCGGTCGGATTGTTGGCGATGGTCGGCAGGTTTCCGAGGTTCGTCAGAACCGAGCCGTCACCGTCGATGGAAATGACCGTTTTGGGCTGCGCGAGTGCCAGACCAAAGCCGATAGAGCTGGCCAGCCCCATTGTGCCCAGCATGTAGAAGTTCGTGGGCTGGTCATCAATTGCGTGCAATTCCTGCGACGGGATGCCGATGTTGCAGACCACCAAATGCGGACGCAGGATCGGGGCAATCTCTTTCAAAATCTCAGAACGGATCATTGGTCGCCATAGCCTCCCCAGAAGTTGGCGTCGGTCAGGA
>JAHDEX010000026.1:0-19833 GCA_020628545.1 Paracoccaceae bacterium | reverse complement strand
GATCGCCACGGGTTTGTTGCACATGAAGGTGTACTTCAGGATGTTGTCGAATTCCTCGACGTCCTTCTGCCAATGGAAGTGGTAGGTCGGGATGTTCAACTGCGCGAGCAGCGCTTTGGTATGAACAGCCATTTCCACCTGACAAGCCACAGGCTCCCGTAGCTCACCCCGGTAAGAGATCAGCATTGGTAATGGCATCCGGTAAAACTGGATCAGCGTCGCCAGCGTGTTGATCGTCACGCCAATCGCGGTGTTCTGCATGATGATCATCGGGCGCTTGCCGCCCATATGCGCACCGGCGCAAAGGCCCATGCCCTCATCTTCCTTGTTCGAAGGGATGTGGAAAATGCCTTCGCGGTTCTCCACCTCGTCGATCACACCGGCCAACTGCTTACACGGCACGGTGGTCACAAAAGAGACGTCGTTGGCGACAAGATCATCTACGATCTTTTTGTCTATGTTCATTGGTAGCCCGCCTTGTTGTGCATCATTGGGTTAACTCCAGGGTGTCAGAATAATCTTCGGGGTCGCGACATCGCCGGCATCAAGCGCGCTGAAGGCCTCCGCGCCATCCGCAAGCGCACGCATTTCAGTCCAGCTCATATCACCGAGGCGACCATCAAAAATCGCCTCTGCCGTCTCGCGGAAGTCCTGCTTGGTGTAGCAATAGGTGCCAATAAACGTGACCTCTTGCAGGGTCATGTAGCGGATATCGAGGCCGCCTTCGCCGTCGCCCAAACCGATGTGCGCAATTACACCGCCGGGTTTGATCGCGCGGCATGACGCCGCCCTTGTGACAGCATAACCCACCGCGTCGATCACGATGCCGAACCGTGCGTCGCCGACGCTTTCGACAGCATTGATGCCAACAGCATCGCGGACGAAGGCGCAACGCGCAATGTTGGGCTCGACCAAGGTGATGTCCTCGATGCCCATCGCAGCCAAGGCCCGGACAGATCCTACGCCGATTGCACCGCCACCAATCACAAGCGCCCGACGGTCTGCACCTTCGGACACCGCGCGCAGTGCGAGTTTCACCGCGTGCCAGCACACCGCCAACGGCTCCGCCATCGCCGCATGGGCAAGCGGCACTGCGTCGGGAACGGTCACGAGGTTCTCCGTCGGGGCACGCAGATACTGCGCGAAAGCACCTTCGCGCGGTGGCATAGAAAGCAATTCGCGCGTCGGGCTGATATTCTCACGCCCTGTGCGCGTGTATTCGTTCTCTTCGGGGATCACGAGCGGATTGACCGTCACCCGCTCTCCGTCGCGGTCTCCCCCCACGATATGCCCGGCAGCCTCATGCCCCAGGATCAACGGTGCAGGGCGTCGCGGATCGGTGCCGTGATAGGCGTGCATGTCAGAGCCACAGATACCCACGGCCTCAACCTTGATCAGATGCTCACCCGCCGCCGGTTCCGGCTCCGGCATATCGCGGTAATTAAGCGTTTCTTTCCCGTCGTAAACCAGTGCTTTCATTTCGCCGTGAACCCCCCATCCACCATCAGGACCTGCCCTGTCACGTACCGCGACGCATCCGAGCACAGGAAAAGGATCGGTCCATCGATATCGTCCATTTCCCCGTTCCGCCCGACGCACGTCTGCGCGGCGTTGCGCGCGGCACGATCCGCATCATCAAAAACGGCCTGCGTCAGTTCTGTCGGGAAAAACCCCGGCCCAATTGCATTCGCGGTGATGCCATGCGGGGACCAGGCTTCGGCCATCGCGCGGGTCAACTGACCGATGCCGCCTTTGGTAGCCCCATAGGCAATCCCACCAGGAAAGGCGCGTGTAGTTTGCAGACTGGCGAAGTTCACAATCCGCCCCCAGCCCTTCTCTTTCATCGCACCGATAAGCGCCTGGCTGAGAAAGAACGGCGCGCTCAGGTTCACCGCAAGCGTGGCATCCCAACCGGTATCTGTGACGGTATCTGCAGGCTCCCTCGTATTCAGGCCTGCTGCATGCACTAAGATATCAGGCGCACCAAATGGCGATTTGATCGCATCGACAAGCTCCGGTAGTTTCCCGCGATCCGCGACATCACCGCTGACACCAACCGCCACCGACCCCAGTTCGTCGCAAAGGCTTTCAAGCGCCGCGCCGCGCCGCGCCACGCCCACAACCTTCGCGCCTGCCTCCGCCAGCACATGCGCCGCCTGCCGCCCAAGGCCAGAACTTGCACCGGTGACGCAGGCGACCTTACCGGACAGATCAAAAAGCGTGTCGGGGCTGGCCATCAGATTATTCTTCTGCCGTCAGATCAAAATTCTCACCGGGGAAGTATTTTGCCAGCCGGACATCCGCCGCCCGGGCATGCCCTTCCATGCCCTCCAAACGGCTGATCCGTGCTGTCGCAATCGCGACCTCTTTTGAGGCCTCCCGCGTTGTGCGCTGCCACGTGACGATCTTCATGTATTTGTGCACGCTCAAACCACCGGTGTAGCCTGCCGCCCGCGACGTTGGCAGCACGTGGTTTGTGCCTGACGCCTTGTCGCCATAGGACACCGTCGTCTCTTCGCCCAAGAAAAGCGAGCCGTAGCACGTCAGCCGGTCCAACCACCAATCGGGGTCGGCGGCTTGCACGGTCAGGTGCTCTGGCGCGTATTCGTCTGAGCAGGCCGCCATATCTTCGCGGTCAGCGCAAACGATCACCTCTGCATAGTCGCGCCATGCGGCGGCGGCGTTGTCGGCGTTCACGTCGGGTAGACCGGCGATCAGGTCCGGCACGCGGTTCATCACATCCTCTGCCAAGTCGCGGCTGTCCGTGACAAGCCAAACTGGAGAGTTGTATCCGTGCTCTGCCTGGCTCACCAGGTCGGTCGCGACAATATGTGGATCCGCGTCTTTGTCAGCGAGGATCAAGCTATCGGTCGGTCCGGCGATCATGTCGATACCGACGCGGCCGAAGAGGATACGCTTGGCTTCAGCGACGAACTGGTTGCCTGGACCGACGAGGATGTTTGCGGGTGGCAGGCCGAACAGGCCGAACGTCATCGCGGCGACGCCCTGCACACCGCCCATCGCGATGATCTTATCGGCGCCGCAAATGTGGGCGGCATAAACGATTGCAGGGGCAATGCCGATGCCGGGGCGTGGTGGCGAACAGGCCGCGATGTGCTGACAGCCCGCGACCTTCGCTGTGGTGACTGTCATGACGGCAGAGGCGATGTGGCTGTAACGTCCGCCGGGCACGTAGCAGCCAGCGGCATCCACAGGGATCGCCTTTTGCCCGGCGATGAAACCAGGCTGAATTTCCATTTCTACGTTCGCAACGGTGCTTTTCTGTAGCTCTGCAAAGCGTTTCACGTTGTCATGTGCGAACCGGATGTCTGCCTTCAACTTTTCGGGCACCAGCGCGATTGCGGCATCAATCTCTTCCTGGGTAAGGATCACGTTGCCATCGTATTTGTCGAACTTGGCCGCGTATTCGAGCGCTTTGGCGTCGCCGCCTTCCTCAATATCATTGAGGATCGAAACAACGGTGTCATGTACATCGGACGAGCCGGACTTGGGGGTCAGCGTAGCGCGCTTCAAATACTCTCGGGTCATAGGACAAATCCTTGATTGCGGATCGCGGGGATGCGGCATGGGACAAGCGGCGCGAGCCGGCGCGGCCTCCCCACTGCACCGACTCACGTGACGTCATGTAAGCGCTTACATGACTAAAATGCAAGCGCTTACATTTTCGTCGGAAGTCCGATAGTCTTGCCCGCAAACGCCGTCCCGAGATACATGCATTTATGCCTGATACCTTTGCCCAACCTACCCTTGAAGACGTCGCCCGCGCGGCGGAGGTATCAACGGCGACCGTCTCTCGCTTTCTGAACACGCCTGATCAGGTCTCGCCCAAAGCACGCGAGAAAGTGGCGGCCGCGGTTGAAAAGCTGGGTTACACCCCGCACTTCGGCGCCCGCGCCATGGCCGCCAAGCGGACACAAACTATCGGCGCCATCATCCCCACAATGGAGAACGCGATTTTCGCGCGCGGCCTGCAAGCGTTTCAGGAAACACTAAACGACAAGGGGTACACACTGCTCGTCTCAAGCACGGCCTACCGCCCGGAACTAGAGGCCGAACAAATCAGAACGCTGATTGCGCGGGGTGCGGACGGGCTCTTGCTGATCGGGTATGAACGCGACCCGGCGGTCTACAACTATCTGCACACCCGGCGCATCCCCTATTTGCTGGCTTGGGCGCACCGCGAGAACGCGGCCCACACAGCAATCGGATTCGACAACAAATCTGCGATGGCGACACTTGCGCGGCATGTCATCGCGCAAGGCCACCGCAACATCGGCGTCATTTCTGGCATCCGTTTAGGCAACGACCGCGCAACCGACCGCGTCGCGGGTATTCATCTGGCTTTGGCAGAGGCCGGCCTCGACCCGGCCTCTGCCCCTCTAATCGAAGCGCCATATGCGTTTGAAAGCGGTGCTGCCGCCTTCTCAAACCTGATGCGGACCTCAAATCCGCCATCCGTGGTGATGTGCATCAATGATGTCCTCGCCATCGGCGCCCTGCAAAGCGCCCGCGATCTTGGAATCAAAGTTCCGCAGGAGGTGTCCATCACAGGGTTCGACGACATTGAACTGACGACGCTCGTGACGCCAAAGCTGACAACGGTGCATGTCCCGCACCGCACGATGGGATCGCTGGCCGCTGAAGAGCTGATCGCGCAAATCGAAGAGAAACGCCCCGGACAGTCGTGCCGACTCGACAGCGCGCTGCGCCTGCGCGACACACTCGCCCCGCGTTAGGCCGCGACGGCCGGTTCCTTCGCTCCGGTCATGTAAGCCACCGCATCCGACATCGAATGCTCTTTGGGATCGATCACGCAGAGGCGTTTGCCCAAGCGGTGCACGTGAATGCGATCCGCAACCTCAAAAACATGCGGCATGTTGTGGCTGATCAGGATGATCGGAATGCCCCGCGATTTCACATCAAGGATTAGCTCCAGCACCTTGCGGCTTTCCTTCACGCCCAGCGCGGCTGTCGGTTCGTCGAGGATGATCACCTTGGACCCGAAGGCGGCTGCGCGCGCCACAGCGACACCTTGGCGCTGACCACCTGACAACGTTTCAACCGCTTGGTTGATGTTCTGAATCGTCATCAGCCCCAGTTCCGACAGCTTCTTGCGTGCGAAATCCTGCATCTGTTTCTTGTCGAGCTGCTTGAGGTACTTGCCCATGAAGCCTTCTTTGCGGATCTCGCGGCCCATGAACATGTTGTCCGCGATCGAGAGCGCAGGCGACATGGCAAGGGTTTGGTAGACCGTCTCGATCCCCGCTTCCCGCGCATCGATGGGGGAGCGGAAGTGCATCTGCTTGCCTTCCAAAAACACCTCCCCCTGATCGGGCACAACCGCGCCCGATAGCGCCTTAATCAGGCTCGACTTCCCCGCGCCGTTGTCGCCGATCACTGCAAGGATCTCGCCGGGGTAAAGCTCAAAGTCGCAGTGGTCGAGCGCGGTGACCTTGCCATAGCGCTTCACTAGATTGCGTCCTGCCAAAATAGGTTCCATTACGCTGATACCTTTCTGATCCACTGGTCGATGGCGACAGCGCCGATAATCAGCATGCCGATCAACATGAATGTCCATTGCGGGTCAGTGCCCGCCATGCGCAGGCCCATTTCAAACACACCCACGATCAGGGCGCCAAAGAAGGCCCCGTAGATCGATCCGCGCCCCCCGAAGAGAGAGATACCCCCGATCACCACCGCGGTGATCGACTGAATGTTCCCGATCACGCCGGTTGATGCAGAGGGCGAAATCGCGCTGAACCGCCCGATCATGACCCACGCCGCAACGGCACAGATAAACCCGGCCAGCACGTAGACCGACATCAACGTGCCCTGCACGTTCACGCCTGCCAATTGCGCGGCCTCGGGATCATCTCCCACGGCGTACACATGCCGACCCCAGGCAGTCGAGCGCAAGCAGTAGGCCAGGATAACAACAATCAGGATCATCAGGATCACACCAAAGGTGAAATTGGCCCCGCCGATCTCAACCCGGTTGCCAAGAAACAGCAGTGTTTGCGCGTCTTCGCGCAGCTGGCTCGACCGGATCGTTTCGTTGCGAGAGAAGAGGTAGGCCGAGGCGAGCACGATTTGCCACATGCCAAGCGTCACAATGAAAGGAGGGATCTTCACGCGGCTGACCAGAAACCCGGAGATCGCTCCAATCCCAGTACCAAAGGCCAGCCCAACCAGCAAACTGATCTCCGCAGGAAGACCATAGCGGAAGGTGAATTGTCCCATGACGATCGTGCACAAAACGGCCACGGCACCCACGGACAGATCGATCCCCGCTGTAATGATGACAAGCGTCTGCGCCGCAGCCAAAACACCCACAATTTGCACCTGCTGCAGGATCAGCGTCAGCGTCGATGCCGAGAAAAAGCGCTGGCCGAGCAGCATCCCGAAGAACGAGATCGCGATCACAAGAATGATCAGCGGCACCAGCGCAGGGTTCACATGCAATGTATGCTGCAGCTTGCCCAAAAGGCCTTTGCGGTCATCCTCAAACTGGGCAAAATCAGTATCTGACGAGCTTTTCGCTGCGTCCTCATAACTCTGAGTATCGGCCATTTTTATCCCCCCTGTCGGGTCAGGTTAGCGCATTTGAGTGGATTTTCGATGCACAAAGGGCGGGCAACGGCTGCTGCCCGCCCCTTTTTTGAGTTGCTGGCTTTGGGCTTTAGCCCCAGCAAAGCTCCAGCCCTTCTTCGACAGACAGGCTGTCGACACCATCAACCGGCTCTGCTGCGATGAGGCCAACGCCCGTGTCGAGGAAGTTCTTGCCTTCGGTGTTCGCAGGCAGTGTGCCGTCCTTGGCGTATTGTGCAATTGCTTCAACACCCAGCGAGGCCATCAACAGTGGGTACTGCTGGCTGGTGGCACCAATGACACCGGACGCAACGTCCTGAACGCCTGGGCAACCACCGTCGACAGAGACGATCAGCACGTCGTCCTGACGACCGATCGCTGACAAGGCTTCATAAGCACCAGCCGCGGACGGTTCGTTGATCGTGTAAACCACGTTGATCTCAGGATCGACGGCGAGGCAGTTTTCCATCGCGGTCCGGCCACCCTCTTCGTTGCCGGCGGTGACTTCGTTGCAGATGATCCGCTCATCCTCTTCGTCGCCCCAGCGGTTCGGGTCTTTGATGTCGATGCCAAAGCCGGTCAGGAAGCCCTGGTCGCGCAGCACGCCAACAGTCGGCTGGCTGATGGCAAGATCAAGCATCGCGATCTTTGCGTCTGCTGCGGCATCACCCATTTTCGCAGCGGCATAGGCGCCGATCAGTTCCCCAGCGAGGAAGTTGTCGGTTGCGAATGTCGCGTCAGCCGCATCAATCGGCTCCAGCGGCGTATCGAGTGCGATGACCAGCAGGCCTGCTTCGCGTGCTTGTTCGATCGAAGGCACGATTGCGGCTGTGTCGGACGCGGTGATCAGGATACCGGATGCGCCGTTGGCGATGCAGGTTTCAATCGCAGCAACCTGTGCTTCGTTGTCACCATCCACCTGACCGGCATAGGCGTTCAGTGTGATCCCCAACTCTTCCGCTTTGGCCTGCGCGCCTTCGCGCATCTTCACGAAGAACGGGTTCGTGTCGGTCTTGGTGATCAGACACGCGCTAGTGCCGTGCCCGTCTGCCATTGCAGATGTGCCGCCAAAAACAGCGGCAGTCATGATGGTCGTTGCAAGCAATTTCGTCATTGTAGTCCTCCCTAGAACGTCGGCCGTGACGGCCCACCAGTGAACACTGGCGTGATTCTTGACGTAGGGTCAAATCTTTCGTGACAAGGGCACCTGCGACAATAATCTGTCGCAATCACTGAATTCGCACACTTTTGAGCGGCTCACCGTCTTGATGCCGCCGATGTGGATGAGGCCGCACAAACATCTGTTCCCATTGAGAGATTTGCGCTCTAACCTGCGCCTATGCAGATCCTGATCATCGAAGATGACACCGAAACGGCACAATATCTCTCTCGCGGGCTAAAGGAGGCCGGCTGGGACACCCAATGGCACGACAATCCGCAAGCGGGCATCCTTGCGCTGTCCTCCCATAGCTTCGACGCAGTCATACTAGATCGCATGTTGCCGGGCATGGATGGGGTCGATGCATTGCGCCTGATCCGGGGCGCCAATGTCGACACGCCCGTTCTGATGCTGACCGCGCGGACGAGCATCGACGACCGCGTTGAGGGGTTGGATGCGGGGGCTGATGACTACCTTCTCAAGCCCTTTGCACTGTCGGAACTCATTGCCCGGCTCAAGATCATCACCCGCCGCCCAAAGGCTGCGCCCGAAGAAACTCACCTTCAGCTTGGCGACCTGCGCCTTGATCGTATGAAACGCACCGCACATCGCGGGTCATTTCTGCTTGACCTCTCGCCGCTTGAATTCAAATTGCTCGACTACCTGATGCAGCACCCCGGCGAAGTCGTCACCCGCACCATCCTTTTGGAAAAAGTCTGGGGCTACCGGTTCGACCCCAAGACCAGCCTTGTGCAAACCCACATGAGCCGCCTGCGCGCCAAGGTCGACAAACCTTTCGACAGCGAGATGATCCGCACGGTAAGAGGGTCAGGTTATGTCATCAGCGCGGAATAACACCCTCGGCTCCACCGTTTTTCAGCAAACGCTGATTGCTTCCGGCGTTTTTGTCGTCGTCTGCCTTGCCTTGCTCTGGGCCGTCAGCAGCTTCCTTGTGTGGCAGATTGATCGCGGCCTTGCTTCGGACATCGATGAGGCCATCACCTACGCCGAAGACACCTACTACGGGCGCGGGCGCGACGTGCTGATTAATGAAGCCATTGCGGAGGATGGCAACACGATCTGGGCCCAAGACCATATCTACGAGGTCGCCGAGAACGACGGACTGATCTGGGTTCTGCGTGCCGCAGATTATCAACCAATCGCAGGCTACCCCGGACTGCACGGTGACGAAGGCTGGTCTTACACATGGCTCGACCACCCGGAACTGGGTCAGGAAGTGCGCGCCCGGCGCGTTTACTTGCGCGGCGGCGACTCCCTTTCGGTCGCCCTCTTCCTGCCAGAACAACGCGCTGACATCTTCAGCTTTGCGGTTTTGGGCACCTTTGCACTGCTCCTGATTGTTCTGCCCTTGTCCCTCCTTACCGGTTATTTCGTCAGCCAACGAGTGTTCCGCCGGATTGAGGCGATCTCTGCGACAACCGCCGCCGTGGGCACGGGCGAGATGACAACCCGCGCGCCGATCACCGGACGTCATGATGAGTTTGACCGTCTCTCAGGCAGCATCAACGCAATGCTGGATGAGGTCGCCGCGCTGAACAGCAATATTGAAGCTGTCTCCGTTGGTGTCGCACACGACTTGCGCACACCGCTGACCAACATCGGCGGGCGCTTGGAACTGATCCGCCGCGATCAGGACGACCCGCAAGCCGTTGACACCCACGTTGATGCCGCCGAAGCGGCACAAGCGCAATTGATGCGGATCTTTGATGCACTCCTCCGGCTGGGTGAGGTCAAAGCAGGCAAGCGCAAGGCCGCGTTCGAAACGGTGGACCTCTCCAAAACAATGCGCGACCTCGCCGACGCCTATGAGCCTGTCTTCACAGACGCCCACAAAACGTTCACAGCCTCCGTTGAGCCCGACCTGACCGTTGGAGGTGATCGGGAACTTCTG
Source organism: Paracoccaceae bacterium (assembly GCA_020628545.1). Taxonomy (GTDB): domain Bacteria; phylum Pseudomonadota; class Alphaproteobacteria; order Rhodobacterales; family Rhodobacteraceae; genus Yoonia. The sequence continues at coordinate 10,153 of JAHDEX010000026.1, read as the reverse complement.
GAACAGATGATCTCCAACCTGCTGGAAAACGCTGTTGAGCACTCTCGCGATGCGGCCAAAGTCTTTGCCAGCCTGACGAAAAGCGAAGGCAAGACCGTCCTGCGCATCGGCGACGACGGCCCCGGCATCTCCCCCGCCCACCGCGACCGCATCTTCGACCGTTTCTTCCGCGGCGACGCGAGCCGCTCGACCCCTGGTAACGGCTTAGGTCTGAGCCTCGTGCAAGCGATTGCAGACATGCACGACGCAAGCATCGCGCTGGACGCAACGGCCAAAGGGGCGGTGTTTGTCATCACCTTCCCCAGCTGATTGGCACAACTGGTTCTTTTTGAGCAAAGAATGCCGGTATAGGCGGGGCCGAAGATCCGGCTCAGAAGGCGACCCACAGCAAGACACGAAACAAAGCGCTGCCGCTCTTCCATCGGCCGAGATCGGGTCTAGCCAGGTCGGCCTAACGGGACAAAGCCGGCCTTGAAAGGTTTGAAGCGAAGGTCGGATTCTTGGCAACCACCCAAAAATTTGGCATCGCGCTGACGAGATGCGATAATAGAAGTTGTAATGGAAAGTGGAGACGACTCTCATGCTCGTTGTTGGCTGGCAGGAGCGGGTTGATCTTCCGCTTCTCGGGCTCAAGAATCTCAAAGCAAAGATCGATACAGGTGCCCGAACGTCTGCGCTGCATGCCACCGACATTGTGGCGTTCGAACGTGACGGGGTCCCGTGGGTTCACTTCCATACCCGGTTTGATGATGACTCCCGTGACACAGACGTTGAAGTCCCGATCCACGATCAACGCGAAATCACGAACACAAGCGGGATTCCAGAAAGCCGGTACGTGATCCGGACGAAGTTTCGGATTTCGAACCGGCTTTGGAAAATAGACCTATCTTTAACCGAAAGGACGGAGATGAAGTTTCGGATGATAATCGGTCGAACCGCGCTGCGGGGTCATTCCATCCTCGTAGACCCTGGCAAACGCAATCTTACATCGCTCGCATCTGCAAAACTGAAAACGAAAAAAGGGAGTTTCACATGAAAATCGCAATGCTCGCTCGAAATGCTGAGCTCTACTCCCACAAGCGTCTCAAAGAAGCTGCCGAAGAACGGGGCCATGAGCTTGATATCATCAACACGCTGCGGTGCTATATGACCATCGCCTCGCGCCGGCCCGAAATCTACTACAATGGCGAAAAACTCCCGAAGTACGATGCCGTGATCCCGCGGATTGGCGCGTCAGTCACGTTCTACGGGATGGCCGTGCTGCGTCAGTTTGAAATGCAAGGTGTCTATCCGCTGAATGAATCGGTCGCCATCGGCAGGTCGCGGGACAAGCTGCGCTCGATGCAGCTTTTGGCGCGCGATGGGGTTGGATTGCCGGTGACGACCTTTGCCCACGATCCCAAGCAGACAGAAGAAGTTCTAGAGGTGGCTGGTGAAGCCCCGCTTGTGATCAAACTGCTTGAAGGGACGCAGGGACTGGGCGTTGTTCTTGCCGATACAAACCGTTCAGCAAAATCCGTGGTTGAGGCCTTTCGCGCATCTGGGACGAACATCCTCATCCAAGAGTTCATCAAGGAAGCGGGCGGCACGGATATTCGCGCTATCGTTATCGGCGGCAAGGTGATCGCCGCCATGAAACGCACGGGGGCTGAGGGTGAATTCCGCTCAAACCTGCATAGGGGCGGCTCGGCCCAATTGATCAAGCTGACGCCAGAAGAGCGTTCTACGGCCGTGAGAGCCGCCAAGGCCATGGGGTTGAACGCGTGCGGCGTCGATATGCTGCGCGCCAATCACGGAGCTGTCGTGATGGAGGTCAATTCTTCCCCTGGTTTGGAGGGTGTGGAAAAAGCGACCGGCCTCGATGTTGCTGGAAAGATGATCGAATTTCTCGAAAAGCATGCCAAACCCGGCAAGACAAGGACAAAGGGCAAAGGCTAATGTTGAAGCGAAATGGCTTCGAGATCGGAGGCGAGATCATCCCGCCCGGACAGCGCCGCACGATCGACCTTCCTGTCAGTTCTTTATCTGACCATACGCCGGTCAATATGTCGGCGCATATTGTCCATGGGAAAACAGATGGCCCCGTGTTCTTCGTAAGTGCAGGTGTGCATGGCGACGAAGTGATTGGGATTGAAATCGTCCGCCGCCTGTTGAAGTCTCCGGCCCTGAGAGGCTTGCGAGGCACGTTGATTGTCGTTCCTATCGTGAATTCTTTCGGATTCATCAACCGTTCGCGATACCTACCGGATCGGCGTGACCTGAACCGATCCTTTCCCGGAAGCGAAGGCGGTTCGCTCGCCGCGCGCCTCGCGCATCTTTTCCTCAATGAAATCGTGTCCCGTTCGGATATTGGGGTCGACCTGCATTCAGCGGCGATCCATCGGATCAATTACCCTCAGGTTCGGGTTTCGCCCAATGATGCGGAGGCGCGAGCCTTAGCAGATGTTTTCGGGGCACCCATAATCATGGAATCACCGATCAGGCAGGGTTCGCTTCGGCGTTCAGCGATGGACATGGGGAAAACGGTGCTTCTCTTCGAAGGGGGTGAGGGCTTGCGGTTCGATGAAGTGTCCGTTCGTGCCGGCCAAGCAGGGATTTTGAGAGTAATGAAGTCTCTGGATATGATATCTGGAAGGGGCGTTGCAGCCGCCAAGTCTCCACCGCAATTCTGCGCGTCAAGCAAATGGCTGCGTGCGCCCATGGGAGGATTGTTCCGGAGTTTGAAGGCCGATGGTGATCCTGTGCGTGGCGACGAGATTTTAGGTTTTGTTTCTGATCCCTTCGGTGAAGATGAGATCGAAGTGGTCGCACCCTTTGATGGGATCATTGTTGGCCGAGCCGTGCTTCCTGTCGTGAACGAGGGTGACGCCGTGTTTCACCTTGCCCGGGTGCAATCCGTAAAGAAGGCTGAAAATGCAATGGACGATCATTCAACACAGCTCGCCGACGATCCGATGTTTGATGAAGACGAAATAATCTGAGAATTTACATTTTGCCCTGGCTGGAAACCAGCTCACGGTGAGCAACGTCCTCCGAGCAGCTACGATTGGTGCCATTGTAGCGTCCGGTATTTTGGGCTCAAACCAGCGGTCCACCTCGCTTTAAAACCCGACATCTCCAAACATTACGGTTTTGTATGAAATCCGCTTGGCAGACGTAACACTCCTGAGCGCCGGCGCATGTTAACCTTTCGGAAAGACCCTGAGAGGATCATGACCTATGTTGCGAAAGCCAACCCTACTCGCCACGGCCTTTGCCGCCATGTCAACGACCGCGATGGCAGCCCCCGACGCCATGACCGCCGAGGAGGCGCGTCACTTGATCAGCCGTACTGGCTTTGGCGCGGCGCCGCACGAAATCAACGCGATGACTGGCAAATCCTATGCCGACGCCGTCGATGACCTGCTGGACGGTCTCGCCACTGCACCATCGACCCCGATGCCTTCTTGGGTCGATGACTGGGATTATCCCTACGCGCACATCTGGACGCTTGATCAAACGCGCATAGACCTTTTCTACACCAACCGCTGGCTGGAGCTGGAAGACCTCAGCGCATGGTGGTTCGCAGAAATGGCCGCAACGCCCACACCACTTACAGAACGGCTCGTGCTTTTCTGGTCGGATCACTTCGCCACCAGCTATGGCGAACATGAAAACAGCCAATGGACGGCGCGGCAGAACCGCCTGTTCCGCACCCATGCCGCTGGCAATTTCGCTGACCTCGCTGGCGGCATTCTGCGCGACCCCGCGATGTTGACCTACCTCGACAACACGGAAAACGTGAAAGACGCGCCGAATGAGAATTTGGGGCGCGAATTTCTGGAGCTGTTCACCCTCGGCGAAGGTCGCGGCTATACCCAAGACGACGTACGCGCCGCGGCCCGGATGCTGACCGGCACCACAGTCGAAGATCAGGGTGCGCCGCGCGTCTGGCTGGATCCAGAGCAATTCGACGCGGGTAAGAAAACCATCTTTGGTCAGACCGGCCGATATGATGCCGATGATCTTGTGGATCTGACACTGAAGCATCCGGACTTCGGGCCCTACATCGTTGAGAAGCTTTGGCTGACCTTTGTCTCGGACGAAATCGATGAACAGGAAATCGCGCGCCTGACGGCGCTGTGGCTGGCCAATGATCTTGAGATGAAACCGCTCCTCGAAGCGCTGTTCCTGAGCGATGCTTTTTGGGACAAAGCGAACCGTGGGCGACTGGTCAAAAGCCCGATTGAGCTGCTCGTCGGATCAATCCGCACCTTTGGTCTTTCAATCGCGGACGGGCGCGAGTTGATCTGGCTTGCCGAGGAGCTTGGTCAGCAACCTTTCATGCCGCCCAATGTCGGTGGTTGGCCGCATGGCATCGGGTGGATCAATGAGGCCACAGCCTCAGCGCGCGCCAGCGCGTTGACCTACCTGACCTCTGAGATAGAGGCGGCGGCGTCTGCCGACCCATCTATGAGAATGGACGCCGCACCTGTCGCAGAGCAAGTCACCGCCGCACCGGAGGATTTCCGCGTCGGACAGATCTTTACGTCGTACCTTGAGGTGCGCGACCCGGGTCACGGCTATGGCGGCAATTTCACTCTCTATGACGTGGGCTTTGCAGGACAGAACTGGCGGTCGCTGTCATTTTGGCTCGAACACAATGACGCAGAGGACTTCACCAGCCTATATCTCTACACCGGCGATTGCACGCCTGCCTGCCTGACCGGGCTGCCCAGCGATGACGATCCACAATGGGTTCAGTTCGAGCCCTGGGATGGTTTCACGGCGGATAATCCTGACCTCACTGACGCGGACATCGCGCTGATGCAGGCCATTGCGACTCATCTCCCGGCGCTGATGCAGCAAACCGAAAACTCAAAACTTTATGGCCCCAGCGCCGATGATCCCAACCGGCCGATTGCTGAGACCTGGATGTATGTGCGAGCCGCCCAACGCTTTCGTGCGGACACGACGCGGCAGATCGGCCTGCACCCCGGCCAGTTAGTGACGGGCTTCAGCAACCCCAATGTATTGGGCCTTGCCGGACTGTCAGACGCGATGCGGGAAACCTCTGTCCAGGCCGCGGTTGAGGCGTCTTACGAAAGCCGCGCTGTCCCCGTCATCCCGGCGGTGACCTATGCCTCTGGGCGCGACTGGCTCAACGCCTTGTCGGGCAACGGCCCCGAAAGCGCGCGTGCTGCCAAGACGGTCCTCGCCCTGCCGCGCGCAGCGCAGGGTTTGCGGGATGAGATGTACGTTTCGGACCCTGATGCGCTTTTGCGTCACCTGACCCTCTCGCCCGTTTATCAAGTCAAATAGCCACTCACCGTCAGCCAATGTGGGGGGGTTTGATTTCTTTCAAAAATTTCGCCCACCCGACACCTGACGCGCCACCCGGAAGGACGTTCCAATGACCCTCATCACCCCATCCCGCCGCAAGTTCCTGTCTGCTCTCGGTTCAGGTGTCGCGAGCCTGCCCTTGATCACCCTCCCCGGTTTTGTTCAAGCCGCGACCCCGACTGCGCCAAAAGACAATATCCTGATCCTCATTGAGCTTGCCGGTGGCAACGACGGGCTGAATACGGTCGTCCCCATCTCTGATCCCCGCTACCGCAACTTGCGGCCCCAGATCGGGATCAACCGCGACGCCACGCTTTCACTGGATGCTGACACCGGGCTGCACGGTGCAATGCGCGGGGTTGCGGACCTTTGGGAAGAAGGTGCTGTCCAGATTGTCGAGGGGGTGGGATATCCGAACCCAAACCGGTCCCACTTCCGCTCAATTGAAATCTGGAACGCGGGCCTTGGGGCTGACAGCATTGAGCGCGATGGCTGGATTGCCACAGCCTTTGGCGACGGGCGTGCCCCTGCGACCGAAGACGCCGACGGCATTGTGCTGGGTGGCGACATGGGTCCGATGATCGGCGATGGCCGTTTTTCAGCCATGCGCGACGAAGACGTCTTCCGCGACACGCTTCATGCCTTGCCCGGTCGCCAACACGCTGTGCGCCCGGAGCCTGCAGGCTCTCCGCTCGAACACATCCTGTCGACCTACGACAATGCGCAGGTGATGGGTGACGCCATCGCGCGCAAGCTCGAAACCAGCCGTGACCGTCATTGGGACTTCCCAGGTTCAGAGATCGGCCAACAACTTCGTATGGCCGCGCGCCTTCTTGATGCTGGCATTGACGTTCCGGTTCTGAAAGTAGTGCAGGACGGATACGACACGCACGATGAGCAACCGTGGGAACATGAGGCGCTACTTGGCGACCTTTCTGCCGCCATCACGGCTTTCGCGCGGATCATGAAAGAGGCTGGGCTGTGGGATCAGGTCACAATCCTGACCTACTCAGAATTCGGGCGCACCGCACGCGAGAATGCCTCGACCGGAACGGACCATGGCACCGCTGCCCCGGTCTTTGCAATCGGCGGACGGGTGCATGGTGGTTTCTCGGGCCAACGCCCCTCGCTGGACAATCTCGTGGACGGTGATCTGGCCTACACCACGGACTACCGGACGCTTTATCAGGCGACGCTGCGCGACCTGTGGCAAATCTCGGCACCACAGTTTGACGTTGGTGGAGCCGCTGGCCTGAACCTATTGGGCTAGCGGCGCGATCCTGCAAGGCTCGCCATGACCTCGGCCACCTCCTCCGCAGACAAAAGGACAGGCGTGCCGGTCATCCGCGTATAGGTGTCAATTCGGGCAAGTTCTTCAAGAGTTTCCATCCGATGCGCAGCTTCCTCAAGCGACCTGCCCACTGTCAGCGCGCCGTGGTTGGCCATCAGGCAGCCGTGGCGACTGGCCACCGCGCGGGCCACATCGCGGGCAAGGGCGGTGCTGGAAAAATGCGCGTAGTCGACCACCGGCACAGTCACCCCGCCAAAGGCCGCAATGGAATAATGCACCGCGTCCAGCCCGCGCCGTTGTGCGGCGACGGCCGTCGCAAAAGGCGGCTGCGCATGAATCACGGCCATCACATCAGGCCGGGTCCGCATGACTGACTGATGTAGCGCCCAGCCAGACGTTGGACGTGGCACCGCGTTGTGTGCGGGTGGAGAGATCACCGACATCTTGCACAGGCTGTCAGCGGTCATCTCTTGGAACGGCACATCCGCTGGTGTCACAAGTAGCCCGTCTGCCACCCGGACAGACACGTTTCCGGCGGTTCGCTTCAGCAGACCCGCTTCCATGAGATCGCGGCAGGCGGCGAGCACCTGCGCGCGCAGTTGTGGTGTGTCGTCTGGTGCGGACATTTCTGACCTAGTTCTGTGGTTGAGCGACAGCGCCCTAACGCACCTGTGCCGAAATCACAAACCCATGTCAGAAAAAGCCCACCTTTAGGGCATCTGTGTGGCCTGTGCTGTCAACGCGGTGTCGTCCGCCCAAGCCCGATGCGCCCAGAAATCAACAATCACCTCGCGCAGTTCTGCGTGGATCTCGGCGCGCCTGCGCGTGCCGCCATCATCGCAAAGCAAGTCCAGTTCACCTTCACGCGCGAGAATTGCAGCCCCTTTGGGCTTGCACTGCGCCAGAAAGCTGAAATGCGCGGCGTCATTGATAATGCGGTAGTCCGCTTGCGCAATCAGCTCTGCCGCTGGTCTGGCGTAGACGCCGGCAGGCACATCCGCTTCCGCACCGAGATTGATGATCTGTAAAGGTATGTCGATCTGGGCCAGACTTTCTTCCGTGAGTGTTTCGACAATGCCCGGGTCAATGATCACGGCCGCCGAGATCCGTGGGTCGCGCAGGTCCTGCCCCGCTGGCGAAAGGTCCAGCGCATGCAAGTCCACACCACCCCGCGCCAAAAATGCGCAGTCTGACATGCCGTGGTCCGAATGGTCGCAAAACGTCTTGAGCTTCTCAGGATCGACCCGCGCGCCAGACACCGCCATCGCGGTGTAGCCACCTGCCGAGAAGCCCAGCGCTCCAATCCGATCTGTGTCGATGTAGGGGTAAGCGGCGGGATTGCCCGCGATCTCATCAATCACAGCGGTCACATCCGCCGGACGCTCCCACACCCGGACTGCATCTAAGGCACTTGCGTTGCCACTTGTCGTGCCCGGATGGTTGGGCAGCACAACGACGTAACCCGCCTCTGCCAATGTCGCGGCGATCCAGCCGAATTGGCCTGCATTGCCGCCTGCCCCGTGCGAGATCAAGATCATCGGGTGTTTGCCTCGCGTCACCGGCGCGCCGCGCCCAGCTTTGGTGCCATAGAACACGCCATTGCCACCAACGGTCACTGTGCGGCCACCCGGGTCCGCCGGATACCAGATGTGGAACTTCACGTCCTTGTCCCGCGCGGGCGCGTAGGCCTTGCTGTAGGTGATCCCCGCGCCGCCCTCATGGGCCGGAGCAATGGCGTATTTGATCCCCCAACCGCCTGCGGCGAGGCAGGCAATGGCGGCGGTGGCTTGGAGTGTTTTGCGAACAATCGACATGGTCTGACCCTTCCTTGTGGTGATGGGGTCATTTGGCCATCTCGCGTATGCCTGCGCGTCCTCAAACCGGATTTAGGACGCCCGGATCGTGTTTGAGGTCTGTTTCTGGACAGGCTTCAGAGTGAGAACGCCTGATATGCTGGGCTTCTCAATTTTCATAGAGTTCACAGCTGTGAACCACTGGATGGTAGAACGCGCTGCGACCCACCACTATATCTGGTATGCCGCCGCACGTCCTTTGATCCTAATGGTTAAAATTGGCACGGCAACGGTCGGAGGAGAACGCAACACCTCATAGCGCGGCAGGCTCGCTCAATGTGAAGGGCATTAAAGGGCCAGATCTGCGATTAGGTCATCTTTGCTGCAGGTCGCCTTGTCCGCCGTCCGCTTCACGCGCCCACTTTCCATGACGGTGAAGGTATCTCCCATGCGATAGGCGAAGTCAGCATTTTGTTCGACCAGCACGATTGCCATCTCACCCGCATCACGCAGCACCTGTAGCGCGTCGCCGATCTGGTCGATGACATTGGGCTGGATACCCTCTGTCGGCTCATCCAGCAGCAGAACACGCGGCTTGGCGATCAAAGCGCGACCGATCGCGAGCTGTTGTTGTTGACCACCAGACAGGTCGCCCCCCCGGCGCCCGAGGAAGTCTTTGAGGATCGGGAAGAGGTCAAAGATCATATCGGGGATACGGTGTTCTGACTTGGGCAGGCAGGCATATCCGGTTTCCAGATTCTCTTGGACGGACATCATCGGGAAGACTTCGCGGCCCTGCGGGACATAGGCGACACCGTTGCGCGCGGCCTGATAGGCGTTGGCTTTGCCTGCGGGTTTGCCGCCGATGGTGATGTCACCGTCGAACGCGGTGTGCCGTCCGGCGATGGCCTTGAGAAGGCTGGTCTTGCCCGCGCCGTTGTTGCCCATCAGGGCCGTGATCTTGCCGGTCACCGCTTGCAGGGCCACGTCGAACAGGATCTGGCTTTGGCCGTACCGCAGGTTCATGTTTTGCACATCAAGCATGGCTGCGCCCCAGATAGACGTCGATGACGGTTTTGTCGGAGGTGACGTGGTCCAGTGACCCTTCGGCCAGCACCGACCCTTCGTGCAGCACAGTGACCTTGCAGTCGAGGCGGCGCACGAAGTCCATGTCGTGTTCGACCACAACCACTGACCGTGTCTCAGCGGCCTTCTTCAGAATATCCGTGGTCTTTTCCCGCTCTTCCACGGTCATTCCAGCGGCGGGTTCGTCAACCAGCAAAAGCTTGGGGTCTTGGGCGAGGAGCATGCCAATCTCCAGCCACTGTTTTTGCCCGTGGCTCAACTCCCCCGCGACGCGGGTGAGGCTGTCCGTCAGGCCGATTTCCGCGGCAAGGTCTTCGATCTTGCTGCCGTTCGCGGCGGTCTTCTTGTGCATCAGCACCGAAAACGGCCCGCGCGGGTTCTTCAGCGCCATGGCAAGGTTCTGGCGCACGGTTTGCGCCTCAAACACTGTGGGTTTCTGGAACTTGCGCCCGATCCCTTCCATCGCAATCGCGCTTTCCGCCATGCCGAGCAGGGAGATGTTCTTTTCGCCCCAGATCACCTTACCTTCGTCCGGTTTGGTCTTACCGGTGACGATATCCATGAAGGTGGTCTTGCCCGCACCGTTGGGCCCGATGATCGCGCGCAGCCCGGCTTTGGGAAACTGGATCGACAGGTTGTTGATCGCCTTGAAGCCATCAAA
>JAHDEX010000025.1:27289-54142 GCA_020628545.1 Paracoccaceae bacterium | reverse complement strand
CTGACCGGGAATGTGACCAATGATGATGCCGCCTCGCGGACCCGGATTTCGGGGACGCTGACCGGCGACGCCACGGTGAACGACGGGATCCTTGATGCCTTCGGGACAGTGGATGGTGACGTGACGCTGACCTTCGGGACTTTGAACGGCACTGATGGGACGATCACCGGGGCGGTTGTTCAGTCTGGCGGTGTGGCGAACCTTGATACGACCCAGATTGATGGCGGCCTCTCAATTTCAGACGGACGCACAAACATTCGTGGCGACAGCACGGCGGACATCACGAACATCGGCGGCATCGTCGTGCTTCAGGCGGGCAACACGTTGACCGGTGATCTGACGCAGTCTGACGGTCGGACCCGGATCAACGGTGTTGTTGATGGCGATGTGACGGCAAGCGGCGGGCTGGTGTCGCATGAGGTTGGCGCAGAGATTACGGGCCTGACGACGCTGCAAGGCGGTGTCGACTTTAATGCCAATGGCGGGGTCTTCAGTGGTGGATTGCGGATTGAGGATGCGAACTTTGCGTTCAACAGCCCGCTTGTGGCGGATGTGGAGAACGCGGGTGAAGACCTGACCTTTGGGCTGGGTCAGACGGTGGATGGCAATATCCTGAACTCTGCCGGGTCGTTGAACCTGAGTAACACTGTGACCGGGACGCTGACCGTTGACGGCGGCGACGTGACGACAAACACCGGTGCGACCATCCAAGGCGTGACGACGGTGAATGGTGGCGACCTGACGACGCTTGGCGGTGCCTTTGATGGCGGCATTGTTGTCGATGGCGGCGATGTCACGATCGTCGGGGCCAATGCGATCAACGGGTTGCAGATTGATGACGGCACGCTGGACATGCAGTCGAGCGCAGGGATCGCAACTGATCTGGACGTGAACGGTGGCAGTACGACGCTGGCGGGTGATCTGATTGGCGACATCGACCAGTCGGGCGGCGTTGTGACCCAGACCGGCGAGATTGATGGCACGCTCGACCTCAGCGGCGGGACGTTTGTCAATGCGGGCGGAGAGATTTCCGGCGCGACAACCGTGACTGGCGGCACCTTGGAGGCTGCGGGTGGCGACTTTGCCAGCGGTATTACGAACCAAGGTGGTACGGTCGACATCACCGGCAGCTCAACAGGTGACATTACCAATCAGAGCGGGACAGTGGAGGTCTCGACCGGCGGTGCATTGATTGGACGGATTGAGAATGCGGGCACTGTCGTTGGGCAGGGCGGGCAGATCAGTGGCGATCTGGCAAACACGGGCATCGTGAATGTGACCAGCGGCGACCTGACGGTGACCGGATTTGCGTCGAGCGGCACGGTGAATGTGGGCGGTGGGAACACGTTCACCTATGGCGCGGGCACGTTGAGCGACGGGCAGGCGAGCCTGACGAATGGGACGATGGTCGGTGATCTGGACGTGGGAAGTGCGGCCGCGCTGACCTCAAACGGTGGCACCGTGGATGGCAACCTGACGATTGCAGAGGGTGCGGCATTTGATGTGAATGGGTTGTCGGTTACGGGCGACCTTGCAAGCGCGACGGATTTCACGAGCACGGGTGTGCTGTCGATCGACGGCGACTTTGTCATGGATGATGCCGCGCTGACTGTGGCGAGTGGCTCTTTGGACGTTGGCGGTGCTGCGACGATTGCGGCGGGGTCCAGTGCGACCTTGCAGGATGGTACGGGTCTGACCGCCACGACGCTGACCAATGCGGGCACACTTCAGGCGAGCGGCGCTGTGACCTATGGCGGTGCGGTTTTGAATGCGGGCGCGATGGCGTTGGATGGGCAGCAGACCTTTGGGGACAGCTTTGAGAACACCGGCACGCTGACGGCGGATGGCGTATTGTCGTTCGGTGGGCTTTTCACGAACAGCGGGGCGTTTGATGCTTCGGGCCAGCTGAACTTTGCGGGTGGTTTGCAGAACGCGACAACGCTGAACGCGATCAATGGCGACCCGACAGACCGGATCTCCGTGGGTGGTGCTGGACTGTCAGGCGGTGGCGAGTTGCAGTTTGACGTTGATCTGTCGACAGAAACGGGTGCCGCTGACCGGGTGACGATGGACGCCGGTACGTTCATCACGGGCGATGTGCAGTTGACGTTCAACATTCTGGGCAGCGGGGCGCAGCAGCCAACAGATGTCGTGTTGATTGATGTGGCGGAAGGCGATCCCGGCAACTTCCGGATTTCGGCGGATGAGATCGTCGACCCCTCTGGCATTCTGACCTACAGCGTGACGCGCAACGCGGCAGGCGATGTGGTGATTGAAGATGCGCTGACGCCGGGGATTGCCGGTTTGGCGGGGAACATCGTGCTGACCCAGTCGCTGATCGGATCGGTTGTGAACCGTCCGTCGAGCCCGTTTGTGACCAGTCTCGCCTATGACGATCCGAACCCCTGTGGTTCTGGCACCTGGGCGCGGTCGCTGGCAGGTGGTGCGACATCATCGGGGCGCGTGGCGGAAGACGGACTTGAGGGCGGCGCCTTTACCGGTCGGATCTCTGCCCTGTTTGCGGGCGTGCAGATGGGTGGCGATTTTGCCTGCTTCAATGGCGCGTTTGACGGCTGGGATCTGGCGTTCGGTGCCATTGGCGGCGTCAACACCGGACGGACAAGCCAGCCTGTGTTCGCCATCGATCTGGAAACGCCCGGCAACTTGTCCGATCTGCGGACGAGCACAACCAACGTGGATTTCACACAGTTCTATACCGGTCTTTATACGACGGGTGTGAACGGACCTTGGGCGGTTGACTTGCAGTACCGGTTTGAGCGGACTGACTTTTCGGCCACGAATGAAGGTGCCGGATCGTTGCCTGGGCTGGGTCTCGACAATACCGAGTTCAACAGCTTTGCAACCACGATGTCGGGTGCGGCGAGCTATACCTACAACGTGCCTGACAGCAACATGGTGCTGGTGCCAACAGCCGGTTTTGCCTTTACGCAGGTCTCAACCGACCCGATTGACTTCGCGAGCCGTGGCACCATCCGGATTGACGATTTCGACAGTAAGATCGGTTTTGTCGGCGGGACGATGGCGATCTCGTCCTTTGGCGACGACGGTGTGTCGGCGTTTCAGGAGTTTATCTCGGCAACCGTGTATAATGACTTTGCGGATGGTCCGCGCTCTACCTTCTCGCCTGTCGACGAAAGCGGGGACCGTGGGCTGCAGACCGAGAACCTGGGGACCTATGGCGAGGTCAGCCTTGGCTGGAACTATGTCAGGGTGTTGCAGGAGAATGAGTTTGGTGCGGTCAAACAGCTGTCCTTGAATGCAAGGTCGGATGTGAGATTCAGCCGTCGTTTGTCAAGCTGGGGTATCACTGCCCAAGCCCGGTATCAGTTCTAAGGACCCCAATGACCCCCAGTGACCCCTTCACCAAAGTTGCCTATTCCTTCGATTGCCATGGGTCGACGGATATCGGGTTGCGCCGCAGTTTCAACGAAGACCGTTATGCGCTGGTGCCCGACGCAGGCGTCTGGGTGGTCGCCGATGGTATGGGGGGCCACGCCGGGGGCGATTACGCCAGTCAGGCAGTGATTGATGACCTGCCGGATTTTGAGGGTGCGTTGACGCTTGGCGATCTGGAGACGCGGTTCCACGACGGATTGGCGCAGGCGCATGTGCGGATGCTGCGCGTCGCCAAGGCGCTGAACATGGATACCGTGGCGACCACTGTCGTGGGTCTGTTGATCCGCGATGATGAGTTTGCGGTGATCTGGTCCGGTGATAGCCGCCTTTACCAAATGCGGGGCGGCACCTTGCGGCCTGTCAGCCGGGACCATTCTGAAGCGCGGGAATTGGTGGATGCAGGCGTGCTGACACCCGAACAGGCGCGCAACTGGCATCGGCGCAATGTGGTGACACGCGCGCTTGGGGTCTATGACCACCTGAGCGCTGAAACAGCCTATGGCGACGTGAAACCGGGTGATGCGTTTCTGCTGTGTACCGATGGTCTGACAGAGCATCATACCGATGAAGAGCTTGAGACGATCCTGAAAGAGACGGACACCGCTGAAGCGGCTGTGGAGCGGATGATCTCCCAGACGCTTGACCGTGGCGCGATTGATAACGTCACAGCGATCGTGGTGCGGGTGCAGTCATGACAGGTGGGCCCGCTCCTAAGGGGATGCGCCTGCTGGAAAGCACGGTCCCTCTGGGCACGGTGATCAACAACAACTACGCCGTGACCGAGCTGCTGAATATCGGCGGCATGGGTGAGGTGTTCCGCGGCGAGAACACGTTCACGGGCGACCCGGTGGCGATCAAGATCGTGCTGCGTGAACTCGCGCAGGATGAGAACATCACCAACCTGTTCCGACGCGAGGCGAAGGTGCTTTGCGGGCTCTCGCATCCATCGGTGGTGCGATACTTCAACTTCGTCCGGGATGAAGCGCTCGACCGGTACTGCCTGATCATGGAGTACGTGGACGGCACCGTTTTGTCCGATCACGTAACACAGGTCGCACCGCTGTCGGTGGAAGAGGCGATGCGTCTGATGCGTCGCCTCGCGGGGGGATTGGCAGAAGTCCACAACATGGGCGTGATCCATCGCGACCTGTCGCCTGACAACGTGATTATGCGGGGCGATAAGATTGACGAGTCCGTTCTGATCGACTTTGGCATCGCCAAGTCGATGGAGATGTCGGACAAGACCCTGCACGGGCAGTTGGCGGGCAAGCTGAAGTTCATCTCGCCAGAACAACTGGGCCACCATGACGGTGTGATCAGCCAAAAAACTGATATCTACGGGCTGGCGCTGCTGATTGCCTACGCCATTGAGGGCAAGCCTTTGCCGATGGGCGATACTCTCGTTGAGGCGGTGAACCTGCGGCGCGCAATCCCGGATATCCGGCACTTTGATCCGCGCCTGCGTGCGCTGCTGGCGCATATGCTCGAACCGGACCCGGCTGACCGGCCCGAAAGCATGGCGCAGGTTGCGATGCTTCTGGATGCGCCCGGCAAGCTGCCCGAGAAATATCGCCCGCTTGGTCCAAAGGTCGCCCCCGGCACGGATTCAGAGGCTGCGATGGACGCGGTGTTTGAACCCCCCAAACTGATCCCCGGACGCGTGGCCGACGCGGCGGATGGGCCCGCGGACCCCGACGACAGCAGCGGTTGGCTGCGCTGGGTCATCGCACTTGGCCTGATCGGCGCGCTGGGATGGGTCGTGGCGGATCGGCAAGGATTGCTGCAAGAGCCCCCCGCGCCGGAACAGGAGGGGGTGGCCGATGTGCCGGTGTCGGACAATGGTTTGACGCGCAACGGTTTTCTGGCCACCTTCGCGGAGGACTGCGGCTTTGCGACCCGTCTGTCCGCCGGGCCAAACGCAGGCACGATTTCCGGGTTTGCGCGGGAAGAGGCTGCCTTTGATGGTCTCGCCACAGCCTATGAAGATGCCTTCGACGCGACGCCCGCGATCAACACCTTCGCCATATCCGAGGCGCAATGCCCGGTCGTGGATCTCGCCCGTGCATTGCAAAGCCGTGACGGCGGCGCGCCGCTGTTGGTGCTCGACAGTACAACAATGCAAAGCGATGGAACGATTGTGGGCCGGTTGTCGGATCGGCGCGGACGTCCGGTGTGGCTCGCGCTCGTGACAGAGGCGGGAGGCGTTTACAATCTGACGGATCGGTTGATGGAACAACCGGGCGGCGGTGCGACGTTCAGCTTTGGGCTGACGGCGGAAGGGGCAATTGCGCCGCAGGGTAAACTGCTGCTCGCCCTGGCCAGCCAGTCGCCTTTGATCGCGGCTGCTGCAGCCAGCGACGGCACAATCGCCGAAAGCCTGCTGCCCCTGATCGAAGCCGAGATCGCCGGACGCGATGGACGCGCGGGCGTGGCGCTTGGGTACTTTGTGCTGGAGCCTTAATGGCGGTACGGTGGGAGGGTCTGCAATGCGGAACGAAGCAGACTTTGTCGCCATTAATTGGAATGATCGTGCAGCTCGGTTTGAAACCAAGCCGGACGTTTCATTAGGGGCAATGACAAGTCCGCCATAGGCCCATTTGGCCTCATCGATAATCCACCGAAACAGAATCAGGTTCCGCACGCTCTTATCAAATGACGCTGGGCGCTCCCGGCGGGTTCCAACGAAATAGGGTGACGTGCCAGAGGCCAGCCCTTCCGCAAAAGACCGATCTGATTCAAATCGCAGGATGGATTGATCCGAAGCAATTCTTGCTGTTTGCTCTGACTGCGTCCATTTGTGAGAAAGCAATAATCATGGCGAAGCCTAGGGTCGCGCTGCTTGGGGCAATTCTTGAGTCCAACCGATTTGCACCGCCCGCAGAGAGAAGCGATTTCAAATCCCTGACTTGGCTTGTCGGTCAAGAACTGATGGAAGAGGCCAGATCGGCCACCCCAAAACTTGCGACCGAGTTCGCCGCCTTTGTCCGCGCCATGGATGCGACGGGACAGTGGACGCCGGTGCCCTGCGTGCTGGCCGCAAGTCATCCGGCAGGTCCGGTGCGCGCGGCCGTGATCGACGAGATCATTGCAGAATGTGAAACCAAGCTGCGTGCTGCCTTACCAGTTGATGCTGTCTATATCTGCAATCACGGCGCGATGGTGGCCGAGCATGACCATGATCCCGATGGTTTGATGATGGCGCTCATTCGCGAAATTGTGGGGCCAGAGGTTCCGGTGATTGCGACGCTCGATCTGCATGCAAACATATCGCAGCGGATGGTGGACGCCTGCGATCTCATTGTCGGTTACCGGACCAATCCGCATGTGGATCAGATCGAACGGGGCGAAGAGGCCGCCTTTTCGCTACGTCGGATCCTGTCGTCGCGCACCCGACCAAAAATTGCGCACATCAAACTCCCCCTTGTTCCCGCTTCGGTCACGCTTTTGACCGCTGAACACCCCTACGGCGCGCTGATCGATTTTGGGCAGCGCCGGCAAGCAGAATATCGCGGCGAAATCCTCAACGTTTCGATATTCGGCAATTTCCTGTTCTCCGACACACCGGACAACGGTCTCAGCATCGTGGTGACTGCCCGCGCAGACGCCCAGGCCGCCGACGCCTTGACGCTTGAACTGGCAGACATGGCTTGGGCATCGCGGGCGGATTTTGTCCGCACATTGACAAGCCTCGACGATGCGGTCGCCATCTCGCTCTCGCAGGGGCGCAAGCCGGTGATCTTTTCTGAAGCTGGCGACAATCCGGGCGGTGGCGGTAGCGGCCGCACAACCCAACTGCTGGCGGCCCTTTATGACGCAGGCACGCCCAACTGCCTCTATGGATCGTTCTGCGATCCAGCACTTGCGCGTGCAGCCCATGACGTGGGTGTTGGCAACCGGTTCAAGGCGCATTTCAACCGGTTGCGTGATCGGTCCGCCGCAG
The DNA here is from genome assembly GCA_020628545.1 of Paracoccaceae bacterium. Lineage (GTDB taxonomy): Bacteria > Pseudomonadota > Alphaproteobacteria > Rhodobacterales > Rhodobacteraceae > Yoonia. The sequence continues at coordinate 46,785 of JAHDEX010000025.1, read as the reverse complement.
GCGCGCAATGGGACGCGCCCTTTGAAGCCGACGCAGAGGTTCTCGCACTGCATGACGGCGACGTGGTTGGCGAAAAAGGTATGACCGCCGGTCGTCGCATGGCCCTTGGCCCTGCGGCGGCGCTGCGCATCGGGGGCATCACTGTTGTCGTCATTTCGGATCGGACGCAAACGGCTGATCCTGTATTTTTCCATATGTTCGGGCTGGATATCGCGGCAGCGCACACGGTGGTTGTAAAATCCCGCGGCCATTTCCGGGCCGGGTTTGCGGGCTGGTTTGCGCCAGACGCGGTCCATGAGGTCGATACCCCGGGTTTGACATCGCCCATCCACGACCGCTGGCCTTTCGCGCATTTGCCGCGCCCGAACTACCCGATGGACAAAGACACCGCATGGACGCCCCCGCCGTCACGTTAAACTGGCTCGGAGTATTTGTCTTTCGGCGTTGTCAGTTTGACAAACCGCATGAATTGCCGCGCGAGTTGTGACGGTGGCCGCCCGGAGGGCAGAACGAAGCTGGTATCATAGTAGATTGCGGCATCAAAAGGCCGGACGACAATGCCTTCCAACCCAGACGATAGTAACGGAAACGGGTTGATTAGCGTGACGCCCAAGCCCTCGCGCACAAGCTCAAGGGCTGCCATGTTCGTTGCCGTCTCGGCCACCTGTTTGGGATGAATACCTGCGCGTGCAAAAATCTGTTCAGTAATCGCCCGCGTGCCCAGTCTGCGAAGAAATTCGATCAAGGCGACACCTTCAAGATCTTGCGGGGTGACAACGCGCTTTTCAGCGAGCGGATGTCCAATCGGCATCGCACAAACGACCTGACTGCGCCGCCACGGCTCCAGATGCACGCCAGTACGCTGAATCATCGCACTCGTCAGTCCCAGATCATAGCGCAGATCAAGGATACCGGCCACAAGCACATCCGTCGCCTGAATATCCAGCTGAAGCTGTTTTCCGGGGTTCTTCTTGAGAAAGCTCGCGACTCTGGAAATGACGAAATGGTGGGCCAGCGTAGGCGGCACGATCAGGCGCAGCGGCGCATCATCAGGCGTTGCCCATTCTGCGCCTTCAATGTCAGCAAGCGTTTCAAAAATGGGGTCCAGTTTCTCATTCAGCCGCAGCGCCTCGTCCGTCGGATCAATTCGGCCAGAGCGGCGCAGGAACAGCGACCGCCCGACGCGGGCCTCAAGTTGCGACAGGGACCGGCTGACGGCCGACTGCGATATCCCCAGCCTTCGTGCTGCCCCGATGGTGGTGCCCGTTGTGATGACGGCCCGCAGGGATTCGAATTCACGCAACCTGTGCCGGTGCTCTGTCATGATGCTGACCTCACGTTGGGAAGCGGCGACGACCAATCAAGGACTTGGATTAGTCTATGCAGAATCGCATAGCATTGAGTATTGGCAATGATTTTTGCGGTAGCTAGCATTTTCTCAGGGCGCAGGGCTGGACAAGGATTCGGCTGATTTGAAGCGCCACACAAACAGGGAGTCTTTGTGATGAGGAAACTCACAGCTGCGACAGCTGTCGCTTTCGGCATTCTGGCGATTGGCGCCGGTGCGGCGTCAGCCGAGAAACTGACGGTCGGCCTTGCATCGGAACCGACATCTTTGGATCCGCATTTCCACAACCTCGGGCCAAACAACGCCATGTCGGTCCATATCTTTGACCGCCTGATCGCGCAGGATGAAAAGCAACGCCTATCGCCGGGCCTTGCCGTCTCATGGCAGCCCATCGATGATCTGACATGGGAATTCAAACTGCGCGAAGGTGTGAAGTTCCACGACGGCAGCGATTTCACCGCAGACGACGTGGTTTGCACGATGGCGCGTGCGCCAGAGGTTCCGAACTCGCCGTCCGGTTATGGCACCTACCTCAAGGGCAAGGAAGTCATCAAGATCGACGACTACACCGTGCACTTCAAGACAGAGGCCCCCTATCCGTTAATGGGCAACGACATATCAACCATCCCGGTGATTTCCGAAGCCGGCTGCGCTGCGACAACAGAAGAATTCAATGCCGGCACGGCGGCAATCGGGACTGGTCCGTTCAAATTCCAAAGCTATACGCCGGGCGAAAGCATCGTGCTGACCCGCAACGACGACTATTGGGGTGACGCGCCGATCTGGTCAGAGGTCGAATTCCGCCCGATCACCTCCGGGCCAAGCCGTGTGGCGTCTCTTTTGGCCGGTGACGTCGACATGATTTCGGGTGTTCCGACAACCGATATCGCGACGCTGGAAGGCAACAGTGACATCCAGCTTAGCCAGGGCGTGTCGAACCGGGTGATCTATCTTCACATGGACCAGTTCCGCGAGAACTCGCCCTTCGTGAAGGCCAATGGCGGCGGCGACATCGTAAACCCGCTGCTTGACGTGCGCGTGCGCAAGGCCATCAGCATGGCGATCAACCGCGACGCAATCGTTGAGCGCGTCATGGAAGGTGTGGCACTTCCTGCCGGCCAGCTTCTGCCAGAGGGTTTCTTCGGTGTGTCCGATAAGCTCGACGTTGTGGCCTACGATCCCGATGGTGCCAAGGCCCTGCTGGCCGAGGCTGGCTATCCCGACGGGTTCGAGTTGACGATCCATGGTCCGAACGATCGCTACATCAACGACGCAAAAATTGCAGAGGCGATTGCACAGATGCTGACCCGTGTTGGCATCAAAACCGCTGTCGAAACGATGCCGCGTTCGGTCTACTTCGGTCGTGCATCCACCGGCAGCCCCGATGGCCTGCCAGAGTTCAGCTTCATACTTGTGGGCTGGGGTGCGGGTTCGGGCGAGGCGTCCTCGCCGCTGAAATCGCTGATCCACACCTTTGACAAAGATGCGGGTTTCGGATCGTCGAACCGTGGCCGCCATTCGGACCCGGAAACCGATGCCCTGATTGAAGAGGCGCTTGCCACTGTCGATGACGCCAAACGGCAGGAACTTCTTGCTCAGGCGACCGAGCGGGCCATTGAAAACGTCGCGATCATCCCGACCCATTTTCAGGTTAACACCTGGGCGGCGCAGACAGGTCTGAGCTACGTCGCGCGGACTGACGAGTACACGCTGGCGACAGGTGTCGTGAAAGAGTAATCGCAACATTTCCGGGCCGCTTTACCGGCGGCCCGGACCCTATGCCCCGGGATTGATTTCATGACCGTATTCATCATCCGCAGGATGCTGCAAGCGTTGCTTGTCGTCTTCCTGATGTCGGTGATCGTCTTCTTCGGCGTCAATATAGTCGGCGACCCGGTCTATATGTTGGTGAGCCCCGACGCCGACCAAGCCGACATCGAAGCTGCCATTGCCCGGCTCGGTCTTGATCGACCCATTTGGGAGCAATACTGGCTGTTTCTGAAAGGCGCTGCGCAGGGCGATCTTGGCAACAGCTTCATCTTCGGCGAGCCGGCCCTGAAACTGATCCTGCACCATATGCCAGCCACGATGGAGCTGGCCTTCTCGGCGCTGATCCTTGCCATCGTCATCGGCATTCCGCTTGGGCTTTATGCAGGGCTTTATCCCGACAGCCGGATCTCCAAAGGCATCATGGCGGCTTCGATCTTTGGTTTTTCGTTGCCAACTTTTTGGGTGGGCCTCATGCTGATAATGCTCTTCGCGGTCGAGCTTCGCTGGGTTCCGGCGACAGGTCGAGGTGATCTTGGTTCCTTCCTCGGGTTCCAGAGCAGCCTTTTCACGCTCGACGGGCTGAGCCATCTTTTCCTTCCAGCGCTAAACCTCGCACTTCTGAAAATCTCTCTTGCGATCCGCCTCACGCGCGCGGGTGTCCGCGAAGCGATGGGGCAAGACTATGTGAAATACGCCCGCGCGAAGGGCCTTTCCACCCGACGCATCATTCTTGTCCATGTAATGAAGAACATCATGATTCCGGTCGTCACGGTGATGGGGCTGGAATTCGGCAGTCTGATCGGGTTCTCGGTCGTGACAGAGACGATCTTCGCCTGGCCCGGCATGGGCAAGCTTCTGATCGACGCGATCCTGCAACTCGACCGACCGGTCGTCGTTGCCTACCTGATGATCATCGTTCTGTTCTTTGTCCTCATCAACCTGATCGTCGACATTCTCTACTCGATCCTCGATCCAAGGGTCCGCTTGCAGGATCAGGGCGCATGAGCGACGTGACTTCCGATACCGCGCTGGCCGCCGCCAAGTCCGCAAAGGTCGAGACCCCATTCCAGCGGTTCCGCGCAGAATTCTTCGAAAGCAAGATCGCGACGGTCGCTCTTGGGGTGTTTCTCATCATCGTGCTGCTCGCCATCCTTGCGCCGTGGATCACACCGCAGAACCCCTATGACCTTGCACAAGTTAGCGTCATGGACGGACGTTTGCCGCCGGGGTCGGAGGCGTTTGACGGCTACACGATGTGGCTTGGCTCCGATGGCTCGGGGCGCGATCTTTATTCGGCCATTCTCTACGGTCTACGTATATCGCTGACGGTCGGGTTGGCCTCCGGCGTGATCGCGCTGCTGATCGGCATGGCGATTGGCCTGATTGCGGCCTACGCGGGCGGTCGGATCGAAGCCTTCATTATGCGGATCGTCGACCTTCAACTGTCCTTCCCAGCCTCGCTCGTGGCTCTGATGATGGTCGCGGCGCTTGGCAAAGGCGTCGACAAGATCATTCTCGCGCTCGTGATCGCGCAATGGGCTTACTACGCCCGAACCGTGCGCGCGACGGCACTTGTCGAGCGCGGCAAGGAATACGTCGAAGCGGCACAATGCCTCGGCATCTCGCGATCGCGCGTCGTTTTCAGACATATTCTGCCAAATTGCATGGCGCCCCTGATCGTCGTCGGCACCGTGCAAACCGCCAGCGCGATCTCTCTTGAAGCCACGCTTTCATTCCTCGGCGTCGGTCTGCCGCAGACCGAGCCCTCAATCGGCGTGCTGATCGCCAACGGTTTCGAGTACATGCTGTCCGGGCGGTACTGGATCTCCGTCTTCCCTGGCGTTGCCCTTTTGCTGACGGTCGTCTCGATCAATCTTGTCGGTGACCACCTGCGCGACGTGCTGAATCCGAGGCTGAGGAAATGAGCGCTGTTCTGGAAGTCAGCGGTCTGAAGACGCACTTTTTCACTCATGCCGGCGTTGTGAAAGCCGTGGACGGTGTGGATTTCACTGTGTCCAAGGGTGAAGTCATGGGGCTGGTGGGCGAGTCCGGTTCGGGCAAGTCGATCACCGGGTTTTCCATCCTCGGCCTAATCGATCAGCCCGGCCGCATTGTCGAGGGCTCGATCAAGTTCAATGGCGACGAGATTGCGAACGCCCCCGAGAAAAAGCTGAAGACGCTTCGCGGTAACCGGATCTCGATGATCTTTCAGGATCCAATGATGACGCTCAACCCGGTCCTGCGCGTCGACACACAGATGATCGAGGCAATACTGGCCCACGAAAAGGTTTCGAAACAAACCGCGTGGGAACGTAGTCGTGATGCGCTTGGGTTGGTCGGCATTCCGTCGCCTGAAGAGCGTCTTCAGGCCTATCCACATCAGTTGTCAGGCGGGATGCGGCAACGCGTGGCAATTGCGACGGCCTTCCTCAACAAACCGGATCTCATCATCGCCGATGAACCCACAACCGCGCTTGATGTGACCATTCAGGCGCAGATCATCCACGAGGCGCAGAAGCTGACGAAACAGACCGGCACTGCGATGATCTGGATCACCCATGACCTTGCCGTTGTCGCCGGGCTCGCCGAGCGGATTTCGGTGATGTATGCTGGTCGGATCGTCGAACAGGGCGGCATCGACGACGTGATCGACCGCCCGCTGCACCCTTACACGGTGGGCCTTTTGGGGTCGGTGCCAACGGCGAACCGACGCGGCAAGCGACTATTCCAGATCGAAGGGATGACCCCCAACATGCTGGCACTTCCCAAGGGCTGCGCCTTCGGGCCGCGCTGCCATGCGCGGTCAGAGGCCTGTAACCAGCAGCCACCCGTTGAAAACATCGACCGGCGCAGCCTGCGTTGCTTCAACCCGCAACCCGCGGCAAAGGTGGTCAAATGACGGAACCTCTGGTCGAAATCCGCGGCGTCTCGAAACGGTTCACCAAGCGGCTCGATGTCGCGGGAAAGATCGCGCAGAAGCTGGGCGCGAATATCCGCGAGGAAACGGTGCATGCGGTCGACAAAGTAAGCCTCTCAATTCGCAAAGGCGAGGTTCTGGGCCTCGTCGGTGAATCCGGGTGTGGCAAGTCCACCCTGGGCCGCGTCGTTGCGGGTATCCACGCGGCCAGTGACGGGCAGATGCTTTACGAGGGCAAGGATGTCGCGACCCTGAGCGGCGCCGAGAAACGCGCGGCAACGCTGGCGATCCAGATGATCTTTCAAGACCCGTTCGCGAGTCTCAATCCGCGGATGCGGGTGGAAGACATCATCGGTGAAGCACCCCGGATGCACGGGATTGTCAGCACTGCCGAAGCGCCAGACTACGTCGATGACGTGATGCGCAAAGTCGGGCTCGATCCATCACTCAAACGCCGCTACGCGCACCAGTTTTCGGGTGGCCAGCGGCAGCGGATTGGCATCGCGCGCGCTCTGGCCGTGAAGCCAAAATTCCTCGTCTGCGACGAGGCCATCGCGGCGCTCGACGTGTCGATCCAGGCGCAGGTCATCAATCTATTCATGGATTTGCGTGAGGAATTGGGGCTGACGTATCTGTTCATCAGCCACGATCTGAGCGTCGTTGAACACATCGCCGACCGTGTCGCGATCATGTATCTGGGCAGGATCGTCGAAAGTGCCACGACAGAAGAGATATTCTCCGATCCGCGCCACCCCTACACCAAGGCTCTGCTAGCCGAAGCACCCCGTCTTGATCAACGCCGCCGCGCGTTCGAGCCGATCAGAGGGGAAATCCCATCACCGCTTGATCCACCGCCCGGATGCACCTTTCACCCCCGCTGCCCGGTCGCCACCGCCGCATGCCGCGCCGTTGTGCCCGCGCTCAAACCCGGGCGAGACGGGCGCGAAACGGCCTGCCTCCTTGAACATGCCGAAACCGTTTGAATTCTGAAGCTGGAGTTTCCCTTGAAAAACGCCGACCCGATCTGGGACCATGTCGACCGCCACCGCGAAGATTTCATCGCCTTGTCCGACCGTGTCTTCGATACCCCCGAAACGCTCTATACCGAATTTGAATCGGTGGCCGAGCACAAGCGAATGTTGCAGGCGCAGGGCTTCAGGATCACCGAAAACGCTGCAGGCATCCCCACCGCCGTGATCGGTGAGGCGGGCGACGAAGGCCCCGTCATCGCCATTCTGGGTGAGTTCGATGCGCTGCCTTACCTTAGTCAGTCGCCCGGCGTCGCCACACAGCAACCGCTGGAAGAGGGCGGCAACGGGCATGGCTGCGGTCATAACCTTTTGGGTGCAGCCGCCCTTCTTGCAGCAACTGCGATCAAGGACTGGATGGCTCAGAACGGTATCAAGGGGCGCGTGCGTTACTACGGTTGCCCCGCCGAAGAAGGGGGCGCGGCCAAGACCTACATGGTGCGCGAGGGGCTGTTTGACGATGTGGATGCCGCAATCTCGTGGCACCCGGCCACGTTTACCGGCGTGAACGAGGCGCGTTCGCTCGCCAACACCCGCATTGACTTCACCTTTCACGGCAAGGCCGCCCATGCCGCTGGCGCACCCGAACTGGGCCGTTCCGCGCTTGATGCGGTTGAGTTGATGAATATCGGCGTGAACTACCTGCGCGAACACATGCCCGACAGCGCCCGCGTGCATTATGCCTACCTTGATGCGGGCGGGGTTGCACCAAACGTGGTGCAGGCAAAAGCCACGGTGCGCCAGCTCATCCGTGCCAGTACCTTGCCAGAGCTGAGCGACCTTGTCGCGCGGGTCCGCAAGATCGCCGATGGGGCTGCGCTGATGACCGGAACGCAGGTTACAAGTCAGGTGTTCTCGGGTGTTTCCAACCTGCTTGGGAATCGCCCGCTGGAAGAGGCGATGCAGCAAGAGCTCGAAAAGCTCGGGCCGGTCGCTTTTGACGCCACCGATGATGCCTTTGCCCGCGACATTCAGGCCACGCTCAGTGCGGCCGACATCGACACGACATTCAAGCGGATCGGTGCCAAACCGGTGGACGGGCTCGCACTTTGCGATTTTGTTGCACCGCTCGACCGGCACAGCGAAGGCGGCGAAGGTTCGACCGATGTAGGCGATGTCAGCTGGGCCGTGCCCACGGTGCAGGCTCGCGTTGCCACCTGCGCGATTGGCACGCCGTTTCACACCTGGCAAACCGTTGCACAAGGCAAAGCGCCAGCCGCCCACAAGGGGATGATTTACGCCGCCAAGGCGATGGCTGCCACCGCCCGCCGATTGGTCGAAAATCCGTCCCTGATCGATGCTGCACGCGCAACGCATCAAGACCATCTGGACCGCACGCCCTATACCTGTCCGATCCCGGACGACGTGAACCCCCCGGTCTGACGGCTCCCATGACACGCGATCAGGCCATCAATGCAGCCACCCGATATTTTGAAACGGGCGACTTCGCACGTGATCTCGGCGCTTTGGTCGCGCATGAAACCGAAAGCCAGACGCCCGATAAGGCGGCGGAGCTTCCCGAATATCTCGAACAGGCGCTGATCCCGCGCCTGACCGCCATCGGCTTTGCCTGCAAGATCCATTCGAACCCGGCTCCGGATGCAGGCCCCTTGCTGCTCGCTGAACGGATCGAAGGCGAAACCCTGCCAACCATCCTGACTTATGGGCATGGCGACGTGATCCGCGCACAGACCGACCAGTGGCGCGATGGCCTTCACCCATTTCGCCTCGTGGAAGAAGGCGACCGGCTTTATGGGCGCGGCACAGCCGACAACAAAGCGCAGCATTTGATTAACATCGCGGCCCTGAAAGCCATCATCGACACCCGTGGGTCGCTTGGTTTCAACAGCCGCATCCTGATCGAGATGGGTGAGGAGATGGGCTCGCCAGGCCTGTCCGAATTCTGCGCCGCACACAAAGATGCACTGGCAGCAGACGTGCTGATCGCATCCGATGGCCCACGGCTTCAGTCTGATACGCCCACGATGTTCATGGGCGCTCGCGGCGGCATCTCCTTTGACCTGATCGTGGACCTGCGAGACGGCGCGCATCATTCCGGCAACTGGGGCGGTCTGCTTGCCGACCCCGCCATGATCCTCGCGCAGGCCCTGTCCACGATCACCGATGCACGCGGACAAATACAGGTGCCGGAATGGCGCCCGACCAGCCTGACCGCGGATATCCGCCATGCCTTGCAGGACTTGCCCCTCAGCGGTGATGGTGGCCCCCCGATCGACCCTGGCTGGGGCGAAGAAGCGCTGACACCCGCCGAACGTGTCTTTGGCTGGAACAGTTTCGCGATCCTTGCGATGAAAAGCGGGGTGCCCGACGCGCCGGTGAACGCAATCTCAGGCTTTGCCAAAGCAGCCTGCCAGCTTCGCTTTGTTGTGGGCACGGCACTTGACGACGTTCTGCCCGCGCTGCGGCGGCATCTGGACCGGCATGGGTTCACAGGCGTCCAGATCATCCCCCACGAACGCGCGTTCTTCAGCGCCACGCGGCTGTCGCCGGATCATCCTTGGGTCCGGTTCGTCGCGACCTCGCTTACCCAGACTTCCGGCAAATCGCCGCATATCCTGCCCAATCTTGCAGGCTCGCTGCCGAACGAGGTCTTCGCTGACATTCTTGGCCTTCCGACCGTCTGGGTGCCGCATTCTTATCGCGGCTGCTCCCAACACGCTCCGAACGAACATGTTCTGAAATCCGTCTCGCGCGACGCGTTGCGGCTGATGGCAGGTCTTTTCTGGGATATCGGTCACACAGGCGGGCCAACCTAGACGCCCTGCCTTATTGGGCCGCAGTCGTGTCTGCAACGCGCGCCATCTGGGATCCGGGCGCAGGTTCAGCAGAAATACGCGCCTGACCAAGCCTTGGATGCAATTTGCCAGCCAGACCCCACGTCGCTATCAACGCCGCACCACCCGCAACGAATACCCCCGACAGTGGTGCCACCAACAGAACCAGCCAGGCGGCCCCGGGCGTCAAGATGCCAGAGACATCTCGGAAACTGGCATAGATTGCGGACATTTCCGTCCGCTCTGAAGGTTTGACCGCGAGCAGAAAGGGCAAGCCGGCAGAGACGTCAAGCAGGATCAGGAACACCGATCCCGCCATCAGACAGGCCACTGTCAATGCAGGGCCAAACTGCGGCGCACCCGCTACTGCAAACAGCAACCCCGAAACAAGAAAGCCGGTCCTGACAGCCGCCCGCACCGACCGACGCTGCATAAAGCGCAACATCAGCGGGGTCAGAAACAGGGCAGCGTTGGACGTCGACAGCGCAATTCCGCCAAGCTGGCTGCCGAACCCGTTCTGGACAGCAAAGATTGGCAGATAGACCACATAAACCCACCACCCACAGGACCGGACAACCGCAAAGATCCAACCGGTCACCAAACGAGGCTGCGCGAGAAATCGGCCGAAATAGGCCAGCGGATTGGCGGGAGGGCGACGGCTCTTCGTGATCAGCTTGCCGTTCCCCAGACGCATCACCCAAAAGATCAACAGCATGACGCCTGCGGCAATCGCGGCGATCAAAAAGGGCGCTGGCCGCCACCAGCTATATAGAAACGTGCCGAGGGCCGGCCCCGCGGTCCAGCCAGCGGCGCTGTAGAACAGCCGAGATGTCTCGAACCGTCCCAATTCGATCTTGGCGATATGGTCAAGCACATAAGCGTTGAAGCAGACGAAGGTGGTCACCACAGCAAATGTGGTCAACGCCAACCCCGCGATTGCCGCGAGAGGGCTTTGGATCAGCGCCACACTTGCGCCAAGGGCGAACGTCAATGTCCCCGCCATGTAGACCCACCGCCTTGGGATGAACCGGATCAGATAGGGCACCAACAGTCCGATCAGCAAGGAAATCGCGCCGACGACAAAGTAGACCTTTGACACGACACGCGCATCACCCAGTGCTGTGTACATGACAACCGGAAAGACAGAGATCAGAATGCCCCTTGCCACCGCCTCTGTCCCTGCAAGCACCGCAAAGCCCCGCACACTGGGCGCAGGCGCATGGCGAAGCCATTCAGGTATGCGACGCTCGTGCATGGGTTTCACTCGGCCTTAACAGCGACCAATGTGCACGCGGTTTGCGAAACGTCTTTCTTAATTGCGACCAGATGTCGTTTTTCGCCTGTTTCTGACAGTCCAACCAAACCGCGCAGCCTGGTCTTGGAAGTGCACGTGGATTAGCGCCATTGGATGATACTGTTGTGGCTGCCAGCGCCCGCTGCAGACCAACGTAATGAGGCACATTACTTGCCAAACGCTCAAATGCAGACATTCGTGCGGTCTGCAGCATCGGCTACTTTGGCTCAAATCTACCATATGCCGCAGCGCAGAAAGGAATGCGCGGCCGGCAGTGCAATACTTCGCGCTGCGCCACCGACACTGTATTCAGCAAACCGCTGCGCGATGTCGCCGCGTTACACCTGATAGTAGTCCCGATACCAGGCGACGAACTTGGCGACGCCTTCTTTCATTGGCGTCTCAGGCTTGTAGCCAATGATCGATTCCAACAGGCCGGAGTTGGCCCAGGTGGCGACGACGTCACCTGCCTGCATCTCCATCATGTTTTTCTTGGCTTCGACGCCGGTGGCCTCTTCCAAAGCGCTGATGAAATCCATCAACGGTTCGGGTTGCGAATTGCCGATGTTGAGGACGCGGAAGGGGGCGACAGGGGACAGGCTGTCGCCGTCTGCGACAACGCCATCGTCAGGGCGGACCGGCGGATGGCCGGTGAGCAGGACAAGCGCATGGACGAGGTCTTCGACATAAGTGAAGTCGCGCTTCATCTGGCCGTGGTTGTAGACGTCAATCGGATCACCGGAGAGGATGCGTTTGGCGAACTTCATCGGCGCCATGTCAGGGCGGCCCCAGGGGCCATAGACGGTAAAGAACCGGAACATGGTGATCGGCAGGTCAAACAGATGGGCATAGGAATGCGCCATGTTCTCGGTCGATTTCTTGGTGGCCGCATAGAAGCTGACCTGATGGTCGGCTTTGTCCGTCTCAGTGTAAGGCATGTGGGTGTTTGCGCCATACGCACTCGACGTAGAGGCGAGCAGCATGTGCTGCGGCGGGAAGGCACGCGCGGCCTCCAGAATTTCAAACGTGCCGATGATATTGGCTTCGAGATAGGAGCGGGGATTCTCAATCGAGTAGCGCACGCCAGCCTGTGCGGCGAGGTGGATCACCACGTCTGGACGATGCTTTTCGAACAGCGACATCATCAAACCGGGTGTTTCGATCTTGTCATTAATCGTTGAAAAACCAGCGGATTGCAGCAAATCCGCCTGACGCTTCTGCTTGAGCGTCACGTCGTAATAGTCCGACATCGAATCGACGCCGATCACCGTCCAGCCGTCATCCAGAAGCCGCTTACACACAAACGAGCCAATGAAGCCCGAAGACCCTGTAACCAAAGCGGTTTTCATCAATTTACGTCCCTTACTTGCGGCACCTCAAGCGACAGTGTGACCGTTTTTCGGGCACTGGCGCGGTGGGGTGCAAAATTCACGTCTCACATGCGATGCATACAGGGTTTGGCTTGTTTTTGTCCCACTGGCTAGGTAATTCCGGGCACGAAATTTCCACAATCCCATTGGTTGGCGCATCTCATGAAAATCACAATTATCGGTACTGGTTATGTTGGCCTCGTCTCGGGCGTCTGTTTTGCGGACTTCGGCCATGACGTGGTCTGCGTCGACAAGGACAGCCGCAAGATCGATATGCTCGAAGACGGTAAGGTGCCGATCTATGAACCCGGTCTGGAAGATCTGCTCGCCCGGAACGTGCAGGCCGGGCGTTTGTCGTTCACAGGTGATCTGACCTCTGCCGTGGATGGCGCGGATGCGGTGTTTATTGCCGTCGGTACACCAACCCGCCGCGGTGATGGCCATGCGGATCTGACCTATGTGATGGCCGCCGCAGAAGAGGTGGCGCGCGCAGCCAAGGAATACGTCGTCATCGTCACCAAATCGACCGTGCCCGTCGGCACGAACCGTAAGGTGCAAGAGGTGGTCGCGAAAGCGAACCCGGATCTGGATTTCGATGTGGCGTCGAACCCGGAGTTCCTGCGCGAAGGTGCAGCGATTGACGATTTCATGCGCCCTGACCGCGTTGTTGTGGGTGTTGAGAATGACCGCGCTGCCGAGGTGATGAACGCGATCTATCGTCCGCTGTTCCTGCGCGACTTCCCGATCATTACGACCGATCTGGAAAGTGCCGAGATGATCAAATACGCGGCAAACGCGTTCCTTGCCACGAAGATCACTTTCATCAACGAAATCGCGGCATTGTGCGAGCGCACTGGCGCGGACGTCAAACAGGTGTCCAAAGGCGTCGGATTTGACGGCCGGATCGGTAACAAGTTCCTGCATGCCGGTCCCGGCTACGGTGGCTCCTGCTTCCCGAAAGACACCCGTGCGCTGGCGCGGATTGGTCAGGAAAACGGCATGCCGATGAAGATCACCGAGACAGTGATTGAGGTGAACGAGGAAGTGAAGCGCAGGATGATCGACAAGCTGAAAGAGCTTTGCGACGACAAGTTCAACGGCAAGAAAGTCGCCGTTCTGGGCGCGACCTTTAAGCCGAACACCGATGACATGCGCGATGCGCCGTCTCTGACGATTGTGCCTGCGCTTGTTGGTGGTGGTGCGAAGGTCAACGTTGTTGATCCACAGGGGCGCCACGAAGGGGAAGAGATGCTCCCAGGTGTGACCTGGATGGATGACCCGTATGCGGCCGCTGAAGACGCCGACCTTGTTGTCCTACTGACCGAATGGAACGAGTTCCGCGCGCTGGACCTGTCGCGCATCGCCAAAGGCATGAAGACCGCTCATATGGCGGACCTGCGCAACATCTATTCGTCCGCTGATGCGAAAGAGGCGGGCTTTAAGCGTTACACCTCGATTGGTCGCCCGGACCTAGTGGCTTAAGATCACGACCAAAATTTGAGGGCTTGGCCCCGGGGCCGCTTTGATATTGACCCCTTCGCACCACCGGTTTCAATTACGCCGGACGGATCGGAGGGGTTTTTATGTTTCTGGGACTGGATTTAGGCACTTCGGGCCTCAAGGCGATACTGACGGATGAGACGGGTGCCGTGCAGGCCACGGCCCATGCCACCTATGACAACCCGCATCCGCATGTGGGCTGGTCTGAACAGGATCCAGCGGATTGGGTGACGGCCTGTGAGAGTGTGCTGGATGCGCTGAAAGCCGATGCGCCGGAGAAGCTGGCGGCCTTGAAGGGGATTGGTTTGAGCGGCCATATGCATGGTGCAACGCTCGTGGATGCGGCGGGCGAGGTGCTGCGGCCTTGTATGCTGTGGAACGACACGCGCTCCGCAGATGAAGCGGCATGGATGGACAGTCAGCCGGAGATCCACGCGATTACGGGCAACATTGTTTTCCCGGGGTTCACCGCGCCAAAGCTGCTCTGGCTGAAAAAACATGAGCCGGACGTCTTTGCAAAGGTCGCCAAGGTGCTGCTGCCGAAAGATTACCTGCGGCTGTGGCTGACGGGCGATTACATCAGCGACATGTCCGACAGCGCTGGCACGTCGTGGCTGGATGTTGGGGCGCGGGATTGGTCAGAGCAGGCGTTGGCCACAGGCCATATGCGGCGCGATCAGATGCCGGACCTAGTGGAGGGGTCAAACCCCGGTGGTGAGATGCGTGCGGCATTGCGCGACCGGTGGGGGATCACCGGCACCGTGGTCGTCGCGGGCAGCGCCGGGGACAACGCGGCGGCGGCCTGCGGTGCCGGCTGCTTTGCGGAAGGGCAGGGGTTTGTGTCGCTCGGGACGTCGGGTGTGTTGCTTGCGGCGAAGGAAAACTATGCGCCAGATGCGGCCTCTGCCGTGCATACGTTTTGCCACGCGGTTCCGGGGCGCTGGTATCAGATGGGCGTGATCCTCGCCGCAACAGATTGTCTGAACTGGTTGTCGCGGCAAGTGGGTAGATCCCCGGCGGAGCTGATCGGGTTGCTGCCCGAGACAGTCAACGGACCGTCTCAGCTGACGTTCTTGCCGTATCTGTCCGGCGAACGGACGCCGCATAATTCTGCCAGCGTGCGCGGGGCCTTCATTGGGTTGGATGTCGGGCACACACCGGCCGATCTCACGCAAGCCGTGGTGGAAGGTGTGTCCTTTGCCCTGCGCGATTGCCTCGCCGCACTCAGTGGGACGGGTACGGCGCTGTCATCCGTGCTGGCAATGGGCGGCGGCGCCCGGTCATCGTTCTGGCGCGAGACGCTGGCGACGACCCTGGACCTGCCTTTGAGCGTGCCGGCAGATGGAGAGTTCGGCGCGGCGCTTGGCGCGGCCCGGTTGGGAATCACGGCTGCGACTGGCGCCGATCCGGCTGACGTGATGACACCGCCCGATATCGGCAGCGTTGTTGAACCAAACGGGAAACTGACGGAAGCCTATGCTGAGAAATGGCGGCGCTATCAGGCGCTATACCCAGCAATCCAAGGTATCTAAGGAAAACGGGCTGGTTTGTGTTGCCACAAACCAGCCCGCGTTCTCGGGCAGCTAAATTAACTTTGATTAATCTATAACTCGGTGACCACACCCCCAGAACGCCACCTCTATAGCATAATTCCGCCACAGTTCGTACAGTCGAATCCCAGATTTCGCGGCAATTTGCCTAATCGAATCAACCTATTGTGTCTTATTTGGAAACAATGAAACACGTTGGCAGCCATTGTTTCCCGTTAGAGATCAGTGCGTTCAGGTGATTTGAGACGCACGCAACTGACCCGGCGGAATCATGCTTGTGATTGTCAGTCAGCTTCGAAGTTGCCTTGGGCGATAAAGCTAGTGTCACCGACGGTGGCGCTCGCGCGCATCGTCCCGCCTACGTCTGTGGCGTTTTCTCCGTAGAAGGCACCGGAATAGGTTCCGGCATCCATGAGAGCTGCAAACTCGGGATCAGCGGCCATGAAGTCAGCGTCAGCGGTCATGTCTCCGGCGAAGGCATTTTCAGTGAAGGTGACTTCCTCAAAAGTGATTTGGCCTTCCACTTCAACTTCACCCATCGAGTCGTTACCCGCCCGCCGCTCTGACTCAAGTTCGGTCATGCTGCCTGTGATTGTGCTGTCACCAAAGTCGACGACGAGTTCCATATCACCGGATACGTTGCCATTGAATGTCTGCCAACTGACATCTGTTCGCCGAATGTCGATGCTGCCGAACCCATTATAAACGCCGGTTCCAGTAATCGTCCCCAATCTATCATCACGTGTTTCGACGCCAAAGACAGACCGCGTTTGAATCCCAAAATCATCGTCGCGATCCGCTGTGAAAATTCCAAACCGCAGCATATCAGGCGCATCATCACCGAAGAGGTCCGCAAATTTAGTGTCCCGTCCAAGGAACATGTCGAAGAAGATGTCGTCGTTTTCGATACGGACGTTGCCCTCGTTCAGTGACGCAGCGTCCGGGATACGAATGACTTTTGGGTTGGCTGCGTCTTGGCGATCAAAAGTGATCAACAAGTCATCGCCATCGCGGGCGATACTGACGTTCGCATCAAACACCTCATATCCTTCGTTGGCGCCGTCGAAAGTTTCGCGCCACGACTGTTCAGACACCTCGCGCGCGGCAAGTGTCGCCCCAGCTTCAAGCACGTCGCCGATGTCGACAACCGTTGTCCCGTCACCGCTCGCGTCCGCGAAATTGCGGACTTCGGCGTCGGTGATCAGCGACATTGCCGCGTCGTCGCTGCTGCCGCTTCCACCACAGGCACTGAGCGCGACAATGCTGAACCCACACATCAGACTCGAAAAAACTTTGGTCATTCTATCCCCCTTAAAAAATCAAAACGGGCGTGCCCTCACGGCGGCAAGCCCAATGGAATCAGTATGGTGGGGCCGGGACGGGGGCGCATAACCCATTCGGGCTATGTCAGTTGCTCGGACTACTTGAGGTAGCTGACGCCAAAACTCATCATCATGCGGACGAGTTGGGTGCGGGTCGCGCAGTGGGTCTTTGACAGGATCGATTTGACCTGCGCGTTGATGGTCGCAATCGCACGGCCGCGGACCTCGGCAATCTGGCGGTTTGTCAAACCTTGGCCAATCAGCTCCATCACCGCGCGTTCTGAATCAGTCAGACCATGGGCGCGTTGCACAAGCGTGATATCACACGACACCGGCACTGACGTGTCAGTGCTGTGCAGGATGTAGCCACCAAAGGTCTTTGACCCAATCTCATCTGCCTGATGCAACGGCGCGACCTCAATACACAGAAAACCCTCTGCATCGGTCGCAATCGCTTCTTTCCGGGGGCGGCCGCCGTATTGGCCGTGGTGCAGCGCATCGGTGACCAGCGCCTCAAATTGCTTCTGATCATGCGGGCGGCGGAAACGAAGCTTGCCTTTCAGATCCTGATGGAACACCGCATGAGCGGCCTGCTGGCGCTGAAACTCCTCATTCGTCTGGACCACATGGCCTGCGGGATCAAGGACACAGATACCCACTTTCAGTTTTTCGAGAAGGTTCAGAACACCACCGTGGGTCCGCCCCAACTGTGCGGCGGCTTGCCCAAGATCAAGTGCCTTCGCGATATGGGGCAGAAGTTGACCCAAGCGGTGACGATGCGCTGGCGTTGGGCCCGCGCGGTCCACGCCAAACTGCACCGAAAAGCGCGAGATCGCGGTGTTGTCCTTGTTCAGCAGTCCTGCGGCGCGGTGCAAGATGCCCAGTTTCTGCAACGTCACGACATTGGGTTTCGCGCGCAGGGCCGCGCTGGAAGGGGCCAGGACATCGTCCTCAATCAGATCAATGCTATCGGCGGCAAGCGAATGCGCTTCAAACGCATCTTGATCCGCGGCTTCATCCGCGAAATGGCGATCAATGTAGGTGCGCACGCTTTCGGGGTCGTAATAGGCAGAGCAATGCGACGCGTGCAGGCTACGATCCCCAAACGGCGCTTGCCATTCAAAGACGATGCACCCCACCGCGTCGATCCTGTCAGCGATCCGCTGCAGCACGTCTGGCCAACGGCGGGCATCTGTGGCCGCGTCATAGATTGAAAGTACGTCGTCCCGGATATCGTGCGTCATCGAAAGTCATGTTTAGTCAATAATTCCAAGAGTTAGCACGATTGCGCAGGCCTGTCGCCCTTTCCTAGGGGCTAGGGCTTTGCCACGATCAAACGAGGAAATCCGCCAGAGCGACATCATCTGTGATGTCCCGCAGATCGAAACCTTGCGCGCTAAGACGCGTGTCGAGCGCGGTGAAATTCGCAGCGTCTGAGGTTTCGATGCCGATCAGCACTGTCCCGAAATTACGGGCGGACTTCTTGAGGTATTCAAACCGCGCGATGTCATCGTCCGGGCCCAGCATCGCCAAAAAGTCTTTCAACGCGCCGGGGCGTTGGGGCAGGCGCAGAATGAAGTACTTCTTTAACCCAAGGAACCGCTGCGCCCGTTCCTTCACTTCGGGCAGCCGTTCAAAATCAAAGTTCCCGCCAGAGCTGATGCAGACGACTGTTTTGCCTTTGATCTCATCCGCCATGTCTTGCAGCACGTCGATCGAAAGCGCGCCGGCCGGTTCAAGGACGATACCCTCGATGTTCAGCATCTCGATCATCGTGGTACACAAACGGTCCTCGGACACGCGATGGACGCGGGCAGGGGGCACAGCTTTGAGGCGCGCAAAGGTCCGGTCACCGATCCGCGCGACAGAGGCGCCATCCACGAAGTTATCGACATGAGGAAGCGTCTGCGGCGCGCCGATGTGCAGGGCGGCGGTCAGGCTCGCGCCCCCGGCGGGTTCGACATAATGCAGCGCGGGGCCGTCCGGGCCAAAGAATGCGGTGGCCCCGGCAGACAGGCCGCCACCGCCGACGGGCAGGATCACCAGATCAGGGGTCTTTTCGAGTTCATCGGCAATCTCGACCGAAACAGAGGCCTGACCTGTGATGACGTCATCGTCGTCGAAGGGCGAGAGAAAGTGCGCGCCCTTGTCGGCACAATAAGCCTTTGCGGCGGCGAGCGTATCGTCGAAATAGTCGCCCGTCAGCATCACCTCGACCGCGTCGCCGCCGAAGATTTTGGTCTTCTGGATCTTCTGTGCTGGCGTTGTCACCGGCATGAAGATCACACCTTTCACACCAAAGTGCTGGCAATTGTATGCGACGCCCTGCGCGTGATTGCCCGCACTGGCGCAGACAAATGTCGTCTGTTCCGGTTGCGCCTCACGCGCTTTGGTCAGCGCATGGAACGCGCCGCGGATTTTGTAGGACCGCACCGGCGACAGGTCTTCGCGCTTGAGCCAGATGTCGGCGTCATACTTGGCCGACAGATGATCATTGCGTTGCAGCGGCGTGGCCGGAAACAGCCCGCGCATAGGTCGCGTGACGGGGATTGAAAGTCTGACATGCCTACCTTGTGGCTGAGAAGACCAGGCCGGGGAAAAA
>JAHDEX010000025.1:0-27279 GCA_020628545.1 Paracoccaceae bacterium | reverse complement strand
ATTGCGTTGCAGCGGCGTGGCCGGAAACAGCCTGCGCATGGCCTGTGTCGCGTGACGGGCGGATGATTGAAAGTCTGACATGCCAACCTTGTGGCAGAGAAGACCAGGCCGGGGAAACCGAAAATCGGGAGATCAGGCCGGTGCAGCCCACGAGAAGCGCGGCACGGCAGCGCAAACCGGGCGTTTTGTCGCAGTTTTTAGCCATTCCCGGAAGATCGCTTCAAAGAAAATCAGGAAAATAAATTTATCAAAAACAATGCGTTAAGGCAGAGTTCAGAATTTCTTTGGATTTCTCGGAACATGTTTTGATGTGTTCCGTTCTTTCAACCGAGCGGCCCTTGTGGGTCACTAGAAAGCGGCTCCACTGGGTCGCTTACGAAAGGAGTTAAACAATGAAGACGTTTACAAAATCCGCACTACTGAGCGCAACACTGCTGTCTTTCGCAGGTATCGCAAATGCAAACGCTGATGCGACAATCCAGAATGAGTATCTGCTTGATGAGACGCTGACGATTGCCCAGAACGGTGCAAAGATCCAGAATTTCTCGACGCTGATGACAGCCGTTGAAACGGCCGGTCTTGCAGACGAGCTGATGGGTGAAGGCCCATTCACCGTGTTCGCACCAATCGACTCTGCGTTTGAAGCACTGCCAGCAGGTACAGTCGAAGACCTGCTGAAGCCAGAAAACCGTGAACAGCTGGTCCGTCTGATCTCTGCCCACGTGGTGCCAAACACCGTGCTGGAGCGCGACTTTGACTTTGCGAATATCGACGAATCCGTTGCACCAAGCGACTCAGTCGTGGTCGACATCGAGAACCAGCAGATCGTGATGGACACGATTGCCGACACAGAGATTACTGTCGAGAAACTGGGCGACAACTACTACGCCTCGGCCTCGCCAGCGATCAACGATGATGAAGAGCCAGAAGCCAGCATCATCTACTCTGACCTGATGTCATCGAACGGTGTGATCCACATCATCGATAGCGTACTGACACCAGACGCATAATCAGATCAGGTATCTGATAAAGGGCCGCGCACCTCGGTGCGTGGCCTTTTTCGTTTGAGCGACTGGGAAACACGCGCTCTCACTCGGCGGTCGGGATGCTCGCCCCAGATTCGGTCAGATGGCCGATAGTAGGGATTATGTTACTATTGATGGCAACCTGCTCGCGCTCCCCCCACACGCCAGCGGCACATGAAGGGAGCCGGTTTTTTCCTACCCGTCGATCAGCGCGTTGAGCGTGGCTGACGGACGCATGATCGCTGCAACCATGTCAAAGTCGGTTTTGTAATAGCCGCCAAGGTCCGCAGGCTCCCCGCGTCCTGCCATCAACTCGTCCGTGATGGTGTCGGCTTTCGCGGCGAGGTCTTCTGCCAGCGGTTTGAACTTCGCCGCGAGATCAGCGTCATCGGAGGCCGCCAGTGCCTCCGCCCAGTATTGCGCAAAGGCAAAGTGGCTGTCGCGATTATCGGCCTGTCCGACTTTACGGCCCGGAGATTTGCCTTCGGCCAGCAGCTTGATGATCGCCTCATCCGCCGCATCGCCCATGACCTTGGCCGCTGCGTTGCCTTGCGTCTCACCTAGGAACCGCAGGCTTTCGGCAATCGCGCAGAACTCGCCCAAACTATCCCAGCGCAAGTGGTTCTCTTCCATCAACTGCTGCACGTGCTTCGGGGCAGATCCCCCTGCCCCGGTCTCAAACATGCCGCCACCCTGCATCAGTTTCACAACCGAGAGCATCTTGGCGGAGGTACCAACCTCAAGTATCGGATAGAGGTCGGTCAGGTAGTCGCGCAGCACGTTGCCGGTGATCGCGATGCAGTTCTCGCCTTTGAAGATCGTCTCATATGCATGACGCGTCGCTTCACGGGGCGCCATGATCTGGAACTTGTCCGCAACGCCCTTTTCGGCCAGCGCCGGTTTCACAACCTTCAGCAACTCCGCGTCGTGGGCGCGGGTTTCGTCGAGCCAGAAGACAGAGGCATAACCGGTGATCGCCTGCCGTGAAATCGCGAGCTCAATCCAGTTATCGATCGCGTCGCGGCGGGTAGAGGCCAGACGCCAGATATCGCCCTGCTCCACATCGTGTGAATGCAGCACATCGCCATTGGCCGCGATGACCTGAACAGTGCCAGTCGCTTCAATCTCAAATGTCGTCGGGTGCGAACCGTATTCTTCCGCTTTCTTCGCCATCAGACCAAGGTTCTGCACTGTACCAGCGGTGGTTGGGTCGAGCGCGCCGTTTTCTTTGAAGAACTTCACGCTTTCATCATAGACTGGCGCATAGGAATTGTCGGGGATCACGCAATTGGTGTCCGCCTCTTCCCCGTCCGGTCCCCAGCCCTTGCCACCCGCTTTCAGTACCGCAGGCATGGAGGCGTCGATGATGACATCGGATGGAACATGCAAGTTGGTGATGCCTTTGTCAGAGTTGACCATATACATCGGTGGACGGTCGGCCATGCAGGCCTCGAACGCCGCTTTGATCTCTGCACCGTTGTCCATGCCTGCAACCGTTTCGAGCACAGTCCCAAGGCCAGAGTTTGGGTTCACACCGGCCGCCGCAAACTCTGCCGCGTATTTCTCAAACACCGGCTTAAAGAACGCGCGCACCGCGTGACCAAAGATGATCGGGTCAGAAACCTTCATCATCGTCGCCTTCATATGCAGTGAAAACAGCGTGCCGTCTTTCGCCGTGTCTTCGATCGCGGCTTCGAGGAAGTCGTTCAGCGCTTTGACCGACATGAAAGTCGCATCCACGATGGTGCCTTCGGCGAACTGCAACCCGTCCTTGAGGACCGTTTCAGCACCGCCCGCCGTTGAATGCACGATCTTCACCGCGCCATCGGCCTGTGCCGCGGTCAATGTGACCGAGGTTTCGTTCGACCGGAAATCACCGCCCGACATGCTCGACACTTTGGTTTTGCTGTCGGCCGTCCACTTACCCATGCGGTGCGGGTTGGCTTTGGCGTAAGCCTTCACCGCGGCCGGCGCGCGGCGGTCAGAGTTACCCTCGCGTAGCACCGGGTTCACTGCAGACCCTTTGATCGCGTCATAGCGTGCGCGTATCGCCTCTTCATCCGCGTTCGCAGGCGACTCCGGATAGTCAGGAATGTCGTAGCCCTTGCCCTGCAGTTCCGCAATGGCCGCGTTCAGCTGTGGCACGGAGGCCGAGATATTCGGCAGTTTGATCACATTGGCGTCCGCGGTCTTCACCAACTGCCCCAGCCATGCCAGATCATCCGTCTGTTTTTGTGCCTCGGTCAGACGCTCCGGAAAGGTCGCGAGGATGCGGCCCGCAACCGAGATATCACGCTCTGCCACGCTGATCCCTGCGGCTGAGGCGAATTTGCGGACGATGGGCAAAAGGCTGGCAGAGGCCAACTGTGGCGCCTCATCCGTCACCGTATAAATAATGTCACCAGAACCTGTTGTATCAGCGGACATGACGCATCCTTTCTCAAGCCAAGCTTTGTGTACGATTGTATGCAATTGAGTCTCGCGGGCGATAGCAGGTCACGCGATCAGGCTCAATGATAATTACAATATTCCTTTTGTCGGCAACGCGACAAGACGATCGCCGCCGAAGAACCAAACCGGGAAAAAGACGTTTGACGAACAACTTTAGCGTGTGCAAGATGGGACAATAACTCGGAGACCGCGCATTTGTTTCCGTTTTGTTGACAAAGGGTTGGCAGAACGAGGGCACGCCCGCATCAAGGATTGCTTTCGCGTCCCGTGCGACTTACGTCAGAAGGTGTGTTGCGCTGCGTGGGGCACTGCATCGGCTGTTTTCTCGGAAACGTGGTCGTGTGTCGCCGGAACTGTCAGCGTCGCACGTTGTTATGTTGTGCGGCCCCATTTTGCCGCGTGGAAGTGAAGACACAGGAATGAACATCGTTGCCAACCCCCCCGATCCTCTCCAGCGTGCTGATTGGCCAGATCACACGGGATCACAGAACGGCATGACAGAGTGTCGTGTGCATATCACGCCGCGTCCGACACAGATGATGTTGAACGAGCTAGTCGCCTTTCAAAGCGGATGTTCCTCGCGCACGGTGCAACAGTCGCTTGTCTGGCCGGACCTGAACCGGCCTGAGCCTGATCAGGAATACCAGTATTATATCGTCAAGGTCGGCCCGACCGTCCTGTCCGCAGGTTTGATCCGGTTCCGGAATGTCGCGGCGGGGTACACTGTGGCATCCATCGTCCGTGGCCCCGTGACGGTAAAGCCCGAAGACGCAAAACAGGTCCTCCTCGCGCTGGAAGAGAAGCTACACGAAATGGGTGTCATTACCCTGACCGTGAACCCCTATTGGGGCGGTCAGAAAAAAGATCTGTCGGTCGCCGCATTGCAGGACGCTGGCTTTCGCCGCGTGAACCGGGTGCTGCAATATTTCCCCACTGCGACAGCGATCATCGACATCACCAAATCCACCGACGCGATGCTGGATGGTATGACAGCCGCCGGGCGCAAGCACCTGCGTCGTGCGATTAAAAAAGGCGTCACCTGCCGCCCGATGGCGTCTTATGAAGAGGCGTTGCGCGCGAACGAAATCATGGTGCAGATGGCGCAAGAGACGGGCCTGTCGCTCGACAGCCAGTACAACTTCGTCGCCCATTTTGAGTATCTGAAAACGAACCCGGACGCAGGCACGATCCTTGTCACCGAATACGAGGGTGAGATCTTTGGTGCGGCGGTCAACTACCTCGAAGGCAAGCGCGCCTACAATATGCTGCTGACCACGTCGTCCGAGGTCGATGTGCCGCGGTCCTATGTGCTGATGTGGGAATCGATCCTGGCGATGAAGGCCCTGGGTGCAGAAAGCTTTGATATGCAGGGCTTCCCGGATGATGAGGTCGAAACGGATGAAAGCATCCGCGCGCGCGGCGCTTTCAAGGAAGGCTTTGGTCCGGAAGTGGTGAAGTTACCACCGTCCATGTCCAAGGCGTTGCGTCCATTGCTCCACGGTGCGGTGACGAAGCTGCGCGGCGTGCGGCAGAATTACAAATCATCGAAGAAGTAGCGGCCGGCCGCTATTTGTTGCGGCCGTGCCCTTTACCGCCGCGGTTGCTATTATCGTTGCGGTTCGACCGCTCGGTCGCGCGCGTTTGCCCGCGCTCTTCGCTGCGGTTCGCGTTGCCCGCCGCACTGCGCTGCGTGTTTGCAGGTCTCGTCTGCGTGCGGGCGGCTTGGCTGTTCAGATTCCGTGCGACAGCTGACACGCCCTGCCCCAGCGGCGTATCATGTGAAACGGCCTGACCGTTCACACCGTTGACCAGAACCTCCAGCACCGCGCCATCCTGACGTTGGACCAAAAGGCGATAGGTCATTGCGCCATCTGTGTAAAAGCCACGAATATCCATCACGGCCCCGCCATAATTGCGCGAGACAGCACCAACGACCTGGTCGGCGCCAAGAACTTGCTGCGAAACGACCAACTGCCGCATTTGTGCCTGCGACAGCTCAATCGCATCGGCATGCGCAGCCAACGGATGCCCCAGCGCAAAACTCAGCGCCAATGACCGTCCGATATGTTTCAAGGTGCGTTTCAAGCGCATCTCCAATGGTCGCCGCGCGGGCCCTTTACGAGGTCGAGCCGTTTGGCTCCTCGTCAATTTCGCGCAAAAGCGAATCGATGGGCGGGAATGGCGTGGTCTGCGATGTTCCGACTGGCGCCGATTTTGCGGAAACGGCGCCCGATTTCTCGACCTGAAGACGGCCAAAACAGACGGCGTGCAGACTTCGTACTTTTCCTTCGAACATAACATACTCCCATACTTGTTCCCGACCCGCGGACAGAACGACTCGCCCGTGGCACATCCAGAGATGCCATAGACCGGATGAACCGCTCTGAAATTTTGCGTTAATCTTCTGTTAATGATTTAGGGAAACCCGAGGCACCTGAAGAAAAGTCGTTCGCACGCATTTCCCTCCGCCCTGATCCTTGCACTCCGAGGAAACGGCGACGCGATACATCCCCCATTGTTGCCAAATTGAAAACAAATTCTCGTCGCTTATGGCCGGTAAGACCAAGGCCTACCTTAAGCAATTTGGAACAGTCTCATGAAGAACTTGACGACAATCCTGTCCGCCTTGGGCGCAACTGCGCTACTCTCCGCTTGCGGCGGCGGCAGCACTGGCGGCGCGCCAAGCATTGAAAGCTATGCTGCGGAACTTGCAGCGTTCGGAACTGATCCGACGCTCGCCAGCGATACACCAAACGCCACAGTCAACGCCCTCAACGGGTCGGCCACTTACAACGGTGTGATTAACATCGGCACCGACGCGGCGTCCAATCCTGCCGGGGCCGCCAGCTATTATGGCAACCTCGCGATGCGCGTGAATTTTGACAGCAGCACTGTCAATGACACGATCACCGGCTCTGCTGGTGACTTTGTGCAGTTCTTTTCTGAGATCGCGAGCCCCAAAACAGGCGGTGGTGTTTCTGGCAGCCTGACAATGTCCGGCAACCTGACCGGCACCAACACTGGCGGGATCGGCGATGGTTTGACCGGCACGGCGAGCGGCACAATTGATGGGATCAACGTGGCTTACACTTTCGACGGCAACATCTCTGGGCTTGCCGGCAACGGGCTTAGCCTTTTCTTCGACGGTGCCAACGAAGACAGCAGCGGTGGTGTAGGCCTCGCAGCCGACTAAACCACCGGCCCTGTTGAGGTCCCGACAACAAGTTCCGCCTCCAATAACTCCCGGTCGGGGGCGGTGCTTGTGGCATTGATTTGCCTGATCAGCATATCCGCGATCTTCTGGCCCGCTTCCCGGACAGACGACCGAACCGCCGTGAATACGGGAACGTCCTGACGATTGCTCAGATATGACAGGTCGTCGTCATAGGCGACGACCGACACGTCCCGCCCCATCACCAACCCCGCTTCCTGGATCGCGCGCCGCGCACCAATCGCAAGGGTGATCGACGACACCACAAATCCGGTTGGCGGGTTGTCCATCGACAGCATCTGCGCAACCGCGGCATGGCCGTTGTCTTCGGTCATCGGCCCCGCGCGCATGATCGTCTCGTCCGGCTGCAGATCGACCTGGCGCAACGCGTCCTGATAGCCGGACCGCCGCCGCGCTGCGAAATCCATACGTTCATCGCCATTCACCAACCCGATCCGGCGATGGCCGAGATCAATCAGGAACGCTGTCGCCCGTTCAAACGCACGCCGGTTGTTCACATCAACCCAGGCGTAGGGCGCTTCGATATCACTTGCGCGACCATGCACAACAAAAGGCAGACCAATGTCGTGCATCAACGCGATCCGATTATCGTTGGTCCGGGGCGACTGCAGCACGATTCCATCCACCGCACCTTCGGATTTCAACTTGCGAAACATCGCCTCTTCCGCGTCCACCTCTGTCAGCGTCAGCGACAGGCTGTAGCCCGACGCCGCACTACGTTCCGTCAGCCCACCGATGAAATCGCCAAAGATCGGATTGACCAGTTCGTCTTTGTTCCGGGTCGACAGCACATGCCCGATATTGAACGATTTTCCAGTCGCAAGCGCCTGCGCCCGCTTGTTCGGGCGGTAGTTGTAACGCGCTGCCGCCTCGGTGACCCGCGCACGGGTTTCCGCGTTCACCTCGGGGTAGCCACCCAAAGCGCGCGACACCGTTGTAGGCGACAGCCCCAACCGTGACGACAGCTCCTTCAAGTTCATTGCATTCCCCAAACCGCTTTCAAATCCAGCGCAGCATCAAACACCAAATGCGTCGTGGTCAACAGGAAATTTTCCGGGAAAATGCCCAAATACAAGGGAGTCTCAATAATTTCGGTTGACAGAGGCGGCAGAATCGCAATTTTAGAGCTATCCAAAACGCTTTGGATGCGGTGTTGGGAGACGCCGCAATATGACGCCAGAGCGTCACACAGGGAGAGACTTATGAAATCCGTTTATCTCGCGAGTGCGGCAGCGCTCGCCATTACAGCTTCGTCCGTGACGGCAGAGCAGCTGACAGTTTTCGGTCCATGGCTTGGGCCAGACCAAGAAACTGTTGAGAAAGTTCTGGGCGCCTTCGCCGAACAATCCGGCCACGACGTGCGCTACACTGGGTCTGACAGCTTTGAGCAGCAGATCCTCGTCGACGCAGAAGCTGGCTCTGCACCAAACATCGCTGTGTTCCCACAGCCAGGTCTGGCGGCCGACATGGCATCGCGTGGCTTCCTGACACCACTCAAAGACGGCACAGCCGATTGGGTGCGCGAAAACTATGCTGCGGGTCAGTCCTGGGTTGATCTGGGCACCTACGCGGATCAGGACGGCAACGACAACATGTACGGCTTCTTCTACAAAGTCGACGTGAAGTCCCTCGTTTGGTACTCGCCAGAGAACTTCGAAGACGCGGGCTACGAAATTCCTGAAACCATGGAAGAGCTGATCGCCCTGTCCGATCAGATCGTCGCAGACGGTGGCACACCATGGTGCATCGGTCTGGGCTCCGGTGGTGCAACAGGCTGGCCAGCAACTGACTGGGTTGAAGACATGATGCTGCGCACGCAGACACCAGACGTCTATGACCAGTGGGTGTCCAACGAAATCGGCTTCTCGGACGAGCGTGTTCTGGCGGCCATCGAAGAGTACGGCAACTTTGCCCGTAACGACGACTGGGTCGCAGGTGGCGCAGGTCAGGTGGCCTCCACCGACTTCCGCGACAGCCCAAAAGGTATGTTTGACAGCCCGCCACAGTGCTACATGCACCGTCAGGCGTCTTTCATCCCTGCATTCTTCCCAGAAGGCACCGAAGTGGGCGTTGACGCAGACTTCTTCTACTTCCCAGCCTTCGCCGAAAAAGACCTCGGCGCACCGGTGTTGGGCGCGGGGACACTTTGGGCCATCACCAACGAGAACGATGCAGCGCATGAGCTGATTGAGTTCCTGAAAACACCAGAAGCCCACGAAATCTGGATGGGCCTTGGCGGCTTCCTGACACCACACAAGGGTGTCGACAGCTCCAAGTTCTCTGACGCACCAACAGCCAAGATGAACGACATCCTGCTGGGCGCGACCACATTCCGCTTCGACGCATCTGACCTGATGCCAGGCGCTGTGGGTCAGGGCACATTCTGGTCCGGTATGGTTGACTACACAGGCGGCAAAGCAGCAGCAGACGTTGCGGCTGAGATCGACGCCTCTTGGCCAAACTAAGCCACACTTAAGCCTCCCTGGGCTTAACATTGTCCTGACCGGCATCCGTGTCGGTCAGGATCATCCCCCGGTTTTTTCTTCAAAAATCGCCCCTCTCGCCGCTGGCAACTGCACCCGCAGTGCCACCATTCGAAAGGACTGTCTGATGCATCCAGCACTCTTAGGCCTTGTGACCATCATCGTCGGCGTCGGCGGCTGTTTGGGGTACTTCTATTTCTCGAACCTGTTGCTCGATAAATTCATTTTCCCACCGCAAAAGGGTGATGGTGGGCGCAACATCAACCGCGCCAACGCAGTCCGCCCCTGGCTTTTCCTTTTTCCCGCCATTGCCGCCCTTGGTCTCTACCTCGGCTATCCGGTGATTGAGACGCTCCGGTTGTCTTTCACCGATCGCGACGCAGGCGGCGCTTTTGTGGGCCTAGCGAATTACAACCAGATGTTTGGTGAGCCCAAGTTCTGGGAAGCGATGCGCAACAACATGCTTTGGTTGATCATCGTGCCTGCGGCCTCCACAGCCTTTGGCCTTCTGGCCGCACAACTGACCGACCGGATCGCGTGGGGCAACATCGCGAAGTCGCTCATCTTTATGCCAATGGCGATCTCATTCGTCGGCGCGTCCGTGATCTTCAAGCTGGTCTACGACACCCGCCCTGTTGATCAGGAACAGATCGGCATCATGAATGCGATCTGGCTGAACTTTGATGGCGGCATCGGGTCGTTCCTCATGCTGCACCTTGTGCCAGCGCTGTTGCTGCTCGCTTTCGCTGGCATGGTGGCCTACGCGGTCAAAGCGGCGGTCACGCCACTGCGCGATCAGCACAACAACGATGGGATCCTGATGAAGGGCCTGCGCGTCCTGGGTGCAATCCTGGGTGTCTGGCTGATTTTCAAGTCGATCACTTCGATCATCGGTCTCTTCACCGTGCAATACACGTATGGCGAACCACAGACATGGCTGACGATCCCTTTCTGGAACTCTTTCTTCCTCATGGTCGTGCTGATCTGGATCCAGACCGGCTTTGCCATGGTGATCCTCTCAGCGGCCCTGCGCGGCGTACCTGAAGAAACCGTGGAAGCGGCCATCGTGGACGGCGCCAACCCGTTTGAGGTCTTTTTCAAGATCAAAGTTCCCCAGATCATGGGCACCATCGTGGTGGTCTGGACGACGATTACGCTGGTTGTCCTCAAGGTTTTCGACATCGTGTTCGCCATGACCAACGGTCAGTGGGAAACGCAGGTGCTGGCCAACTACATGTTTGACAAGCTGTTCCGGGCCAATGACTGGGGCGTCGGCTCTGCCTCTGCGATCATCATCATGCTGCTGGTGTCGCCGATCCTGGTTTGGAACGTCTACAACGCCCGCCAAGAAATGAAGGGACGCTAAGATGAGTGATATTGCTGGTACAAAGTCTTCGCTCACATGGGTGGTTCAGATTTCCACCGCCCTTCTTGTCGTCCTCTGGCTATTCCCGACGATCGGGCTTCTGGTGTCCTCTTTCCGGACAGCGGACCAGATCTCGGCCTCCGGTTGGTGGAACTCACTGTTCGCGGCTGAACAGAACGTCGTTGTCCGTGTCGCCGACCCTGATGAAAACCGCGTCCAGAACGGAGACGTCTTTGTCGTCGAAGGCAATCTTTTCGGCGAAGGCACAGAGAACGAAATCTCCGTCTGGGGCACGTCGTCCCGCGAGATTGACGCCTACGCGGCTGGCGAAACCGCTGACCTCGGCGATGGAGAGACACTGACCCTGCAATCCAACGGCGACTACGTCTGGTCCGGTAATGACGAGCAGATCTCAGGCCGCGCCCAGCGTGTGTTTGCAACCGCCGTCAGCCCGCCCGAGTTCACGCTTGAAAACTACGAGCAGGTCCTTTTCAGCGGTAACGCGACTGACAGTATGGCCAAAGCCTTCTTCAACACGCTGACAGTGACCATTCCGGCCACCATCATCCCCATCGTCGTGGCCGCCTTCGCTGCCTATGCACTGGCCTGGATGGATTTTCCCGGACGGGCGCTTTTGATCGCGATTGTCGTAGGCCTCTTGGTGGTTCCCCTTCAACTCGCACTGATCCCGCTTCTGAAACTGCATCTCGGCATCGGGATCGGTAAGGGCTACCTCGGCACCTGGCTCGCCCATACGGGCTTTGGCCTCCCGCTCGCGATATATCTCTTACGCAAC
Organism: Paracoccaceae bacterium; assembly: GCA_020628545.1. Lineage (GTDB taxonomy): Bacteria > Pseudomonadota > Alphaproteobacteria > Rhodobacterales > Rhodobacteraceae > Yoonia. The sequence continues at coordinate 15,926 of JAHDEX010000025.1, read as the reverse complement.
TACATGGTGGGCCTGCCCCGCGACATCATCGAGAACGCCAAGGTGGACGGTGCGACAGACTTCCAGATCTTCACCAAGATCGTGCTGCCGCTCTCCTTCCCGGCCCTCGCCTCCTTCGGCATCTTCCAGTTCCTCTGGACGTGGAACGACCTGCTCGTGGCCAAAGTGTTCCTGATCGACGCAACCGGCGAAACCACCGTGATGACCAACCAGATCGTTGAACTTCTCGGGACACGTGGCGGTAACTGGGAAATCCTCGCGACAGCGGCCTTCGTGTCGATTGCGGTGCCCCTAGTGGTCTTCTTCTCGATGCAACGATTCTTGGTGCGTGGTCTGCTCGCAGGCTCCGTGAAATAAGGCCTCCCAATGACAAAGATGGATACGCTGACCGTGGCGAACAACCTTGTAAAAGACCCAGATTGGTGGCGCGGCGCCGTCATCTACCAGATCTACCCCCGCAGCTTTCAGGACAGCAGCGGGACGGGGACAGGCGACCTCAAAGGCATCGCCAACCGCCTGCCCTACGTCGCCTCGCTCGGCGTCGACGCGATCTGGATCAGCCCGTTTTTCAAGTCACCGATGGATGATTTCGGCTATGACGTCAGCGATTATTGCGACGTCGACCCGATGTTCGGCACGCTTGCGGACTTCGACCACCTGATCGCAACGGCGCACGGCCTCGGGCTCAAGGTCATGATTGATCTCGTGCTGTCGCACACCAGCGACAAACACGCGTGGTTTGAGGAAAGCCGCATCAGCCGCGACAACAATCGCAAGGATTGGTACGTCTGGGCCGACCCAAAGCCCGACGGCACGCCCCCCAACAACTGGCTATCCATCTTCGGCGGCTCTGCCTGGCAATGGGACGCGCGGCGCGAGCAGTATTACCTGCACAACTTCCTCACCTCGCAGCCCGATCTGAACTTCCACAATCCAGCCGTGCAAGACGCCCTGCTGGACGTGGCCTACTTCTGGCTCGAACGGGGCGTGGATGGCTTCCGCCTCGACACGATCAACTTCTACGTCCACGACGCAGAGCTGCGGGATAACCCGCCCCTGCCAAAGGAAGAGCGGAACGCAACCATCGCGCCCTCCGTGAACCCCTATAACCACCAAAAGCACATCTATTCTAAGAACAGACCCGAAAACCTCGCCTTCCTGCGCCGCCTGCGCGCGGTGATGGACAAATACGGTGCCGCTGCGGTGGGTGAGGTGGGCGATGCCCAATGGGGGCTAGAGATCATGGGCGAATACACCGCCGGCGATGATCTTATGCAGATGTGCTACGCCTTTGAATTCCTCGCAGCCGACCAACCCTCGGCCGCGCGCTTTGTCGAAGTCCTCAAGAAGGTCGACAAAGTGGCGTCCGACGGCTGGGCCTGCTGGGCGTTTTCCAACCACGACGTGGTCCGCCACGCGACCCGTTGGAACCTTTCTGACGCCGCAAACCGCACATTGGCCACACTGATCAACTGCTTGCGGGGTTCCGTCTGCCTCTACCAGGGCGAAGAACTGGGTTTGCAAGAGGCCGACGTGCCGTTTGAAGACCTCCAAGACCCCTACGGCATCGAATTCTGGCCAGAGTTCAAAGGCCGCGACGGCTGCCGCACGCCCATGGTCTGGGAGCAAAGCAACAGCCATGGCGGCTTTACCGACGCGACCCCCTGGCTGCCCGTCTCGCCGCAGCACCTGAACCAAAGCGTGGCGGCCCAGGAAGACGACCCGGAGGCGCTTTTGCAGCACTACAAAGCGGCGGTCGCCTTGCGCCAAACATACCCCGCGCTCGCGAAGGGCGCGCATGGCAATGTCGGACATGACGGCAACGTCCTGCATTTCGAACGCAGCCTCGACGGTGACACGCTCTTCTGTGCGTTTAACCTGTCGGATGACACTGCAGAACTGAACGTGCCGCAAGGCAAATGGGAACACATCGGCGCCGAGGTGGGAAGCGCTGTGATTGATGGGTCGACCGTCGCACTTGCCCCTTGGCAAGTGTGTCTGGCGCGGCGCATCGCCTAAGGGAGGGAAACCATGGCAGATCTCAAGCTGACGAACGTCGAGAAGACCTACGGTGGCACCGTCAACGTCCTCAACAACATCAATCTCGATGTGAAAAGGGGTGAGTTGATCGTTTTCGTAGGCCCCTCCGGCTGCGGAAAATCAACCCTCCTGCGGATGATTGCGGGGCTGGAAAGCATCACCGGCGGCACCCTCGAAATCGACGGGGAAGAGGTCAACAATGTGCCTCCCGCGCAGCGCGGCATCGCGATGGTGTTCCAGTCCTACGCGCTTTACCCGCATATGACCGTGCGCGAGAATATGTCTTTCGCACTGAAACTCGCGAAAAAGCCACAGGCCGAGATTGACGCCGCCATCGATAAGGCCGCCAAGATCCTGCAACTTGACCCCTACCTCGACCGCCTGCCAAAGGCGCTCTCCGGCGGTCAGCGCCAGCGTGTTGCCATCGGCCGCTCCATCGTGCGCGATCCGAAAGTCTATCTCTTTGATGAGCCGCTTTCGAACCTTGACGCAGGCCTACGCGTTGCCACACGGATTGAAATCGCTCAGCTGAAGGAATCCATGCCTGACAGCACCATGATCTACGTGACCCACGACCAAGTAGAGGCGATGACGCTCGCGTCGCGCATCGTTGTGCTCGCCAACAAGGGCATCGCGCAGGTCGGCACGCCCCTCGAACTCTACGAACGTCCCGAAAACGAATTCGTGGCGCAGTTCATCGGCTCTCCGTCGATGAACCTGCTTCCCGGCAAGATCACCGGCACTGGTGCCCAGACGACCGTGACCCTCAATGACGGCGGCATCGCGGTCTCGGCTGTGCCCACGCAAGACGCGGATATGGGGCTAGAGGTCAACGTGGGCGTTCGGCCTGAAGATTTCGTGCCAACCGACGGGACGCCCATTTTCAGCGGGAAGGTGAACTTCTCCGAAGCTCTGGGCGAGGTTACCTTGCTCTATTTCGAAACCTCGGGTCTCACCCCCGCCGTGATCGCCAAACTCCCCGGCATCCACGCCAACACCCGCGGCCAGCAGATGTCCTTGTCCGCAGATCCGGCAAAGGTTCAGATCTTCGCAGGCGGAAAGTCCCTCTACTACCGCTAAATGGGGACCTGGGGGCGGTCGCACGCCTCCCTTTCTTCTTGCCAAAAATACCTCGGAGGTGTGGAGGCAGCGCCTCCACATTTTCCGCAGGAAAATCCCGCGCCTCAGTAGCCCTGGAAGACGAAATCGACAGCGCGTGTCACCTGATCACCATACTCCGCAAGGTTTCCCACAGACGCCGTCAGCACAGTCCGTGGGACGGAAGCAATCTGCTGCGGCATCAACATGAACTGACTGCCATCGATCTCGAAGACCGGGTTCATCCACTTTTCCGGTTTCGGGCTGATATCTCGCGGCGTCAAAGGCACAACGATGCGTGTTGCGATGTCAGACAATATGTCAGCCTGTGCATCCATGACGTAGCCGGCCACCCCTGGCAGAACATAGAGATCAAACCGCGCCATCAGAACTGCCGGTATTTCGCCAGCGGGATGCCGTGCTCCTCCACCCAGGCATTGTAGCTCTCGATGACCTCCCGGTTCTCTTCCTTCCACTTCCGCTCTTTCTCGGCCTTTACAGCGGCCCGCAAACCGTCCTCTGCCGCGCGCGACAGGTTCACGTCCAAAGCGCGCGCTTCCTCGACCAAAGCACGATCAAGCGAAACATTTGTGGCCTTACGGGAATGGGTTTTCATGGCGGGTCTCCTCACCACAAGCTACCTGCGCAAACCCATGCGCGTCAATCATGCGCATAAAATTGCGCACACCTTCTGCATCTTGCGCTGGCGGAAACTTCCAAAGTCTCCGGACCGTTTTCTTCCAAAGAAAACGTATCCCCTGCAGTGGAGTCTATCCAGACACTTCGACCCGCCCCACACTTGGATCAATCCGCCGCACGATCACACTCAACCGCTCCACCAAATGCGTCGCAACATACCGCGCATGGAACCGGGACGGCGCCATCAAGTGCAGCACCCCCTGCCCCACCTCAACAACCGTCAGCTTCTCAACCCAAGCCGCATAGCCCGCCGCGTCCTGCCCATGAAACACCGCCTGTGCTTCCGCCCAAAGGCTCCCGTCCGCCACAGGCGCGCTTGCGGGCCGCAAAGGCACGACATTGCTCCCATGCCCTTCCTCGACCGCCTGAGGCGCCACACGCGCAATGAAATCGGGCCCGATCGCCTCCCACATCGGCTTCGTGTCCAGCATGATCTGATCGAGCGCAATGCCATGCACAGCCACCCTACCCCGCGCCGCAGCCCGCTTCTCGACCAGCCACCCTAGCGCACGCAGCTTCGCCATCTCACGCTTCACGGTCCGGGTATCAACCGACCATAGCTTCGCAATCTCCGCCTGCCCCATCGACAACTCATCACGCTGCCAGTTGTAGCGCGTGGTGATCAACGCCATGAGCCGCATGATCAGGCGCTGCCGGTGCTTGTCCTGACTCAATCCATAGGCCAACAAGGCTGAGAGAATATCGTATTTCTTCGTCGCGGCATCGCGCCCGACGGGTTTCGTGACCAGCACGTGGGTCTCCTGCTGCCTGACCGTTTGGTCCATACCTCATGCGGGGTCTTTGGTGCCCCATTCGTGGGTCAGGCGCTGTTTGCCAACGCTGATCCGCCATTGAGAGTTATTTGCGTCCGGAGCTCCGATTCTGTCAAGGGAATTGTCCGCATCGGCACCGTTCGCTCAGTTTACCCCATCCAAATCTATCTGAAAGATAAGGTTTAATGGTAATGGGTGACAACCTGAGTGTCCCCCTATTGCCGACTTTTGTCACCCCAACCGCCCGGGTCGGTCAACTCATGTCCCCTTATATTTTTGGCATAGACCCTATCTTGATCATTCAGTCTCTGAAGCGCCCGATTCGCCTGGAAAGACGGACTTTTCTCGTTCTGTGGGTGTCATTAAAAATGAATTTCCCAAAACTGCAAATTCGGCGTAAATACGAAACAGGCAGAAATTAACGTCCGAAAGAGGCAGTGCATGTATACCCACGACGATCTGGCGCAGTTGCAGGCCAAGTCGCTCAAGCTGCAAAGCTGGATCCGACAGCAGACATTCTCCCCCGAAATGGAAAAGACCCTCCGGCGGTTTTCCTCGTGGGAGGTGTCAGAGCTGATCTTCAAGATCAATCAATCCACCTTTCGGGGCCGCCTTGCCGCAGAACCCGATCTTCCCGGCGGGGAAGTTGAACCGGACGGGCGTCAGCGCTGGTTCTCGCTCGAAGAAATCAACGAACTCCGCCGCCGGATGAAGATCAACCGCAAGTCGCTGATGCCGCATCGCCCTGCGAACAAGCGCGCCTTCCGGGTGGCGATTGCCAACTTCAAAGGGGGCGCTGGCAAATCGACCGTCGCACTGCACCTCTCCCACGCAGCTGCCCTCGATGGTTACCGCGTGCTGGTGGTGGACTTTGATCCGCAAGCCACCCTCTCCCACTCCATGGGTCTCAACGACGTGTCTGAGGATCACACCGTCTGGGGCATTATGGCGCGCGATCTGGTCCGCGAGACGGACCGGATGAACTCCGCGACCCAAGGCGCCGAAAGCGGCACCGCCCTGCCCCAGCGAAAGATCCCATCCAGTATCCGTGACATGGGTCTCGACGCCCTGCGCGTCGCTGACTTTATCAAGCCCACCGCATGGCCCACCATCGACATTATCCCAAGCTGCGCCAACGCCGCCTTTGTGGAATTCGCCAGCGCCCAGTACCGCCACTTGAACCCCGAATGGACGTTCTTCGCTGCTGTCTCTCGCTACCTCGATAACATCCCGGACGATGCCTATGACCTGATCATGTTCGATTGCCCGCCCGCCATCGGCTACCAGTCGATGAACGCGGTCTTTGCAGCAGATATGCTCTACGTCCCTTCCGGCCCGGGATACTGGGAATACGACTCCACCACCTCTTTCATCGGTCAGTTGTCCGAAGCGCTCGAAGACCTCTCCCACGGTTTTGGCGCAGCCCTCCCCGCGGGGAAGACATCGCTGCCAAAGGCTTTCACCGACATCAAGTTCCTGATGACCCGCTATGAACCCGGCAACGAATTGCACCGCGCGATGTATGAAGCGTTCCGCAAGGTCTTTGGCGAACACTTGGCCGAACACCCGGTTGAGATGACGCGGGCGGTCGAGCAGTCCGGCCGCTTCCTCTCATCTGTTTACGAAATCGACTACCGTGAGATGACACGCGAAACTTGGCGCCGCGCCCGCGATACATTTGACCGGGCCTACGCAGAGTTCAAAGGAAACGTCATCACCGCATGGGATCAGCTGGAGGATTCAGCATGAGCAAGAAGCGTCGCGTCTTTGACATTGACCTGCCGGACGATGAACCGGCCCCTGAAACGAAGTCCGTGGGCGAAACCTTCCCCGCGGGGAAGGTTTCAAATAATGAAACCAAACGCCGCGGGCCGATGGCCACCGCGATCAATGAAACGGCTGAGAGCGTGCAGGATCGCACGGTGCTTGAACAAAAGATCCGCGCGGAGAATGACGCGCTTGCGCATGAGCATGTGCGCATGAAGCGCATGGGGCTGATGACCGATCTGATCCCGCTCGATGATATCGTCATCTACAAGCTAAGCCGCGACAGGGATCAAAAGCCGGACTATGAGCTGAGGGAGCTGAAAACCTCCATCGCCGACGTTGGCTTGTCCAACCCGATCCGGGTGGAGCCACGGGAAGATGGCAAATTCGAACTCATCCAGGGTTTCCGACGGTTGTCCGCGTTCAAAGAACTGCGGGATGAAAACCCTGATGTTGAGGCTTATCAGACGATCCCTGCCGCGATCTTCGCCCAAGGCGAAACGCTTGAAACGCTTTACCGCCGCATGGTGGATGAGAACCTCGTGCGCAAGGATATCTCGTACGCAGAGATGGCCAAGCTTGCGATCACCTATTCAGAGGATTTGGAGACAGAGATCTCCGACCCCGACAAGGCCGTTGGTGTGCTGTTCAAATCGACCAGTTATCAGAAGCGCAGCTATATTCGGTCGTTCATCAAGTTTATCGACATCTTGTGGAAGGACCTCAAATTTGCGGAAGAGATTCCGCGCGCTTTGGGGCTGGCGATTGCCCATGCGGTCGAGGAGATCCCGGGTACGATCACCGCAATCCAGTCTGAGTTACGCGAACATCCGTGGGAGTCGCGAGGCATTCCGGAGGAGCTGGAGGTTCTGCGCCGTGTTGTCGGCGGGGAAGGGGCGGAAGCGAAAGCGACCAAACGCAAACCTGCAAAGCCCGGCGCTGGTATTGCGCCGGCAGGCTCGCCCGCGTCGAAAGCCAAAACGTCTTTTCAGATGCGTCGCAGACAAGGGCAAGCGAAATGCGTGGCCGGGGCAGGGCGGTTGGAGATCCGCATGGATCGTGACTTCTCTGCCATTGACCGGCGACGGCTTGAGATGGCGGTGCAATCGTTGCTCGATTACCTCGACTAGTTCCAAATATTGAAACCTTCCCCGCGGGGAAGGTTTTTCATCTCCCAAACGAAAGCCAGAAAATGACCTATCTCTTCCCGGCAGAGCCGCCCAAAACAGTGCCTATCCATGATGATAGTGCCGCGTATCCCATCCGGCGCATCTTTTGCGTCGGCCGCAACTACGCTGCTCACGCCGCTGAGATGGGCGGCGAAGTGGACCGTGAAGCGCCCTGGTATTTCAACAAAGCACCGTATTCGGCCACGCTCAGCGGTGCGACCATCGACTATGCGCCCGGGACCGAGAACTTCCACTATGAGATGGAGCTGGTTGTGGCGCTCAGGGCCGAGATTTTCGAAGGCTCCGTTGATGCCGCGCAGGACGTCGTCTTTGGCTATGGCTGCGGTCTGGATATGACGCGGCGCGACTTGCAGCAGGTGGGCAAGGACAACCGCCGCCCTTGGGACTTTGGCAAGGATTTTGAGGATGGCGCGATCCTTGCGCCGCTCACCCGCGCAGCGGACTTTGGGTCGGTGGGCGAGCAGGCGATCCAGCTCCGCCAGAATGGTCAGATCAAACAAGACGCGACGCTGGCGGATATGGTTTGGTCGGTGCCAGAGGTTATCAGCCACTTGTCCCATTATTACCATCTCGGTCCGGGTGACGTCATCATGACGGGCACGCCTGCCGGCGTCGGCCCGGTGCAGCGCGGCGACCGCCTGGAGGGCACGATCACTGGACTAACACCCGTCACGGTCAAGATCCGCAACGACCCGGCGCAGCCGCCTCTTGATTAATGAATACGTTAATGTATACGTTAAAGCGGGCGAGTTGCTTTGATATCGCTGCGCGCTAATGTCGCAAGGAGGTGATGTCGGGGAGGAGGCCTGACCGGGAGGTGCCAAGATTGGCTCAAACGATAGTTTGGGGTTGATTTTGGTAAGAAAGTTAGACCAATTTGATGCAGATCAAGAATCTTGGGCATCGTTTTGGAGTATCGACGCCTCTAACCGGACTCACGATCACTGGCCCTACGGGGCGTTAAGGGAGGAAAAAAATGAAAACGAAACTGACAGTTGCGGCGCTGAGCGCCACAATGCTGACGACGGCTGCTCATGCTCAAGACACCATTGAGATGACATCCGCGTTTGGTGCGAACCTGCCGATCCTCGGGACCGCGGCGCTCGACTTCGTTGATAAGATCAACGGCATCTCCAGCGATGTGCAATTTGAGCACTTCGATCCGGGCAAGCTGGTTCCAACACTCGAAGCGCTTGATGCTGTGTCCAATGGCTCGGTCGACGCGGCCTATGCGACATCCGGCTACTGGCAGGGTAAAATCACATCTGCGTCTCTCTTCGCTGCTGTACCATTCGGCCCGGAAGCAGGCGAGTTCATGGGCTGGATCCTGTACGATGACGGTATGGAGCTGTGGCAGGGCATGTATGACGAAGCCGGCTATGACGTGAAGGTCATGCCATGCGGGATCATCGCGCCTGAAACATCCGGCTGGTTCAAGAATGAGATCAACGGTCTGGAGGACCTTGAGGGTCTAAATATGCGCTTCTTCGGCCTCGGCGCCGAAGTGATGCAGCGTCTGGGCGTCTCTACGTCTCTGCTGGCTGCTGGCGACATCTTCCCGGCGCTGGAGCGTGGCGCGATTGACGCGACAGAGTTCTCGATGCCGCGGATCGACGACCGTCTCGGCTTCCACAAGATCGCCTCTTACAACTACTTCCCCGGTTGGCACCAGCCATCCACGTTGTTTGAGCTGATCATCAACATCGACGTGTGGGATGACCTGTCCGAAGTGGCGCAAAAGCAGATCGAAGTGGCTTGCCTTGCCAACGTGACAACCAACCTCGCCGAAGGTGAAGCCACGAACTACGCAGCGATGGTCAACAACACCGAAAACAACGGTGTGACCATCAAGCAGTGGTCGCCAGAGATGCTGGAAACCTTTGAAGCCACATGGAACGAAGTGGCGGCAGAGCTGGCTGCTGAAGACGAGTACTTCGCCAAGGTCTGGGCAGACCTGTCAGAGTACCGTGAAGGCTACAAGATCTGGTCCAACAACATCTATCTGCCACGCCCACGCTAAGGGCCGCGTAGACTGAGACACGAAGCGGCGGCATCACCTTTGGTGCCGCCGTTCTTACAAGAGGGAAGGGGCGGGCCCGATGAGCGACAGTTCTACCGACACCACACTCAGCGTTGAACAGGTCCTTGCGATCACGGATCCCGGTGACGTCAATCGTGAGTCTCACACCAAGATCGACCGGTTTGTCATCAACTTTGGCAACATTGTCGCCTGGGCTTTTCCGCTGCTGATGGTTGCGATTGTCAGTCAGGTGATTTTGCGCGCGAGCGGGTACAACCAAGCCTGGCTCGACGACCTGCAATGGTGGATCTACGGCTTTGCGATGGTCACCGCCTTTGGCTATGCCATCGTCACCAACAGCCACGTGCGCGTGGACATCTTCCACCAGTATTACAGCCCCGAACGCAAAGCCCGGATCGAGGCCTTTGCCTGTGGCTGGCTCTTGCTGCCCTTTCTGATCCTCATGGCGGATGTGCTGATCCACTATGCATGGGCGTCGATTGAATCGGGCGAAGGCTCAAGCAGCCCGAATGGCCTTCATAGGCTCTACATTCTGAAGACGACGCTGCCGTTCCTCTTCATCCTGGCCTGCCTTGCCGCACTTTCGTCGATGCGCAAGAACATCGCGGTTTTCAGCACGCCAAACCTGCAAAACCAGTTGCTGTGGGCCTTTCCAAGCGCCGTTTTTCTGGGCTGGCGGGTCGTTCACTACGCGCTTTACTGGTTCATTCGCATCACCGACACCGAGATTGCAGAGCGGCGCATCACCCGTGATTACGAAATCTTCGAGTCTGGATTGCTGATCTCCTTCGTCATCGTCCTCGCGCTGATTGCTTTCGGCTTTGTGCGCTCTCGGAATAAAGGCGCCGCCTGATGCAATTGCTTTCCTACATCTCATTCCTAGACCTGAACCAATGGTTGGTCCTGGCCATGTTCGGCGTCTTCATCGTGATGCTGTTCCGGGGCATTCCTGTGGCTTTTGCCCTTGTTGGTGTCTCATTGGTGTTCATCGTGTTGGCCGAGTTTATCCTCGATCCGTGGGAAGAACGCATCAACGAATACATCGTTTATGACGACACGCGGATCGAGTATCGTAAACTCTTTGCGAACTCTGGCCGGTTCTTTGGGGGCACCATTCAGAACCCGGTTCTGGTAGCCCTGCCGATGTTTATCTTCATGGGGCTGATGTTGGATCAGTCCGGTGTCGCGCAACGCATGATGCGGTCGATGCAAGTGCTGTTCGGCGCGCTGCGCGGTGGTTTGGCGCTGTCAGTCATGCTGATCGGGATCATCCTTGCGGCGTCCACCGGGGTGATTGGTGCATCGGTTGTCTTGCTCGGTGTGATGGGCCTGCCGACGATGATGAAGCAGGACTACTCGAAACCGATTGCGACAGGCACGATTGCTGCGTCGGGGACCTTGGGCATTCTGATCCCGCCGTCGATCATGCTGGTGATCATGTCGGACCAGTTGGCGATCAGCCTGGGCGACCTCTTCATGGGGGCCTTGTTCCCCGGTCTGCTGCTTGGTGGTCTCTACATCACATTCCTGATCGTCTACGGGCTGATCAAGCCGGATGCGATGCCGCTGCCTGCGGATCGGGAGCCTGTGACGATGAAGATCGTCGTGGAAGTTGCGCTTTCCGTTGTGCCGCCGCTTATGCTGATCCTCCTCGTGTTAGGGTCGATTTTCTTCGGCTGGGCCACGCCGACTGAGGCATCTGGGCTGGGTGCTGCGGGTGCCATGCTGCTCGCGATCATGAACCGTAAGCTGACGGGGCGCACGTTCCTTGATGTGATGCGGCAGACGCTGAATACGGCTGGTTACATCGTGGGGATCTTCATCGCCGCGAACTTCTTCGCTTATGTGCTGCGCCTCTACGGTGGGGATGAGATCATTGAGAATCTGATCCTGGGCTCGTCTGACAACCCCCACATGGTCGTGTTCTTCATCCTGCTGTTGATCTTCGCGCTTGGCTTCCTGCTCGACTGGATTGAGATCACGCTGATCATCATGCCGCTGATGCTGCCGGTGATCCTGTCATTGGGGCTTGAGATCAATGGCTTCGGCGTCGTGGACAGCCCTGAGGTCGTCTGGTTCGCGATCCTTGTGGCGGTGACCTTGCAGACGTCGTTCCTGACGCCGCCGGTGGGTTTTGCGCTGTTCTACCTGAAAGGCGTTTGCCCGCCGGGCGTGAACCTCGGCCACATCTATCGCGGGGTGATCCCCTTTGTGATCTTGCAGTTGATCGGGCTTTTCATCGTGTTTGAATTCCCGGCGCTGGTCACCTGGCTGCCTGCGGTGGCTTATGGCAACTGATCCGGCGAAACCGCTTGGGTTAGACCCTTCGAAATGCTTTATCGGCGGCGCTTGGGTGCCGCCGATTGGCGTTGAAACGCTGCCTTTGATCAACCCGTCTGACGGGTCCGAATTGTGCCAGATCGCGCGGGGCAGGGCGGGGGACGTAGACGGCGCAGTGGCGGCAGCAGAAGCGGCCTTGGGCGGCCCCTGGGGCCGTATGACCGCGTTTGAACGGGGCAGGGTGCTGGCGCGCATCGGGGCGCTGGTGCTGGAGAATGCGGATGAACTCGCCACGTTGGAGTCTTTGGACGTTGGCAAACCGCTGAAACAAGCGCGGGCGGATGTGACTGCCTTGGCCCGCTACATGGAGTTCTATGGCGGTGCGGCGGATAAGCTGCATGGCCAGACGATCCCCTACCTCGATGGCTACACGGTTTACACCCTGCGCGAACCGCATGGGGTGACGGGGCATATCATCCCGTGGAACTACCCGATGCAGATCATCGGGCGGTCGGTTGGGGCGGCATTGGCGATGGGCAATGCTTGTGTCCTGAAACCGGCGGAGGAGGCGTGTTTGACCGCGCTGGCCTTTGCGGAGCTGGCACGGCGGGCGGGTCTGCCGGATGGGGCGTTGAACGTCGTGCCGGGCCTAGGGGCAGAGGCGGGTGCGGCCTTGGCCAGCCACAAGGGCGTGCACCATATGTCGTTCACAGGCTCTGTAGGCGTTGGGAAGCTGATCCAGGAAGCGGCAGCGCAGAACATCGTGCCGGTCACGCTGGAGCTTGGCGGCAAGTCCCCGCAGGTGGTGTTTGAGGATGCCGATCTGGATGCAGCCCTGCCGTTTCTGGTGAACGCGGGAGTGCAGAACGCGGGGCAGACCTGTTCGGCCTCGTCGCGCATCTTAGCCCATGTCAGTGTCTATGATGAGGTCGTGTCACGGATGGCCGAACGCTATGGCGCGATGCGGGCGGGGCCGGCGATGGACGATCTGGATGTGGGGCCGCTTGTGTCCTTGCGGCAGAAAGAAATCGTAGAGGGGTTTCTGACCAAAGGGGCTGATCTGGAGGTCGCCGCGCGTGGTCAGGTCGTGGCGGATGCGCCTGCTGGTGGGGCCTATGTTGCGCCGACGTTGTTTGCGGGAGTAAGCTCCAATCACGCGCTTGCGCAAGATGAGATCTTTGGACCGGTGCAGGTGATCATCCCCTTCACAGATGAGGCGGAGGCGATCACGATCGCCAATGGCACGGATTATGGCCTCGTCGCCTCGGTCTGGACCCGCGACGGCGCGCGGCAAATGCGGATGGCAAAGCAACTGCGTGCGGGGCAGGTGTTTATCAACAACTATGGGGCCGGGGGTGGTGTCGAGCTTCCCTTTGGCGGCGCGGGCCTGTCTGGGCATGGGCGTGAGAAGGGATTTGAGGCACTTTACGGCTTCTCAACATTGAAAACGGTGGCGGCATATCATGGGTGACAGGCTTCAGGGTAAAGTGGCGATTGTGACTGGCGGGGCGTCAGGCTTTGGTGCGGGGATCGTGCGGAAGTTCCTCGCGGAAGGTGCGCAGGTGATGATTGCCGACCTTCATATTGATGCGGCGGAGCAATTGGGCGCGCAGGCCGTGCGCTGTGACGTGGCGTCGGACGTGGATGTCCAAAACCTGATCACCGTGACCAAAAATGCCTTTGGCAGTGTCGATATCGTGGTGAACAACGCGGGGACGACGCATCTGCCGACGCCCATGGAAGACGTCAGCGAAGCCGACTTTGACAAGGTCTTCGCGGTGAACTGCAAGTCCGTTTATCTGATGGCGAAGCATGTTGTGCCGCTGATGAAAGGGCAGGGGCGTGGGGTGATCTTGAACGTTGCCTCCACCGCCGGGGTATCGCCGCGGCCAAGGTTGAACTGGTACAACGCCAGCAAGGGCTGGATGAACACCGCAACAAAGGCGATGGCGGTGGAGTTGGCGCCGGAAGGCATCCGCGTGAATGCGATCAACCCGGTGGCCGGTGAAACGCCGCTGCTGAAAAGTTTCCTCGGAGAGGACACGCCCGAGATGCGTGCCAAGTTCTTGGCGACCATCCCGCTCGGGCGGTTCTCTACGCCTGAGGATATGGCGAACGCCGCGTGCTACCTCTGCTCGGATGAGGCGGGCATGGTGACGGGTGTTTGCATGGAAGTGGATGGCGGGCGCTGTATTTGAGTTGGCAGGTGCGCGATGAACGCGCACCCTACCGGCTATTGTAGCTCGTGTTTCAGGCGGCCGCCGATCACGATGCCGACCAGCATCATTGGGATGAAAACCAGCGTGCCGGGGGCCGCGAGGGGGAGCGCCGTCCAGGCGGGGCCAGGGCAGAAGCCGCCAATGCCCCAGCCGATGCCAAAAAGCGCGGCACCCACCAAAAGCGGGCGGTCAACCGCGGAGCTGCTTGGGATATCGAAGTCCGGCATGGCGATGGGGGCGGGGCGTTTCCACACAAGACGATAGCCGATGTAAGCGGTCACGCTCGCGCCGCCCATCACGAAGGCCAGTGACGGATCCCAATGACCCGCCACGTCGAGGAAGTTCAGCACCTTGGCGGGGTCGGACATGCCAGAAATGACAAGGCCAATGCCAAAGACCAGGCCGGAGAGAAAACCGAGGATCAGACGCATCTGTTAGCTCCCCACCACGTGACGGATGACAAAGACGGTCACACCGGCAAAGACCATAAACGTACATACGGCGGCGAGTGAGCGGGGCGAGAGCCTTGCAAGGCCGCAGACGCCGTGGCCCGATGTGCAGCCAGAGCCCATAGCTGTGCCGACCCCAACGATCAAACCGGCTGCTGCCATGCCGAGGATATTCGATGGCACGGTCTGCTGGATGTCATGTCCAAAGCCTTGGATGAGCAGCGGTGCGGCGATCAGGCCACCGATGAAAGCGATCCGCCAGAGCCAGTCAAATGCCGTCTCACGCGTGGGGATCAGGCTGCTGAGCGCGCCGCTCGTGATCCCGACGATCCCAGCGATGCGCCCAAAGAACAGCATGACCATGACCGCTGACAGGCCGATGAGCACGCCTCCGAAAAGGGAGGCGAATGGGGTGAATTCAGTCTCTACAACGGGGAACATTGGTCTCTTCTTTCGGATGTTTGGCCTGACATTCTGCGATGTAGACTTGCTGAGGCACCGATGCAATCGCGGCGCGTCTATGACGTGACCGACACATGAAAATCATACCTCTGCACCGAATTTGCCAAAGTTTGTCTTTAATGTTGCCCGGTATCGTCCCGTTGTGGTTCGCTGCACAAAACAAAGGCAGAGCAGGCAGTGTTCAAAGCGATCTTTCAAATGCACCCGGTGAGGGTGCGGCGCGGTGTTGTGTTTCGCGGTACAACAGCTATGGGCCTTTGCTTGGTTGCCGGCGCGGCGGCGGCGCAGGACCTGACATGGAACCTGCCGGGCAACGGCGCGTGGAATACGGTCGATCCAAACTGGACCGGTATCTCGACGACATTTACAAACGGCGACTCCGTGGGCTTTGCGACCGTTGGTGGGGCGACGGTGACGCTCGACAGCGCTTCAGTGCAAACGCCTGAGATCATCTTCTCCGAAAGCGGTTTTACAGTCGCCCCGACGGGCGCCTTTGCCATTGAGCCAAGTGGCGGCGCGCTGGCGTTAACGCTCGACCCTGGCGTGACGGCGACAATCTCCGCACCGCTTGTGAGCGTTGGGACCGACACGATTACGGCGACCGGCGACGCAACAACACAGCTGACCTTGTCGGGCGACAACAGCGGCTCGCTCGGGACTTTGGATGTGGCGAGCGGGGCGGTCACGCTGGACGGCACCTATGGGGGAGATGTGTCCAACGCGGGCACCTTGACCAACAACGCGACGATTGCGGGGGCGACGACAAATACCGGTGACCTGACCGCGGCAGGGACGTTTACGGGCGGGATCACGAACAACGCTGGCACCGTCACGGTGACGGTCGATAGTAGTGGCGACGTGACGAACACTGGCGGTGATCTGGTGATTGATGCGGGCCAGACGCTGAC
>JAHDEX010000097.1 GCA_020628545.1 Paracoccaceae bacterium | reverse complement strand
CAGATGGGTGGTTCACACGGCGCCACGCCATGTCGGTCACGTGCAGCAAGCCGTCAACACCGCCGAGGTCCACAAATGCACCGTATTCGGTGATGTTCTTGACCACGCCGTCAACTTCCTGACCTTCAACGAGGTTGCCGATGACTTCGGCGCGCTGTTCGGCACGGGATTCTTCGAGGATCGCGCGACGGGATACAACGATGTTGCCACGGCGACGGTCCATTTTCAGGATCTGGAATGGCTGCTTGAGACCCATCAATGGGCCTGCGTCACGCACTGGCCGCACGTCAACCTGAGATCCGGGCAGGAAGGCAACTGCGCCGCCGAGGTCGACAGTGAAGCCACCTTTGACGCGGCCAAAAATCGCGCCATCAACACGCTCTTCATCGGCATAGGCTTTTTCCAGACGATCCCAGGCTTCTTCGCGGCGGGCCATTTCACGAGAAATGACGGCTTCGCCACGGGCGTTTTCGACCTGACGCAGGAATACTTCAACAGTATCACCTGGGGCGATTTCAGCTTCTTCACCGGGATTTGCGAATTCTTTGATATCTACGCGGCCTTCCATTTTGTAGCCAACGTCGATGATGGCTTGGCCCGCTTCAATTGCGATAACCTTGCCTTTGACAACGGACCCTTCGGTGGGCGTGTCCATTTCGAAGCTTTCGTTCAGGAGTGCTTCAAACTCTTCCATTGTGTTTGCCATGTGGCGTCGTTTTCCTAACGTATCGAGTTTTTACGGGCCGTGCGGTTGTCTCCGCCGGTCTTTGCGTTGCGGTTTGGTCAAATTGTCGGGTGAACAAGAGAAAACAGGGTTGGTCCATGTCCAACCCTGCTCGAAGTCTCATGCTCACGCCTGTCTCGACGCTTCGACAGGCGCGCTATAGGCGGTATTTTCGAATGGATCAAGGGCCAAGCGCCCAATGTGAACGGATTGGCAATCACTTACCTGGGGGAAGCCACAGTCCTTTCCGCACCTGATGGTGCTTGCGCTTAGATACCACTCGTTTGCGTGGCGGTTGTGACCGATACACTTGTCGTCACCACGTCCGTTACGATATCGGCAATCACGTCGATCGGATCCTCATCATCACCGTCATCGATAATCGGATCGTCGTTACTATCGCCCGGATCAACGATCACGTCGGGGCCTTCATCAACGGTTGAGCCGCCAGAGCCACCGCCCATGCAACCCGCCAAAACCAAACACAATGCGAGGCAAAGCCCGCGCACCCATAACTTACTAAGTTCACCTGATGTCACGACACCATCATCCTCTTTATAAATCGACATGCCGTTGGCGTATAAGGTGGCCGTAAAGAAAGCCTCAAAATGAGGAAACAGATTGAGACAACTTGAACGATCCAAAAAGAGTTTGACCCGATGACGTGGCTCTCGGTGGCTATCAGCGGGGTCTGGATGGCCGGGTTTTGGGCCTTGAGCCGGGATCGCAGCGACACGCAAGCGATTGCGATGACAGGCATGGTTGCAAGCCTGATTGCCGTTGCTTTGGCCGCCGCCACCGTTTGGCCGGCCGCCCGTGCGGGCTACCCGGGTGACAGTTTTTGGACCTTGGGATGGATTGGACGCCTCGGTGTCGCACTGATCAGCACCATTGCATTGATCGTCTTCTTTGCCATCCTTACCGCAAAAACACGATTGATCCTCAAGTTGAAACGGCAAGCGACCGGCACTGCCTGGGCGCTGATTGACGTTGCCCTTGGCCTTTTACTTTTCGCAGTCGCATTCTCGGCTTTGCCGCAAGTGTTTTACACGTTCTACCGGCTCATCATTCCTGGCCTGCCACAGCAATGGATCATAAAAGGCCTGATCGACGTGGACAGATTAAAAGTGGTCGCCCAGCTGAACGAAACCGGCGCCCTTGCCGATCATGCGGCGGGTATCGCCCTCTGGGCGATGATTCCCTTCACGCTCTGGCTGCACCTGCGCTTTTGGTGGCGTGGCGGCTGAAAGGTCACCAGGTATCAATCCTGTACACATCAGATGTCCTCACCTTTCTTGAGCAGGCGCTCGAGCAATTGCGCCTGAAGACCAGAGCTGTCGCCCGCGCCAAACTGCGCGGCGCCAGAGGTGTAAAGACCTCCATAGGTCTGCGCGACATTGACGGTCTGCGCGATTCCAGAGATCAGTTGGTCGCGTTCCAGTTCGCGGAAAGGATGAATGAACACGCCCCATAGTCGTCCCCGCGCGATGGCATACCGGGCGTCAAGCGCGCTGTCGAAGTTGGCCTGCATCAGGCGTTGCAGTTCCTCATCCGCAAGCGACTCAGCCGAAGCAATCGGAACCATCGCACGCATGCGATTTGCGAGAACATCAAACACGATCAGGACCGGCACATCGTCAATCACAAGTTCCATGCTGTTGCCAGCAATCCGGGCCTCTTCATCCAGGGCCTGCACAATCTCGGTCATGCGGGTGACGGTCATATGGGGTTCCGCGTCTTGTGCGAGAGCGGGAGCAGCGAGAAGCGAAGCGGAGAGGCAGAGGGCACGGAGCATGATGAAACTTCCTTTGGTTTAAGGATGATCCTAACGCCAAGTGTTGCGCACTGGCGAAACAAAGCCCTGTGAGGATTGTGACAATCAGCCAGGCATCTTTGCTGAGACCGCAGCAACCGCAGCGGCGACCGCCTGCTCGATCGACAAATCTGAGGTGTCGATCTCAGTCGCATCACTGGCCGCAATTAGTGGTGCCGTTGCACGTTCCCGATCCCGTGTGTCACGCGCAACCACATCTTCGAGTACCTGGCCCCGCGTAACGTCATGGCCTTTTTCTATGAGTTCAAGATAGCGTCGCTCCGCCCGTCGCTCTGCAGATGCTGTAACAAAAAGCTTGGCGTCTGCATCAGGACAGATGACGGTTCCAATATCGCGGCCGTCGAGAACTGCCCCGCCGTCCCTGCCAGCAAAATGACGTTGAAACGCGACGAGCGCGCTGCGCACGTCAGCAATCACGGCAACTTGGCTTGCCGCCTGAGCGACTTCCGGCGTGCGAAGATCGTTATCCTCAAGATCTTCAGGGGTGAGAGCTTGAGCGGCCTCAACCGCATCCCGCCCAAGCAGCGTTTTTGCGCCAACCGCGCGATAAAGCAGGCCTGTATCAAGATGCGCAAAGCCGAAGTGGCGGGCAACTGCCTTCGAAATTGTCCCTTTCCCAGCGGCTGCTGGTCCATCAATGGCAACTACAAAAGACATGATGCCTCCACCTCGATCCATGCAGTCACTTCAGTGGCATGGATCAAAGCGGAATGCTACTTCGCAGCCATCACTTAGTCGCGGTAGTACTTCTGACCTCGATAGTAATAGGCTTTGCGTTCGTCCTTTTCGGGCTCTGGCGCAACCTCGACCGGAGCGGCTTGCTGAGACACCGCTTCGTCTTCGTCGGCCATGGCAAGGACCGGCATCGCATCAAGGTCCATGACATCTTCGACCTTTTCTGCAGGCAGTGCCTTGATGACGACAAATGTTGCATTGTCCTGATCAGGCTTATCAAGATTGGCCAACTCGGCCAAAAGCGCGCGGACAAGATCCATTGCGGTTTGTTCGGTGCCCATTTTGATCGTTTTGGCGAGCACGCCATTCGACAAGGATTGTAAACCATCCGTGGCCGCAATCAGAATGTCGCCTTCCTTGATCTGGATCGGCGTCTTTGGGCAATCAATTTCCGGGATCTCACTGCCGTTGATCACCGACGTCAGCATGTTGCGATCCGGATGGTCCTTGCCCACCTCTGCCGACATTGAACCGGTCTTTACCATCATATCGATCTGTGGTGCCATCGAATGATCTTGGTTGAGTTGCCGTAGCGCACCTTCGCGCAGAAGATAAAGCGGTGAATCCCCAACTGACAGCCACGACAAGCGATCACCGCGGATGACCGGCGCCAGCAACGTAGTGCCCATCCCCTTGGTTTCGCTGTTGCGCTGGATATGTTCAGCGATTTTATTGTTCGCTTCCGTCGCTGCCTGACGCAATGCGAACGGAACATTCAAGGCACCGCTGACAAGATGCGATTCCTGCATCTTGAGGTGTGTGAACATTTCCGTCGTGACCATCGCGCTTGCAAGGTGGCCCGCCGCATGACCACCGATCCCATCGCAAACAATCGCGAAACCAGTCGCCTGGCCTATCGAAAAGTTCGCCAACATGGCGTCTTCTTGTTGTTTTCGGCTGCCGACGATGGACCCGGATGCAACGTCAAATTCCAAAGTTATGTTTTGTGTGCTTTCGCCATCAAACATTTGCTTAACCTCATACTCACTTCCTTCACAGTCGCCGCAAAATTGGTCCTGAGGACTGGCGACATCAATTCAATGGATTCGGCGTGGCAGCGAAGTTTGTCAGAAATCAGGCAAACATGTGACGCGTCAACGTTGCGTCAACTTTAACGAGGTGATCGTTTAAACTTGCCTAAAAATTGGCGTGACTGCTAATTTATTGTGCTGTTGGAGCGCACGACTTGCGCGCCCAGACCCGCCATCAGCCTTTCAAAGATCGGAAATGAAGTCGCAATGGGGCTGCCATCATCAACCGTGATTGGGTCGCGCGTCGCCATCCCCATGACAAGGAACGACATTGCAATGCGGTGATCCAACACACTTGCCACCGTTACACCGCCCGGCACGTTGTCGTGACCAAGACCAGTGACTTTCCACCAGTCCGGACCTTCGTCTACCGTGACACCCGCCGCGCGCAGGCCCTTGGCCATCGCGTCGATCCGGTCGCTTTCTTTCACGCGCAATTCTTTCACGCCCTGCATATCTGTCACGCCCTCTGCGAAAGCCGCGACGACGGACAGCACCGGGTATTCGTCAATCATGGAGGCTGCGCGGGCGGGCGGAACGCTGATACCCTTCAAGTTCGGCGAGAATCTCGCCCTGAGGTCAGCGACCGGCTCTCCACCCTCTTCGCGCATATTTTCAAAGGTGAGGTCAGCGTTCATTTCTTGCAGAGTCGTGAAAAGGCCCGCGCGGGTGGGGTTCAGCCCGATATTGGGCACCAGGACGTCTGACCCGGGTGTGATAATGGCAGCGCAGACTGGGAAAGCGGCGGACGAAGGATCACGCGGGACAATGATCGTCTGCGGCTTCAGCTCTGGCTGTCCCTGAAGTGTGATGACCTTTCCCTCATCGGTTTCTTCAACGCTCAGTTCCGCGCCGAAGCCCTGAAGCATTCGTTCGGTATGGTCACGCGTTGCTTCTTTCTCGATGACAACAGTCTGTCCAGGCGCGTTCAGCCCGGCAAGCAAGACCGCAGATTTGACTTGGGCGGATGGCACCGGAACCGTGTAGCGAACTGGGGTCGGGTTTACGGCACCCACAAGCGTCATTGGCAGACGGCCACCATCGCGACCTACCGCATGCGTGCCGAAAAGTGCCAGTGGATCAGTCACGCGCTTCATTGGGCGCGAATTCAGAGAGGCGTCACCGGTATAAGTCACGGCAATTGGTGTGGTTGCAGCCGATCCCATGATCAATCGCACACCGGTGCCCGAGTTTCCGCAGTCGATAACCTGATCCGGCTCCTGAAACCCACCAACACCAACGCCGTGGACCGACCATGTTCCGTCGTCTTCGCGTGTTACGTCCGCCCCAAAGGCCCGCATGGCTTTAGCGGTATCAAGCACGTCTTCGCCTTCAAGCAGGCCGGTAATCCTCGTCTCACCCACTGCCATCGCGCCAAGAATGATCGAGCGGTGGGAGATCGACTTGTCACCGGGAACATGTGCCTCCCCCTTCAGGGGGCCAGACCGGCGCGAGGTCATTGGGATGGGTGTGCCGTGGCCGGACATGATTGTGCTCCAATTGATTTGGCGCTGATTACCCCAGCCTTTGCGGAGCGTCCACCGTCAGTACGCGCAGGGCTATACGCGCCGAAAGGTGAGATAATGTGGCGTGCGCCCCTCGCGGAGCGCCTTTTGTTCATAGCGCGTCGAGACCCAATCATCCCAAGGCTCGCGCCAGTCGCGCGCTTGTTCCGCAGTCCATTCAAATCCAACGCGCGGCACTTCTTCCAAGGTTTGGCGTACGTAATCCTTGATGTCCGTCGCAACACGCAGCTCTGCACCCGGTGCCATGGCCTGATGCAACGGCACCAGATGTTCAGGTGTCACGAAACGACGTCTGTGATGACGCTTCTTCGGCCATGGATCAGGATAATTCAGAAAGACTTTTTTCAGGCTTCCCGCCGGCAGTACGTCAAACAAATCACGAGCGTCGCCAGGATGGATCGCGACGTTCTCGACTGCGGCCTGACGCAGCTTTCCCAGAAGCATCGCAACGCCGTTGATGTAAGGCTCGCAGCCGATCAATCCGATGTCAGGGTTCTGACTGGCCACATGAACAAGGTGCTCCCCTCCGCCAAAGCCGATCTCAAGCCAGACATCCTTGCCGGGAAAAAGCGCCGCAAGGTCAAGCGGAAACCGTTCCGGGTTCACATCCCAGTCAACCGCCCCCGGCGACAGCGCTGCAAGGTCCTCATCAAGGTAGCGCTGCTGGCTGTCGCGCATGCCTTTGCCCTTGAAACGGCCATAAAAGTTGCGCCACGGCGCACCGGAGGGGTGTTTGTCGTTTCTCATGGCGGCGCGTTTAGCAACCAGATGCGGTTGCGCGCAAGCGCCGGCCATTTGTTTCGGGACTTATCAGACGGCTGCCTTCAAGGCGTCCACCAGATCCGTACGTTCCCACGAGAAGCCACCGTCCGCTTCGGGCGCACGACCGAAGTGACCATAAGCCGCGGTGCGGGCGTATATCGGGCGGTTCAGGCTTAGATGGTGGCGAATGCCGCGCGGGGTAAGGTCCATTACCTCCCCGATTGCTTTCTCAATCGCGGATGGGTCCACCTCGCCGGTCCCAAATGTATCTGCGTAGATCGAAAGCGGCTTGGCCACACCAATGGCGTAGGACAGCTGGATCGTGCACCGTTCGGCCATTCCGGCGGCGACGACGTTTTTCGCAAGATATCGCGCAGCATAAGCCGCAGACCGATCCACCTTGGTCGGATCCTTACCAGAAAACGCACCGCCACCGTGGGGGGCTGCACCACCATAGGTATCAACGATGATTTTTCGGCCGGTCAGGCCCGCATCCCCATCAGGACCACCGATAACGAAAGTCCCGGTCGGGTTCACCCACCATTCCGTCTTCGCCGTGATCAGGCCTTCCGGAAGGACTTCGCGGATATAAGGCTCAACAATTGCGCGTATGTCGGCACTTGTCTGCGTTTCTTCGGCATGCTGGGTGGACAGCACGATGGAGGTAACTTCTACCGGTTTGCCGCTCTCATAGCGAAGAGAGACCTGGCTTTTCGCGTCTGGCCGTAGCGTCGGCTCTGTTCCGTTTTTACGGACCTCCGCAAGGCGCCGCAGAATGGCGTGGGAATACTGGATCGGCGCAGGCATCAAAGCGTCGGTTTCGGTTGTCGCATAGCCGAACATAATGCCCTGATCGCCCGCACCTTCATCCTTGTCATCCCCAGCATCGACACCTTGTGCGATATTCGCGGATTGCTCGTGCAGCAGGTTGGTGATCTCGCAGGTGGCATGGTGGAACTTGTCCTGCTCGTAGCCAATATCCTTGATTGCGGCGCGGGCGATATCTTCGACCTTCTCCATATAGGTGGCAAGTTTTGTCTGATCAGACAGGCCCACCTCACCACCGATGACAACGCGGTTTGTGGTTGCAAAAGTCTCGCAAGCGACGCGGGCCTCCGGCTCTTCGGCCAGGAAGGCATCTAGGATTGAGTCCGAAATCCGGTCGCATACCTTATCAGGGTGCCCCTCGGATACGGACTCCGAGGTGAAGATGTAGTTCTGTCTGCTCATGAAAGTGCTCCGATAGAGATTAGCCAGTCACGTCAGGAAGCCGTTGTGACTGTCGATTGCCGACGCCTAAGCGCCGGGCGCAGCGTGGTCAAGATCGTTCCTGCGAGAGCGAACGATCACACCGCCAAATAGCAACACCAGCAATCCGAGGATGGGCCACTCCCCAAACCGCGCATAGACTGTGGGCGGTGATGCCGGCGGCAGTGCAGCATCGATAAAACCAGCTTCGTTCAAGGGAATATACGATGTGATGCGGCCACGCGCATCGATCATCGCACTGACCCCTGTGTTGGCAACCCTCACCATCGGCAAGCCCTGTTCAATGGCACGCAGCCGGGCCTGCGCGAGGTGCTGAAAGGGCCCCGCAGCCTTGCCGAACCATGCATCGTTGGTGATCAGGATCATCGCTCGCGGTCTGTCTTCTGTCCCGCCCACTTCCTCAGCAAAAATGCCTTCGTAACAGATCAACGGACGAATAGGCCCGAACCCCGAGATAGAGAGCGTGCGTCGCCCGTCACCCGCCGTGAACCCGCCACCATAAGACGAACCGAACCCGCGAATGCCTGCTTCATGCAAAAGGTCTCCGCCAGGAATGTATTCTCCAAACGGGACCAGATGCTGCTTGTCGTAGAAGCTTTCAATGTTTCCGGCGCGGCCCACATGAACGAAGCTATTAAAGTACCGGCCTTCTTGCTCTCGGTTCACGCCAACGATGATCGGCGCACCACGTGCTGCATCTGCCATCTGCGTCAACCACGGATCAGCGAAATTCAGAAGCGTAGCAATTGCACTTTCGGGCCAGACCACGAGATCTGGCACTTCTCCTTCGCCAGTGAACCCCAACATGCGGTCAAAGAAGACACCGCTCATCACCGGGTCCCATTTCTCTTCTTGCGGAGCGTTGGGTTGGATAAGACGCACAATCGGCGCGTCCGACGGAATTGCGGTGTCCTTGGGTTGCAGCAGCGGCCAGATGATCACGGCCCCAATCAGCGCGGGCGCAAAGAACGCGACCCTCAAAGAAGCAAGGCTCGCGGCAAAACCCAAGAGCAGTAACGTCAACAGATGCGGGCCGCCGAATGCCGCGAGTTGTGCAACGTGTGTGTCGATCAACGTATGCCCAAGAATCGCCCAGGGAAATCCAGTTAGAATAAATGACCGAGTCACTTCCGCACACGTCAGCAAAAGCGGGAGCGCTAGCCAATGCCCGCGCAACACACGGTGCGCCAGAAAAGTTGCGATCCCCCAGAAAAACGCGAACCCTGCAGCCATGAAAACAAGCGCAAAAGGCGCCATCCATCCATCGCGTTCAATATGCACAAGAAACGGCGAAACGATCCAGCGCAAGGCGAAGGTGAAGTACCCGACACCGAACGCCCATCCAGACCAGAACGCACGGCGCCCGGTATCCATTGGTATCAGGATAAACCCTAAGGCCAACGCCACGACAGACATCCACCACAAATCCGTCGGGGCCTGTCCTGTCGCCACCAAAGCGCCAAGTGCAATGAATACCGCGCCGCGCACCGGCCATCGAAGGTCAGCGAACGCGGATTGCGCGTCAGTTTTCAGTGACATGGGGCAAGCGCACCCGTAACCGTTTGATGCGACGCGGATCCGCGTCCAGCACTTCGAACTCAACGCCCGCTGGATGCGGAATGATCTCTCCGCGCGCAGGCACATGTCCCGACAACATGAAGACGAGACCACCCAATGTGTCGATCTCTTCCTCATCAATATCGGCGTGTTCGGTTAGCGCAAGACCAATCTCTTTCTCAAAATCATCAAGCGATGTTTTGGCAAATGCGATATAGATGCCCGGCTTTTCTTCGAGCCACATCGCTTTTTCCTCGACGTCGTGCTCGTCTTCAATCGCTCCGACGACTTGCTCAACAAGGTCTTCGATAGTGACGAGGCCATCGGTGCCGCCATATTCGTCGATTACGAGCGCCATGTGCGTCCGCTCCTGCTGCATCTTCTGTAGCAGCACATGTAGCGGCATTGATGGCGGCACATAAAGGAGTGGGCGCAGCATGCTACGCAAGTCAAACGGCTTGTCGTCGTTGTGAAACCCGTAGGCCAGCGCGAAGTCTTTCATGTTCACAAAGCCAAGCGGCGTATCAAGCGTGCCATTGTAAACGGGCAGACGTGTCAAACCTGTATCTTTGAAGACCGCCCACAGGGCTTTGAGGTCCAGGTCAACAGCAGCTGCCGCGATGTCGGACTTCGGGATCGCAACATCTTCAACGCGCATCCGGCGCAAATTGCGCAGTCCCGGCATCGGCGTTTGGGGATAGACCTGTTTGCCGTCAGTGCTTCCGTTCGGTTCAGCAGCCTCGTCACTGCTGATCGCACCAAAGAAACGACCAAAAAAAGATCGACTTTTACTCTCACTCTCATCGAGCTGCGCGCTTTGCGCTGCCTCAGGAGACCCTTCTGGTGTGTCGCCCATTCATCCTTGCCTAATCATCGTCCGTCCGTGGACATACCCTTATATGGGTCAGGCAAACCCAAGTTGCCAAGTATTTCGACCTCCAGACCCTCCATAAGGGCGGCATCCGGGTCGTTTTCGTGATCAAATCCCAACAAGTGAAGTGTGGCATGCACTAATAGATGCGTTGCGTGATCTGCGAGAGCCTTGTTTTGCTCCCCGGCTTCACGCGCGCAAGTGTCATACGCGATGGCGATATCACCCAGTTCCGCGTCGGGCCCAGGCGCGGGAAGTACGGGCATTTCACCCGGCACCATCGCGCCGCGTTCCTCCGATGGCCAACTGAGCACGTTGGTCGCGCTGTCCTTTGATCGAAAGTCAGCGTTCAGAAGCTGGATACGAGCATCGTCACAACCCAACGCGCTGGCCTCAAAAACCGAAGGCTCCAAACCAAGCGCATCAAGCGTCGCATTAAAGGCGCGCTGCGAGAGTGCAGGTAAACCTGTCGCGGACCAACGGTCATCCTCAATGATTACATCAATGGCCATTGCGGTTGATTATCGGCAGTCACTTCAGGCGACAACTGCCCAATCCATAAAAAAGACCCGCCGTTATCTGGCGGGTCCGGTGTTCGACTAAGCGGAGGAGGTCTTAGTCGCGACGGTCGAGATCTTTTGTGAGGACTTCTCTGCCGTCGACATTCAGAACGAGGAGGATATCGGTGTTGGCACCGAGGCCAAGGTGAACGCGTACATTAGAGTTCAGACCTGCGCGGAGGGGTGTTGAACCCAGTAATCTGCCGCGCTCGTGCCGGTGGTAGCTGTAAATTTCGAGGACGCCCGCGTCTTCAATCCGTACAAGGCCCAATCGAAAGGTATCGGTGGCTTCAAAACTCTCCCCAAGTGGAAATGCGTTGTAAGCGGAGGCCATAGGTGCGGTGAGGGCGAGGGCGCTAGCGAGGGCGATTGTCTTGAACATGGGAGGATTCCTTTCAGGATGGGACTGTGTTGTGGGAGGTCCTTTCGTGGAGATTTGTCAGGCTTTGGGGGCGCTGAAGTGTTGGTGGCCATCTTGCGGCCACCAACAAACCGCATGATTTAGCGGATATCGTAGTCTTTAGTGAGGACTTCTTGTCCTGCGACGTTGAGGACT
>JAHDEX010000096.1 GCA_020628545.1 Paracoccaceae bacterium | reverse complement strand
CCTGCGGCTTATCCCGGGCCTTGTGGTGGATCAAATGAATGGCGGCTTCGAGCCCACAGCGGAAGTCTTCAAATCATGCTGCGAGCGCGCGCAGCACAAAAACCGCTGCATCCGTTCGGTTCATGACGCTGCATGGCGGCGGGAAGAGCGGCCATACGTTCGCGGCGCGAGAGGGTCGATACCGCAATGACACCCTCGCAGGACTTTGCTTTCGTACGTTGTATTCAATCTAAGGTCCGCTTGGTGCACTTCGCCACCGCGACGAAATGTACCAGTAGCGAAAGCGGAGGTTCGTTGCGAAGGCGAGGAATTATGTAGCGTTGGCACAAGCCGACGGTCCTCTGGGCAACCCTTGAGGCCATGCGCTACCGCCCGCCTCCGCAGCGTGTGCCCAGTTGCCGAGTGGTTCCAACAACGTGCAAGTCATCAGTAGATTTCTCGCATTTGAAGTCTGCACCTTGGTTGATCTCGAACCTCCTCAAAACCTGATTCGAGGGTCGGCGCCGATAATAGATTTGAAGCCAAGCCTGTTCGGATGAGTTCTCTTCCCCTAGAAGGTTGGCCGTCCTACTTCCCGATGAAATCCACACGTCGTTCCAACAATGCAGCACTCAGATAATCGACCAACAAGCGCGCCCGTTTCACCCGACGAAGGTCCCCGTGCAGCAAGATCCAGGTGGAGCGCCTTTGGTCGATCCGGGTGCCGGGGACACGTTGAAGCTCGGGGAAGACCGATTGCACCCAGTTGGCGATGAATGTCATGCCGGCACCCGCGCGCGCCATGTGCAGGTGCATCTGAGGATCGGCCACAGCGTGCCGCACCTTTGCCCTGGCAAATGGCGTTGCGTCAATCATCGCCTGCAGTTCTGACACGTCGCCATAGCCGATCCACGTCAGCCCCGCGCCTTTTGGTCCGGCCTTCGGCAGGGCTTTGTCGATATAGTCACGCGACGCGAAGACACCGATGGAAAGGGGAAAGAGCTTGCGTCCGACTGCGTCTTCTTCGACCTCGATCACGTGGCGGATCGAAATGTCGGTTTCGTCTTTGGTGATGGAGTCGATGAAATAGGACAGCTTCAGTTCGATCTCGATGTCCGGGTAAAGCTCTGCAAAGGCGACGAGGGCGGGTGCCAGCAGGTAATGGGCTGTCAGCGGATCCGCCGATAGGCGGATGCGACCCGAAGCCTCACGATCTAGGCCCTTCACCGCACTGAAACCTTTCAGCAGCGCGGCTTCCGCTTCCAAGGCCTGCGGGAGCAAGCGCCGCCCTGCCGCAGTCAGCGTCAGCCCACCCGCGTTGCGCCGAAACAATGTTGTGCCCAATTGCGCCTCCAGCCCTTCAATCTGACGGCGGACTGTCGCGTGGGTACCATCCGTTTCCTCGGCCCCTGCGCGCAATGAGCCTGACCGGGCAACGGCAAGAAAGGCGGGGAGTGATTTCCAGTACATCGATCATGTGTAACGTTATTGAACCAATATGGTTCATTTTAGTCAGTTATTGGTGAAAAATAAATCCGATATCTCCGTCCCTATTCAAACAAGGAGATCATCATGGAAACGACATTTCGCGCATGGGACGTCAGCCGCTACGGAGGTCCCGACGTTCTCACCCCTGTATCGCGGCCGGTGCAGACACCAACCGCAACCCAAGTCTTGATCCGCATTCGCGCCTCGGCCGTGTCACGTGCCGACGGTTTGATGCGGGCGGGCCAACCGAAGTTTGCGCGTCTGTTTCTGGGGCTCCGGCGCCCGCGGGCCGGATTGTCAGGCACATGTTTCTCCGGCGACGTCGTCGCAATCGGTGATGACGTGACAGAGTTCCGCGTCGGCGACGCCGTCTTCGGCGAAGCCGGGCTGCAGTTTGGCGCGAACGCCACATACATCCGCGTGGATCAGGCCGGAAGTCTTTTGAAAAAACCAGATAGCGTGAGTTACGAAGAGGCGGCCACGCTGTTTGATGGCGCAATGACATCCTGGCACTTCCTGACGCGCATCGCCAACGTCCAACCGGGCGAAAGCGTTCTGATCCTGGGCGGATCAGGCAGCCTGGGGACGGCAGCAGTGCAGTTTGCCAAGGCCCTGGGAGCAAATGTCACTGCCAGCGCAAGTGCGCGTAATGCAGAACTGCTGCGATCCCTCGGGGCGGATGAAGTCGTGGACTACAAGGCCGAAGACCCGCTGAAGCGCGGTGTCACGTATGATGTGGTCTTCGATACAATTGGTATCTCTTCATTCGGTACTGCTAAACCTGCATTAAGAAGGGGCGGACGGTTCATCTGTCCGGTGTTGGGCCTGCGGCTGCTGCGCGATATGATCGTGACCGGCTTGTTCGGCAGCAAAAAGGCCAAATTTGCGGCGGCAGGTATGTCGAAACCCGCTGTCCACCGGGAGGAACTGGCCGAGGTTCTCGCGCTGATGGCCGAGGCCAAGTTCTCACCCGTCATGGACCGCACCTATCCGCTGGCCGATCTGGTCGAAGCACATCGCTATGTCGAGACAGGCCGCAAGCGTGGCAATGTCGTTGTCGTTTAGGAGGTGTTGCAATGAACGCGCTTCCTGTCCCACCGCAGCAGGCCCGGTTCGCCGGGTTCTGCTACCTCATCATCATCGTTTGCGGCGTCGGGTCCGAAGTTGCCCTGCGCGGGCCGCTGATCGACTTTGCATCAGCGCAAGGAACGATCGAAGCCATCACCGCCGAAACCCTGCGCTTTCGCCTGTCGATCTTGGCGGACGTTGTGATGGCGCTTGCAGATGCAGCCTTGGCGATTCTGCTATTCTTGATGTTTCGCTCTATCTCTGCGGGGCTCGCATTGAGTGCGCTGGTTTTTCGGCTGCTGCAGTCTGGGCTGATCGCCGCGGGTCTGTTGAACCTGCAAGCCGCGCTTGTCGTCGACAACGCCGATCTCGCTCTCAGCTTCATCGCCTTGCACGCCTATGGCTACGATCTGGGTCTGATCTTTTTTGCCGTGAACTGTCTTTTGACAGCGGCCCTGATCATCCGGTCCGGATTTGTTTCGCGCATCCTTGGGCTTGGGATTGGTCTGTCGGGGCTGGTCTATCTGACGGGGAGTGTTCTGCGCTTTGTCGCGCCAGATCACCACGGGGTCTTCGCCTCCGCATATGCCGTGCCGTTGATCGCTGAGACGGCCCTGTGCCTCTGGCTTCTCATCTTGCCGGGGCACCGCAATCACACGGCGACCGCCTGAAAGCATTTCATATAATCCAGTTCAACGAGAGGAAATCACATGTTTGACCACGAAGTTCTCGCACTGATCAAACAAGCCGACCGGGCTATCACTGACGAAGATTTTGATACCCTGATGGCATTTTATGCCGAAGATGCGGTGCTTGTTGTCCAACCCGGCCAGATCGCAAAAGGCAAGGCCCAGATCAGAAACGCATTCCAAGCCATCGCAAAGCATTTTCAGCACGCTCTGACGGTCACACAGGGCGAGGCCCAGGTGATTGAAGGTGCTGGCACGGCCCTCGTCATCATGGACACGCTTCTCTTTGTCGGGACCGCAACGGAGCCTGTCAAACGGCGTGCCACTTACGTCTTTCAAAGAGATGACAATGATGGGTGGCTCTGCACGGTCGACAACTCGTACGGGACCGACCTGCTGGATGCCGCGTAGCGAAGACCAATTTCCTCTTCGGCATTCCCATTCCTGAAGCCAACAACTTTCTGATCAGGAGACATACTCATGACAACTCCAACAATCGTTCTTTGCCTGCTTTTGCTGCCGCTTCTTGTTTCTTGGGCCACTGGAGGTACAGACAAGCTGATTTCCGGTGGCGTTCTGGGTATCGCACTTGCCTTTGCATTCTTCGGAGTCGGGCATTTCGTCCAAACGGAGGCGATGACGCAAATGCTGCCGCCCTTTGTGCCTTTTGCAAAGCCTCTGGTCTATGCGACAGGGGTCCTCGAACTCGCTGTTGCTGTCGCGCTTCTAAACCCTGCAATGCGAAGACCAGCCGGTCTTGCCGCGATTGCCATATTCATTGCGTTCTTCCCTGTGAATGTCTTCGCGGCCTTCAATCATACTGGCATGGGCGGCCATGTCTGGGGGCCTGTCTACCTGCTGATCCGTGCGCCGCTCCAGGTACTTCTTATCTGGTGGGTTTGGTTTTTTGTGCTGCGCCCGGACATTGCAGGTACCAGCGTTGTCCGCGAATTATTAAAGCAGGTGCATTAGCATGTCGTGGCGTCCGGGGGGCCGGTTTGCATGCAATCCGCCCCCTCGCAACCTTGGTATGTGACGCGATCAGTCTTGCGTCTTGCCCTGCCTGATCCTCTCGTCACCGTAAGATCAATTTGTTGTCACGCTCGCCATGGGCCTGGGCGCTCTGCTTCGCAAACGCAGTGATAGCATGGCGGTCCAATGTTCCTCGGTTGATTAAGGCCGAAGTCTCACCGTATTCTCTTGCCCGACCACAGAACTGAGGCGGAAACCATGACCAAACAAACCGTGGCAGCAGGCTTCGCGGCGTCATTTGCCGACTACGCCAGCGAACACGGCGCTAAGCGTCAGGTGTTGCTGGCAGAAAGCGGTCTGACAGAAGACGATTTGTCTGATCAGGACAACCGCATCCCGGTGGCCTCCTATCAGTCGATGATAGGTGTCGCGATCAAGCAAACTGGCGACACCGCTTTGCTGCTGCGGCACACATTGGAAACGCGGTTAGAGACAATGTCAGTTGTCGGTCAGATCGTGCATACGTCGGCTTCGCTGCGCCATTCGATCGAGCAGTTGAACCGCTATCTGCACCTGATGGGGGATGTTGAACTGCCCCCGGGTGTTGAACGGTTTGAGCTGCTACGAACCGACAATGGACTTTGGATTGTGGATCATCTGGTGTTGCCGCCGGATATGTCATTCTGGTCCGAGGTGTCCTTTGCGCGGTTCATCAGCGAATTCCGCAGGTCCTTCCCCGACGCGACATTTGAAATCGGGATGGAGGTGACGTACCCGCCGCCGCCCCATGTCGACCAGTACCCGGACCTGTTTCGCGTTCCTGTCCAGTTCAACGCCAAGCGCAATGCACTGCAGATCGATCCGGTCTGGGACAGTCCCGAGACACAGTTCGAGCCGGGCAACGCATATGCCTTCGGCATCTTTACCCGTCATGCCGACGAAATGCTGGCAAAGCTGCAGGCCGATACGTCGATCCGTGCGCAGATTGAGGCCCAGATCTTACCCAGGATGCATGAAGGGTCGATCTCGATGGACAAGGTCGCCAACGACATCGCGATGAGCCGTCAGACATTGTATCGCCGCCTGAAGGATGAGGGGGTCACCTTTGCCGAAATCCATGACGACCTGCGTCAACGTATGGCGATGGAGTATCTGGAAGGACAAAAGGTCACCGTGAACGAAACCGCCTATCTACTAGGGTTTTCGGAAAGCTCCTCTTTCGTGCGCGCCTTCAAGCGATGGACGGGGCTAAGCCCGACGGCCTACCTCAATCAGGCGGCTTGACGACAGTCTGTTACGAAGTGTCAATGCGTTGATGCCTGCGGTCATGCCCTGACAGCGCGCCATTGGCTATCTGCTTTCTCGACATTGAAACGAGAAAGGTCAGACAATGAAAACGCAACTTACACTTTCCGCAACTGGGCTCGTCCTGATGGCGGCCTGTGCCGATAGCGGTGCAAACTACAAGCCGATCCTTGATGGCACGCCGACCCCAACCTATCAGGCTGACTTGGCCGCGTGTCAGGCACTTGCCCGCAATCAAAACCAGCTCGACCAAGAAACGATGGCGGCGACTGTGCTGGGCGCAGGTGTTGGTGCTGTACTGGGTGAGGCCGATGGAGGCGACGCACTTGGTGGTGCGATTGCAGGCGCGCTGGCCGGAGGTATTTCCAGCGCGGTGGACGTCAGCGAACGGCGCGAGTCGATTGTTGTTGAATGCCTGCGTGGTCGTGGCCACCGGGTCGTTGGCTAAGGCGAGCGCACCTGTCCAAATTCCTACAATTTCGAAACTCAGCACACACCAAAGGAAGGACCTATGCCATGAAACGTGTTTTCATCGCCGGTGCGACCGGCTATCTCGGGCGATACCTTTGCGCGGAATACCAGAGCCGTGGGTGGTATGTGATCGCGCTTGTGCG
This sequence comes from Paracoccaceae bacterium, assembly GCA_020628545.1. Lineage (GTDB taxonomy): Bacteria > Pseudomonadota > Alphaproteobacteria > Rhodobacterales > Rhodobacteraceae > Yoonia. Next base: position 5,547 of record JAHDEX010000096.1, on the reverse strand, counting down.
CAAGACAACCCATGCCGCACCCATCGCTGCCGACCAACTGATTGAAGCACAAGCTACAGAGCCTGCTGCCCTTCATGGGAGTATGACGGGGGTCGATGTGGTTGTTTCCTGCCTTGGCATCACGCGGCAAGCCGATGGGCTGCGGTATTGGGATGTGGACTATCAGGCTAACCTCAACCTATTGCGCGAGGCGGAACGGGCTGGCGTGGAACGCTTCGCTTTCGTTCACGTCCTGCGCGCCGCCGATATGGCGCAGTTGCCGATGGTGGCGTCCAAATCCGCCTTTGTAGCTGACCTTCAGAATTCTGAGACCGCCGCGACTGTTATTGCACCGACCGGGTACTTCTCTGACATGGACGATTTCCTGAAGATGGCGCAGGCCGGGCGGGTCTGGTTGTTTGGCGACGGCAGCAAAAAGATCAACCCGATCCATGGGGCCGATCTGGCCGCTGCCACAGCCGACGCGGTTGAGGCGGGCGTTGACTGGCTTGATGTCGGCGGCCCTGATGTTTTTGCGCAAAGGGAACTGGCGGAGCTGGCGTTCGCCTGCCTCGGGACCGCGCCAAGGATAACCTTTTTGCCGGACATTGTGCGTCGGCTGGCCTTGCGGGTGTTGCCACTTGTGGCACCCCGGCGTGTCAGCGGGCCAGCGCGCTTCTTTCTGACTGCGCTGGCGCTCGATATGGTCGGTGCCCGCCACGGCACGCAGCATCTGAAAGATCACTTTGAAGACAGTATCGCCGCAAAGCGGACGGCGCGCATCCATCCCACGACTATTGAAAGGAAAAAATCATGACTATGCAACGCATTGGCGGGACTGCCGCCCTGATTTGTGCCGCCACTTACATCTTTGGTTTTACGTTGCTCGTGACTGTATTCGCGGGGTCCGGCTTTGGTACAAACGAAATCGACGCTGCCGGTGTGGTCCGCTTTACTGTCGAAAACCAGGCGCTCATGATTACGTGGAACACGGTGATCTATGTCCTCAATTCTCTGGCGCTCGCTGTGCTGGTTGTCGCGTTGGCAAGCCGGTTGAAAAGCAAATCACCCGACTGGGGCACGATGACCTTGGCTTTCGGGCTGATCTGGACGACGCTCGTCCTGGGCGCGGGCATGATCGGCAACGTCACCACGGAAACGATGGCCGCATTGGCTCCGAATGACTTTGAAAAAGCTGTTCAGACCTGGGAAGCCCTGCACGCTGTTGAACTGGGTCTTGGTGGCGGGAATGAAATTGCCGGTGGTGTCTGGATCCTGTGCGTCAGCCTTGCAGGCCTGCTGCACCGTGCCTTTGGCAAGATTGTCGTCGGGCTGGGACTGCTGACTGGAATTGGCGGATTGCTCACGATCTTCCCACCGCTAGGCGAGGTTGCGGGCGCAGTCTTTGGCCTTGGTGCAATTGCCTGGTTCATCGCGGTTGGTCTGGCGCTTCTTTTCAAGCGCGATGAATTGGCGGCTCAGGCCGCCGCGTAGGCCGGTACAGTGCGAAAGGACGGTCACATGTCATTTGATCAAAAGCTGCAGGCCCTGATCGATGCCGAATGTGCAAAGGCGCATACCCATGGGGTGATCCTGCGGGTCGCCTCCGGCGACGGGGCGGTCGATTTCAAGGGCAGTGCGGGTGCTGCGGCACCCGACACGCGGTTCCCGATTGCAAGTATCAGCAAGATGTTCACCGCAGCACTGATCATGCAACTTGCCGATGAAAGGCGGATTGACCTCGATCAGACGGTGCAGAGCATTCTGACGGATGTTGACCTGTCGGGCCTGCATAGTGTGAAGGGCGTAGATCACAGCCCGTCACTGACCGTCCGGCAGCTCTTGCATCAGACATCGGGACTTGCCGATTACTACGAAAGCGATCTGGCGGCAGAGCTGAAACAGGGCAAAGACCGCAGCTATGGTCTGGACGATGTCCTGCAGATGACAAGGGCGCTCCCGCCGCAGGCGGCGCCCGACAGTGGCAGGTCGTATTACTCCGACACCAACTATCAACTGCTTGGGGCGGTGATCGCAGCTGTTACCGGACAGACCTATGATCAGGCGGTGCAAAGCCGCATCTGTAAGCCGCTTGGACTGACAAGAACCCGGGTCCCGCAAGGGACCGATATCGGACTGCCGGTGTATCACAAGGACGCGGTTTTGAAGGTTCCGCAGATCCTGAACAGCATGGGGCCGGACGGCGGTATCATATCCAACCCGGACGAAATGCTGACCTTTCTGCGCGCTTTCATGCAAGGGCGGCTCTTCAAGCCAGAGAACACCCCGCAGATGCGCCAATGGAACCGGCTCTTCTTTCCGCTGCAGTATGGATACGGGCTGATGCGGATCAAACTGCCGCGTTGGATGACCTTGTTTCGCGCCACGCCGGAACTGATCGGACATTCCGGGTCAAGCGGGTCTTTCGCGTTCTATGCACCTGAGCCGGACATCTACGTGATCGGCACATTCAATCAGACCGACGCACCGCGGCGTCCCGTTGGTTTCATGCTGCGCGTTCTTGGCCTCGTCGCGAAACATAGAGGCTCAGGATGAAACGCGCTTTCAAATGGACTGTCGCCCTGTGCGCGTGCATCGCTTTGGCGATCGTTGCGGGCTTTGTCGGCACGCAGGGTGATTATACTGTGGCCCGTCTGGTGACGGATGACCCAACCCTGCCATCTGAAACGGTCGCCGGTGTTGAGTTGCATATGAAGGTTGCTGATGGCCCCGCCGGTGCGCAAACGATCATAGTGCTGCACGGCGGTCCTGGCGGCGATTTTCGGTCCTTGCAAGCGCTGGAAGCGCTATCTGACCAGTACCGCCTTGTCTTTTATGACCAACGCGGAGCCGGACTGTCTGAAAGGGTTCCCGCCGAGATGCTGACGTTGGATGGCTATCTTGATGAGCTTGCGGCCGTCATCGACCTTGTGTCCCCAACCGAGGCGCCGGTTCTGATTGGGCATTCCTGGGGTGCCATGCTGGCGACGGCCTATCTGGGCCAAAACCCGGACAAGGTGCAGACCGCGATATTGATCGAACCGGGCTACTTTGACCGGGATGGGCACGCCGCGTGGAAAGCAGAAAGCCACCGTTATTTGTCAGGCCTTAACTATTGGCGAGAGGCGATCATCACAGGTTTCAGCGCCCAGCACGTTGATGGCCCCGATGACGCTGCCCCGCACGACTTTCTGATTGGGCATATGATTGGGGTTTTTGCGAACCATTCTGACAACCCGTACCATTGCGGCGACGGCTACACCGCGCCAAGCTGGCGCTTTGGCGGGTTGGCCAGTGACACTTGGGACCGGTCGAATAAGGCGAAATTGGAACAGCGTACAGCGGATGCGGCGGTCTTTGCTGGTCCGGTTCTTCTTATGGCAGGGGCATGCAACGACTGGATCGGAGCGCCACTCCAAAAAAGCCATTTGAATCTATTCAGTGCGGCAGAGCTGAGCATCATTCCCGATGCCGGGCACGATGTCATCTGGGACAATCCAAATACCTCATTGACTGTCATCCGTGAATTTCTGACCGCGGGGACACTGGATTGATGGTGTCGGACACTAGCGATACAATCAGGTACCTCCGATCCATGAAGCGACCTTAGCCGCTCTCAGCACCCTCGAAGCCGGGATCGCGGAAATTACGCCTTGTCTGCTCAGGGCAGACAGGACTGCTTAGAGCCTCCTACTCTGTCGGGAACAAGCAGAACGGCCCCGGAATTCCAAGGCCGAACGAAGACTTAGTGGCAGCGGACTAGCCGGTTGTGTTCGCATATAGGTCAGAAGCGGATTTCATTGCAGAGCGCGTTCTGAACGCGGCAATCAAGAGACCGGCCACGATGACCTCAAAAATCAAAGCGCCGATCACGCTTCCTGACGGCATGCCATCTATAACAATGCCCACGATCCGCCCAGCGGGGAAGGCGAGGAAGACCGTAAGCGCGACAGCAAGCGCAATGGGTGCCATGGCCGCGCGTAGGACGCCTGCCAGCATAAGTGCCCCAAACATCGCCAGTCCCGCGCCAGGCGCGCGAAGCTCGTTTAGCAGGTTGGGATCCTGTCCAAGCGTTATACCGTAGCTGGCATAGAAGGTATGAGGCGACAGAGTAATCAGGGTGCCGATGACCAGCGCCGTGACGCCGCTGAGGCCGAGGGTGATCTTCTGAAAGCGTGTAAGCTGCATGTTTCTTGTTCCTTTTCCTATGAGTTTGTCAGGCCGCTTTGGCCCATTTGCCCGCTGCGGCAGCGGTTTGTGCGAATTCCGTGAAGTCGCGGGGCGCGCGCCCGATGGCACGCATCACGCCGTCGCCGATATTGGCATTCCGACCGTCAAAGGTTTCACGCGCGATGCTTGTGACGATATCGGCGAAGACAGTCCCGCTCGTCGCCTCAAGCTCTGCATGGAAGTCGTCGAAAGAGATCGGCAGATAGTCGACCCGCCGTCCCATCGCCCCGGAAAGGATGTCAGCGACCTCAGCAAAACCCAACAACCTTGGACCCGTGCATTCGTAAGTCTGGCCGGAGTGGCCAGCGCCCTTCAGGGCCTCAACAATGACGTCAGCAAGATCATCAATATCGATAATGGGCTCCTCTAGATCACCACCGGGCATCGGCACGACACCTTCCATCGCGGGCTCCCACAGTGACCCTTCCGAGAAGTTCTGCGCGAACCAGGCGGAGCGGACGATAGTGTAGTCCAACCCTGATTTGGCGATCACATCTTCGCCGCGTTGCGCGTAGTGTTCGCCGCGACCAGTGAGAATGATAATGCGCTCGACACTGCAAGATGCGGCAACACGGGTGAAGTGTGTCAGGTTCTCGATAGCGCCGGGGAAGGCGTAGTCGGGATGGTAGTTGACGTAGACGGCTCCCATGCCGCGCAAGGCCGTCTCCCACGTCGCTGAGTCGTCCCAGTCGAACGGCACGGCTGCTTTGCGCGACCCGGAGCGGGCATCATGCCCTGCCGCCCTGAGCCGGGCCAAGACGCGAGAACCGGTCTTTCCGGTCGCGCCTGTGATGAGGATTGGTTTGGATGTCATGTTTAGTCTCCCTTGGTTGACGTGATGGCCAAGGGATAGCTGCGGCGGGGTCGGGCGGTATTTGCCTCACACGCCAGTCTTTGAGCTCACGGCGCCAAAGTCAGCGGCCGCCCGGTGCGGGAAATGGCAGCAACGAGCCCGAAGCGAAAGTTCAACTGACCCTTGGTCGCTGACGTGTTCTCCGTATAACGAACTCGGCGAGAGCAATCAGCAAGGTGGTGAACACAACCGTCGACAAGATTGACTTGCTCACCGACGCCGAACTTGCCGCTGTGACCAGTGCTTGGGGAACGCCAAGACCGGCATTCAGCATCCAGACGATCAACCCATTTTCAGCATAGTCCGCGATTGCCGCGAGATAGGCTACAGCGGCAACGGCTCGATACCATCGAGCAGTCGGGCCGAAAGATTGCGACAACCAATAGAGCGAGCTGGCGCTCGAAATCGCCAAAATAGCCGGGTACACCGTGTCGAGTGGAATTTGCATGCTAAGATAAACGCGTCGCCCTTCTTCTCCGAGCGCG
>JAHDEX010000024.1 GCA_020628545.1 Paracoccaceae bacterium | reverse complement strand
CGTCATTGTAATTGCGGGCAAAGCTGTCCTGGGAGCGAGACGGGGTCAGAGAGCCATCGCTCTCCATGACCAGTACCATCTGCGCAGTGGCGGGACCCGCGAGATACCAGAAAAGGAGAAGGCTACTTGCTGCCGCCCTTGTCGGTCGCAGCCAGCTTGTGCGTTGTCCGCTGGCCTTCTTCGAGTGGGACATCCGCATGGGAGAAACCGATCCCGATGAGGAAGGACACCACGCCCGTGATGGTCTTGAACTCGCGGATCTTGATGTCGTTGTAGGTCGTTCGGGTCCGGGCAGTGACCAGCAGCTTCTCCACGCCCTCGTCAGAGACGACGCGCATGATCCAGACCCCGTAATAACTCGGGCCTTTCTTGTGTGCCGACTCCTGGCACAGGATTTCAGCGCTATAGCCGCTTTCCACGAGTTCGCGGAATCTTGACTCGGTGACCACATTTGGTGCTTCGACTTCCCAGTTCATGGCCGTGGTCACACTTCTAGTTTTACAGACGTATGACGGAGGCGATTGGTTACGCCTCACACTACGAAAGTATATTTATGTTGTGCAAGATGTATTTTTGTCTTGCGCGTAAGATTGATCGTTCTGGCTATATTATTGCGCTCAACATCCTTGCGAGGCAAGGGACACACACAGGCTTAATGATTGATGTTTTCGGAAAGCGTGGCAGAGGGGCCAAAGTAACGAGTGTTTTGAGTACGTGCTGCGCGGGTTAACCAATGACTTCGCACGAAAACGCGAGGAACTTGCCATCAACGTTTCCTGTGACAGGACCAAGAGGCGCCGGTTGAAAGTTCATGGATTTTGCCATTCGCAGGAACGCCGGCGGTCCTAGGAACAAGCAAGATGATGCGTTCTGAGACACCAAGTAGTCGTTGGCACGGTATAGAATTTTGCGTGCAACGTCGTTTTCACCTGCCGAAGCAAATCTGGTCAACTCCCAGACTTTTTCAGAACGAGGGGGGGCTTCCGAACAGATTTCGCATGGGAGACCGGGTAGTTTTGACTGGAATGCATCGCGGATCATGTAGGAGTAAACACCGACAGACCGATCGGTGCGAATAAGTCTCGCACCGCCGTGAACCGTGGTTCCGGAATGGGCAATGACATAGACTGTGTCGACCCGGTCATATTGCTCAAATTCCATCGAGTCTGTTTCTTGTAAGGACCACTCAAGCTTCTTAATGAACACATCTTTTCGCATCCTCAGGTAGCTGGCGACGAGATGCCAATCGCTTAATCCGTTTGGAATGGAGAGAACCGAGATTTGCATCGGTCAGTGTGAGGCGGCCTTAGGCCAGCGAGCAAGGCCCAAAAACTGACGCGATGAAAAGTGCGGATTTGGAAGCCAAAGCCCGGCATTCGTGATTTCGACCGTAACAACGCCGTTCACTTCATAGGTGTCAAAATACTGGTGAAGCGTTTGCACCATATCGATTGTAAACTCCGCATGGCCCAAATGTTTGATCATCATAGAATCCCTTTTGGAGCGACTATTTCCCATCGGTTTCCACATGTCATCGCCTGTTCGCATCCAGTGTCTTTCGGATATAGCCCAAAAGGCATATTCTCTCCATGGTTGTAGCGATAGTTTAGAATTCACCTTAACAGAGTCTCGACTTAAGGAGCGGAGACATGCTCTCAAACTTGATACCGAACTACGATGCGGAGATGGCAAAGCTGCGAGAGTGGGCGCCATCTGGCTTCATCCTTGCGTTTAACCTGACGTTCCGCGGACCAGAGCATCTTCACTCGGAGTATCCGGATGAATGGCGTCAGACGTATGAAGACAAGAACTACTTCTTTACTGATCCCATTTTGGTTTGGGCGGTCGGCAATTCTGGACACAAGCGGTGGTCTGAGGTTTCGCTTCCCGACATTCGCGGCATGATGGTGGAAGCCGAAGCCTTTGGCTTAAAGTACGGCGCTGTGTTTTCACGTAAGAGCAAACATAAGCGATCTTTTTTGACTGTGTCACGGCAGGACCGAGAGTTCACCGATCTAGAGCTGGAAATGATTGGCGAAAAGTTTCGAGTGTGGGTCGATATCGTCATCGGACGCAAAGAGCTGACCGACCGGGAATTAGACGTTCTGCGCGGGTTAAAAGACGGACTTGGTCAATCCGCCATCGCTCAGGAGCTTGGCATATCGGAGTCAACGGTGAAGCAACGCGCGCAGAAGGCCTGCGTGAAACTGGGAGCACAAAATCGAACACAGGCCGTAGCCATCGCAGTTGCACGCAATTACTTTGATGTCTAACGCTGAGAACACTCATCTCGGTGAGACCGAACCTGCCCGCGGACGTTTTCTATGACCGCACAGCGAGAACCCGGTGAGGCCAAGGCGGTTGCTGCCCTATTTAGCGATTTAGACGATCAACCTCTGGGATATGTTTACCAATGGGACACAGGCGAGCTCTCCCTTCTGTCTGTTGGTGAACTATCGGCGGCTTTGAGAATACACCCAGCGCTTGAGGAAGAGGTGGTTGAGCGAGCAAGACCTACAACACCGCCAGAACTGATTTCTTACTTGATGGAGTTAACAACGGTTACCCCTTAGAACAGGGGTCGCATAAGCGCGCATATGTCAATTCAAGTTGCCGGTAGGCTATAGGCGACTTTGAAGTCAGTGGACAACACGACCGTCCGACCAAAGCGGCTATTAATGCCGACTGCAGCGAAGGGCGGGTTTGAGCCCAGACCTACCGACTTGCTGCGATGTGTCGAAAGTCCGCTATGCGCAGCACGACTTGCCTTCTTGGATCGGTGGACAAGGCACAGTCGCGTATGAACAGTACACGCAACAGTCACCTTCAAGCGGCTTCAGGACCGTCTGGCAGGACTTGCATTCATAGAACCACTGGCAGGCGTCTGTAGGCATGGTTTCCGTCTCGACATGCCCGCAAGATGGACAGGTCAGCGTGGAGTCCAAGACTACTTTTGTTGCTTCTGTCGCCATAGCGCGTACCCCGTCAATATGAGAAAACCTGCCAAGATCGGCAGCAAAACAGCGTCGTTGTAGAGAACGCCAAGCAAGCCCGTCAGACCAAGTGCTGTGAGCACGATCGGCAGCAACGGCGTGAAACAGCAAAGGATTGCGAGGATCGTTCCGCTCACTCCAAGTGCCAGTAGTTTGTTCTTCATCGGGTCGATCTCCACAAATCCCACATGAACCGTTGCGCTGAGGCTTCCCAATATGGCGACGACAGTGCGACCAAGAAGGCAATGGTGGCGAGAGATGCCCAGACGATAGCAGAGCGCTTCCGCCTTGTGCATGCTCTGGGCCAGATCGCTCGATACCATGCCCAGATGAGCGCGATGGCGACAACTACAAGGATAAAACCCCGATACGCTATGAACGGCCCAAGCATGGTAAGCCAAGTACCGCCAAGGCCGATGATAGACAGCCCGATTGGCAACACACAGCATGAGGCTGACAACAATGCGAGAAGTGCTGCGATTGGCATGACCAGCCGCGTAGCTACGCCTGGCTCAGTCGCTGTTTGTTGATTTGCGTTCAGGTCCATTCTGCGTTTTTATTTCCTGTAGTGGCTACAGGAGCAAGCAAAATGTTCACCATCGGCAAAGCGTCAGAACAAAGCGGCGTGAACATCGAAACGATCCGCTATTATGAGCGCGAAGGCATTGTTCCGAAGCCCGGAAGGTCGGCAGGAGGGCGCAGGCTCTATTCTCCCGATGAAATTGCGAAACTGAGGTTTGTGCGGCGCTGTAGAGATCTTGGCTTCCCGATCTCGATCATTCAGACGTTCCTGTCGCTGACGGAACAGGATGATCGAAGTTGCAGTGAGGTGAAGACCTTGGCGGAAAACCATCTAGATGAGATCAACGCCAAGATCGAAAACCTGACACGTCTCCGGGAAGCACTTCTGAGCCTGTCCGCGAATTGTGACGACGGGACCGCGGCCTGTCCGATGCTGGACACCCTTATGAAAGATGGTTTTCGCAAACCTGGATTAGAGCGAAGCAGACATTAAGTTTGCGGCCATGAACGGCAGAAAAGTCCTGCGATTTGAAGCTTGATAGGCGCTACACGACCGTCCGCTTTAGATATATATTTTACATAATAAACCTTACGCACCGTCAGTAATCGACACGCTCGAAGCCATAGTTGCCAACATAATCTCGCCAGTCCACGAACACCGCCCTGGCGAAAAGGGAACAGCCACTACTGGTGCGTCCGAATGCCGTTGGAATGGCTCTCCTGTTGGATCGATGCCAGCTGAACCCCCCTTGGGTGTCATAGGTTCCGATGCGAACACGGGCATACCTATCGCATTCCCCATCTTCTCTGTCGTCATTAATTAGGACATCATAAACGCGGATTGAGCGAACGAAGTTGAATTCAGGGCCGCTGATGTCGATGTCAGCGCGGTCTTGGGCCAACTGGAGCGCAGAACCTTCAGGAAGCCTGCTCGGCCTTGGTCCGGCAAGATTTATGACAGCATTTTCAGAAGGCACAGATTCGATTGCAGGCGACATACGCGGTCGCGGACGATCCTGATTAGTGGACAAAATATTGTAGAAACGACCTCGATTATCCGACGGGGCAACTGGACCATAGGACGTGCCCATCGGGCACCTCCAAATTTGCAATGGAGGTTCGATTGGCCAGGGTGTGATCCGGCGGATGAATTCGGCGCGTGCACGGGTACATGGAACTGATGCTGGCCAGCCGCCAGAGAGGCACAGCAGTATTGCGCAGTCGATCTGATAAGTTTGAGCCTGGACACGATTAACAAGGCCTACAGACGAACCAATAAGTGCAAGTACGACTAAAATAGAGTATTTTCGAAATGTGCGAAGCATGTGAAGCATCCTATCGAGTAGGGTGTAAGTAGCATGGCTCCATTAGTATATTATTGCAACACAAAATATATGAACGAGAAAATACGCATAATCAATCTTATGTAAAATTAATTCCTTTGGGCGAAAAGATTTAGGCATCGCGTGAACTCGTTTTCCTCAGCAAATTACCCGCCCAACCATAATTGCCCCTCAAGAAATCAAGCCGCAAATCTTGGCTTGATTCCGGCATGACAAATTCGTGGTTTTTGATAACGATAACCAACTTGTCTCTCAGCAATTGTCATTCTAACGTCGGTTGACGCACTTGGGGGAGTGAAGGTATTGGATAGACGTAGTTTTACTCTGCTGCTTGCTGCTGGATTAACGTCAGCTGGGAAATCCTACGCACATCCTGTTGAGCGTTACGATGCAATGGTTCAGGCATCAGACTTGCCTCAAGAATTTCTACCTCGAGAAGTTGATATCGTTGAGGGTTTTGAGCCGTTTGAAATTCATGTCGTGCCGCAAGAATTTGCGATGTTTTGGACGTTACCCAACAGCCGCGCAATGCGTTACACGGTGGGTATAGGTCGGCCCGGTTTGTATGAAGACGGAGAGTTCTACGTCGGCGCCCTACGTAAGTGGCCGAGCTGGACACCGACGCCAGCGATGATCAGGCGGCAACCAGAGGTCTATAAGCAGTTTGAAGATGGCCTTCCCGGCGGTCCCGGAAATCCACTGGGTGCGCGTGGAATCTACCTATACCAACCTGGCCGTGGGGACACGATGCTTCGAATTCATGGGACGGATAAACCAGACACCATCGGACAGGCTGTCTCCAATGGCTGTGCCCGTCTTGTTAATGATCAGTTGATCGAATTCTATGAGCGTGTCCCACTAGACACTCGCGTTGTTCTTTACCCGACAGACGGGGAATTCACTCTCTCGCTGACAGCGCCGAACATGGCGTTGTAGAAACTCAGGCTTTTTGGAGATTGGCCCCATTATTTTCTTTGGCTCGCTTGACCAGAACCGCTCCGCGTCAGAAAATCTTAGACTTAGAAGATTCTCACCTGTGTTCCGACATTTGCGAGTTCAAAGAGCTCCGCAATATGTTCGTTGAACAAACCAATACAGCCATTGGATGATTGACGGCCGATCTTGCGCGTATCGCCGGTTCCGTGAACTCGATAGCACTGCCAGGATAAGTAAAGGGCATGCGTACCAAGCGGGTTGTCGGGACCCGGAGGCCAATAGTCCGGCCATTCTGGATTGCGTTCTTTCATTGATGGAGTCGGTCTCCAGCTCGGTCCTTCGACCTTTCGGATCACTTCGGTATAGCCTCTGCGGGTTAGTTCTTCGGAAAGAGGAACGCTTGACGGATAAAGTCTGTATATACTTTCATCCTCAGACCAGAATTGTACCGCTCGAGAATCAATGTCGCAGAGAATGGCGCCATGGCGCAGGTTGTCGAAGTGGTCCTGCCAAGCCTCGACGCGGAAAGATGAAGTATTTCTTGTGATGTCTGAAGCATCTGCTTCCTGTGCATTCACCAGCGCGGGTGCCGCAAGAAAAGTAGCTCCGGTTGTGGCAATAAATTGACGGCGCGTAGTATTATTGCGTCTCATTTTTCGGTTACTTTTTGGTCTCAAACGGTTCTAGAACTTCTAGCAGCTAGAGCTTCAACAGGAAATCTATGACAATATTGTGAGATTCAAAATTCAGAAAAACCGACCCGTCGTCGCGCAATAATCGATGTATTTCTGCCCATGATGCTCACGCAGCCATGGCTCCTCAGCGTAAGGGGCCAGGACCAAAGCAACGATGCCGATAACAACGACAGGCCACACCCAAATTGACGAAAACAAAAGGCCAATGCCTAGGAAAATGGCGATGTCAGCCAAGTATTGTGGGTTACGTGAGTAACGGTACAGCCCTGTAGTCACAAGTTCACCCTTGCCCCCGCTCGTCGTTTTCAGGCCGATCGCAAATGCGCCCCGCCATGCGACTAGGTTACCAACCAAGATCAAGGCTGATCCTGATACCCACAGAAACGAAGAAGGTACGGCTCCCTCTTTCCACACCCAAAGCCCGAGGCTTATCGCGGCAGCATAGACGGAGAGCGTCAAACCCCACGCAACCATCGGAATTTTGGACTTGAAATCCCTTGGCGGCCAAATGCGCTTGTTTGGAAAAATGATGGACCAGATAAGCGCAAAAATCAAAACCATGCCCGACAGCATGCCGATAACGAACACGATGGAATGACCAGCCGTCATGGGCCATGTCCAAACACCTCGGCATCGTCATGCATATCGTCGCGCGCTTCAAACTCGAGCGTGGAATGTTCGATGGAGAAACGATCAGCCAGCATTGACTTGATATTCTGCTTTATCGCTTCGGCCTTTTCCAAACTCACCGGGTCGACAACAACGTGGCAGTCCAGCGCCGCTATATGCTCCTGCATTTGCCAAAGGTGAACGTGGTGGACTTCAATGACACCATCGATCTTTTCAATGGCATCGACCACCTCATTGCCGTCAATGTCTGGTGGGCTTCCGAGCATGAGGGTCCTGATCGGCCCGCCGATCTCGGTGAAGGCCAGATAAAGGATATAGAGCGCAATACCGATGGTAATCGCCGGATCGACCCATCGCATGTCATAAAGGATAATGAGCGTCCCGCCGACAATGACGGCCACGGACGCCAATGCGTCCGAAAGGTTGTGTAGGAAAAGCGCGCGGATGTTCACGCTGCCTTTTTGCATCGAATAAGTCAGCATCGCGGTCAATGTATCGACCACCAATGCGATCACGCCGAGGATGACAACGGTCCACCCCATAACTTCGGGGGGATCGATCATGCGCATTCCGCCCTCGTAGATCAGGTAAAAGCCGATCACGATCAGGGTCGTGTAGTTGATTAGAGCCGCCACGATTTCGACCCGGCCGTAGCCGAAGGTCATGCGCTCATCGGCCGGACGGCGCGCGATCTTGCGCGCGGCGAAGGCAATGATAAGCGAAGCCATATCAGAAAAATTGTGCAGCGCGTCCGCAATCAAGGCGAGGCTGCCGGATAAAATTCCGCCGATGATCTGCGCTACAGTCAGAAGCCCATTGGCCCAGATCGCAATTCCGACCCTTTTGTCGCCAGACTCAGGATCAATGTGGGCATGGTCATGCGGCATTTGGTGTCTCCGAATGGATATGCGTGACACTTTTTCGCGGTTTGAGCCGACCGCTGCGCAAGGCGCGGACACGGGCGTTCATCCAATGGCGGATGATGTGACGATAGAGAACGCCACGAACCAGGCCAAAGGACTGCTCATGTGCCATGTAGAACGCATCAGGGTCCTCGAAGATCCCGAAGTCCTGCACGATCCCGGTTTTCTGGATGTAAGTATCCGCGCCGGTCCAGTCGATGGCAGGCGCATCAATGCAATCCGTTCCGGCGCCATAGCCGCACAGGCTCTGGGCGGTCGGGAAAGGGGTCTGCAAGGATGAAAGGAAGGCCTTGTCCAGAATGAAGCCTTCAAGGTTCACCCACGACCCATTGTATTCGACCTCGACCCATGAATGCAGGATCTCATCAGGCGCAATCGGAAAGACCAGTTCCGGCACGACGCCGCGTTGCAACCCCTTGTGGATCGTGAAGCCATGCAATCGGCACCGTACCCCCACTGCCCTGAGAAGCGCCATCAGTAGCGTCCCTTTGGTGTTGCATTGCCCATACCCATCCGAAAGCACCTCGGATGCAGGAATATCGTCCGCGCGGTTGTACCCAAAGGCGATGTCGTCGCGAACGAAATGGTAAACCGCTCCGATCTTTTCGAATTCCGCCATCGTTTCCCAGCCGCGTCCTGCGATCAGGGACCGTATGACAGGATCGTGAAAATCAAGCAGCGCCGTGGCATTTAACAATGAATCAGTCGTCATATTCTCGTCCTCGAATCAAGATGGGACCGGTTTAATCTCTACAGTCGCTATAGGTTCAAGCAAAAATTATTCTGGATCGTCGTGAACTGCTTTGTGGTGTTCTTTGTGCGCGTCCCGCAAAATCTCTATCCCGCCCCAGAAGGCGATGCAGGCGACGATGACCCCGACCACCAGATCGGGCCAGTTGGACCCAAGCCAAGCGACGAGACCACAATGCCAAGGTTAGCCGCGAAATCATTCAAGCTAAATGTATTTGCGGCCCTGATGTTGACGTCCGGATCGCGCAACCGTGCCAATAGCCAGACGCAGACGGCATTGATGGCCGCAGCGCTCAATGGCATGCCGCTCCCATAACGGCGTGTGAAGCTCTTACGCATTTTCGCGTTTCCGGTTTCGTTTGGCCCGTTTGGTGTGACTGCTTCCACGACACGGACATAGTCCAACCAAGCAGAATAGAAGACGGGCTCAGACTCTGCGGGGTGCCCACAAAATAGTCGCGGCACCGACGAGACAGCAGCGCCCTGACGCCACCAGGCCCAGATGACAAAACACCCGGCTACCTCGGCCAATGCGGCGTGCGGATTGGCGTTGGGGCCGGCCCTCAGGCACCGATCTCCTGATGATTGGTGAGGCACTCCGAATGGTCGCGCAACACCTCAAGAACACGACAGTCAGCCGTATTCCCGCCGCTGCATTCATGGACCATGCGCTTGAGCTCAGTACGCAGCGCTTCGAGTCGGATCATACGTTGCTCAACCTGCTCAAGCTGGCGGCGTGCGATGGCATCCGCATCCTCGCAGGATGTGTCCGGGTTGTCCGAGAGTTCCAGGAGTTCCCGAATAGCGTCCAATGAAAAGCCGAGCTGTCGCGCATGGCGGATGAAGGCCAGACGATCCAATTCAGCATCGCCGTAGCGTCGCTGCCCGCCTTCGGTTCGACCGGGCTCCGGCATCAGTCCGATTTGCTCGTAATATCGGATGGTCTGTACTTTGGTTCCGGTTTTCCGCCCGAGCGTTCCGATGGTGAGCATATCTATCTCCTGTAAAGTAAAGTCACTGTAGATATGCGCCTCAATCAAGACAAGGCACGGCGGTTTTCTGCTCAAGCGTGACACCCCGCCGCACTACCGCAGAAAGGCCTTGAACCTCTAGCTGCTAGAAGTTGTATCTGCCCACAAAGAAAGAATGTATGAACAGGTCATTGCAGGTGAAATTGACAGTCCTTCAAAAAGTGCTTTGGCTTTTGGCGATCGCGGCAGCGGTAACCTTTGCAGTGTTCTGGATTTGGTTCGACCAAAGCAATACGCGCACTTCGGTCGAAGAGCCGGCGTTTGAAGCTGTGTTCGAACTTACCGATCATCGCGGCGTGGTGCGGACCCAAGAGGACTTTGCGGGTCGCTGGATGCTGGTCTTTTTCGGGTTCACGAATTGCCCCGATATTTGCCCGACAACCCTTTCGGAGGTTGCCGCCGTCATGGACGGTTTGGGCGATGACGCCGGTCAGGTTCAACCTATTTTCATTACCGTTGATCCCGAACGCGACACCCCGATGGCCCTTGCGGAATACGTTCCGCTTTTCGATTCTGGCCTCATCGGGCTGACGGGAACGCCGGACCAGATCAAACGCACATCGCAAAGCTTTCCAATCTTCTACGACCGGATCGAAGAAGCCGCGGCTCCCGATGGCTATACCATGAGCCACACGTCGCATTTGTTTCTGTTCGACTCACAGGCAGGCTTTGCGGACTCGTGGCCCTACAGCACGGCTGCGGAAGAAATCCTCGCCGACATTCAGGAAAGATTATGACTATGATTGCGCGCCTGTCCGGAGAAACCGCATTGGTTTTGGCTTGGGTCCTCGCCCTGAGTGCCACGCTGGCCGTTCTCTTTATCGGAGAAGTGCTGGGCCAGGCCCCGTGCACACTGTGCTGGTTTCAACGCGCGTTCATGTTTCCGTTGGCCGTCATTCTGGGTCTTGGTTTTTGGTGGCAGGATAGAACAATCGGGCGCTATGGCGTTGTTTTGGCCCTCGGTGGTGCTGCCGTCGCAGCGTGGCATATGGGCCTGTACGTCGGGCTGATACCAGAGCGAATACAGCCCTGCACGGCCAGCGGCCCGTCTTGTACGGACGACAACCAATTAATATTCGGCGTTCCTATCCCGCTGATGGCGCTGTTCACGTTTCTCGTGATCGCGATCCTGTCCGCGCTATCCCTCAAGGAGATCCAAAAATGAACAGACGTGGCCTGATCCTGTCCACCTTGGCCGTTGGTGCGGCTGCCTTTGGCGGCGCGACGTGGTACGCGACCCGCCCTGCCCCGCTCACGGCGGTCGAACCCGTTGCGCCCGAAATCGCCGAAGCCTTGATGCGCCCCTATTCGCCCATTCTTGGGCCCGAAGATGCGCCTGTCACCATAGTAGAATTCTTCGATCCTGCCTGCGAGGCATGCCGAGCCTTTCATCCGTTCGTGAAGGACATCATGGCGGAGCACGGCGATGCCGTTCGCGTCGTCATCCGCTATACCCCGTTTCATGGGGATGGATCGGTCACCGCGATCCGGATCATGGAGGCGGCACGCATGCAGGGCGTGTTCCTGCCGGTGATGGAAGCGATCCTGGAACAGCAGCCGACCTGGGCCGCCCATGGTGGAATGCGGCCCGATCTGCTTCTGGATATCGCGGCGGGTGCCGGGCTTGATGCTGACGCGGCCCGAACACAAATGATGGCACCACAAACGGTTGGCGTTCTCAATCAGGATATTGCGGACGTTGAAGCCATGGGCATCCGGCAAACGCCGACATTCTTCGTAAATGGAAAACCGCTTGACCCGTTCGGAGCGGAAGAACTTCGCAATCTGGTCGCGGCCGAAGTTGCGGCAACCGCTGGCTAAAGAGAGCAGACACATGAGAAAATCAAATGCAATGATGCTGGCTGTCGCATTGACCATGTCCGGAACCCTTGCGTTGGCCGATGAACCGACGATCGAAGTCGAAGGCGCCTGGGCGCGCGCGTCGATCGGGGTGAGCCGGCCCGGCGCAGCTTATCTGACCCTTCGGAATACGGGCGAAGAAACCGAAACCTTGACTGGCTTGCAAACAGATCTTGCGATGATGTCGGAGTTCCACAGGACGACGACCGATGATCAGGGCGTCAGCTCGATGTCGCCCGCCGGTGACATTGAAATCCCGCCGGGTGAAAGCGTTCTGATCCAACCTGACGGCGGAATGCATGCGATGTTGATGCGTTTGACACGTCCCATGATTGAGGGAGAGACTTTTTCGGTCACATTGCTGTTTGCGGACGGCGACGAACTTGCGTTTGACGTTCCGATCTACGGCATTGCCTCGCGGGGTCCGCAGACCGAATGACGCGACGCAGGATGCTCAAATCTGGTGCCGGAATCCTGCTGGCGTTGGGGGGTATGCTCTTGGTCGGATGGTGGCAAGTCGACGGGCCGGGTGCCGCTGACCCTGACATCGCGCGTCCGCTGACGATCACCGATATGTCCTTTGCACTGACGGATCATGAAGGAACGAGCGTCGGACCGGAAACGCTGGTTGGAAAACCGAGCATGGTCTTTTTCGGCTTCACCTATTGCCCGGATGTTTGCCCGACCACCCTGTCCGACATCTCTGCCTGGCTGGAAGACTTCGGGCCGGAGGCCGAGGGCATGAATGTGATCTTCATCACCGTTGATCCTGAACGTGACACCGTAGAGGCAATGGCCGACTACGTCAGTTATTTTCACCCCTCGGTGCGCGGCTGGACCGGGCCGGGGGACGAGATCGCCCGCTCGGCAGACGGATTTCGGGTGAGATATGAAAAGATCCCGACCGACAGTGGCGATTACACCATGAACCACACCGCAAGCGTCTTCCTGTTCGATGAAACGGGCAGATTTTCGGGAACAATCGACTATCACGAACCGCGAGAGTTTGCGGTTCCAAAGATCAGACAGGCCTTGGAAATACCAAGCGAGGAGCCAGTATGAAAATCAGACATTGGGCCATGGCGGTTGCCATGACGGGCGGCTTTGCCGTCTTGACCATCGCGGCGTCGAACCCATGGGGTGGGTTGGCCACTCCAAAGGCACTTGAGACAGCTGCGGAGTGGGCACCGGAACCTTTGAAGGCCCCGGCCGTGGAAAGCATGGATGCGCTGATCTTGACCGAAGGGAGCGCAATTTCACCTCCCGCCGGTCCGCAACTTTTCGCTCCGGCGCTGACGCTGGCACCCGAAAACATTTCCTCCCCTGCAGACCTTCTCACATCCTGGTCTAGCAAAGTCGCCACGGGAGGAACGCTCGATAGCCTGTTGATGGAGGCCGGGCTGATCCTGGCGCTGCGTGCCGAGGTGGCTCTTGCAATTGGTGCGGAGTATGACTTGCGGCGCCTTCGACCTGGACACACACTTACAGTCAATTCGACTCTCTCGGGTGGGCTGCATAGTGTCATGCTCGGCATCGACGACGGCGTCGTTATTGCAGCGGAATTCGGCCACCAGACGGTAATCAGGACGCTCAATCCCGATCCGGAAATTGCCACCCTCGCGAAAGAAGCCGTAATCGAAAGGTCCCTTTTCGAGGCGCTAGAAGACGCCGACATCCCCGCGCGTTTCGCCGTTGATTTGGCCCAGATGCTGGGCGGGACAGTTGATTTTCGTCGGGAATTGCAGGGCGGTGAAACATTGCAGGTTTTGTGGCGCGAAGCACGCTTGGGCGACAGGCGGATTGGTCAGCCAGAGATAACGTTTGCGTCGCTTGACCTTGGCGATGCGCTTTACGAAGTGGTCTGGCCGGAGGATGGAACAGGGCAAGCGACGATCTATGTAAATGGTGAACTGCTTCGCGTCTTTGCACAGCCTGTCGACGGTGCGCGGGTCAGTTCGGTGTTCGGGCAACGTCGCCATCCCATTTACGGCAACGTCAGAATGCACACAGGCGTCGATTTCGCGGCCCCAATGGGAACACCGGTTCATGCGACAGCGCCTGGACAGATATCCTTTGTCGGCTGGCGAGGCGGATACGGCCGAGTGGTCGAAATCGCCCACGGTGCGGATACAATGACCCGTTACACCCACCTGAGCGCGTATCGTGATGGACTTGCCGTTGGGCAACGCGTTTCCGCTGGGGATGTCATCGGCAATGTTGGGGCTTCCGGAACAGCGACCGGTCCAAATATGCATTACGAAGTGCGTATTGACGGCAATCCGATTGACCCTCTCACTGATGACCGGCTTGCGGCGGTCATCGCTGGTGAAACGCATGATCCCGATGGGAACTTACAATTAAGCGATGTTAGAACCCTTCTCGCAACCACCCTCTCCACTGAGCGTAAGCCAGATGAAAATGAAAGGCTCTGACCAATGAAATCTTTTCTGACAACCCTTACCCTCGCTCTTGTCGGGCTCACCGCTGTTCCCGCATTTGCGCAAGAAACTCCTATCGATGTGATGAAGACCAATGGCTGTGGATGTTGTCTTGGCTGGATGAACCATCTGGAAGACAATGGCTTTGCACCGACGGGTGAAGACATGAATGGCGGTTTGCTCATTCGTCTGAAGATGGACAGCGGCGTGCCGCAAGCCATGACGTCTTGCCATACCGCATTTGTCGACGGTTACGTGATCGAAGGTCACGTCCCTGCGGCCGACATTCGCCGACTTCTTTCGGAACGCCCTGATGCGGTTGGCCTCGTGGTGCCCGGCATGCCCTACGGATCACCAGGAATGGGCCCCGAAGACAATCGCGAAGCCTATGATGTATTTCTGATCAACGATGATGGATCTACCGAAGTCTTCACATCTTACGCTGAAAACTAGACTGGACATATCATGGAATCGCTCTCCCCTCTCGCCCTCGCCTTTTTGGGCAGTCTTGCCGCTGGGCTGATGACCTCAGTCGGGGCTGTTCCAATTCTTTTCGGTCGTTTGCCGTCTCAAAGCACGCGAGACCTGTCACTGGGTTTTGCCGCAGGCGTCATGTTGGCGGCGTCCTTTTTCTCTTTGATCATACCGGCGCTCGATGCAGCAGAACCAATGTATCAAAGCGAGGCGATGCCAGCAGCCATCGTTTGCATCGCAATTCTTTTGGGTATGGGTGCCGTCGCGCTGATGAACGAAAAGCTTCCGCACGAGCATTTTAAAACCGGTCGCGAAGGCCCTGCATCTGCGTCGCTACGGCGGGTCTGGCTGTTCATCATTGCGATCACGATCCACAACTTCCCCGAAGGCCTGGCCGTTGGCGTGGGCTTCGGGTCGGGAGGCGTCGAGGGCGGCCTGCCTTTGGCGATCGGTATCGGCTTACAGAATGCGCCTGAGGGTCTCGCCGTTGCGGTCGCACTCCTTGGCGAAGGCTATTCCAAGTTCCGCGCTTGGGGCATCGCGGCACTGACAGGACTGATCGAGCCGATAGGTGGTGTGATTGGTGCTGGCATAATCTCGATTTCAGAACCTCTTTTGCCATGGGGGTTGGCTTTTGCAGCTGGAGCCATGCTCTACGTCATCAGCCACGAAATCATTCCTGAAACCCACAGAAACGGACATCAGAACAAGGCTACACTGGGCCTCGCCGTCGGTCTTGTCATTATGCTGTTCCTGGATGTGTGGCTGGGGTAGGCCATGAAGCCGATAACGACAGGAAGTCTGGCCCTTGTCACGGCCCTGCTGGTTGATCAGATAACCAAGGCGATAATAGTCGATAACGCGGGACGGATCGGATCCGGTTATCCGGTTTTCCCCGGCTTCAACCTCGTTTTCGGACGCAATGACGGGGTAAGCTTCGGGCTACTTGATCAGGCTCCGTGGTGGAGTCTATCGGCACTGGCCGGCGTCATCTGTGTTGTTCTAGCGGTAATGCTGGTTCGTGCGACGAGTAGAATCGAAGCCGTCGCCTACGGCTCCATCATAGGCGGCGCACTGGGCAATATCGTTGACCGTTTGCGTTTTCGCGCGGTCACCGATTTTCTCGATTTCTATGTGGGCAGCCTACATTGGCCAGCATTCAATCTGGCAGATGTCTTCGTGGTTGGCGGTGTCGCACTGCTTTTTTTCGTGCCTGACCGGAAACCAGTTCAGGCATAGATGTCGATCGGCGTTCCGTCCTTCACCATGGAATAAATCTCTTCGATCTGGCGATCAGTGACGGCGATACATCCCGCCGTCCAATCCCGGACATTCATCGGATCGATTCCACGTCTGGGGCCGCCGTGGATAAAAATATCACCGCCGGGGGACCGGCCTTGCGCTGCGGCAAAAGCACGGTCTTCTGCATTCGGGTAGGAAATGCCGATTGAAAGGTGAAACAGGCTGTTCGGGTTGCGGCGGTCGATGATGTACGACCCTTCTGGCGTTTTTCCGTCGCCCTCGAACTGCTTGTGACCAACCGGTGCGAAGCCCATGCCCATGGGGTAGGTCCGCAATGGCTCTGTCGCCCCGTCAAGGACGATCAATCGCTCTGCTTTGTAGACCCGCACGCGGGTGACTTCGGGCCCGTTGTATGTTCGGAACTTGCTGGTGCAGGCGGACAGGAATGTCATGATCCCACCCAGCAACACGCCGCGTCTGGTTATCGGAATTGCTTTCATGGTCTGCCCCAATTTTTGATTTGTTTTGCGCTATCGTATTGCGGCCCCCTCCCTAAATCAATGTCCGTGGGCAAGGGCACCTTGTGCCATCTGTTCGCCCACCCCGCTCCTGTCGTCCGGGGTGTTTCGAGTATCCTTGGACCGCAAGAGCCGCAACGCGTTCGCCACCACCAACAAAGACACACCAACATCCGCTGCGATCGCGCCCCACATAGTCGCCATTCCGAACGCCGTCAGCCCGACGAACAGCGCCTTTGTCGCCAGCGAAATCCCGATGTTCTGACGAATGATCGTCATCGTGCGGCGCGAATGGCCGATCAGCCAAGGCACCTTACCGATATCGTCGGTCATCAGGGCAATATCGGCCGTCTCGATGGCAGCATCTGACCCAACCGCTCCCATCGCGATCCCATAATGGGCGCGTGCCATGGCCGGGGCATCATTTACTCCGTCACCGATCATCGCGACCATATCATATTTTGCCACCAACTCTTCGATGGCAGTGACCTTGTCCTCGGGCAAAAGCTCTGCGCGCACTTCGTCAATACCCACTTCCGCCGCGACAGCCCGCGCAGTGCGTTCGTTGTCGCCCGTCAGCATGATGATCTTTTCGACACCCTGCGCATGGAGCTTGGCGACGATGCCCTTCGCATCAGGCCGAATCCGGTCGCGCAATTCCAGAAGGCCGGTCACACCGGTTTCGTCTCCGACCACGACAAGCGTGTTCCCCGCGCCTTCAACGCGGTCACGGATATCTGACGGGATAGATGGGCCAAAACCCTTTTCCTCGGCGAAGCGATCCGATCCGAGCCAGACCCCCTGCCCGTTCAAACGCCCCTCAAGCCCGCGGCCCGGCACTGTTCGGGTGTCTTCCGCAGCACTAACCGCGATCCCGTCTTGTTCAGCCCGACCCAAAATGGCGCGCGCCAACGGGTGCGAAGACCGCGCTTCCAACGCGCCGGCAAGCGTCAATAGGCTGCCTTCTGTGGCGTCGCCCAATGGATAGACGGCGGCAACCTCCGGCTCGCCCATCGTGATGGTGCCGGTCTTGTCCACTGCCAGCGCTTTGGTGCGCCCAGGCGCTTCGACATAGGCCCCGCCTTTGATAAGCACCCCGGCCCGCGCGGACGCGGCCAGCGCCGCGACGATGGACACAGGGGTAGAGATGACAAGCGCACAGGGGCAGGCAATGACCAGTAGCACAAGCGCGTTATAGAACCAATAATTCCAGTCGCCACCCACCAACAGGGGCGGTAAAATCGCGATCGCAATCGCCAGTAGCATGACGATCGGCGTGTAAATCCTCGCAAATTTGGTCACCCACTGTTCGACTTCAGCCCGGCGGGAATGGGCGTCGCCTACCATGCGGATGATCTTGGACAGAACGGTGTCTGTTGCGCCCTTCGTCGCGCGGACCGTTAATGTGCCCTCGCCATTGATCGTGCCAGCATAGACATCGTCGCCAGCCTCTTTCGGCACCAAAGCACTTTCACCCGTGATGGGGGCCTGATCTACGGCCCCTGCCCCATCGGTCACCTCGCCATCCAACGGGATGCGATCGCCGCCTCTGACAATGAAGTGGGTACCGACCGTGACTTCCGCCGCGGGTACATCGGCCTCTGTCCCGTCATCTTTCAGGACACGCGCTGTCGGCGGGGCCAGATCAAGCAAAGCGGACACCGCATTTCGCGCGCGCCCCACGCTCCAGCTTTCAAGGTAAAGCGAAAGCGAAAAGAAGAATGCGACCGTGGCGGCCTCGAAATATTCGCCCAGGACGATAGCGCCCGCAACCGCAACGACCATAAGCAGGTTCATATCAGGTGACAGACGACGGGCCGAGGACCAAGCCTTTGGCGCGACCAGCCAGACCCCGAAAAGAATGGCCAGAGCAAACAAGGCGACCTCGGCAAGAGGCATGGCAGACTCGCCATGGCCCGAAAACAGTCCCAACGCCCCCCCCAGACCTGTCTCGACGATATGGTAACCAAACCCCACAGCCCAGAACCCACCGCTGCCGATTGTGAACCATTTTTGTTTGGCAAGATGTGCCGCTTGATCCGCACTCGCGTTTTCGGCGTCCCAAGGACGTGCCGACATGCCCGTGCTGGCGACCAAATCCATGACTTGGGCATCCGATAAGGACGTGGCGCTGTCCAGAACCGTCATGCGCCCGTTGATGACATCGAACGCGAGATGTTCGGCACCACCCAATTTGGGTCCTACAACTTTCGACAGAATCGAAACCTCCTCGGCGCAATCCAGACCGTTGACCTGAAAGCTGCGACCGTTCGCGGGCGGCGGCGACGCCGGCGCGGCGCTTGACTGATCTGACCCGCAACATGCGCCCTCATGCGCATGATCGTGGGTATGCGCATGTTTGGAATGATCGTGTTTGCTGTGATCATCGCCTGCATTGTCGTTTGTCATGACACTCTCCGAATTCATGTTTAGGAGTAACGTAATTGCTACAGCCGCTTTAGCTTCAAGCCCAAAGTGAACTTACTTCGCTTTTTTTGAGTTGGGCCCGACTGACGTTGCAAGATGGCGGTTGGGATGTAAAAAGTAGACCATTGCTGAGGTTTAACGCGAACTCGATTGGACAACTTTATGAACACTAAGCTTGGATTGCTGATGGGGACTGGAATATTCCTTGCGGCTTGCGAACCTGTCGTTGTTCAGGAAGACCCGAACAACGGCATCACAATCCCTGACGAAGTGGTCCAAGTCGCCGGTCCTAATCAGGACCTGACCACCGCCCGGCTTTTGCCAGAAGACAATTGTTACTGGTATATGCACCGCGGTCCGGTTGAGACGACGTTGCTGCCACTTAGGTCATTTGATGGTCGGGCAATTTGTGTCGCTCAATCAGCGTAGTGCCGAGGACGGCAAAGTCAGCGGTTGCATCCTTTGCCGTCCTCGACGTCATTTGGCCGTCGATTTAGCTGCTTGAAACAACGCTATCTTCTGCAGAGTACAGATAGGTGGTCGAGCCCATAGCCACATTCGGATACAGGTCATTGATGTGGGCCATGACCATGCGCACGCAGCC
This sequence comes from Paracoccaceae bacterium, assembly GCA_020628545.1. Lineage (GTDB taxonomy): Bacteria > Pseudomonadota > Alphaproteobacteria > Rhodobacterales > Rhodobacteraceae > Yoonia. The sequence goes on along the minus strand of JAHDEX010000024.1, from coordinate 36,504 downwards.
GGAACTTGCCCGCCCACCGATAGAGCGCGGGTGCGGAGATCCGTGGATACGAAGAAGCGTGTCGCGGTTTCCGGTGTAGAGATAAAGCGCCCGCGACCCCAAAGCATTGTTTGGGCCAGGATCCATACCATCTTCCCATTGGGCATACTCAGGATTGCGTTCAATCATGGATGCTGTTGGCGTCCAAGTCGGCCATTCGACCTTGCGTCGGATTGTATAGACGCCAGGCTCGTAGAGATTTCCGCGCGCGATCGCGACCCCATACCGCATGGCCGTTCCGCCCTCTTCGATGTGGTAAAGATAGCGGGCAACCGCATCGACGTGGATATCGCCCGGCGTCAGATTGTCTCTTGCCTCGACGCGTCTTGGAAGAAAGCGTGGCTGAATACCCCACGGATTGGAGGTTTCGGGCACATAATTGGCGGGTGTAACCTGTGCATCCCACGCTGCTTTTTGCGAAGCAGAGGGCGCTGCGTTCGCGAAGGTCGGAATAGCCAGGGGTGCAGAAAACAGGACCGCAGTCGTTGAAATGAAATGGCGTCGTGTCAGCATAATGGTTTTCCTCTTTACGTCTTGCAATCGGTCACGGTCGGAACCTTCGTCAAAGATGCCTACACCCTAAAGCAGCTTTAGGTTCAAGTCACAATTTACCTGAGTAAGAATTAACTCCTAGGCTGCCTGCCGAGCGGAAAACCCTCGATTGCTAAAAAAAAGAACGTCAAACGCTTATGGGGATGCGAGTTCCGCAGCGATAGCAGCCGCCGCGACGTTCTTATCATCCTCATCGCTTTCCCGAAATTCTTGCGTCTCAACCCCCGGAAGCCGTCCGAAATCATCGGCCAGATTGTTGGGGAACCAGGTTTGTCCAATGTTCTCAAAGCCGGGCAGTTGACGCAGCAGCCTTGACGTGAAGCGGGAACAATTGGCTTGCGGCGCTGGCCCGGATGCGATGGCCAGACGCAGTGCCTGTTCTGCCACGTCCGCCGAAACCGGGACCGTTTGACCAATGACATAGAAAGTCTCGCGGGCGTGGAAACTGACGTAGTATTCCTCTAACCGTGGAGACGCCCCGTACAGTACGTCATTTCGTTCTGGCATTTGTTCCTGTTCCCAGGATCCAGCTGGGTCGAAGATGACCCGCTGGCTGGCATTGATCAGCAAGGCAGAATGCGCGCCGTTGCCCGAACTGACGTTCTTCATCGTGTAGAGGGTCAGATATTTGGGGCCCTCTTCGCGGTAGATGTAGCGGGAGATTGCGTCGTCGGGGGCCCAGACCTCAGGTGCAGAACAGGATGCGACAAGCATGGGGAGCCCGGCGATAAAAAAGCGTCTGTTCATTGGTTAAGCCTCTCGCGCGATTAGGTGCTATTCGGTTTAGTCAAACCGGCAGTATTTCAAACCAGAGTTTTGTATTCATGTGTAGCAGTCCGAATCTTCGTATCATATCTCTGCGGGCCGCTGATCAGAGGTTGGCCCGAAACGCGCCAGTATGATCAGAAGAATACCAACAATGACCATCGGTGTGGACAGGATCTGACCCATAGTCAGCCCCCCTGTTCCCCAATGGATTGCATGACCAATCGGGTTGTCGGCGGTAATAAACTGGGCGTCTGGTTGTCGGAAAAACTCGACAAGAAATCGCGCACTGCCATATCCAGCGAGAAATACGCCCGTAAGACCACCCGGTGTGCGTAGCCATCCGCGTCGCCAGGCAAGGATTAGCAGGATCAGACCAAGAACGAGACCTTCCAAGAGTGCCTCATAGAGCTGCGAAGGATGGCGGGCACAGATGTCGACGACGCCCTCACAATATTGGGCCGCGTCACCCGGGAACGCGACGCCCCATGGCATATCCGTCGGACGACCCCATAATTCGTTGTTGGTAAAATTCGATAACCGGCCAAGGAACAAGCCGGGCGGCGTCGCCAACGCAAGAAGATCGGCGGTGGGCAAAATTGGTATGCCGTTGCGATAACAAAACAACAGACCGGCGACGACAACGCCAAAGAAACCGCCATGAAACGACATGCCACCTTGCCAGATTACTAAAATTTCAATGGGATTCTGAAAATAATAGGCAGGTTGATAGAACAGCACGAACCCAAGCCGCCCGCCGACAATGACGCCGAGAATGATCCAAGTGACCAAGTCTTCGAGTTGTTTTGTCGTCATCGGTGGCGTGCTTTGCGCCCACAGGTCCGCACGTGCCAAAGCCCTGCGGATCATCCACCATCCCAGCAGGATGCCGACGATATAGGCCAAGGCATACCACCGCATAGCGATGCGAAAGTCCCCGACGTCAAAACCGAAGGCTTCGGTCCCGATCTCCGGAAACGGAATATAAAATGGCAACATTGGTAATGTCCTCTCTTGAGGTCTGCATTGAATGTGTGACAGGCGGGACAAATCGGTTAGAGAACCAGTACAGAAATTCCCCAGGTGATCAGCGCGATTCCAAGTGGTTTTGTCAGGTAGCGCCCGACATCAGGCAGTTTTTCCAGCGTCATCATGAGGGTCGCCGCCCCCATCCAAAGCAGGTCCATCGTGCCGCCGACAAATCCGATGACCATCAAGCCCCAGCAGCAGGCCACGCAGTAGGCACCGTGGTGCAGCCCCATATAGACGCCGCCGCCAAAGCCGGGCCGCCAATGGGCCAGAAACTGGAACATGGGGGATCGACAATGCGCAAGACACCGGTCCTTGAGCGCCGTAAACTGGTATAGTCCAGCGGCAAGCAGGAGAGCGGCAGAGAAGATTTTGGATACCGACTGCCCCATTTCGGTCAATAGCCCCCATTCAATGAGGCTAAGTTGTGTGAAGGCAATCAGAGCCGCAAAGCCGACCCAGACGATGAAAAAGCCAATCACGACACCAACGGATCCTGCCCGGCTCCCGTTGGCCGAGACGATAAGGTCTTCGTAGGCGCGCATGGTTGGAACAAAGGTCGGTCCCATCATCGCGGCCATCATGATGGCCCACATGATGAACAAGCGGAACAATTCGCTCGGCATCATCGACATGGGCGCTGTCGCCATACTGAACATCACCCACCACGCCCATAAGACGATGGCGAAAAAGGTCAGCCAGAAGACGTTTCTGAAGATGGTTTGCTGCATGCTGGATCAAGCCTTGGAGACGATGGGCAGATTTACCTCTGACGGGTCATCGAGCACGACGCATCAAGACAGCGGCGATCCAGATTCCAGTCAACAAGAGGCTTAAAAGCGCGTTCCAGCTCGCCATGGACAAGGTGAATAATTCCCAGACCACTTCGTCACACATAACGATGTTTGATGGGCCTTCTGTCGACAAAAGATCTGCTCCGGACATTGAACTCGGATCGAACCCGGACCCTGAACAGGATGTCGGACCCTGCCACCAATCACGCTCGACCCCAGTATGAAATAGACCAATCGCGGCGGTGGTCGCTGTTGCGGCAGCCCCCAGCACATAAAGACCCCAATGACGCAGACCCAGCAGTACCAAAACCCCGACCACAATCGCAATCGCGTGTGGATAGCGTTGCCAGATACACATGGCGCAGGGCGCGTACCCTATGGCCTGAAAAGTCCAAGCCCCGGCCAGAAGCATAAATGATCCGCCGGACGCAGCTAAAGCGATGTGATGGGATGATGTGTTCATGAGGAAGACTCTCGTCGTGATAATCGAGTCAGATGTGAACGATCATCCCAACAGCGTCCATCGCCTCAAGCCTCAATTGAGGACGTGTTTTGTATTGTTTTGTCGCGTGGATTAGTCCGCGCCCTCGCGCGGTGCAATCCACTGCCCCAGGTAAAAGCGCTGTGCGATGAACACCACCACAATCGCAACTGCAGCGATTGCCACAATCCACGGATCAGACTGCAGTTTCATGCCGCTGAAAGCGATCAGAACAACAGCATCAAAAAAGAACGCCGACAGGATCACCGGCCCGTTTGCGCCGATCTCGGACCTGAGGTTTTTCCACACGCCCCAGTGAATGGTCATATCCATCACCAGATAGAAGAACGCCCCCAGCGATGCGATACGCGACAGATCAAAAAAGACCGCCAGAGCGGATGCGATCACGACAGTGTAGACCAGCATATGACTGCGGATCGAACCAGACTTGCCGAAATGACTGTGGGGGATCATCTCCATTTTGGTCAGCATGCGTTAGCATCCGGGACACTGCGAAGACGCTGGCCAGAACACCCGAGGCCGTGGCGACGGCGGCCAAAAGCACCGTCAGATAGAACCCCACCTGTCCAAGGACAGGTTCGGCCGCCTCGGCCAACGAATAATCCTTGACCTCGATGATTTCTTCCAGCGTCAGGCTGGACCCGACTGCAAAGGCGACAAGTAGGTAAACGACCACACAGATTGCGATTGAAATCATGATGGTTCGACCGACGTTGCGGTGTGGGTTTGTGATCTCATCACCGCTGTTAGTGATCGTGGTGAATCCCTTGAACGCCAGGATTGCAAGGGCGACGGACGCAATGAATCCACCCACCCCGTAGGATTGGGCCTCACCTCCATCGGCGGCAAATTGAAACCCGCCCGCCCATAGCGCCGTGATGCCGAACAATGCGATGCCGCCGATCTTTATGGCGGCCATCACCAGCGACATCGACCCGACCAGTTTGTTTCCGGTGCTGTTGACCACATAGGCGAAGGCAATGACCGCCACCGCCAGAACTGGGATCAGAGGGCCGTCCAAAATGTCGAATGGTCGTAGAACGTAGGACGCAAAGGTCCGCGCGACCAACGCTTCCGCAATCACCATGGACAGCGCCATCAACAGGGCTGACGCTGCCGTAATCGCGCCTGGGCCGTAGGCTTTTTAAAGGATCATCGCGATCCCGCCCGAGGACGGCCATTTGTTGCACATCTTGATGTAGGTGTAGGCGCTTAAGCTTGATACGAAGGCCCCAGCGATGAAGGCCATTGGAAAATACGGGCCGGCCAACTGTGCGATCTGGCCGGTCAGAGCGAAAATCCCCGCCCCGATCATCACGCCTGTTCCCATGGCGACCGCCCCGGCCAAGCTGATGCTGCCCTGTTCAGTGTCGTCAGAGTTGGAATGGTCGTCCATGGTGCGCACCGTCTTCTTTGTAGTCAGCCGAACGTAGTATCCCGCCCCGTCGTATCGACAAAATTGGCTGCGAAAGATGTATGACTTTGTAACTGACAGGGAGACATGTCGGCGATTTCTAGACCGGGTCCGCGGTCTCGCCGGATAAATCGCTCAGGATCGGGCAATCGGGTCGGTCGTCTCCGTGACAGGATTGAACCAGCTCCTGCAGGGTTTCACGCATCGCGCGCAGCTGGCTGATCTTGTCGTTGATTGCGGTCAAATGATCCTGCGCCAGTGCTTTGACCTGCGCGCTTTCGCGGGTCTCATCCTCGTAAAGGCTCAGCAATATGCGGCAGTCCTCGATTGAAAAGCCGAGCGTTCTGGCGCGGCCGAGAAACGCCAGCTTGTGAAGATCGGTTTCACGAAAAACGCGGTATCCATTGTCATGTCGCATGGGCCGGATCAGTTCGATGTCTTCGTAATAGCGGATCGTCTTAGGGGGCAGCCCCGATCGTTTTGCCACTTCGCCGATGTTCATGAGACGGATCTCCTATTCTGCTGGTTGAGCTTGGATTGCGCCAGTGCGCACATATGGCTGCGCCTCTTCGCGCATGGCGGGCGCGATACGCCGCAGCCGTAAAGCATTCGTCAGGACAGACACAGACGACAATGCCATGGCACCGGCCGCAAACACCGGCGACAGTAATAGCCCGAACGCGGGATACAGGACGCCAGCGGCAACAGGGATGAGCGCCACGTTATACCCGAACGCCCACGTCAGGTTCTGCCGAATATTGGACATAGTGCGTTTCGACACCTCAACCGCGTTGACGACCCCGCGCAGGTCACCGGACATCAGCACCACGTCGGCGGACTCGATGGCCACATCCGTGCCCGTGCCGATCGCAATGCCAACATCCGCATGTGCCAGCGCAGGCGCATCGTTGATCCCGTCGCCGACAAAGGCGATTTTGCGCCCCCCTGCCCGCAGATCATCGAGTGCTGCGACCTTACCGTCGGGCAGCACTTCGGCGATGACGATATCAATGCCGGTTTCTGCGGCAATGGCTTCGGCGGTCTGCCGTTTGTCGCCAGTGATCATCGCGACCTTGAACCCCCGTTTGTGCAAGGCTTCAATGGCTGCACGGCTTGCCGGTTTTACCGGATCGGCGACTGCGATCACGGCGGCCAGCGCACCGTCCACTGCCGCGAACAAGGCCGTTCTGCCGCGCCGGGCAAGGTCATTCTCGGTCTCGGTCAAGGCGGCGATATCCACACCCTCGCGCCGCATGAACCTGTCCGCCCCGATCAGCACCGTCTTGCCTTCGACCTGCGCGGACACGCCAAAGCCGGTAAACGACCGGAATTCTGTTGCCGTCAATTGGGCAACACCTTCGCTGCGGGCCCCGCGCACGATGGCCTCTGCAATGGGATGTTCGGACTGCGCTTCGACCGCCGCGATCAGGGACAGCACAGCGCCGCGATTCATGCCATCTGCGACGATAACATCTGTCAAAGTGGGTTCGCCTTCGGTCACCGTGCCGGTCTTGTCGAGGGCGATAACATTGACCTCGGCCAATTCCTGCAGCGCGTCACCCTTTCGGAACAGCACCCCCATTTCGGCGGCCCGCCCGGTGCCGACCATGATCGAGGTCGGCGTGGCCAGTCCCATGGCACAGGGGCAGGCAATGATCAGCACCGACACCCCTGCGACCAGCGCAAATGTCACCGCAGGATCAGGGCCGATCGCGATCCAGACCACAACGGTCAGGGCTGCAAGCACCATGACTGCCGGCACGAACCAGAGTGTTATCCGGTCCACCAGCCCCTGAATGGGCAGTTTTGCGCCCTGAGCGTCCTCAACCATACGGATGATCTGCGCCAGTGTCGTATCGCTTCCCACGCGGGCGGCGCGGAATGTCAGGCTGCCCGTGCCATTGACGGTGCCGCCGGTCAGGCTGGCCCCGCTGGTCTTGGCCACTGGCAGAGGCTCGCCCGTGATCATGCTTTCATCGACATTGCTGGTGCCATCGGTCACCTCACCATCGACCGGAATGCGTTCACCTGGGCGCACAAGAATTGTGTCGCCCACACGCAAGTCGTCAACGTCCAGTTCGATAGTCTCGCCGTCGCGCAGGACGCGGGCGGTGCGGGCCTGCAAACCCAACAGGGCCTGAATGGCGGCGCCCGTTTGCCCCTTCGCACGGGCCTCCAGCCAGCGGCCCACAAGGATCAGCACGACGATGACGGCGGCGGCTTCGAAATAGACCGCACGGATATCATCGGGAACCAGATTTGGCAGGAATGTCGCGATCACGGAATAGGACCAGGCGGCCCCTGTGCCCAAAGCCACAAGGCTGTTCATGTCCGGTGCGCCCCTGAACAGCGCCGGAAAGCCCTTGGTAAAGAAGTACCGTCCCGGTCCGAACAGAACGATCGTGGTCAGGACAAACTGGATGTACCACGACCCCTGCATCCCAATGCTGTTTTCAATCGCCATATGGAACGCGGGAAACAGATGCGCGCCCATTTCCAGAACAAAGACCGGCAGCGTCAGAAGGGCCGCAAAGATCACCAGCCTGCGCAAACCCTTGGCTTCATCTGCCTTTCGGTCCGCACGTGTCTGCGACGCATCTTCCTGCGCTACGGTCGCGGGGTATCCCATGTCGGTGGATGCCTGCGCGATCTGATCAACGGTCACGACACCTTCGACATACTCAACCGTTGCGGTTTCTGCGGCCAGATTGACCGAGGCCGAAACCACCCCCGGAACACTCACCAGCGCCTTGTCCACCCGCCCTACACAGGACGCGCAGGACATGGACCCGACGGTCAGCACCACACGGGCCGTTTGGGCGGGATATCCCAAATCCTCAAGGGTGCGCACAACATCTGTTGCCGCCGAAGGATCGTTCGCCTGAACGGTCGCGGTTTCCGTCGCAAGATTCACTTGCACTGTGTCGACGTTCGGCAGATCGCTCAATCCGCGTTCAACACGACCCACACAGGATGCGCAGCTCATGCCATTTACGTTGAAGGTCATCGTCGATGTGGGGGTCATATCATTGTCCTGAATCAGCTTTCAGACCTCATATAGGCCTTCCAGTTGCTGGAAGCTCAAGACTTTTTCGTGATCGATTAGAACAATCGTAGCAAAACGGCAGAACTGAGCATGACAACGACCCCCCGGCCACCACATGCAGCAATCCGGAACCGACCAGCAAAGACGCCGCATTTCCGGCCTGAATGGCCCGCCGCGCAAAGACACCCGAAGACGCGACACCCGCAATCAGAAGATAACCCAGCGGCATAAGCCAGCTTTCCACCACGTTGACCGCCCCTGAACCGAGCAGAAGTCTCGCACCGCCGACAACACCTGGAACGAATGCGATTGCCATACTGGACTGGGCCAGCGCCGCCTGTGTCGCAAAATGTAATCGGCAGCGCACTGGCCTAATGACGCCAATCGTTCTAGCTGCTTTAGAAGCGGTTTTTGTGACCGCAAAGTCTTACACTAGGGAGCCAAAATGCTATTTCGCGTACCCAACATGAGCTGCGGACACTGTGTCTCGACGATAACCAAGGCCGCGCAAGAGGTTGATGCTGACGCCTTAGTTAAGGCAGATACTGATCTGAGGCAGGTAAACATCGTCACGAAGGCGGATCAGGACGCAATGCGTCAGGCCTTGGAAAAAGCCGGTTATCCGGCAGACCCGTCTATTTAGAAATTGCCCCCGGAAGGACAGCCATGACCCATCTCAAGATGCCTGCCGCTCTATTGACTATGACGGTTGTGACAGCATGTGCTGTTGTCGACCCTACACCGCCGGAACCGGAGAGCCCCTATCCGCAACTGCCGTTACAGGTCGTTGAAAGGGCTGCGACCTATCAGGATCTGTCGACTGCCTTTATGGATCCAACAGACAACTGCTTCTATTACATGCATGCCGGTGTCGTGGAAACCACGCGCCTGCCGCTTAGAAACGCAGCAGGCGCACAGCTTTGCATAATTTCTCCTCAGGCGCAGCCGGCTTAGGCTTCGCCGATCGCGTCCTCAGGAGGATAAAGAAAAGCTGTCTTTCCTGTTTCAACATTCTCATACAGGTCGATAGCGTGCTGCTGAACCATGCGAACACACCCCGAACTTGCGCGGCCGCCGATAGACCTCTGGAATGGCGTGCCATGAATGCGCAAGTAGGTGTCGCGGTTCCCGACAAACAAATAGATCGCCCGCGATCCCAATGGGTTTTCCGGCCCCCCGTCCATGCCGCCCGCAAATTCTTCATACACTTCGGGTTCGCGTGCAATCATGTTGGCAGTGGGTGTCCAGGTCGGCCACTTTGTCTTGCGTTGCATCGTATAGGTGCCGGGCTCGTATAGATCACCACGGGCAATGGCGACGCCATAGCGCATCGCGGTCCCGTTTTCCTCGACGTGGTAAAGATACCGCGCGACAGCATCGACGTGGATATCGCCGGGCGTCAGTCCGTCATTTGCGAAAACACGCCGAGGCAAGAACCGTTCTTCGAGCCCCCAAGGGTTCGAAGTGAAAGGGTCATAGCCGGCGGGGCGCACGTCTTCGTCCCAGATATCCCACATCAACCTGTCGGAAACTGGGCGCGCGGCAAGCGGGTTTGCGATCGGGGCCGAGAAAAGCAACGTCGATCCCGCAATGAAGTGACGGCGTGTCAGGGCGCTCATGTTCATCCTCTCAAAGTAGCAATAATTCCTAAACTGCCATATGTGGTTAAACGTTCCCTTGGCTACAGGGGGGACCGCAATGTCTTCGAATGTAATCTTGCTTTGCAAGGTCAAGCGCGGGTTTATAGCGACCAGAAACGATGAGGTTTTGCTATGAACGATCAGGAAAATACGTCGGCCAAAAAGGGTTTTGGCCTTATGCACGCAGGAATGGCGGTGTGTTGTGCCATTATGTTGTTGCCCGTCGCGGGCTTCTTTATCGCAGGTGGAACTATCGCTGGTCTGATGGGCAATCTGGGCGTGTTCGCCCCTATTGCGCTTTGTATCGGCGTTCATGTCGCCATGTTTGCGGTTATGGGCAAATCCTGCCACGGATCAGAGAAATCGAAAAAGACCAAAGAAGACCTGTCGGACATCCCACTGAGTCCGACGTCCATTCCGGCTACGCGAACATAGTGACGCTTGTCCCGCTCCGCGCAATGGCCCTGATGCTGCTGAGCGGTTGTGCCTGCCAAAAGGCCCTCGATGGGGTTGAAAAAGCGGTGGTGGAGCGTCCAGGTTTGGCCGTTATGCCGCAAACCTGTGACTTTTCAGGTCCTTTCACGGGGTCGGTTCAGGCGCTGACCTGTGAGGATGGACGTCAGGGATTTATCATCACGGGATCGGATTGATCGTAATGAAAAATTGGGTGCCGATACGTTTGCGACGCGCGATGCTGGCCGTTTGCCTTTGGGCTGGACTTGCCGGCGCGGCCTTTGCCGCACAATCGGAGATTGTCCAGACCGACAGCGTGTCGGCACAACTGATCTTCGCTCAGGATGGCGTGATCCAAGGGGCAGAAACCCTCTCAGCGGCGGTTATCGTCGACCTTGAGCCGGGCTGGAAAACCTATTGGCGGTCCCCCGGTGAAGTTGGTTTGCCCCCAGTCCTGACGTTTGACGGCGCCACAAACATTGAAGCCGTCGAAATCCTCTGGCCCGCCCCGAAACGATTCGTCGCCTTCGGAATCGAGAACTTCGGCTACGAAGAACGCGTGGTCTTTCCTCTTAAAGTCCAATTAACCGAGGCTGGCGTACCCGCCGAAGCAAATTTTTCGTTGGACCTGTTGGTCTGTTCGGACGTTTGCGTGCCGCAATCGCTGAACCTCGATGTCGCGCTGCCTTTGTCGGATAGCCGTGATGCTGTCGCGAGCGACACGATTGCCGAAGCTCTCACTACGGTTCCGACCGACGGTCTGCCATCGCAGGTCACGGGTTTCACGGCTTTCATGGATGAGGCTAGCACGCAGCTGACAATTGAAGTGACCGCCACGCGGGCCTTCGACACACTCGATGTCTTTCCGGAATTGGGCGACGCTTCCACCTTCGGAAAACCCGATATCCGCTTCTCGCAGGATCGCAACAGGGCCTGGGCGCAATTTCCGATCAACTATGCCGATGTTGAAACCGGGGCACCTCTCTCGGTGACAGTTGTCGAACGCGGTGGTGCCGTGTTCACGGCAACGCCGGATATGGTGGGTGCCGCCCCTGCCCCTCCGGTCGAACTGGCCGTGCCGGGGGTCAGCGTTGACACGATCCTTTGGTATGCCCTGATCGCGGTCCTTGGGGGCCTGGTCCTCAATGTGATGCCCTGCGTGCTGCCGGTTCTGGCGATCAAGGTTTCGTCCTTGACGCGCAATGACGCATTAGACCAGACAGATCACCGGCGTGGCCTTTTGATGACAACGCTCGGCATTCTCACGTTCATGTGGCTCCTTGCGGGGGTGCTGATTGTTCTCAAGGCGCTTGGGGCCTCCATCGGGTGGGGCATCCAGTTCCAGAACCCCGCATTTCTGGCGGTGGCCCTGACGATCCTTCTGCTATTTGCAGGCAATCTCTTTGGCGTATTCGAGATTTCGCTGCCCTCTCGGCTTCAGACCCGTATGGATCGTGCAGGCGGTTCATCGTCATTTGGTGATTTCTTCACCGGCTTTTTCGCGGCTCTCCTCGCAACGCCGTGTTCGGCCCCTTTCCTCGGGACAGCCGTTGCCTTCGCGCTGGCTGGCCGGACCGTGGACATCGTCATTGTGTTTACCGCCCTCGGTCTTGGCCTCGCCCTCCCCTATCTCGCTTTGGCCGCTTCACCGCGATTGGCGCGGGCTTTGCCCAAACCAGGCCGGTGGATGATCTGGGTCAAATGGGGCGTTGGCGCCTTATTGGTCGGAACAGTGGTCTGGCTCGCGTGGGTGATGATCGGTGTCGCAGGCTGGCCCATCACCGCTTTGACACTGGGCGCGGGACTTGTTTTGCTAGTGCTGCTCCAGGGCAGTCGCCACATCGCAAACCATCCGGTTATCGCAACGCTGACAGTTGTTCTTGCGCTTGTGCTGACCATCCAAATGCGGCCACAGCAGGACCTTGCGCCAAGTGTCATCGACGATGATCTGATCGCATGGTCGACCTTTGAACGTGCGGCCATCGCGCGGGCCGTGTCGCGGGGGCAAGTGGTTTTTGTCGACGTGACCGCCGACTGGTGTGTCACCTGTAAAGCGAACAAGGTTCTTGTGCTCGAACGTGATCCTGTCAGAACGGCGCTGAACGGGGCGGACGTCGTCGCACTGCAGGCAGATTGGACAAGACCGGACGAGGCAATCGCCCGGTTCCTAGAGGACAACAACCGCTACGGTATTCCCTTTAATGCCGTCTACGGCCCGAACGCCCCGAATGGCATCATCCTGCCCGAGGTTCTGACGGCGTCAGCGGTGATGGACGCGATCCAGCGGGCGGAACTGTCAAACCTGCAGGAACGTCTGTTCCAACTGACCAACAGCAGCTTCAATCCCTGAGCGATGCCAGCCCCTGTTCAGCGGCAGCCTTTCTAGGGTCAGTGTCCGGCAAGGCATCCGCAAGGGACACAGCTGTTTCATAGGCGGTCACGGCCTCAGCCTGTCGGCCCAGAACGGTGTAAGCGTTCGCAAGCCTGAGCCACCCATCCAGATCGTCCGGTTCGTCTTCCAACCGCGTCGCCAAGCGGTCAACCATTGAGGTGATGAACGCCGCGCGATCCTCTTCCGACATGTCCTGCGCGGCGGCAACCTGATCCTGCGTGGGGCCGGGTTGCGTAGCCATTGGGGCAAATTGCGCCACCGAAATCGGGTCACGCCCGATGGAGGCACCGATCCGGTTCGCCTGTGCGATCAATGTGTCCATCCACGGATAGTATCCATCTGCCAGGTCCAGCCGCTCGATCAGCAGGTCATGGGCCGCCCCGCCCTGCCCGGATTGTTCCAACGACAGCGCGGCATAAAACGTGCCCGCGGGGTTCATTGGGTTCAATTCTCGCGCACGGGCAATCGCCGCATCGGCGCGGGGTGTCACGACACCCTGTTCCTGCGCAATCAAGGCCTCAGCCAACATGGAAAAGACCGCAGAATCAGCCTCGTCACGGTCCGCCACGACCGAATAGGCGTCTGCCGCGCGCGCGTAATCACCCAGTCGCATACGCGTCTGCCCCAGCAACATCCACCCCTCTGACGGGCCACCCTCCGGATGGGCTTGCAACTCGGTCTCCAGCCGCGATGCGAGGGCTACAACCTCATCCCGTTCCTGTCGTTCGGCCGCACGATCCGCGACGGAGAGGCTCAAGATGTCGGGGTTTCCAAATTTGGTGTAGTAACCAAAGGTGATTGCGGGAACCAGCAATGTGGCCAATAGAATTCCCATCCGGCTGGTGGTGTCCATCTGTCTCGTTCCGGACGAGCCCATGCGCGATGCCTTGAGGATGTTGCGGGATACCTCCGCTCGGGCGGCTGTGGCCTCGTCTCCCGAAATCACACCCCGCTTTTCGTCGCGGTCGATTTCGGCAAGCTGATCCTCAAAGATCGCGCGTGACAGCTCGGACCGTCCCAAAGCCGCCTTTTGCGGACGCAGAGACATTAACATGAACCCCACAGCTGCCGCACTCAGCGCCGCGAAAATAATCCAGATCATGAAGTGTTTCCATCCTGTTTGGTCGGTGCCAGCAAGGCGTCCAATTCCGCCTGTTCCACCTCGTCAAGGCCAGCCGGCTGTTGCGAAGGTCGACGACGCACCACGATAACGAAGGCCCCCACAGACAGTAAAACCAGCACAAACGGCGCCGCCCAGAGCGCGAATGTCGCCCCGTTCAACGGCGGTGACATCAAGACATAATCGCCATACCGCGCGCGAACATAGGCGATGACTTCTGCATTGCTGTCGCCCGCGACCAGACGTTCGCGCACCAGCAGACGCAAATCACGCGCAACGCCCGCGTTGGAACTGTCGATGTCCTGATTTTGACAGACCACACAGCGCAGTTGTTTTGAGATCTCGCGGGCACGTTCCTCCATCACCGGATCCGGCAGGATTTCATCCGGTTCGACGGCGAAGGTTGCACTGGCCAGTGACAGTCCAACGAACAAGGTTGCAATAAACCTTCTCATGTTCCCGCCTCCGGTTGCCAATCCTCGGCGTCACGCAGGGCCGCCCGAAAGGTCTGCACCGCATCGTCGCCCACCACCGGCCCAACGTAGCGATAAAGAACGGTCCCGTCGGGTGCGACGATAAAGGTTTCGGGAACGCCGGAAATTCCCCATTCGATTCCCGCGCGTCCCGACAAGTCTGATCCGATCCGCGCATAGGAATTGCCCAGCTCGTTCAGCCAGCGCACCGCGTCTTCGGGCTTGTCCTTGTAATTGATCCCGAACAGCGTCTGCCCTTCTTGTTCCACAAGGGAGGTCAGAACCGCATGTTCCGCCCGACACGGCACACACCAAGACGCAAAGACATTCACGATCACCGGTCCTTCATTGCCCACAAGGTCCGCGCGCTCCAGTCCCGGCATGTCCAGACCGGCAACTGCTTCAAGATCAAAAGCAGGTGCTGGTTGGGAAATTAGGACCGACGGAATTGCGTTCGGATCCCGGTCAGGGTCAAGGCCCCACAAAAAGAATCCACCGATCACAGCCGCGATCAGTAAGGGGGCAAAGGCCAACCAGCGCATGACGTTATTCCCCCGCAATAGGCAATGGTGCCGGTTGGGAGGCCGCTGTGCGTCGTGGCGCGCCCACGCGCAGCCTGCGGTCCGTCAACGATATGGTGCCGCCCAGCACCAACAGGGACGACCCGATCCAGATCAGCATGACAAGCGGCTCGTACAAAATGCGCAACGTCCAGACGTTTGCTCCTTCAACATTTTCGGAAGCCGGCTGTGCCAGCGATGCATAAAGATCACCCGCCACCGTCGAACGAATAGAGCTTTCAGTCGTGCTTGAATCCGCAACTGGATAGTATCGGCGTTCCGGATAGAGGAATCCAAGGTCCTCACCATTGCGGCGGACACTCAAGGTTCCGCGTTCCGCGACATAGTTGGGTCCGCGGATCTGCTCTGCCCCGGTGAAGGTCACATCGAACCCCGCAATGGAAATCTCCGTCCCCGGCGAGACAAAAAGGATCTGCTCGCTTTTCCATACACTCGACCCGACGAACCCGAAGATCGCGATGGCTAGTCCGCCATGGGCAATCGTCATCCCCCAAGATGCCCGCGGCAGGTTCCGCGCACGACGCATGGTGACCCTGAAAGATTCCTCGAACAAGCGGATACGCAGCGCCCATTCTCGCAGCGTCGCAAACAAAAGCCACGCCGCAAGCATCAGCGACAGATACCCCAGAATTGGGCCGCCGCGGACCAGATACCACAGCACCAATCCAAATCCGACGCTTAGCACCGCGACCCATTTCAGGCGCGCAGCAACCGTCCCGACATTAGCCCGTTTCCAGGATAGGAACGGTCCCAAACCCATCATAAAGACCAGCGGCAGGATCACGGGAATGAACCCTGCGTTGAAGAATGGAGGACCCACGGACAATTTCTGACCGTCGTTCAGCGCCTCGTAGAACAGCGGATAGAGCGTGCCGAACAGGACAATCCCAGTGGCCGTGGCAAGGATCAGATTGTTCACCAAAAGCCCAGCCTCTCGGCTGACCGGCTTGAACAGCCCGCCCCCCTCCATCGACGGCGCGCGCCACGCATAAAGCGCGAATGACCCCCCGATAGAAACCGCCAAAAGCCCAAGGATATAAAACCCCCGCTCGGGATCGACCGCAAAAGCATGGACTGACGTCAAAAGCCCCGACCGAACAATGAATGTGCCCAGCAATGACAGCGAAAACGTCAGGATCGCCAGAAGGATCGTCCAGCTTTTGAACGCGCCGCGCTTTTCAGTGACAATGGCCGAATGCAGCAAAGCCGTGCCCATAAGCCATGGCATGAAGCTGACATTCTCGACCGGATCCCAGAACCACCAACCGCCCCAGCCCAGCTCGTAGTAGGCCCACCACGACCCCAGCGCGATGCCGGCTGTCAAAAAGACCCAAGCCGCCAATGCCCAGGGACGCACCCATCTGGCCCATGCGGCATCGACACGCCCCTCAATGAGGGCCGCCACCGCGAAGGAAAACACAATCGAAAAGCCGACGTAGCCAAGATACAAAAGCGGTGGGTGCATAGCCAAACCCACATCTTGTAACAACGGGTTCAGGTCTTGTCCGTCCAACGGAGGCGGAAAAACCCGATCGAACGGGTTCGACGTGAACAACATGAAAGACAGGAACCCCACGCTGATCCAAGCCTGCACGGACAGTGTCCGCGCCTTGGTCCCCTCGGCAATGTTGTTGCCCAGCAAAGCCACGAGCGCCCCAAACACCGCAAGGATCAGCACCCATAGCAAAAGCGATCCCTCGTGGCTGCCCCATGTGCCGGAAATTTTGAACAACAAGGGCTTCAGCGAGTGTGAATTCTCAATCACATTGAGGACCGTGAAATCACTCGTCACGAAGGCCGTCATCAAAGCAGCGAAGGCAATCCCAACAAAGACCGTCTGTGCGACGGATGTCCAAACCGCGCTTTTCATCCACACCACATCATTGCGGGCCGCGCCAAGAATTGGCAGGATCGATTGGATCAACGCCAATGCCAAAGCAAGGGCGAGTGCAAAATGGCCGATCTCAGGTGTCATGGCATACTCCGTCGGATATCGTAGCACCCGTCAGGTATCAGACCCATGTGCGACAGTTTACCAATGTCATGTCAGAATTTGTAACCAGATCGTGTGACAAATCATGACGCATCAAAAGGTCGCCTGTCATTGTTCCTGCCGGGTTCGGTCTCATATTCTTTTGGAGAAACAAAAGAGGTTTTGAAATGTTAAGTTTGAAAATTCGCCCCATGACGCTCTCGTTGTTATCTTTAGGCGCAATTGCCGCTGGATCCAGCGCCCTGGCCGAAAACCACCATCACAGCAACGGAGATGACGGCGAAACACCCTTCGTTGAGGGGTCCGGTATGGATGGCATGGGTGGTATGTCCGGCATGGGTGGCGATCACATGGCGATGATGCAATCCATGATGCAAATGCACATGTCGATGATGACCCAGATGGCAATGAACGGTCAGATCAGCGCCCTGTTCGACGGCAACGATGTGGACAGCGCCTTGGCCGATTTTGATACCAACGGGGACGGAATGCTTGATATCGATGAATATGCAGTATGGGACAGCCAGGCCTTGCGCGACATGATGGTCGACCGGTTCCAGAGCATCGACGCCGACGGAAGCGGCGATGTAACCCTCGATGAATTGCAGGCCGCTTTAGACGATATGTCTACAATTGATCACATGAGTGGTGGCATGGGCGGCATGGACGGCGATATGAGTAACATGGATGGTGACGAAGGCGATGGTTGATAATCTTCTCCCTTCGCGGCGTCTGATCCTGACGGGTTGCGTAGCCTTGGGCTTGGTCACTGCCCTGCCTGTGCGCGCCCAATCTGACACAATCTGGTCAGCGGCCGAAGCCTATCAGGCTTTGGTCGAGGACCGTATCCGCCTCGTGGATGTCAGATCCCGTGAAGAATGGATGCAAACCGGCGTGGCCGAAGGGGCATGGCCCATCAGCCTGCATGAACCGCGGTTTCTTCAGCGCCTGCTGGCCGCCAAGACCCGCGCAGAGGATCGCCCCGTCGGGGTCATTTGTGCCGTGGGCGGGCGGTCAAATGCCGTTTTGACGGGAATGCTGGACGCGGGCTATGGCGGTATCATCGATGTGTCCGAAGGCATGATGGGATCGTCGCGCGGGCCAGGTTGGATCGCAGGGGGGTTCCCCATCGTTTCAGTGAAAGACGCCCTTGAGGCGCTGCCGTCCGACCTCACCTGAAATTAAATCCTAGCGCACCCGCAGCCACGTGCCCATGCCATCGGCCTGATGGCTCAGCATGTGGCAATGCAGCATCCAGTCGCCGGGATTATCAAGCACGCACAGAATGTCCCGCGTGTCGCCTGCCCGGACGAACGTTCCGTCTCGGTAGTCCCCGATGCCATCCGTTGTTGGGTCAAGCTCCCAAAAATGATGTCCGTGCAGATGCATCACGTGGTCGAACCCCGTCGCGTTCTCAATCCGCAATCGCACGCTTGTGCCACGGCGCACATCTACCAGAGGGCTGCGTGGCAGACCGGACACATCGTTCAGCGCCCAGGTACCGAACCCGCTGTGATCACCGCCCCCCGCCCCGCCCTGCAAGGTCAGCGTCGCTTGGATTGGCTGCGATGATGGCCGTGGCATCGCATTAGGCCTCAGCGTTGGCAATGGTATGGTTCGGCGTGCGCGCGCGCCATTTACCGCGACCTGACCAATCTGGGCATCGCCATCAAACAGCTTGACGTCTCCCGTCACGTCCCCGATCACGTCGCACCGTTGGCCGGGCGCCAATACGATCTCGCCCACGGCACGCGGTGCCATCAGCGGCATTCCATCCAAGGCCACGATGTGACCGTCCACGCCGCCAATATGCATCCGATACACCCGGTCAATTGACGGGTTGATCAGGCGCAGCCGAAGGCGTGCTCCCTGCTGTACAGGCTGCACCGGCATCAGCGCCCGCACAACATTGCCCATGCGTCCGGCCCCGGTAAACTGATCGGCGGGAAAGTCCTCTTGATATTGCCCAGCGTCGTCCACCAGCAGGTCGAACAGCTGCACTGTCAGATCAAAGTCTACGTCAGGCGGTGCGGCCTCTTCCACGATCAGTGGCCCGAACAATCCTCGGCTGACCTGATCGAAAGCGATGTAGTGCGAATGATACCAGAACGTGCCCGCATCCTTGGCAGCGAACCGGTAATCAAATGTCCTGCCGGGCGGAATAACCTCCTGTGTAAGTACATTCACCCCGTCCATCCGGTTGGGCAGACGCAGCCCGTGCCAGTGGACCAAGGTGCCTTCGTCCAGCCGGTTGTCCACCCGCACGGATACGTCGTCCCCCTGCCCCACGCGCAGTTCCGGGCCCGGCCAGCTTCCGTTGAAGCCGAGCATGGTTTGCGTCGTCTCGCCTACGGTCACAGACAGGGCTTCGGGACGCAGCGTGTGCGACACCGATCCAGCCGAGGCAGGCCGCATGAAACCGCCCGCCCCGAACGCCGCGATGCTGCCCAGAAAATCCCGCCGCTTCAGCACGACTGCAAATCAGTCCGCTTGCGCACGCGTATTGTCCACTTCATCAATCAGAACCTGAGCTTCGACGTATCCGGGGATCAGCGCATCCCCAATCACGAACGACGGCGTCCCGCTGAAGCCAAGGGCGCGCGTCAACTCCATTGACGTGGCGATGTGTTCATCTACCTCCGGGGCATCCATATCGTGCACCAAAAGGTCAACGTCCAAGCCAACCTCGCGCGCGATCCGAAGAACCGAGGCCTCCTCGGCCCGTTCATCCATGCTCATCATCGCAACGTGAAATTCCTCATAGAGTCCTTGGTTTCGCGAAGCCAGTGCAGCTCGTGCAGCAAAATCGCTACCTTCCCCCAAGATGGGCCATTCGCGATAGACCAGCCGGACGTTCGGATCCTGCGCGACGAGGGCATCGACCTCCGGCATCACCCGCCGACAGTAGGGACAATTGTAATCGAAGAATTCTACGACCGTTACGTCCCCATCAGGGTTGCCCAAAATGATCGCGTTGGGGTCCTGCTCAAGGCGATCGCGTTCCTCGTTCAGAACCTTCGCCACTGCGTTTTCCTGGGCTTGTTGCTGGCTGCGTTCCAAAATAGCAACGGCTTCCATGACGATACCGGGGTTCTCGCGAATGGCCTCATAAACCAGTTCTTTGATCTGTTCTTCGGTCAGTTCATCCGCTGCCGCCAGTCCCGGCAAAGCCGTCGTCGCCAAAAGTGCGCAAGTGATAAGAGTCTTCATGTGGCCATCCTTTGAAATGGTTTTCATTGATTATTTTGCGCTTGGCGCGCTCGAACGTCTTCGGGCCAAGTCGATTTGATATAGGCTAGGACATTCCAGATCTCCTGATCGGTCAGTTGCCCCTCAAAGCCCGGCATCCCGCTGTCGAAGTCGATACCGCGTTGCGCCATAAGTTCTGTTCCACCCAACTTGGTATAGGCGAACAGGACCTCGTCAGAATGGTGCCAAGTGTGTCCCGTCTCGTCGTGTGGTGGGGCGGGCATGCGACCGTTTGCCCCCGGTGATCGCCAGTCTGCCTGACCCTCCAGATTTTCCCCATGGCAAGCTGCACAGCTTTGCGCATAAATCGCTTCGCCCTTGGCCAGATCAAAGCTAGCAGACAAGTCGGCTTCCGTGGTCTGGCCCCCCATCCCCAAAAAGGCAGCAACCCCCCCGAGTCCCAGGAACCCAACGACCAACAAAACGACCACCTTTTGCATCAGGCAACCTCGAACCGGGCTATCATTCCCGACGCTGCGTGCGACAACATATGGCAGTGAAACAGCCACTGTCCGGGATTGTCCGCGACAAAGGCGATCTCTTGGCTTCTGCCACCAAACACCAGCGTCGTGTCGCGCAGCGGGCCGAGGGTGCCATCGGAAGCAACCTCATGGAAATGCATCCCGTGCAAGTGCATGGCGTGGGGGAATGACGTGTCATTCTCGATCAAGAGACGGACGTTTTGACCCCGTTCAAGGGTTGCCAAAGGCGGGCTTTCCATTAGCCCGATCGCGCCATTGAACGCCCAGAAATGTCCAGCGTTCGCCAGTTCGCGGAACCCCTTAGTCTCTCCGGCTAAAGTTGCGGACCTAAGCCCGCCCATAGCGCCCCCTTCCATCTTCAGGTTGATCCGTCTGGCTTGTTCCAGTGACACCATCGTGTGCCCATTGGGTGGAAGTGCGCCCGGGTCGGGACGCCGATTTTGTGACGCACTGCCACTGACCTCAAACGCGACCTGCGGTTGTTGTTGATCGTTGATCATTGCCACGATGCCGGCCACCTCCCCATTTTCGGCGGTTACATCGACAATGATGTCGGCACGTTGGGCCGGTGCCAGAAGCAGGAACTCCTCCAAGGGCTGTGGCGCGGCCAACGGCATCCCATCAAGGGCGACAACCCAACCGGACAGGCCCGAAAAGCGCAACTCAAAGATGCGCGCATTCGCGGCGTTGATCATCCGCAAGCGCATCCGCTCGTTCTGTTTGGCCTGCATCGTCAACCCAAAGGTGCCGTTGGTCACAATGTAATTGCCGTTACGCCCCGCATGACTTTGGTCGTGGGCGGCGTCGAAATCGCTGTCTATTTGCGCCGTCGCCGGATCCACAAGCCAGTCATCAAACATGAGAATCTCTTCGCGGTCGATATCAAGCGCATCTGCTTCTTCGACAATCAGCGGCCCATAAAGACCCCGCGCCACCTGTTCCATCGACATGGTATGTGCGTGATACCAATAGGTCCCCGCATCCGGCACGACAAAGTCGTAGTCAAAGGTCGCGCCCGTTTCGACCGCATCCTGTGTCAGCCCGCTGACCCCGTCCATGGCATTGTCGATGCGGATACCGTGCCAGTGGATCGACGTGGGCTGCGGCAGTTCGTTGACCAAGCGGAGTTGAACGCGCGCCCCTTGCGCCACACGGATTTCGTCCGCCGGGGTGCCGCCGTTATACCCCCAAATCTCTGTCATCCCGTATTGTTCAGGCAACAGACGTTTCATCGCGACCTGCGCGCGCAGGTCCATAGGAGATGCCGAAGCGGACTGCCCGAACGCGGGTAACGCCGCGAGGCCTCCACCAGCCAGCGCTCCGGCCATCAGGCCGCGGCGCGTAAGTCTTGTCTGTTTCAATTTTGTCATTCTGGTTGATCCATCAAATAAGTGGCCATCGCGGTTAGATCGTCCACCGTCAGATACTGAGTGCCATAGAGGACGACTTCCCCCATGGCGTTTCCAAAGGCGTCGCCTTCCGGAGTGATTCCGGTTTTCAGGGCATAGGCGAGACTTTCGACATCCCAGCCCCCGTCCAACAGCGACGCGGTGTCAATGGGCGGTGCATTACCGCCCCCCGGCAACATGTCGGAGCCGGCAAACTTTGCGGTCTCAATCATGCGGCCGCCCAGTATATTTCGGGTCGTATGACAGGCGGCGCAATGCGACACTCCTTCCACCAACCATTTTCCGCGGTTCCAATCTTCTGATTGGGCTTCCACCGGCTCGGTCAGGGGGTCGTACTGGTACAGCGCCCGCCACACTTTCAGAGCAGCCCGTTGATCGAACGGAAACGTCATATCCGCCACAATGGACGGGGTCTCGTTTGGCGGAACAGTCTGAAAAGCGGCCCAAAGGTCCGCGATATCTTGATCCGACAGGTCCGCGTAAAACGGGTACGTGAAGGCAGGGTAATAAGGCTCACCCTCCGGCGAAATGCCTTGGCGAACCGCCACAGCAAAGTCATCGATGGACCAATCCCCGATACCGTAGTCCGGATCCGTCGTCAGGTTCGGTGAATACAGCGTCCCGAACGGCGTCGCGAGGGGTACACCCCCCGCCAGCGGCGCGCCGCCTTCGGGGTTGGTGTGACAGGCGATACAGCCGGCTGCACGCGCCAAATAGGCCCCATTGCCGACATCGCCGTCCAGCGATGCGAGAGTATCAGGCGGAGGTGTGCCAATGGGCCACGCATAGACCGCGCCAAGTCCGACCGCCACCGCAGCGGCGATCGCACCTGCGCCCTTCCAAAGGCGCCGCATGTCAGTTTCCTTCCGCGCGATACTTCGTGTGGCACGCCGAACAGGACTGACCGATCTGCGTGAACAGATCGCTGACGGGCAAGGCCGCCAGCGTGTCCAGGTCCATGACTTCAGGCGCGGCTGTGCCCATCATGCCTCCCATTTCGATATCGGTCGTCATCGTAGACCCCATACCCATCATATCCGTTGTAGAAGCGTCACCGTCCGCGGTGCTGCCCAACCCGTTGACAGATGCCAATTCCAAGGCCTCGCCCAGAAGCTCAAGCCGCATGGCAAGGGCCTCGAACTCTTCCCAATCGGTCCAGACCGCGTCTTGTGCTTTGGACACACCGCCGCCTGATCCTTCGGGAAAAAGCTCAGTCATCGCCTCACCGGAATGCTCCTGCAAAATCTGTGCGAACGACGCGACCGCATCCGCGTCATAGTCGGTTTGGCCCCGCATCATCGGCGTGACGGTGCGCACACCATCGCGCAAGGCCACCATGCCGTCCATACGTTCCTTGACCACACCCGTCGCGCCTGTATGCGCAAGCGCGATACTGCTGATCAGAACCCCAGTCAGGGCAATTCCGAACGCCATTGTTTTCATTTTCGAATTCATTTCATTTCTCCAGTTTACAAAGATTTCCTGACCGAGAGTCAGGCGACTATGGGCACCGGAGGATCTTGTTGCAGCGATGTCCCAACAGGTTCGGTATCTCTCAGGACGATATCGACCGACGGAGAATAAGACATCACCGTCCATGTCTCAAAAGTGGCAGGGAAAAGTGTCACGACGCATTCGATCTCGCCGTGGCAATGTGATTCTGGCTCATCAACATCCAGATACGGCACCGTTTCAACAACTTCATGCACGGACACATGCGCCTGTGTTTCGCTCGGAACGACGGATGCTATTAAAAATAGCATCAGCCCGACCAAAAACGAACTCAGGAATGAAAACGGGCGGACCACTGCTAATTGATCCCGTTCTCGCGCTGAAGCTCGCGTACGTAGGTCGCGACCAATTTGACGTCGCCCTCGGTTACACCCTCGATGGCCGGCATATTCCCAAAGTCCCAATGGTGTGCCCGGACCCCGTTCTGTGCCGCACTGACAAACGCCATGTCAGAATGGTGGTTCGGTCGATACGTTGGGTGCACCAATGGCGGTGCGACACCATTCTGGCCCGCCGCATTCTCTCCGTGGCATACCGCGCACTTCAGGTTGAAAATATTCTGACCCACCAACGCCGCTTCGGAAAAGGTTTCGGGCACTGAAACGTTTGCGAGTGGTGCGCCGGCTTCTACGTCGCTCAGGTCCGGAGGAGTCATCGAATGACCCATCGGATCAGGCGCCGCGAAAGTTTGATATCCGACATAGCCAAGCCCAACTACGAAGAACAGGGCAATCAATATTCCTGATTTATCCATCAGATTAACTTCACCTGCGTGCCGACCGGAGTCCGGTCATAAACTTCTTCGATCTGTTCATTGTAAAGCCCGATGCATCCATTCGACGACCGGCGGCCAATCTTGCGCGTGTCCGCCGTTCCATGGATGCGATAGTAGGTCCACGACAGATACAGGGCGCGCGAACCAAGCGGATTAATCGGATCGCCACCGGGGACCACACGAGGCCATTCGGGGTTTCGCTCAAGCATCGACGGGGTCGGCCGCCAGGTCGGGTTTTCGCGCTTCTCGACGACCGTGGTATATCCGCGGCGCGTCAGCTCTTCCGTCATCGGGACTGACGTCGGATAAATTCGCATCTCGCCATCTGCGGTCCAGTGCTGCAAGGCGCGGGTGATCGTATCCGAGATGATGATCCCCTTGCCCAAGCTGTCAAAATGATCCCGCCAGTCATGTGGCGCGAAGGACGCGATATTTCGCTCTGAAGATCCATCTTGCAGGTCTTGAGCATTTACGATTGCGGGCGCAGCCAGAAAACTGCCGCCGCCGATCAAGGCGGCCCTACGCGTCCATTTCACATTCTTCTGCACCATCTCGATACCTCTTCCAGTTCTTTGTGGCGGTCTAGCATCACTGGTCAACGATGTGATGTATCAATATGTAACCCGCAGAAATGGCGGCAGATGCCCGCCGCAAAAGTACACCTGTTCACAGCGGCAGCGAAATGCGTGCCTCAAGTCCGCCCTCGGACAGATTTCGCAAAGTCAACTGACCCCCGTGAAGCAAAACGACACTGCGAGTGATTGACAGACCCAGCCCGGTTCCACCCGTTTTTCGTGACCGGCTGTCTTCCAACCTGACATAGGGTTCAAAGACCTGATCAAGTTTCCGCTCAGGAATGCCTGGGCCCTCGTCGCGAACTGAAATGACCACTTCGGTAGAATTTTTCTCCCAATCGATACTCACTCGATCGCCATACCTGACACCATTTTCGATCAAATTTCTCAGCGCCCGTCCCATTGCAACGGGGCGCACAAGAACTGTCACATCGTCGGCATCGCACAGTGCCGCATCACTATGTTCCGCGCTGCGTGCCACCAGCTCGCGTAGGGACACTTCTTGTGCCGTCTCATTCTCCCCGATGCCACTCGCATAGGCCAATGTCGCGTCAATCATGTCCGACATTTCTGCAATAGACCGTCCCAATGCCGCGTGTGTTTCTTGCTCGTCGACCATTTCTGACTGCACGCGCAGCGCCGTCAGCGGCGATCTTAGATCATGAGCGAGAGCGGCCAGCATCAAAGTTCGGTCGGACACGAACCGGCTCAACCGACCCTGCATGGTATTGAAGGATTGTGTCAGCCGTTGCACTTCGAACGGGCCGGACTTTGGCAAATCATCGATATCTCCGCCTCGTCCAAGCCTTTCAGTTGCACGCGTCAAAGCGGTCAAAGGACGTGTCAGCTTGGCGATGACAAACCAAAGAAGAACGACAACAATCAATCCGCCCGATATGATGAACGAGGTAAGTGAGGCAGCAGAAACCTGCCATGGCGGTCGTTCAAACCGGGTCCCGACGTTCAGCCAATCCCCACCCGACAATGCGATCGATATTTCCAGTTCGATCGTCGAAACCGTCCCGCGCATCATCTGCGCGTGAAGCTCCGCCATATCCGGCGTCAGGTTTGGCACGGGAAGAAGTGTCTGATCGATCTCGTGCACCTCTACTCGGATCGCACGGCTGAAATTGTCACCCATAAGGGCGCGCACCCTCGCGCTTACGACAGCATCTTCGTGGTGCTCACCTTCACTGACGCTGGCCTCTCTTGCTATCTCAAATCTGACAAGCGGGGAGTTTGCGGCCTGCACGATCTGCGCTCGCAGGTTGGGTGGCGCGTCATCAAGCAGGAGTGCAACATTGGCCGCCCGGCCCGCGGCCTCCGCACCCAATGCCGCTTGGATCGCAAGCGACCTTTCGTCCGTCAGCAGCCAGATACTCAAAAGTTGCCCCGACAGAAACGCAAAGACCACCAGAACGACAAGCTGCGTTTGCAGTCGCCACCTTGAAACCTGCATCACAAAATTTGCACATCGCTCGTCAAAGAATACCCTCCATTGCGGATGGTAGAAATGATGCGTGGCCTGAGTACGTCGGGTTCAATTTTCTTGCGCAGTCTGCTGACCATATTGTCGATGGTGCGATCAAACGGACCGGCCGTTCGCCCCATCGTCCGCATCAACAAATCATCGCGGCTGAGGACATCCCGCGCATTCTCAATCAAAATTCGCAGCAGTTGCGCTTCGCCTGATGTCAAAATTTCCATGCGTCCATCGCCCCGCGTAATGATCCTCGCGTCTACATCGTAAATCAAATCTCCGAAACTGACCTTGTGTCCATCAAGCCCACGACCGGCGTTTTCGGATTTTGCCGCACGGCGCAATATCGCATGGATTCGGGCAAGCAGTTCTGGCGGATTGAACGGCTTTGATATGTAGTCGTCGGCGCCCGCGTCGAAGCCTTTCAAGAGATCCTCGTCCTGATCTTTTGCGGTTAGCATCAGGATTGGGATATCGTTTTGTTCACGCAAGCGTTTACACGCCGACAGGCCATCCTCTCCCGGCATCATCACGTCCAGAACGATCAAATCAAAACGAGACAAAGCAAGAGCGCTGTCCATTTCAGTTGTGTTTTCGGCGGCAACCACCTGCATTTCATTACGCGCCAGATATCGTGCAACAGACTGCCGAATTTCGGGATGATCGTCTACAATCAGGATGCTGGGCAAGTCGCTCATTTCAGAACCGAACTGATACGCGGGCCAAGTCGCCAGTTATACGATGGTCAAACATTGAAAAGAAAATCCCAGACAGACGAAGTTGGCATCATTCAGCTCGACGCGGTTTTTGGATACAGATGGACTTTGACCCCAATCTGCACCCTTTCGTAAAGATCGGCCACATGTTCATTGGTCAATCGCGCACACCCGTTTGATACAGCAAATCCGATTGTCCGTGGTTCGTTTGTTCCATGGATGCGCAAATACGTATCGCGTCCCTCATCGTCGTATAGATATATCGCGCGAGCGCCGAGTGGATTGTCAGGACCACCGGCGACGCCGTCGGCAAAGCGTGCGTACTTCTCAGGTTCGCGGCGGATCATCGCATTCGTGGGACGCCACCGCGGCCACTCGGCCTTGCGCGCAACATTGAAAGTGCCGGCCTCATACAAGTCGTCCCGCCCTACTCCCACGCCGTATCGGATTGCCATACCATCTTCCAACATGAAGTAGAGGAAGAAGTCATCGGGTACGACATGCACCGATCCGGCAATCCAGTCGGGCCGATAAGTGTTCACAAGCTGGGGAAGAAACCGATCCGGCAGGACAAAGGTATGTGCAAATGTAAGGCTTGGCTGTGTCGCGGCGGCTATCGCAGTCAATACAGCCGTTCGGCGCGTCAAAAGTGTCATTTCGTCTCCAAATCAGGCTTCACTACAATGCATTGATTAACATGGCATTCTCATCGCGATCACCAAAATGACGACAGCTGACCCTGATATTACGAACCCCAGAGACCCCTGAACCAGAACCGCTTTGTCGCAAAATGTAATTGTGACACATAAGCGACTTGACCTTCCAGCCAGTGGAACCCCTACCTGAGCGTTATAATCGCATCCATGACGAGCTTAGAAGGCAATACAAATATGAGATCCCAAGACGGAAAATTAAGATACGCTCATTCGACAATGCGGTACGCCCCTGAACAGACTGGGCTACCACAATCTACCGCCCCCAAAGCCGGAGTAGTTTTGTTGCGGCAACCCGCACCCCATGCCGCTTTTGGTGTCTCGCTATTGGTTTCGGCGCTTCTACTTTCCCTGATGAGCTAGGCCGGATGCTTCGTATCGCACTCCTGATCGCCCTCATCGGGGGCCTCGTCGTTCTCGCACGGCCGGATGTGCTCAATTTGGGCCTGACACTGCCGACCCGCGCAGACCTGGCGGCTTGGATCGACGCTGCCGGCGTCTTTGGTCCGATTGTCGTTGTTGCTCTCATGGCCATCGCGATCGTGGCAAGCCCCCTGCCCTCCGCCCCGATCGCGCTGGCCGCTGGTGCGGCCTATGGCCATTGGGCCGGCGCGGCACTTGTCGTGATCGGGGCCGAACTCGGCGCGTTGATCGCTTTCGCTCTGGCCCGCAAACTGGGTCATCCTTTCGTCGAGCGGTATTTTGGCGATACCTCCCGTTGGGCTCTCCTGGGCTCCCAGAACATGTTGACATTCATTGTCTTCGCCAGCCGCCTCCTACCGTTTCTGTCTTTCGACCTGATCAGCTATGCCGCGGGTCTCAGCGCAATACAAACGTGGCGTTTCGCCCTTGCGACATTGGCCGGGATCATCCCCGCGAGCCTTTTTCTGGCGCATATGGGGGCTGTCGCGATGACCGGAAATTCTGAATCCATCCTTTGGACAGTCGCGATCCTTGGAGTTGTATCGGGGCTGTCCCTGTTCGCGGCCCTTGTCAGCAAAAAACGCAGATCCGGTCGCTTGTCCAAATTCATCTGACCAAGAAAAGGCCTCCAACATGGACCATTCAACCGCATCACCGGAACATCAAGTCTACACCTGCCCGATGCACCCGGAGGTCGTGTCCGACCAGCCGGGCGATTGTCCGAAATGCGGGATGCACCTTGTCCCGCAGGACGAGGCGTCAGCGTCGCATGACCATGCGCACGGCCACGGTGCCGGTCCTGCTGAACTTGACGGCAAATACGATACGGTTCCGCTAGACCACGAAGGTGCAGTTTACACTTGCCCGATGCACGCCGAGGTCCGCCAGACCCATCCAGGCTCTTGCCCGATCTGCGGCATGGGGCTGGAACTGGAAAGTGCTGCCATGGTCGAAGACGGCCCGAACTCTGAACTTGTCGATTTCACCCGTCGTTTCTGGGTCGGAACGATTTTGTCGATCCCGCTTCTGGTCTTCACCATGGGGCCTTTCATCGGCTTTCCCGGTGTCAGGGACATTTTTGGCGAACGTGGCACGCTCTGGATCGAAATGATCCTCGGCACGCCCGTGGTCTGGTGGTGTGGCTGGCCGTTCCTTGTTCGCGGCTGGAATTCGTTCCGCACGATGAACCTCAACATGTTCTCGCTCATCGCGATGGGCGTTATGGCCGCGTGGCTGTTTAGCGTTGTTGCCGTCCTTGTGCCGGATATCTTCCCCGATGGTTTCCGTGATGAACAAGGCCACGTAGGTGTCTATTTCGAGGCCGCGGCAGTGATCGTCACACTTGTCCTTCTGGGTCAGGTGATGGAGTTGCGCGCCCGCGAAGGCACCGGAAAGGCGATCCGTACGCTTTTGGACATGGCGGCCAAATCTGCGCGCGTTATCCGCGAAGATGGCAGCGAAGAAGAAATAGCGCTTGAAGATGTGGTCGTAGGTGACCGTTTGCGCGTGCGCCCTGGCGACAAAGTCCCCGTCGACGGCGTCGTCGCCGAGGGTCGCTCCTCTATCGACGAAAGCATGATTACGGGTGAACCCATCCCCGTGGAAAAGGTCGAAGGCGACGCAGTTACCGGCGCTACGATTAACGGCACAGGATCGCTCATCGTCGAAGCCACGCGCGTCGGCTCGGATACGATGCTCAGCCAGATTGTCGAAATGGTCTCCAACGCGCAACGGTCCCGCGCGCCGATCCAGAAATACGCGGATAAGGTCGCGGGCTACTTCGTGCCTGCCGTGATCGTAATTGCCATTCTGGCCTTTGTAGCTTGGGCCGTTTGGGGTCCCGCCCCTGCCCTCTCATATGCTTTGATTGCCGCCGTCGCGGTGCTGATTATCGCCTGCCCTTGCGCGCTTGGCCTTGCAACGCCGATGTCGATCATGACGGCAACCGGCCGCGGCGCGCAGGCCGGCGTGCTGATCAAGAACGCCGAGGCGCTTGAGCGGTTTGAGAAAGTCGACACGCTGATCGTCGACAAGACGGGAACGCTGACCATGGGCAAACCGCGCCTCGTCGCGGTCCTACCCGAAGACGGACACAACGAGGCAGAGGTTTTGCGCCTTGCCGCCTCGTTAGAGCGTGGCTCGGAACACCCATTGGCCGAAGCCATTGTGCGCGGCGCTGAAGAGCGTGGTGTGGATATGGTCAGCGCCACTGACTTCGAGGCCGTGACCGGCAAAGGCGTTCGCGGCACGGTCGATGGGAAATCCGTAGCTCTCGGAAACCGCAAGCTGGTTGAGGATCTGGGCCTTGAAACAGGATCTTTGAGCGACGTGGCCAACATCCGCCGTGACGAAGGCGAAACGGTGATGTTCGTCGTTGTCGAAGATGCGCTTGTTGGTCTTGTCGCCGTGTCGGATCCGATCAAGGACACTACGCCTGCTGCGCTCAAGGCGCTGCACGATCTGGGGTTCCGCATCATCATGGCCACCGGCGACAACGAACGTACCGCCAAGGCCGTGGCCGACCGCCTCGGCATCGACGAGGTCCGCGCCGATGTGCTGCCCGAAGACAAGGCAAAAATCGTGCGCGATCTGCAAGCCGACGGTGCAAAGGTCGCCATGGCCGGTGACGGCGTCAACGACGCCCCTGCCCTCGCACAGGCAGATGTGGGCATTGCCATGGGCACCGGCGCCGATGTTGCGATTGAAAGCGCGGGGATCACCCTCGTCAAAGGTGATCTTGACGGTATCGTGCGCGCCCGCCGCTTGGCCCGCGCCACGATGCGCAACATCCGCCAGAACCTGTTCTTCGCACTGATCTATAATGCCTCTGGCGTGCCGGTCGCGGCGGGTCTGCTATACCCGTTCTTCGGTATTCTCATCAGTCCGATGTTCGCAGCCTTCGCAATGAGCGCCTCGTCCATTTCCGTGGTTCTCAACGCGCTACGGCTGCGTCGCGCGAAGATCTGACGCGAGACAATCGGACGCCGAACACTAGCACCGCGGCCCTCGTCGCAGTGCTTTCCGGGACGCTTTCGCACACAGCAGCGTTCCGATTGCCCTTGTGGGTCCCGTAGAATTTTCCACTACATGTGGAAAACTCTTGCGCGAATCTGCCCTTTTCGACAATAGTCACGGAAACGAGGCTAAAAACGTCATTTACCGTGAACACGCCAAAGATGCGGATGCGGGATGAGAGGGCAGATGAACAAGACCTTCACACACCAAGACCTGAATGCGGTCATCCGTCAACACTCGGAATGGTTGGCAGGACAGCTGCATTCTCAACGCGAAAGCCTCTTTCCGCCCGATGCGAAGAAGGAGATGCGCAAATTCACCTCCGGAGAGGCAGCAGCCCTTCTCGGTGTGAACGATTCCTACCTGCGCAAGCTCAATCTGGACGGCAAGGGCCCCTCCCCCGAACTCACCGCAGGCAACCGCCGGCTTTATTCCGCCCATGATATCCAGGCCCTGCGCGTGTTGTTGGAAAAAACCGCCCGCAGACCCGGTGACTATATCCCCGGACGGCGTGATAGCGATCATTTGCAGGTCATCGGCGTGATGAACTTCAAGGGCGGCTCCGGCAAGACAACAACGTCCGCCCACCTTGCCCAACGGCTGGCCCTGAAGGGCTACCGCGTGCTTGGCATAGACCTCGATCCGCAGGCCTCATTTACGGCCCTGCACGGTGTCCAGCCCGAATTCGATCTGGATGATGGCGGCACGCTATACGACGCGATCCGCTACGACGAGCCTGTCCCGATCCGCGACGTCATCCGCCAAACCTATATCCCCAACCTCGACCTGATCCCCGGCAATCTTGAGCTGATGGAATTTGAGCACGAAACCCCGCGCGCTTTGTCACAGGGCAACGCCGGGCTGTTCTTTTTCCGCGTGAAAGAGGCTCTCGCGCAGGTCGACGCCGAGTATGATGTGGTTGTCATCGACTGCCCGCCACAGCTGGGGTTCCTCACGATGTCGGCGCTCTCTGCCGCAACAGGCGTGCTGGTCACGATCCACCCCGAAATGCTTGATGTGATGTCGATGTCGCAATTTTTGCGGATGACCGCCGATCTGATGGACGTGATCGCGGAATCCGGCGCGGACATGTCCCACGATTGGATGCGTTACGCGCTAACCCGCTATGAACCGCAGGATGCGCCGCAAAACCGGATCGTCGCCTTTCTGCGTACTATGTACGGCGACGCGGTCCTCAATTCCCCCATGCTCAAATCCACCGCGATTTCTGACGCAGGCCTGACGAAACAAACGCTTTACGAGGTCGAACGCAGCGCCTTCACCCGCTCCACCTACGATCGCGCCCTCGAAAGCTTGAATGCACTCAATGACGAGGTCGCAGACCTCATGCAGAAAACATGGGGGCGCTCATGACCAGCAGCAAGAAAAAGCGGATGTCGATGCTCGACAATCTTGCAGCAACAGGTGGTCCCGCCCCTACCCCGAAATCGCGCGCGGCAACCCCGATGATGACATCCAACCGCGCTTTGCGCTCCGCCCGCGATGCGGTCGACTCTCACCATGTCTGGGAACTTGATCCCTCCAGCATCGTCGATGACCGTATGGCAGACCGGCTCGATCCTGCGGATGTTCTGGATCTGCGTGACGCGATCGAGGCGAACGGCCAGACCGTGCCGATTCTCGTGCGTCGCCACCCCGAAGATCCGGACCGTTATCTGCTGGTCTACGGGCGGCGCAGGCTTGAGGCGATCCGCGGCTCTGACAAAGTCATCAAAGTGCGCGCGCTTGTGGCCAGCATGGACGATGACAGCGCGCTGCGGGCCCAGATTTCAGAAAACATGGCCCGCCGCGATCTGTCCTTCATCGAAAAGGCGATTTTCGCCCAAGACCTCGTGTCCTCTGGCTTCGGCAATCAATCGCAGGTGGCCGAGGTTCTAACCGTGACCAAATCGTCGGTTTCTATGGCCATCGCCATTGTGGATATGGTCGGTGGAGATCTGGTCCGCGCCATCGGCGCCGCCCATGGCATCGGCCGTCCCCGGTGGGAGGCACTGGGCCGCGCCATCGCGGACAACGGCTTGGATGCCGAAACCTACATCCGCATCGCGCATGAGGCCCATGACACGGCGCAGATAAGCGCGGTCGTTGATGAGGCGGCGTTGGCTGATGATCCTTCGGTTCAGGCGTTCGAAGCTGT
Organism: Paracoccaceae bacterium; assembly: GCA_020628545.1. Classification (GTDB taxonomy): domain Bacteria; phylum Pseudomonadota; class Alphaproteobacteria; order Rhodobacterales; family Rhodobacteraceae; genus Yoonia. Next base: position 3,204 of record JAHDEX010000024.1, on the reverse strand, counting down.
TTGGGATGCCGTCTCGAAGGTCTCAGGCAAACCTGCCAAACGCGCCAAAGCCCCCTCTTCGGCCCGAGGTTCAAGGGTGAACCTGCCTGGCGGCGGCACGATGAAACGCACCGCCAAGGGCCTGTCGATCGAGCTAGAAGAAGGTGACTTCGCCGATTGGGTTGAAATACAAGCCATTGATTTTATTCAAGAACTTCACGAACGCTGGCAACGGCGTTAGGAAGATAAGGCCAGAGCAGAACCAAAAAACAGGAGGCACGATAAAGCCAAAGAAAAGGTCCCGCAAAGCGACCGCTCCACGAGACCCAGACTTGTTCTTAGCATTTTCAAGTTAGTCTCGATCACCGTTTTTCGCAAGTCTTTAGTGATTCGCGGACCAGAAAATCTTTGTCTTCGTGAATGATACATGGACTACACCCCCGTCACGCCATTCCGGCGACCGATCAATGCTGCGATCCTGAAACAACAGGCGGCAGCCCGACAGGCACCCCCACCCGAAGGCGTCAATAAATGGGAGGCCCTGCGCGAACTTTCCGCCGCCCGTATCGCCTTTGGCCTCTCGGACCGCGACTTAAGCGTCCTTCAGGCGCTCGTCAGCTTTCATCAAGCAACGATTCTCGGGGCCAATGACAGCCAACTTGTGGTGCATCCGTCAAACAAGGCCATTTGCGAACGTCTTAACGGCATGCCGTGCTCGACCATGCGGCGCCATTTGGCCAATCTGGTCCAAACCGGCTTCGTTGTGCGCCGCGACAGCCCGAACGGTAAACGCTACGCGCGCCGCTACGGTGACGAAAAGGTCGCCTTCGGCTTCGACCTGTCCCCCCTCGCCCACCGTTTCCAAGAGGTTTGTGAAGCCGCAGAGGCCGCCAGAGCCGCAGAGGACCGCTACAAGCGCCTCAGGACCACTGTTAGCCTCATGCGGCGCGATCTGGCGGGTCTGGTGGACTACGGCCGTTCTTTGCGCCCCGACTTGCCCCTCTGGGACCAGGCGTCGGATATGGCAGTCCTCACAGCCCGTGACCTGCGCCGTAAACTCGACTTTGATGAATTACGTCGGATTGAAGAACGGCTTCAAAAGATGTTGGATGCAGCACGTGATGTTTTTGATGGTCCAGAAACAGTAGATATGAGCACCAGTGCTGTCCAAAATGAACAGCACTATCAGAATTCAAATATAGACTCTAATGATCTTGAACTACGCTTAGAAAAAGCGAAGGCGAAACGGAGTGAAACAGAGACTAACGCTGTGTCTAGTGTCGAAGTAGCGGACCAGGAGAAAGACTACCCAAAAGCGTCCGATCGCAACCTTCCAAGAATTCCGCTTGGTCTGGTTACGGCAGCATGCACCGAGTATTTGACGTATACTGACGCTCCGATACGCCATTGGCATGATCTGGTCCGAGTTGCAGATATCGTGCGCCCCATGATGGGTATTTCCCCTTCGGCATGGGACGACGCCAAACAGCATATGGGACCTGAGGAAGCCGCAGTCGTCATTGTCGCTATGCTTGAACGCTTCGACGAAATCCATTCCCCCGGTGGCTATTTGAGATCGTTGTCGGCCAAAGCTGCCATAGGAGAGTTCTCTTGTGGTCCCATGATAATGGCATTGATGAAACGCAATGCTGCATAAATAGTTCACAGCTGTGAACTCTCTGCTGGCAATCCGTTTTTCTAGAAGTTCACAGCTGTGAACTTTGACCATTGCTGGTTCTGAATTGCATTCTCTGGTTGCTGGTCTGCTTCATCCGTTTCAATTGACCGATCGTGCTACCCAAGGTGTGAAATAGATGCAGCGACGACTTAGAATAACAGGACAACCAAGACTTAGATCAGCTGCGACATTGTTTTCTCATGGATGAATACGCTCAATGAGCGATATTGCTGTGGTCCGTTTTTGCCCACATTGCCCTGAGGACTATCTGGAGACGTCTCAAGTCCGCTTTTTTGAAAGTGAGAGGCTCACGTCACGTACCTGTGGTTAGGTTCGACCCGATCAAACAATTATCTGTTTGGGCATGCTGTAATGGTTTGGTCTTCCATAGACGCTTGTGCGCCATTGATCACGCCTTTTGCAAGGCGTCGGCAAAGTTCGAAATTTTTTATAAGTGAAATCGATCCGTGCGAGGTGGGGTGGAGATTCTGTGCGCTGGGGTTTGCGCGCGCGACGAGGAATCTCAAACTTCGATCAGCATCGCTAAGCGCCTGTTTCAGGTCAGGGGGTGACGGACTGGGGTGCGCTGATTAGGCAAAGAGGCGCTGATTTTTTTGGACAGAACCGTCAAACCCAGCTGCAGGGTCGAGGCGAGCGTCCTGAGCCATTCCAGTCAGAGTTTTCTTTGCCTCAAAAGGACACAGACTGCGCTCAATGAGCTACCGGCTTTGGAAAAATACCGCTCTTTGTGCGGGTTTGCTGTCAGTTAGATCCAATTTGCATTGGAATCTACCTTTAACTTGATAGATATTGTTTAAAAACAAGGTGTTAGGATGAAAACTTATTTGCGGAGTGAAATCGGCGTGCTGGCACTGAGATCTTTTTGCGGCGACAGAAAGTGAAAGTGTTCTTCGGGTTTTGTGACTGACGGGTGAGGGGCTTTGGGGTCCCTCGGACGGGTCCAGGCCGGGTTCCGGTCTGTCTTTCCCAATAAAGGGCATTCCCATGCAAACAGGTGTCTTGCGCGTGTTACGCGCGACCGCTGCATCTTGGTGGCAGCATAGAGAATTGCGTCGTGATGGCAGGACGGAACTTGCGCAGCGGCTCGAACGTGGGGCCGTAATGCGTGATCTATGTCATCTCAAGCAAGCGGCGCTATTGCCAAACGCGCATGTGATCTGCGGAGAGGGCGGGACGTTCATTCACCTCGGTTGGACCACCGTTTCGACTCTCGCGCCAATCGAGCGCTTTCCCTTGGCCGCCCTGGCGGTCGCACGAGGGACGCCCTTCATCGACATTCGACCCGTCACCGATGTCATCGCCTTCGCGAACCTGCCGCAGGTGACGCGGGACGGATCGGCCGACCCCCAACGTTCGGATGCTAGCAGGTCTGTCTCGCTGACCACCTACATCGACATGGTCGAAAAGCTTGGCGCGAGAATCACCAACGATCCACGGCCCTGTCGGTCAACCTAGTCGCCATTCCCTCTCATCAACACTCGAAAGGAGGCCAGCCATGGCCCGATCCCGCACGCCCAAATTCGATG
>JAHDEX010000095.1 GCA_020628545.1 Paracoccaceae bacterium | reverse complement strand
AGGCTTCCTGACAGAACCCGCAATAGATGCACTTCGTCATGTCGATGTCATAGCGCGTGGTCCGGCGGGAGCCGTCGTCACGTGGCTCCGCGTCGATTGTGATCGCCTGCGCCGGGCAAACCGCCTCGCAGAGCTTACAGGCAATACACCGCTCTTCGCCGTTCGGATACCGGCGTAGCGCATGTTCGCCCCGGAAACGCGGGCTGAGCGGCCCCTTTTCGTGCGGGTAGTTCAGCGTCGCTTTGGGGGCAAAGAAGTATTTGAACCCAAGCGCAAAGCCTTTGACGAAATCCTGCAGCAGGAAATATTTCGTGGCGCGTGTGTAGTCGATTTGGGTCATCTTACGCTCCCAACGTGTAGCGGGCCCAGAAGGCACCGAAGACTTCGAACTTGGCCATGAAGGCGATGAACACCACCCAGGCCAGCGACAGCGGCAGGAAGACCTTCCAGCCGATCCGCATCAATTGGTCGTAGCGGTAGCGCGGGGTGATCGCCTTCACCATGGAAAAGACGAAGAACACCAGCGCCATCTTGATCACCATCCACAAGATGCCGTCTGGCAGGAACGGAATCGGTGATAGCCAGCCGCCGAAGAACAGCAGCGAGACGAGTGCGCACATCAGCACCACAGCCATCAATTCCCCGATCATGAAGAGCAGGAACGGGGTTGATGAATATTCCACCTGATACCCGGCAACGAGTTCGGACTCCGCTTCGGGCAGGTCGAACGGTGGGCGGTTCGTCTCAGCCAGTGCCGAGATGAAGAAGAGGAAAACCATCGGGAAGTGCGGCAGCCAGTACCAGTTGAAGATGCCATAAGGGCCGTCTTGGGCCGCCACGATAGAGCCAAAGTTCATCGAGCCTGTAGAGATAATCACACCGATGATGATCAAGCCGAGCGAAACTTCATAGGAAATCATCTGCGCCGCAGACCGCAAAGACCCGAGGAACGGGTACTTTGAGTTCGACGCCCAACCGCCCATAATCACACCATAAACTTCGAGCGAACTGACGGCGAAAACGAAGAGAATGGCGACGTTGATGTCGGAGAGCACCCAGCCTTCATTGAAGGGGATCACCGACCACGCGATCACAGCAAGGACGAACGAGATCATCGGAGCGAGAAAGAAGACCGCCTTGTCGGCGCCCGCGGGCACCACAATCTCTTTCACGATGTACTTCAGGAAGTCCGCAAAAGATTGCAGCAACCCAAAGGGACCGACGATATTCGGCCCTTGGCGCATCTGGACAGCTGCCCAAATCTTGCGGTCGGCGTACATCAGGAAGGCCAAGGCGACCAGCAAGGGGATCAGCACCAACAAGCACTGACCAAGGATGACCAGCGCCATCCCAAGGTTCGTTTCGGTGAAAAACTCAATCATCGTGGTCCCCTACACCGTTGGTATCCTGGAACGACCGCAGTCTGCGACCGTCACCTCGGCGTCGATTGTCTTGCTGCCTGCCGGAATGGCGGGCGAAATGGTATACACCGCATCAGCGGTGATCAGGCCGTTGGCGCGTTCTGTCGTTGTGCGCACATGGCGCAAAAACCCATAGCCCCGGATCAGCGTATATTGCGCCGCGGCACAGCGCGCATAGGCATCAACGTCCTGCGCGCTGCGGTTACCTGTCATCGCCACGCGAAAATTCACAAGTTCCCCATCAAGCAACCGCGTCTCAATGCCGCGATAGTCAGGCGAGAACCCGGCCTGCGTGACCTCTGGCGCAGCAGAGGCACATGCGGCGAGCGTCACGACGCTTATGGCGACGGCGGCGCGCATTTACTCGGCAGCCACCGCAATGGCATTGCGCGCTTTTGCGTTCGCCGACAGTTCCGCCATCAATTGGCTTGCGCGGGCGATTGGGTTCGTCAGATAGAAATCCGTCACGGCATTCACGAAGGTGGCTTTGCCCATCGCCTTCACCGGCAGTGGCGTCCATTCGTTTTCAGGGACTTGATCGATTTCGCCCAGATGCGGATGCGCTTTGATCATCGCCTGACGCAGCTGCGCCATAGAATCAAACGGCAAGACTGAACCCAGTTCTGCCGACAAGGCCCGCAGAATCGCCCAGTTTTCCTTCGCCTCACCCGGTGGGAAGCTCGCCCGCATGGCAAGCTGTGGCCGACCTTCGGTGTTCACGAACAAACCGTTCTCTTCGGTGTAAGCTGCAGCAGGCAGGATCACATCCGCGCGGTGCGCGCCACGGTCGCCGTGCGAGCCTTGGTAAATCACGAAAGCCCCATCTGCGATATCAACCTCATCAGCGCCGAGGTTGTAGATCACCTCTGCCCCGTCGAGCGCAGCCTCAAGCCCACCTTCGGTGACGGCACCGACGTCCATCGCGCCAACGCGACCAGCAGCCGTGTGCAACACCAAGAACTTCGACTTGGTCTTCTCGGCCAGCGCCATCGCATTCGCCAAGACGGCTTCGCCATCTGCCTCACGCAGCGCACCCATGCCGACAACGACCACGGAGTCGACGTCCAGGACCTTGTTAAAGTCTTTACCGACAGTGTCCGTCAGTGTCTGACGATCCGCGCCCATATGATAGGCGGGATAGGTCAGATCAGCGTTCTCACCAATCAGCCCAACATCAGCCCCACGCGACCAAGCCTTGCGGATACGTGCGTTCAGCACTGGCGCTTCCAGCTTCGGGTTGGTGCCGATCAACTGGATCATTGCGGCGGTATCCAAATCCTCGACCGCAGCTGTGCCGACATAGGCAGAGCGATTACCGATTGGCAGTTTTGCCCCATCGGTCCGGCATTCGACGTTACCACCCTGCCCCTCGATCAACTGCTTGAGCGCGTAAGCCGCCTCAACCGGGGCCAGATCACCAACGAGACCGGCAACCTTCTTGCCCTTCATCTCAGATGCGACTTTCGCAAGCGCTTCAGGCCAAGACGCCTTTCTCAGCTTGCCGTTCTCGCGGATGTAAGGCGTATCAAGACGCTGTCGGCGCAGCCCATCCCAAACAAAGCGGGTCTTGTCAGAAATCCATTCTTCATTCACGCCATCATGGTTGCGCGGCAGGAAGCGCATTACTTCCCGGCCCTTGGTGTCCACGCGAATGTTGGACCCAAGCGCATCCATCACGTCAATTGACTCCGTCTTAGTCAATTCCCAAGGACGTGCGGTAAAGGCATAGGGTTTTGACACCAACGCGCCCACCGGGCACAGGTCGATGATGTTGCCCTGCATGTTGCTGTCGAGCGTTTCGCCCAGATAGCTCGTGATCTCCGCATCTTCTCCGCGGCCCGTCTGGCCCATCTGTGTAATGCCCGCGACCTCTGTCGTGAAGCGCACGCAACGGGTGCAGGAAATGCAGCGCGTCATATGTGTTTCAACCAGTGGACCAAGGTCCAGGTCTTCGGTGGCGCGTTTCGGCTCCCGGAATCGGCTGAAATCGACGCCATAGGCCATTGCCTGATCCTGCAGGTCGCATTCACCACCCTGATCACAGATCGGACAATCGAGCGGGTGATTGATCAGAAGGAATTCCATCACGCCTTCGCGCGCTTTTTTCACCATAGGTGAATTGGTCTTCACAACTGGCGGTTGCCCCTCCGGTCCCGGGCGCAAATCACGCACCTGCATCGCACAGGAGGCTGCAGGTTTAGGCGGGCCACCCACGACCTCTACGAGACACATCCGGCAGTTGCCCGCAATCGTCAGACGTTCGTGATAGCAAAAGCGCGGGATCTCGATCCCCGCTTCTTCACAAGCCTGAATGAGGGTCATCGCCCCATCGACTTCGATCTCATTTCCATCAATGACGATTTTTTTCAGATCAGACATCGCACGCCTTTTCCTATCCCATGCGAACGGACCCCGGCTGCAGGGTGTCGCTTTGGCATGGGTTCTAACGGAAGGGCTCCGGTGATGCCAGACGAAAGAGGGGCTTTTTCTGCCCTAAGTCGCGGCCAATTGCCCCGTTATTCTCGACGCTTAATGGATTGGCCAGCTGAGACGGAATTTGAACCTAACGGAGCAGATATCCAATCGTGCTACCCTTGTCGATTTCAGCCCGCCCCACGGCACAATGGGCGGCTTCATCCCCGCGCGGCGCACCCATTGACGCAAGTCGTTTACGGGCGATTGCTTCAAGACGATCCTGCTCTGCCCTGTCGTCAGTGTAAGCGTTGATCTCTGCGTTCGAGAACCCCAAACCCTTGGCATGACTGCGCAATTGATTGAGGTAAGCCAGCCCGCGCAGTGTGCGCGGCGCAATGCTGTCACACACCTCCGAGATCTCATAAGCAATCCCTACGGCGATCAGCCCTTCAGTGACATAGCCAACTTCGCTTAATTTCTGCTGAGCCACTGCGGGCGTGGCGGCAAATAAGGCTGCAACACAGGCAATCTGCGCGGAACGGATCATCATACTCTCCTCGTGCCAATCGGCATGTGATGTCCACATCGGGTTTGGACGGGCGTTATGCAATAGCAGCGCGCGATTTCCCGTGGGTTTGCAATTTCCCGCCCAGTTTAGCGTTCGGCCAACACCTTCAAGCGCCTGGCACCAAATGCATTGATGTGATCCCCGTTTTTTTGAACTTGCTGCCATCGCGCAATGCCATCCGTGACAGTTGGGTGAGACCCGATCGGCACCCACCAGCCAACAAAATACCCACTGTCTTCTGGCACAAACCAAACCTCACTACGTGCCATAAAGTGCTGATGCAGCGTTTTGTTCACAAAGTCCCAAAGTGCGCGCGGTGACTGCCAGACCGACAGTGTTGAAGCCGTATTGGGGCGGTCCCGCAGCGGTCCTTCCGGATCCTCTTGCGCGGCTTCCATCTCTTCATCAGACAGCCGCCAGACAAACCCGGGGCTGCGCGCCGCAATCGCGTTGACTCGGTCGAGGTTGTCCTGAAAGGCTTTCAGCCTAGGGTCGTCCCATGCGTAGCGCATCGTGCCAAAATTGAACGAAGCCAGATGATGCCCCTGAGGGTGTATCATCGCCGTCGCCGGTCGCGCGTTGGACTAATCCCAAGCCGCGCTTTGCGCAGAAAGGCAAACGTCAGAACAAGCCCAATCGCGCCGAGCGCGACCGCAAAGCCATACGCCCAGGTTGGTGCAACACCAGTCTCAACCGCGATATAGGTAAACCAGGTTGGCCCGCCACAAATCGCTGCTGTCAACACTGCACAAAGAAAGCTGAGGAACCCGTCCCAGGTGTGTTTCATTCACTTGACCTTTTGCCGCATCCAGTCCCAGCCGAAGGCGTGGTCACTGTCCCCGTTGTCTTGCAAATAGGTCAAACGCTCAAGCGCTTCTTCCAACGTTGGAATATGGCCCTCCTCAATCCACCACATCACAAACTGCGGCTTGGCGGCAGGCTCAAACCATTCTGCCTTTCGGGCCATGAACTTGGCATGCACCGTTTGGCGCACAAAAGTCTCAAATCTCTCGAAATTCTGCCAGACCGTCAGGTTCGCTACGAACTGCGGATCACCATAAAGGCAGTTTTCGGTATTGCCGGTGTCCTCAGCACCTGACCCTTCCATGATCCAGATGAAACCTGGCATGCGTTTGCCCATCCCATTGATCCGGTCAAGGTTTGCCATGAACTCCGCAACTCGCGGATCGTCTGTCGGCGCAATCAAGCGGGCAATATTTAGCTCTGCAAGGTGCATAACGGGTCTCCTTCCTACGGTCATCGACCTTGCATGCACGGTTCAATCCTGTCGAGCATCTGATTGTCCTGCACACAATCCATCGGCGTCGCACGCCCTTCCCTTTCTTCTTGCTTCAAATACCTCCCCGCCGGAGGCGTCCCGCACGCGCCTTCGGGCGTACCGTCCGCGTGACCAAAACCAAATATGTCGCACGCCCGAAGGGCGTTCATTTGGATCAAACCACGTTCAATGAAATCAAAGACGGACCAGCAACGCACCCAGCGCCGATTGCCGCGCGACCTCGCCAGAGGCCACCGCGCAAACATCTGGCCCTTCCAGGGCTGCAACCTCGTAGCGCGCAAGAAGCTGGCGTGTCGCGACATCCGTCTCCAGATCGACCGCCGCGACTTGCGTCCGCGCTGTTGCGAGGCCAGTGCCCTGCGCCGTCCTCTGCGCATCGACCACTTGCCCCAGCGGGACGTTGTAGCCGTAGATCGCGCAGCGATTTGCAACCGTCTGCGCCAGGGCCACCGTGGCCGCATACTGTGCCGGTGGCAACGCCCGCAACGCTGCCGCTGCTTGGGGATCACCCGTCACGACGCGGGGCCCGGTACAGGCTGCTACAAAAAGCAATGCTGCGAAGATTACAGAACGCATTACGCTTCGACCAACTCCAAGCGCCGCTCAACCCGGTCCAGCCGGTCATCCATGCGATCGAGACGACGATGAACACCCGCGAGGTTTTCTTCAACACCAGTCACCCGTCGCTTCATGTCCGACAAGTCATCAACCATCCGATCAAGCTTCTGATCGAACTTGCGCATATATTCCAAAATAAGGTTCGCGGTGTCTTCGGGCATGATCATATCTCCTCCTTAGCAGATATGCGCACGAAGGGTGAACGGAAAGTTAATCACTTGGAGCAGTGCACTCACCGATAACGGACCACGCAACATCGGCTCCTTGATAAACTGGTTCCCGAAGCGGACTGAGTTCGAAGTCCTCTCCACGATCAGCGCAGATCCCTCGAAGATGACTCAAAACCGCGGCCTCGTCATTGCGGGTCAAGGGCCCCGTGCGACCCGTCACAAGATACTCTGTTACAGGAAACGTCCCCACTGCCGCGCCAAATTCGTTGCTTTCGCCAATGACTGGCAAAGCGCGATCATTTGTCTCCACAACGAATTCTGAGCAACCTTGAAGAAACAAGATCGGCAACAAAAGCGCGATCCAAGTGCGCATCACTCCGCAGCAATGGCCCCGCCGCGCTTGTGCTTGATGCGGTCTTCGATCTCGGGTCGGAAGTTCTTGATCAACCCTTGGATCGGCCAAGCCGCTGCATCACCCAAAGCACAGATCGTATGCCCCTCAACTTGCTTGGTCACATCCCAGAGCATATCGATTTCTTCCGGCTCTGCATCGCCCTTCACAAGGCGTTCCATCACGCGCATCATCCAGCCCGTGCCTTCGCGGCACGGCGTACACTGACCGCAGCTTTCGTGTTTGTAGAATTTCGCCAGACGCCAGATCGCTTTGATCATATCCACCGACTGGTCCATCACGATGACCGCTGCGGTGCCAAGGCCAGAGCCCAGCTCATTGCGCAGGTAGTCGAAGTCCATGATGGCGTCTTTCATGTTCTCGCCACGCACGCAGGGTACGGAAGACCCTCCAGGGATCACCGCCTGCAGGTTGTCCCACCCGCCGCGAATACCGCCGCAGTGCTTGTCGATCAGTTCCTCGAAGGAAATCGACATCTCTTCTTCAACGACACAGGGATTGTTCACGTGACCGGAAATCGCAAACAGCTTTGTGCCTGCGTTATTCGGACGGCCCATGCCCGCAAACCAGCTCCCGCCACGGCGTAGGATCGTCGGCACGACAGCAATCGACTCCACATTGTTCACAGTCGTCGGACAGCCATAAAGACCTGCACCCGCCGGGACCGGCGGCTTCATGCGCGGCATGCCTTTCTTGCCTTCAAGGCTTTCCAGAAGCGCAGTTTCTTCACCGCAGATATAGGCACCCGCACCGTGGTTCAGGTAAAGATCAAAATCCCAGCCAGACTTCGCGGCATTCTTGCCGAGCAAGCCAGCCTCATAGGCCTCATCAATCGCATTCTGAAGCGCTTCTTTCTCGCGGATGTATTCGCCGCGAATGTAGATGTAGCAAGCATTGGCGTTCATCGCGAACGACGCAATCAGGCAGCCTTCAATCAGCGTATGCGGATCGTGGCGCATGATTTCACGGTCTTTGCAGGTGCCCGGCTCAGATTCGTCGGCATTCACGACAAGGTACGCCGGACGCCCATCGCTTTCCTTCGGCATGAAAGACCATTTCAGACCGGTGGGGAAACCCGCACCACCACGACCGCGCAGGCCAGAGGCTTTCATCTCATCAATGATCCAGTCGCGACCTTTCTTAATGATCGCGGCGGTGCCATCCCAGTGACCACGGGCCTTGGCACCTTTCAAGGTGCGGTCGTGCATCCCGTACAGATTGGTAAAAATCCGGTCCTGGTCTTTCAGCATTCTTCTCAACCCTTGTCTTTCTGGCGGGCCCGCCAGAGTTGATACGTCTTAAACAGCGCAAACCCGAAACCGGCAAGGGCTGCAAGATCAAAAAGGGCAATCACCCGCGTCGGCCAGTCATATTCTGACGCTAGCGCTGTTGCCAGCACCCATAAAACACCCGTGCCTGCCATGATCAACGCGACGCGTTGTCCGGCCTTGGCTTCGGGTGTTTTTCCAGTGTGCGACATGGGTATTGGGCGACTAGTAGACGTCGCCCTTTTCAACTTTCTTCGAAAACTCGGTCTCGCCACCTGCGGCAAGCAGTTTTGCTTGCTCAACCCAATTGTCGCGGCTCACCCGGCCTTTGAAACCTTCGAGGTTGGCGTCCACCCAAGCGACTTCGTCCGCTGTCCATGCAGCGACTTGATCGAAATGGAAAAAGCCCATCCCGTGCAACATGCCTTCCATCTTCGGCCCCACGCCTTTGATCTGCTTGAGATCATCCGGGCCGCCTTCACGGGCTGCTGAAAGCGTCTGGGGCTTCGACCCCTCATCACTTCCCTCGACCACGCCATCACCATCACGATCAACACCGTCAGAGGCGGATGCATCTGACGCATCGGGCTCATACTTCCATTCACCCTTGCGTTCGCTCAGTTCCTGCTCACCCGGAAGAATAGTGCCCGATCTCACTTTTGGTGCCTCTGCGGCCGCAGGAGCAGGCGCTGGCTCTGGGGCAGGCTCTGGCTCCGGGGTGGGTGTTGGCGCTGGCTCGGGTGCGGCTGCTGGTGCCGTGGACGCAGAAGCTGGCGTGCTGCCGGCGGCTGGTACTGTCGGCGCCTGCCCCGCGCGATGCGCTTCCGCAGACATATCGCGATCATTTGTGTTGGCGGGTCGCCATCCAAGCCAAAGGACAATTGCGACAATCAACGCAAGGAAAATCGCGACAAACAAGGCCCCAATGAACGTGTAATCCCAAGCGACGAAGCTGACCAAGCCACCGATCACACCAAAAAGCGCCGAGACGGCGAGGATTCCCATACCAAGCGGTGCAGTATCTTTCATAATTTCTTTATCTCCCTGCGGGAGGCGCCATGCGCCCTATCGACATCCGCGTGAGGCGCAGAAATTACAACTGGCAGCTGATCCCACCCCCACGAAGTGAACCTAACCCACAAATCTGTGGATTTATAAGGAAAATCTTCGCGAGCTTTCCCCGCAAGCGGAGGCTCGTCAGGAATCCGCGAGTTTTCTGGCCTGCGCGATCCACCCGTCCCGCACAATCCGGCCTTTGAACTTCAACCGTGCATCAACCCACGCGATCTCTTCATCGGTCCACTCCGCGATCTGGTCGAAGTGATAGAACCCAAGATCATTCAGGACCCCTTCCAACTTCGGCCCGACGCCCGAAATCATTTTCAGATCATCCGCACCCGATCCCCGCGGCTCATCGAGGATCTCTGGTTGCTTTTCTGCGACGGGCTCGTCGACAGGTGCTTTTGCGGACTCCGCAACCTCCTGATCAACCACACCTTCCGCTTTCACCGTTTCGGGCACAGCCTTTGCCTTAGCATCGTCACCTGCGGCCTTTGCGCTTGCACGACGACCGACCCCTTCTCCGCGAGGCGCATCATCGCGTGTGGCAGCACCTTTCGCTGCGGGCGGCGCTTTCGGATCGGTTTTCGCCGCAGCCTTCTTACGTGGAGCGGGCTTGGATTTGACCGCAGTGTCCGCACCTGTCCAGGGGGTCAGAAGCGGCACCTCGGTCCCATCAATTCGCTTAACGGTATCGCCAATATCCGTCGCGAGCGCCGCAGAGGCGTTGTACTGCGGCTTTCCGGACTCGTACTCTGTCAGCGATGTCAAACCGCTCAGCGGTTCAGCGGCGTAACGTCCATTCTGGGGCCCTGGCGTCGGGACTTTTCCTGCTGCCAGTTCGTCGATGATTTCACTAAGGCGTTCAGTCGTCAGATCCTCGTAATAGTCCTTGCCAATCTGCGCCATCGGCGCGTTCGCGCAGGCGCCCAGACATTCCACCTCTTCCCAAGAAAACTTGCCGTCGGCAGAGACAGTGTGCGGTGTTGGCGCAATCTTCTCTTTACAGACTGCAACGAGGTCTTCGGCGCCGCAAATCATGCAACTCAGCGTGCCGCAGATCTGAATGTTGGCCACGGACCCAACGGGCTGCAGTTGGAACATGAAGTAAAAGGACGCCACCTCAAGCGCGCGAATGTAGGCCATGCCCAACATATCGGCCACATGTTCAATCGCCGGACGCGACAACCATCCCTCCTGCTCTTGCGCACGCCAAAGGATCGGAATGATGGCAGAGGCCTGCCGCCCTTCCGGGTACTTTGTCATCTGAGCTTCGGCCCACGCCTTGTTTTCAGGTGTAAAAGCAAAGCTATCGGGTTGGTCGGGGTGCAGTCTACGCAGCATGTGGCAGATCTCTGTTCAGTGAAATGTGTTAGAGGCTCGGGCAGTTGAGCGATGTCAGCGTCACGCTCCCATCGTCAGAGGGTGCAGCAAGCGCACCTTCCGCTTCAAGCTGTTGTGATACCGACAGAAGTTGGTCACGGTTCACTGACGCCTGTGCCATAATAGGACCAATCGTTTGCGCGCTAATCACACAGCCGTTTGCTTCGACCGCGGACACCACGCGTTCGCGGTCTGTCAATTGCAACGTTGGATCGGACGCCACCGTGTCGGCACCGCCACCCAAGCCACCGCGCAGGTCTGGAAACGACAGACCGTTCTCACAGGCCGCGAGGGCCAAAACGGCCGGGATCAAAGCAAAACGCATCATCTGTCAATCTCCCCAAAAACGACATCCATTGTACCAATAATGGCAGCCACATCGGCCAACTGGTGGCCTTTTGCAACGTGGTCCATAGCCTGAAGGTGCAAGTACCCAGGCGCACGCAGCTTTGCGCGGTAAGGTTTGTTCGTGCCATCGGCAACCAGATAAACGCCAAATTCGCCTTTCGGTGCTTCAACTGCGGCATAAACCTCGCCTTCGGGCACGTGGAACCCTTCGGTGTACAGCTTGAAATGGTGGATCAGCGCTTCCATTGAGGTCTTCATCTCACCACGTGTCGGTGGGGTCATTTTGCCCCGGGCCATGACGTCACCCTTTTCATGGCGCAGCTTTTCGCAGGCCTGCCGGATGATCCCCACCGATTGGCGCATCTCTTCCATGCGGCAGAGATAACGGTCGTAGCAATCGCCGTTCTTGCCAACAGGCACCTGGAATTCAAACTCGTCATAGCATTCGTATGGCTGCGCACGGCGCAAATCCCACGCAAGGCCCGAACCGCGCACCATTACGCCAGAGAAGCCCCAATCTAGAATTTCTTCTTCTGTGACGACCCCGATATCGCAGTTTCGCTGTTTGAAAATGCGGTTTTCGGTCAGCAACCCATCGATATCATCGATCACTTTGGGGAATTCGACCGCCCAAGCGTCAATGTCTTCGATCAGCTGGTCCGGCAAATCCTGATGAACGCCGCCGGGCCGAAAGTAAGCGGCGTGAAGACGTGCACCACAGGCACGCTCGTAGAAGACCATCAGCTTCTCACGCTCTTCGAACCCCCAAAGCGGCGGCGTTAGCGCGCCGACGTCCATCGCTTGCGTTGTCACGTTCAGCAGGTGGTTCAAGACGCGGCCGATCTCAGAATAAAGCACGCGGATCAGCGATGCACGACGCGGAACCTCTGTCTTGGTAAGTTTCTCAATCGCAAGGCACCACGCATGTTCCTGGTTCATCGGCGCCACGTAGTCGAGACGGTCAAAGTACGGCAGGTTTTGCAGGTACGTCCGGCTTTCCATCAGCTTTTCGGTGCCACGGTGCAGCAGGCCGATGTGTGGATCGCAGCGTTCAACAATCTCGCCGTCCAGCTCAAGCACCAAACGCAAAACACCATGCGCCGCCGGGTGCTGGGGCCCGAAGTTGATGTTGAAGTTGCGGATCTTCTGCTCACCCGTTTCCGCGTCGGTCGAGCCGTCGTCATAGGTGTTCACACGAATATCACCGTCCATCATGTCAGGACCTCTCTGTTTTGGTGCCAACGGGCGGGCATATCACCCATCAG
>JAHDEX010000023.1 GCA_020628545.1 Paracoccaceae bacterium | reverse complement strand
CATCGACATGACGAAGTGCATCTACTGCGGTTTCTGTCAGGAAGCCTGCCCGGTGGATGCCATTGTCGAAGGCCCGAATTTTGAGTTCTCAACCGAGACCCGGGAAGAGCTGTACTACAATAAAGAGAAGCTGCTGGCCAATGGCGACCGCTGGGAAGCCGAGATTGCGCGCAACTTGGAATTGGACGCGCCATACCGATGACCGACAACCCGTTCGAGGCGATGATGAAACTGGGACAGGAGTGGGCCAAACAGCTCAATCCTGCTCTGGAATCGTTTTCGCCCAAAGGGTTTGAGGACATGTTCCCGACGATGCCGAAGGAGTTCATGGAAGCCTTTATGGGCAATGCCATCAACCCTGACAGCCTTGACGCCAAAACGAAACTACTGCTCACCCTTCACGGGCTGACCATTGCAGGTGCGATTGCTGCGCCGCAGATCAAACTTACTGTGCGCCACGCGATTGAAGCAGGGGCCACGAAACAAGAAATCGCTGAGACGATCGCGAATGCCGGTCTTTTTGGTGGCGTTCCGGCCATGACCAAGGCTATGGAACTGGCCACTGAGGTGACCGATCAGGACAAGGACCAAGACACATGACTGTTGCCGCCTTTACCTTCTACCTTTTTGCCATTTCCACATTGGCAGGTGGGCTGATGACAGTGGTGAGCCGTAACCCGGTGCATTCGGTCCTGTGGTTGATCCTCGCGTTTCTGTCCTCGGCCGGTTTGTTCGTTCTGCTGGGCGCTGAATTCGTCGCGATGCTGCTGATCATCGTCTACGTCGGCGCAGTCGCTGTGTTGTTTCTGTTTGTGGTTATGATGCTGGACGTGGACTTTGCTGAGCTGAAAGCAGAGATGACGAAATACCTGCCGCTTGCGTTGCTGATCGGTGTGGTGATCGTGATGCAGCTGATGCTGGCGTTTGGCGTCTGGGACTACTCTGAAGGCTTTGAGGAGCGGGTCGCAGCACCTGCAGGTGACATTGAGAATACCGCTGCACTCGGCCTGTTGATCTACGACACCTACTTCATGTTGTTCCAGCTGGCGGGTTTGATCCTGCTTGTCGCGATGATCGGTGCGATTGTCCTGACGCTGCGCCACCGCGTGGACATCAAGCGCCAGAACGTTTTGGCCCAGATGTACCGTGATCCCGCGAAGGCGATGGAGCTGAAAGACGTGAAGCCGGGGCAGGGGCTGTAAAGGTCTAATAATCTGATCATGAATTTCGAATGAAGCAGGCGTTGCTGATGTTACCTGTTTCTCTGCTTGCCACAGTTTAGTCGAACTTAAAGCTTTGTTTGGCAACGCACGATAATGCTGGTTTTGGCCGGCAGGAAAATACTGCCCATTCGAATTAAATCTCAGCGATGACGCCCTGAGGCGTCACGATTTTCGATCGCGATGGTGGACGCAAGATTTGCCTCAAAACCACTTATTTTCAATGTCTTACGTCAAGTTTTCGATTTTGCGTAGATCGGTCAATTGGTGTGGCCCGTCACACATTATGTGCCGCGACTGACATTTGTGGCAACTGAGCGCTAATCCGCACGCGGTTTCCTTATTTCTGCCAAACATCTGCGCTTTTTTCGCGTCGACTTGAACTGTCTTGTCGTGCCGTGTGGAAGTTTGCCGCCGGGGCGCTTGTCGGTGGAAATCAAGCGCCCATCGTATGGCCACAGCCTATAGGACCCGGCCAGCGCGAGAAAATTGAAGAAACGTGTAACCTGAACAAGGACTCTGAGTGATGAAATCCGCAATTCTGGCGACAGCTCTGATCGCTGTTGCATCCGTAGCTGCCGCCGATGATGACACCGTATCGATCGTCAGCAGCGATTCCGTTGGTAACGGCCAGTTTGAAGTAGTGAGCCAGGACAGCGGGCTTTATACCCTGTCGCTCGTCAACTGCTTGCCGATGAAAGCCGGTGTCGTCGACACAGCCGGTGATATCGGAGATTTGAACCGCGGTGGCGCTGCGGACATGCTTGATGTGGTGCGCGGCACGACAGAGCATGCTATCGCAACGTATGCCTGCGGAAGCTAAAACCATACTTTCGATCTTGGGATGAACAGATCCCGAGATCGCATCAAGACCTACTCAAGCCGCCTGCGACGTGTTTCCGTGCAGGCGGCTTTGACGTGTCTTTTACCGTTGCCCTTACAAGCGCTGACGCTGGCGCAATGTGACCGGATCACCCATGTGAGCCACGGCGGCGAGTCCGACCAGACAGATCTGGGTGAAGGCCGGGTCATGTACATGACGTGGTGGTCGCAGGAAGGCACCTCCAAGGACATCACTCTGATGGATTGCGCAAGTGGCGCGGCGCTGCGTTTCCGAGCTGCTGAGACCAACATGACGCGCGGGCGCACCAGCTTTGACAAGGTTGATGCTGCACTTGAGGTCATCGCACTGCATGAAAGCGGTGCGCGGGCTTTTGCGACCTTTGATCGGATCGCGGCAGATCTGGCCCGGATTGCGCGGGATATTGAACTTTACACGTCTGAAGAGGAAAGCTGCGCCTGTGCTGCGCTTTATCCAGACGCTCTCAATGGCAAGCGGCCGTTCGATCTGGAGGCAAATACCGCCAAGAACCTGTTTGCGCCGCGTAACTGAGGACTTGTGCAGTCAATGGCTCTGATCTCGGAACGAAGCACGCGTCGCACAAACAGCACGCCTGCCGCGAATAAATTGAATTAGCGCGCAGAGATACCGTCCTTTCAGCCGCCCGGGGCTTGCACCTCACTGCCGAAACTGACTATCAGGGGCGCCAAGAACGTGCGCGCGCTGCGCAGGCGCGCGAGCGGAGATCGCCACTCCGTAGGGGAAGCAAATATGATCGGCATTGAACACTATTTGGCAGTTGCTGCCGGGCTCTTTGTGATCGGGATTTTCGGACTCTTCCTGAACCGCAAAAACGTGATCATTCTGCTGATGAGCATCGAATTGATGCTGCTCGCGGTAAACATCAACCTCGTGGCCTTTTCCAGCTTCCTTGGCGATCTGGTGGGCCAGGTGTTCACACTCTTCGTACTTACTGTCGCTGCGGCTGAGGCCGCGATTGGCCTCGCCATCCTCGTCTGCTTCTTCCGCAATCGTGGGACGATTGACGTGGAAGACGTCAATGTGATGAAGGGGTAACGCGCGTGACTGTCTTGTCAGGCTTTTTCGGAACATTTGTTTTTGGTGCATCGGTCGGTAGCTTCTCGGGCCTCGGTTCAATGTTGTTCCCGGTGGCCGCGATCGCATTTGCGTTGCCCTTGGGCGGGACGATACCGCTCACCATCTTTGCCGCGTCGATCTAGGGATTACCGAACATGGAAACCATTATCCTTTTCGCACCTCTGGTTGGCGCCCTGATCGCTGGGTTTGGCTGGAAGTTGATCGGTGAGACGGCGGCCCAATACGTCACCACGGGCCTGCTTTTCCTTGCGGCTTTCCTGTCGTGGATTGTGTTCTTCACCTTTGACGGCACTACGGAAAGCATCCAAATCCTGCGGTGGATTGAATCCGGCACGCTGAGCACTGATTGGTCGATCCGGATGGACCGACTGACGGCGATCATGCTGATCGTGATCAACACAGTTTCGGCGCTCGTGCACCTGTATTCGTTTGGCTACATGGCCCATGACGAGAACTTCAAAGAGGGCGAGCACTACAAGGCCCGCTTCTTTGCCTATCTGTCGTTCTTCACCTTTGCGATGTTGATGCTGGTGACGTCCGATAACCTTGTGCAGATGTTCTTTGGCTGGGAAGGCGTGGGTGTCGCATCCTACTTGCTGATTGGTTTCTACTACAAGAAGCCGTCCGCAAACATCGCGGCGATGAAGGCATTTGTGGTCAACCGCGTCGGTGACTTCGGCTTCGCGCTGGGGATCTTTGGCCTTTATTTCATGACCGACAGCATTCGGTTCGATGACATCTTCGCCCAAGCGCCGGAACTGGCAGAGACAACGCTGAACTTCATTGGATTGGAATGGAACGCAGCGAACATCCTCGCGATCCTGCTCTTCATCGGTGCGATGGGGAAATCGGCGCAGTTCTTCCTGCACACATGGCTGCCTGACGCGATGGAAGGGCCGACGCCGGTGTCGGCGCTGATCCACGCGGCGACCATGGTGACCGCGGGTGTTTTCCTCGTCTGCCGCATGTCGCCACTGATCGAGTTTGCGCCTGAGGCGAAGAACCTGATCGTGTTCCTTGGCGCGACGACTGCCTTCTTCGCGGCAACCGTCGGCCTCGTCCAGAACGACATCAAGCGCGTGATCGCTTATTCGACCTGCTCTCAGCTGGGCTACATGTTCGTGGCGGCTGGAGTCGGCGTCTATTCCGTTGCGATGTTCCACCTGCTGACGCACGCGTTCTTTAAGGCGATGCTGTTCCTTGGTGCTGGCTCCGTCATCCACGGGATGCACCACGAACAGGACATGCGGAACTACGGCGGTCTGAAAGACAAGCTGCCGATGACATTCTGGGCGATGATGATCGGGACGCTGGCGATCACAGGTGTGGGTATTCCGCTGCTTTACATCGGTTTCCCGGTTGGGTTTGCGGGTTTTGTGTCCAAAGACGCCATCATCGAGAGCGCTTATGCGGCAAACGCTGGCTATGCCTTCTGGATGCTGATCGTCGCAGCTTGCATGACGAGCTTCTATAGCTGGCGTCTGATGTTCCTCACGTTCTACGGCACGCCGCGCGGCGACAAACATACGCATGACCACGCGCATGAAAGCCCGCGCGTGATGCTGGTGCCTTTGGCGGTGCTGGCCATCGGTGCAATCTTCTCTGGCATGTACTTCTACAAGCCCTTCTTCAAGTCGGATAAGTACGTGGGTGAGTTCTTCGGCGTGATCGAAGTGAAAGAAGAGACGGCTGACCTTGGCTTCACCCTGATCGCGCCAGCCTATGCCGCAGGCGAC
This sequence comes from Paracoccaceae bacterium, assembly GCA_020628545.1. Taxonomy (GTDB): domain Bacteria; phylum Pseudomonadota; class Alphaproteobacteria; order Rhodobacterales; family Rhodobacteraceae; genus Yoonia. The sequence goes on along the minus strand of JAHDEX010000023.1, from coordinate 52,566 downwards.
GAAGAGGCGAAAGACGGCGACGACCACAAATACGACTGGCCTGCAGAGCCAGGCAAAGGCGCGATCTACAAGCACCCTGACAACCACGTCCTGCATGAGGCACATCTTGTTCCGAAGTGGGTGAAGGTTGCGCCATTTATCGCGATGCTGCTGGGCTTTGGTCTGGCCTACCAAATGTATATCCGCCGTCCGGATTGGCCTGCGAAACTGGCGGAGCAACAACGGCCGCTTTACAACTTCCTGCTCAACAAATGGTACTTTGACGAGCTCTATGACTTCATATTCGTGAAGCCATCCGTAGCGCTCGGGCGCATCCTGTGGAAGGGCGGAGACACGGCCACGATTGACGGCGGGATCAACGGTGTCGCGATGGGTGTTGTGCCCTTCTTCACCCGCCTGCTGAACAAGGCGCAGTCCGGCTACATGTTCACCTACGCCTTTGCGATGGTTCTGGGGATTACCGTGCTTCTGACATATGTCTCGCTTTACGGGGGGGCTGGCTGATGGGCAATTTGCTGACCCTCACGACCTTTATCCCACTTGTGGGTGCGGCCATTCTGGCGCTGTTTCTGCGTGGCGATGACGAGCCTGCGCAGCGCAATGCGAAGTGGGTGGCGCTAGCCACAACCGTGGCCACTTTCATCGTCTCGCTCTTCATCTATGGCCAGTTCGATCCGTCGAACACCGACTTCCAGATGGTGGAAGAGGCCGAATGGCTTCTTGGTCTGCAGTACAAGATGGGCGTTGATGGGATTTCCGTCCTCTTCGTGATGCTCACCACTTTCCTGATGCCGCTGGTCATTGCGGCCTGCTGGGATGTGAAGACACGCGTGAAGGAATATATGATCGCGTTCCTGATCCTTGAGACGCTGATGCTTGGCGTGTTCATGGCGCTCGACCTCGTGCTGTTCTACTTGTTCTTTGAGGCGGGCCTGATCCCGATGTTCCTGATCATCGGTATCTGGGGCGGGGTGAACCGGATCTACGCGTCCTTCAAGTTCTTCCTCTACACATTCCTTGGCTCCGTCCTGATGCTTGTTGCCATGGTGGCGATGTTCACCGACGCAGGCACCACTGACATTCCGACATTGATGAACCACGAGTTTGGATCGCAGAGCTTCAGCTTGCTGGGCATCCAGATCATCGGCGGCGCACAGACACTCATGTGGATCGCGTTCTTTGCCTCCTTCGCGGTGAAGATGCCGATGTGGCCGGTTCACACTTGGTTGCCCGACGCGCACGTCCAAGCGCCAACCGCTGGGTCAGTGGTTCTTGCGGCGATCCTGCTGAAGATGGGTGGCTACGGATTCTTGCGGTTCAGTCTGCCGATGTTCCCTGTGGGGTCAGAAGTGATGGGACCGCTGGTGCTTTGGCTGAGCGTCATCGCGATTGTCTACACCTCGCTTGTGGCGCTGGTGCAGGAAGACATGAAAAAGCTGATTGCCTACTCATCAGTCGCGCACATGGGTTACGTGACGATGGGGATCTTTGCGGTGAACCAGCAGGGGATCGATGGCGCGATCTTCCAGATGATCAGCCACGGCTTTATCTCTGGCGCGCTGTTCCTTTGCGTCGGCGTGATCTACGACCGGATGCATACGCGTGAGATTGATGCCTATGGAGGGCTGGTAAACCGGATGCCGGCTTACGCGCTGATCTTTATGTTCTTTACGATGGCAAACGTCGGTTTGCCGGGCACGTCCGGCTTCATCGGGGAGTTCCTGACGCTGATGGGGATTTTCCAGGTGAACACGTGGATCGCTGTGATCGCCACGACAGGCGTGATCCTGTCGGCCGCATATGCCCTGTGGCTCTACCGCCGCGTGGTGATGGGTGATCTGATCAAGGAGAGCCTCAAGACAATCAGCGACATGACCACCCGCGAACGCGCGATCTTTGCGCCACTCGTGTTCATGACATTGCTGCTTGGCGTTTACCCCGCACCAGTGCTCGACGCGATTGGGCCATCGGTGCAGGCACTTGTGGCTGACTACGAAACTTCTGTGCAGGCCTTTAACGCGGCCAACCAGTTCGCTGCGAACTAGAGGACGGACATCATGATTGCTTCTGACCTTTCGATTGTCCTGCCCGAGATCATATTGTCGCTTTATGCGATGAGCGCTTTGATTGCGGCGGTCTACACCTCAAAGGATGGCCAGGCGCCACTTTTGACATGGGCGACCGCGGGCATGTTTGTGCTGATGGGCGTGTTCATCGCAATCGACGGTGGCGGTACGAATGTGGCCTTTGGCGGCATGTTCGTTGACGACGGCTTCGCGCGTTTCAGCAAGGTGCTGATCCTGCTGTCCGCTGCCGCGATCCTTTTGATGTCAGAAGGTTATATGTCGCGACGCGGGTTGCTGAAGTTTGAATATCCACTGCTCGTTGCGCTGGCTGTTGTCGGTATGATGGTGATGGTCTCCGCGGGCGACCTGATGGCGCTTTATATGGGCCTCGAACTGCAGTCGCTGTCGCTTTATGTTGTCGCGTCTTTACGCCGTGACTCGGTCAAATCGACCGAGGCCGGGCTGAAGTACTTTGTGCTGGGCGCTCTGTCATCCGGTCTGCTGCTCTACGGCGCATCTTTGACCTACGGGTTTGCGGGAACGACGCTCTTCTCAGGCATCATCGAGGCCGTCAGTACAGACGTGTCACTTGGCCTTCTCTTCGGCCTCGTCTTCCTGATTGCAGGCTTCGCATTCAAAGTCTCCGCAGCACCATTCCATATGTGGACACCTGACGTTTACGAAGGCTCACCAACGCCGGTGACCGCCTTTTTCGCAACAGCCCCTAAGGTCGCCGCGATGGCACTTTTCGCCCGCGTTGTGCATGACGCCTTTGGCGGCGTGGTCGGCGATTGGCAGCAGATCGTGGCACTTCTGTCTGTCGTTTCCATGTTCCTTGGTGCAATCGCGGCTATCGGCCAGACCAACATCAAACGCCTGATGGCATATTCATCGATCGCGCATATGGGCTTTGCCCTGATGGGGCTCGCTGCCGGGACGGCGTTTGGTGTGCAAGCGATGCTGATCTACATGGCGATCTACGTGGCGATGAACATCGGGACTTTCGCGTTCATCTTGTCGATGGAACGGGACGGCAACGTGGTGACCGACATTCGTGCGCTGCAAAGCTATTCCACGAAGGAGCCGTTGCGTGCGCTGGCGATGCTTGTGCTGATGTTCTCGCTTGCTGGCGTTCCGCCGATGGTTGGGTTCTTCGGCAAGTTCTACGTACTGCGCGCGGCTTATGATGCGGGTCTTGGCTGGCTGGCGGTCCTGGGTGTGATCGCGTCGGTGATTGGGGCGTTCTATTATCTACGGATCGTCTACTACATGTACTTCGGGGAAGAGACTGACGCTCTGGACGGGAAGCTGCCGCCGGTCCTGTGGGTCGCATGTATTGGGTCTGCTTTTGTCCTGGCGATCGGTTGGTTGCCCGGCGTGAATCTTTTCGGAATCGAGCCGGCAGCCGCAGCCGCAGCGGCAACGCTTGTCCAGTAATCCCCCACTTGGGCCGGAATGGCCGGAAGGGACGGACCGTGTGATCCTGTCCTCGGTCGACAGTACGATGGCCGAGGCGGCGCGGCGGGCGCCTGACCTTGCCCGGCCAATGTGGATCATGGCAGAACATCAATCTGCCGGGCGCGGAAGACAAGGCAAGACGTGGGTTGCACCACCGGGTAATCTCTCCGCGACCCATGTCTTCAAACCAGCGTGCACGGCGGCGGAAGCGGCCAAAAGATCATTTCTAGCTGCAAACGCGCTGTTTCAAACACTGTCACTTTTCACAGATGCCACAAAACTTGGCCTCAAGTGGCCGAATGATGTGCTGCTCAACGGCGGCAAGGTCGCGGGCATCCTGTTGGAAAGCAGCGGGTCGGGGCCGTACGTGGATTGGCTGTCGGTCGGTGTTGGCGTGAACCTCGCGCATGTCCCGCAAGGGGTGACCGATGCGGCTTTCTCACCGACAAGCATCAAGGCCGCAGGCGGTGACACCGTGACGCCCGAAGACTTCCTGACCAAACTGGCTTCCGCCTATGCAACGCAGGAAAAAAAGCTCGCCTCGCTCGGGTTTGGCCGGATTAGGGAAGATTGGTTGCGCAACGCCGCGCGACTGGGTGAAGAGATCAGCGCCTCAACCGGACGAGAGACGGTCACCGGGACGTTTGATACAATCGACGAAGATGGCAACCTCGTCCTGATTACAAGCAAAGGCCCGCGCGCGATTGCGGCGGCAGAGGTCTATTTCTAAGGGGATTGCCGATGCTACTGGCCATCGATTGCGGGAACACAAATACTGTCTTTTCGATCTGGGACGGGGCGAAATGGATCGCGACGTGGCGCACCTCTACTGAATGGCAGCGCACGGCAGATCAATATTATGTCTGGCTGAGCAGCTTGATGCGGTTCCAGAAGATCGACGTTGAGATTGATGAGGTTATCGTCAGTTCCACCGTGCCGCGCGTGGTGTTCAATCTGCGGGTGCTGGCGGATCGTTACTTTAATTGCCGCCCTGTGGTGGTGGGAAAAGCAGAATGTGCGCTTCCCGTTGATCCGCGTGTCGATGAAGGCACGCAGGTTGGTCCTGACCGTTTGGTGAATACCGCAGGTGCCTTTGATCGGCATGGCGGAGACCTGATCGTTGTCGACTTTGGGACGGCGACGACATTTGATGTGGTTGCGTCGGACGGTGCCTATGTCGGCGGCGTAATTGCGCCCGGCGTCAACCTGTCGCTTGAGGCATTGCACAACGCGGCAGCCGCACTTCCGCATGTCGATATCTCCAAGCCGCAAGCCGTTGTTGGCACGAACACGGTGGCGTGCATGCAATCTGGCGTGTTTTGGGGTTACATCGGGCTCGTGCGTGAGATATGCGCGCGCATCAAAGCAGAGCGTGGTGTGCCGATGCGCGTCATCTCGACCGGTGGCCTGGCGCCGTTGTTCCAACAATCAGAAGCGCTATTTGATGCCTTTGAAGAAGATTTGACGATGCACGGCCTGATCGTGATCCATCGTTTCAACAAGGAAATTGCATGAGTAACAGCGCAGACCGGCTGATCTATCTGCCCCTCGGTGGCGCAGGTGAGATCGGCATGAACGCCTATGTCTACGGCTATGGTCCACAAGGCGCGGAACGCCTGATCGTGGTCGATCTTGGCGTCACCTTCCCGGACATGGACGGCACACCGGGCGTTGACTTGATCCTGCCGGATATCGCTTGGCTGAAAGAGCGCAAAGCCCAGATCGAAGGAATCTTTATCACCCACGCCCATGAAGATCACGTGGGGGCGATTGGGCACTATTGGGAAGATCTTGGCGCACCGGTTTATGCGCGGCCTTTCACGGCTGCGATTGCACGTCGGAAGCTGGAAGAGCACGGTCACCCTGAAGGGGTGGTGAAGGTTGTGGGCAGCTATCCCGAACAGATCACATGCGGGCCATTGACGGTTTCATACGTCCCGATCTCTCACTCGATCCCAGAAAGCGCGGGATTGGTGATCGATAGCCCCGATGGACGGGTGCTGCATACGGGCGATTTCAAGATTGATCTGACACCGGGCGTGGGCGAGCCCTTTGACGAAGACTTGTGGCAAGAAATCAGTAGACCGGGCATCAAGGCGCTGGTCTGCGATAGTACCAACGTCTTCTCGCCCGAACCGGGGCGATCCGAAGCGACGATACGGGAACCGATCACTGAACTTATGAAGGAGGCAACGGGGATGGTCGTCGCGACCACCTTTGCCTCCAACATTTCACGTCTTAAGACACTCGCGATTGCTGCGCAGGACGCCGGTCGGTCTGTTTGCCTTTTGGGCCGAGCGATGCGACGGATGGTTGAGACGGCGACCGAAGTGGGCATCCTTACCGGTTTTCCAACGACCGTGTCACCGGAAGACGCGCTCAATATCCCACGCGAGAACTTGATGCTGCTCGTTACCGGTAGCCAGGGTGAACGGCGCGCCGCGTCAGCGCAGCTTGCGAACGGCAACTACCTCGGGATCAAGCTGAAGGAGGGGGACACCTTCCTTTTCTCGTCAAAGACGATCCCTGGTAACGAACGCGGCGTGATCCGCATCATGAACCAACTCTCCGAGTTGGGCGTCGATATCGTTGATGACAGTGGCACGAAATACCATGTCTCTGGACATGCGAACCGACCTGACATTGTGCGGATGCACGAAGTTACCCAGCCGCAAATTGTGGTGCCCATGCATGGCGAGCACCGGCACTTGCGGGAGCACGTGAAGCTGGCGAATGCACATGGGCGGACCGGGATCGTTGCCGTCAATGGCATGATGATCGACCTATCCGGCAACGCACCAAAGGTGACTGAATACATTGATACCGGACGGACGTATCTCGACGGCTCCACCCACGTGGGGCAATTCGACGGTGTGATCCGTGACCGTATTCGCATGGCGCTGAACGGTCATGTGATCATCACGCTGATCGTCGACGAAAATGACGAGCCTCTGGGAGAGCCATGGGTCGAGACGAATGGTCTGGCGGAGATTGGCAATTCCAATGCGGCTTTGGTCGAAGTGATTGAAGAGGACCTATCTCAGTTCCTGCACCGAGCAGACGACAAGACGCTTGCAGATGACGACAAGCTTGAGAAAGAGCTGAAGACTATCGCGCGGCGCACCTGTCAAAGCGAGATCGGTAAGAAGCCCGAAGTCATGGTGATCGTCTCGCGACTTGGCTGATCCGACCGCAAGCGTGGTGAGCCCCGCCTCACGTTTGAGCGGCAGGTTTCACGAGCTTTGCAACGATCTTGCGCGTCACGGGGGCGAGGCCAAGGACAAGTGGAAAGGCGACAGCCCAACTGGCGACCCACGATCCCATCCAGGTTCCGCCAAAGCCGTCTGTCAAACCAATCGCGCGCCATGTTGCGATGAATGTGACGCAAAACGTCATCATCCCGCTGAGGATGAGGCCAAAAAAGATGGGTGCGGCGCGTGACGGAAACATGAATGGCCTCTCAAGATAGTCTGAGGCACTGAAAACCTGTTTTCATCAGCGTGTCGAGGGCAGGGGCGTCACAGTCCCGTGTAAGTCTACTGCGCGACACGTTCCGCAAAGCTTTTCGCGATGAACGCTGGGGGTTCGTCACCGAGACCGACAGTGGTGTTCACCTCATCGCGGCGATCATGTTTGCGACCACCGCGCCCACGCCGATTAGTGTTCTCCGCTGACTTCGGTGTCTCCGATTTAGGCGCTTCCGCGACCTCGGTCTCAGGTGCATCTACCTTTTTGCGTCCACCACGCGAGCGGCTGCGTTTTGGCTTATCCTCTGATGGCTCTTCCTTGGGCGCAGGTGCATTGCCCATGGGGTTGTCGAGGCGAGGAATAGTCTCCTTCACGAGCGCTTCCACATCGGCGAGGTTCTTTTCATCTCGCGGAATGCAAATCATGACAGCGGTGCCTTTACGACCCGCGCGGCCTGTCCGGCCAATGCGGTGCACGTAGTCTTCCGCATGGCTGGGAACATCGAAATTGAACACGTGGGTCACTGCCGGAATGTCGAGGCCCCGAGCGGCAACGTCTGAAGCCACGAGGATTTTCAACTCATTGTCGCGGAACTTGTCGAGCGTCTTCGTCCGGTGGCTTTGGTCCAGGTCGCCGTGGATTGGTGCAGCGTTGTAGCCGTATTTGTTGAGGGACTTGGAGACGATATCAACATCTGACTTGCGATTGCAGAAAATGATCGCGTTGGTGCAGGCCTCACCTTCCTGATCGATCAATTTGCGGAGCAGGGCGCGTTTCTCGGATGGCTCCTTGCGCTTTTCCGAGCCTTTGAACATCACGACACCCTGTTTGATGTTCGTGTTTGTTGTCGCGGCCCGTGCCACTTCGATCTTCGCCGGGTTTGACAGGAACGTATTGGTGATCCGCTCAATCTCCGGCGCCATGGTCGCGGAGAAGAAGAGGGTCTGACGTGTGAAAGGCGTCCGCTTGAAGATTTCTTCAATGTCCGGGATGAACCCCATGTCGAGCATGCGGTCGGCTTCATCCACCACCATGACTTTCACATCCGTCAGGATCAGTTTGCCGCGTTCGAGGTGGTCAAGCAGGCGGCCCGGTGTGGCGATCAGCACATCAACGCCTTTGTCGATCAGCTTGTCTTGATCTTTGAAAGATGTGCCACCGATCAGCAAAGCCTTGGATAGCTTCGTATACTTGGCATAGGCGTCGAAATTCTCGGCCACCTGAGCGGCCAACTCGCGTGTCGGGGCCAGTACCAGTGAGCGTGGCATCCGCGCCCGCGCGCGGCCGCGACCAAGCAGCGTGATCATCGGCAGGGTGAAGGCCGCTGTCTTGCCTGTCCCTGTCTGCGCGATCCCCAAAACATCGCGCCCTTCGAGCGCGGGGGCGATGGCGCCAGCTTGAATCGGGGTGGGGGTGTCGTAGCCGGTTTCGGCCACAGCCTTTAGAACCTTGTCACTCAGGTTCAGGTCAGAAAACTTTGTCATACGCACCTTTCACAATTGCGGCGTGTGTGGCCGCTTGTGATTGCGCGGCCGGCCCGACCGGATTGTCAGAGCCTTGGACAGGAGGCGGTGTAGGCTGATCCTGTGGATACGTCAAGAAAGACGACAAATTGTGGGGGTTTAGCGTGACACCTGCGGCACATAGCCCGCGGCAAGGACGGCAACGGTGGGCTTGGGCGTGAGAACCGTGACTGATTGTTCGGCTGGTCGGGTGACACGGTCGCCATACCCGTCGGGGGTGTAGGGGTACAAAGCACCCTTCCAGACGAGGTGGGCTTGGCCCTGCCAAACGCAGAATGCGCCGTTGGGGAGGTTATCGATCCTTTCATCGTAGCGCACCTGACTGCGATCACGCCGAACCCGCGCCGGATGCAGCGCCCGATCCATGGCCTTGGCGCTTGGTCGCTCGCCTGTGGCGGTCTGCCATGCGTCGACATAGGCGGTGTAGGCTTTGCGCCGACAATAGCCGCAAGGACGATGACCAGCGGCGAAGGCGGTCGCCTCATCCAGAAAGAATAGCTCAGTCCAATTGCGACCTGTCATGACCTGCCGCTTACGCCCTTGCCAATCGAGCGTGCAACAGATCCAAGCATGATGCGACCAGCGCGAGGGGCCAAGCGTTTTGTCATCGCGGTGTAGGATCCCACGGTTGCCGGTCAAGCTACCGCGGGCGGCGATGGCGGTGATCTCGCCAGTGGGGAGGACGCGGTTTTGGAGGGGCATTTTTCGTCAATATCGTTTGCAATGCAATTGAAGTGCCGTCGCACTAATTCTTGTTAGCGACCACGTGTCCCGTTGTATTTCCATAAATTGTGCCATCAGTTGGACTGTTCACATCCCAAATTTGGAGTTCCCCTCCAATTCTACCTGAAAGGTATTCGCCACTTTCGCCTGACGCGTCGAAATACATATTTGCGTCGCCTGAGTAACGCGTATCCCCGACGCCCAATCGACCATCCATGTAAACAACGAAGTCTTCGGAACGGCCAGTAAGTTCGTCAGTTGTCATTGGCCCTTGCCATTCCAGCTCATACTCGCCGGTGAGGGGGACATTGTCATTGCGCACGAAACTGTCGGCTGTCCCATTAAACTCTACATAGTTATCCCCGTTAAAAGTGGAGAAATTGGCCGTCAACTCCATCTTGCCCAAGGCTGATGCAACCAAGTATGTTTCTCCCGAATTTCCTGAAACATATCCGTTGTAGTCTAGTTGCATGAGGCCCGTGAATGTTGCGGACCCTGCGAAAGCCATTGCGTCGTAGTTGACTGGATCCAACGTTTGCGCGACGTCGGTGGCGTCGTCTGCCAATTTTTGACGCGCTGCGAAGTCAACCTCTGAAAACCCTTCGTCAAACGCCCCGGCCTCAAAAGTTATTGGAATCTCGGTCCCCTCGCTTTCCATTTCTCCGGGAAATTCGGCGTCTGGCGGTTCCGACGAAATTTCAGTTGAACCTCCGCCGCAAGCGGTCAGCAAGAGAAGACTTGATGCACAAATAGGTCGAAGCATTTGGGTGTTTCCATTAGCGAATGATGCCGTACCTTCCGACGGCTTTCCCACGAAGTATTCCGCAAAGTGGACGAATTTTAGACCATCATCTCTTTCGTCGCTGACAACTTCACATCCGGGTAATCCCGCTCCACCCGATCAATGTCCCACTGCAAACGCGTTAGATAAACAACGTCACCGTCGTTGTCTTCGGCGATATGCTGTTTGTTGGCGGCGGCGAATTTGTCGATGGCGTCTTTGTCGCCCAGTACCCAGCGGGCGGAAGTGAATTGCGACGCTTCAAACCGGACGGGCAGGCCGTATTCCATTTCGATGCGTGAGGCGAGAACCTCAAATTGTAATGCCCCCACAACGCCGACAATGAAGCCCGACCCGAAGGTCGGTTTGAACACTTTCGCCGCACCTTCCTCGGCGAATTGCATCAGCGCCTTTTCTAGGTGCTTCGCTTTCATCGGGTCGCCCGCACGGCAGCTTTGCAGAAGCTCGGGCGCGAAAGAGGGGATGCCGGTGACGCGGATCGCTTCGCCTTCGGTCAGGGTATCGCCAATGCGCAATTGCCCGTGGTTGGGAATGCCTATGATATCCCCGGCCCAACCTTCCTCTGCCAGCTCCCGGTCGGCGGCGAGGAACATCACAGGGTTTGTCACCGCCATCACTTTTTTCGACCGCACATGTGTGAGTTTCATGCCGCGTTCAAAATGGCCAGAGGCGAGCCTGACGAAGGCCACGCGGTCACGGTGCTTGGGGTCCATATTGGCCTGAACTTTGAAGACGAACCCAGCGACATTCTTTTCTTCCGGGGCCACGTTGCGGGGCTGCGCCGTTTGCACCTGCGGCTCAGGACCGTATGTTCCGATGCCGTCCATCAGTTCTTTTACCCCAAAGGAATTGATGGCGGAACCGAACCAGATCGGGGTCATGGAGCCGTTCAGCACGCTTTCATGGTCAAGCGGCGGCAAGAGCTCTTTCGCCATTTCGATCTCCTCAAGGAATTTCTCCAACAGATGATCGGGCACGTGCTCTGCCAGTTTTGGATCGTTGAGACCGTTGATCTCAATGCTTTCTGCAACCTTATTACGGTCCGCGCGGTCCATCAGTTCCAACCGGTCGCGCAGGATATCGTAGGTGCCGACGAAATCGCGACCCACACCGATGGGCCAAGAGGCTGGGGTGACGTCGATGGCTAAGTTTTCCTGGATCTCGTCGATAATCTCAAACGTATCGCGACTTTCGCGGTCCATTTTGTTGCAGAAGGTCAGGATTGGCAGATCGCGAAGGCGGCAGACTTCGAAAAGCTTCTGGGTCTGGCTTTCCACGCCCTTCGCGCCATCAATCACCATCACTGCGGCGTCCACTGCGGTGAGCGTGCGATAGGTGTCTTCAGAAAAGTCGGAGTGGCCGGGGGTATCGACCAGATTGAAGCGGTACTTTTCAAAATCAAACGACATGGCCGAGGCGGACACCGAGATCCCGCGATCCTTTTCCATCTGCATGAAGTCGGATCGCGTGCGCCGCGCTTCGCCCTTGGCACGGACCTGTCCCGCCATTTGAATAGCCCCACCATAAAGCAGAAACTTTTCGGTCAGTGTCGTCTTGCCAGCATCCGGGTGGGAAATGATGGCAAAGGTCCGGCGGCGGGCAATTTCGGGGGGAAGTTCGGGGCGATTTGTTGTCATGGCGCGGGGTGTACGCCTGCCCGGAAAAAAGAGCAATTGTCCGCGCAAATTATGAGCCGATTTGCCGTCCTCGCACGGCGCACCATCATCTGGTGCTTGTCGTTTCCGGGTGTTTCCGTATGTTCCCGCAAAACAATAAGGGGTGAGCAGATGACCTTCCTGAGAATTGGCGGCATGACGATTATTTTGGCCTTGGCCGGAGCGTGTTCTGGTGGCAGCGGAAACGTGACTGAGACTGAACTGTCCGGCGCGCTGAACGCATTTACAGATCGTTTCGGTGCAGCGATTGAGGCAGATGATTTTACCGATGTTGATACGCTCCCCTCTGAGGGAACGGCGAGTTTTGCGGGCTTCATCGGGATTGCTGAAGATACCGGAGGTCGTGATTTTCTTTTGACCGAGGCGGCCTACGCCAGTCCGATGTCCATCGCGATCCGTCTGAACTCTGGTGAGGTCAGCGGCGAGGCCGACGCTTTTGTACGTGTTGAGACCAACGCGGCCTTGGAAGGAAACCTCACTTTGAGCGGTACATTCAATCGGAATGCCGATCTTGGCCGCCAGTTTCCCATCAACGGTAATCTGACAGGGCAACTTGTGGATGGCGATGATCGCACGCTTGATATCAGAGGCGATTTCGTCGCTGACCTCTATGGCGATGCCGGCGCGGGCCTCAGTGGGGACTCGGACGGCAGTCTGACGACGCGGGACTCAGAAGGGACAATCGTTACGGACGAAACCTTCTCCTATGACGCGGACATTATCGCAACGCGTGATGACTTGAATTGAGCATGCGCCCAGTAACGCTTTGTTAAACATCATCCCCGATCACGGGGGTATGCGATACGTTTATGCACTCTTAACCTTGGCTGCCTGTTCTGGCGGAGGCGACAGCTCGGGGGATACGGTCACCCAACGGGAACCTTTCGTTCCGATCACCCCTATCGTAGACCTGACGCCGACAGGGACGGCCAGCTACGACGGTGGGATTTCCCTCGGCTTTATCGCACCGAACGGCGGAGGCGCTGTGGACATGTCGGGCGATCTATCCCTGACCATCGATTTCGACAATATGGACCGGGCCGTCACAGGGGCCGCGACTGGCTTTTCTGATGATACTGGTGCTTATGTCGGCAATCTTTTGGTCAACACGGCAGCATTGGATGACAGCACAGGCGGGCTGGATTTCGTGACCAACATCAATGGCAGCTTGCTGACGGGGACGACGAACTACCTTGTTCTCGGCCAAATGCGGGGAGAGGTGCTGGGCGCGTCTCAGGAAGCTGCAAGCGGCAACATTTCTGGACAAGTACAGGAACGCGGCGTTCCAGCTATTCTGACGGGTCAATTCCAGACCGCGCGACGGCCCTAATTCGTTTTGTCAGAAGATGCCTTGCGCAGCAGTTCCACTGCATCGGGCGATTTCAGCAGATCCTCCGCCACCTCATAATCGAGATGCGGACGATGCGAATGCCCCGCACCGCGCGTGTTCACCCGTGGTGGCAATGCTGCGCGGGTTCTGGGATCAATAAGTAAGGACTCTGCCGCGATCCCTTCGGCGTAGATGATTTGGTGTTCATCGAACAGCAGCTGAAAATAGTCCACATAGCCGCCAGCCAGCTGGTAGACGGTATCGTCGTTGATCAGGTGCCTGACTTTCACCAGGACTTCAGAGCGTCCGGCACCCAGCCGATCCTGACGCTGATAAACGAACAGGCGATGATCTGGGCTGACGATCAGATCGTTTTCGTTGTGCAGCGCGCCTTTCTTGATCACGATGGGCGCAAAGCTTCCTGTCGCGCGGAGTGTTGTCTGCCCAATCCAGCGGATCTCTTGCGGGCCGTCGTCGCGCGTTAGCACGCGATCCCCGGCGCGAAGGTCTTCAATTGGCATCTGGCGGCCAGACGCCATCGTAATGTGGGTGCCGCGCGTGAAAGATACGCAGGCCACCTCCGCCAACCGTGTGCTGGCCACGTCCTTGTCGATCCCGACCAGCTGGTAAGGTGTATCGGGGTGGAGGCTCGCCAAGGGCAGAACAAAAATGTCTTCAACACCGCCGGCTTCAATCTCTACGAAGACGAGCGCATCAAACGTTGTACTGTCGGGGGCCATCAGGGTGATACAGCAGTCGAGTGCCACAGTGTTCCCGCCACGCCCCAACTCGCTCTCATCAGCGATCATGAAAGTCTTGCCATCATCAGCGAAACCGATGGTGAAACGACCGCGTATTGCTGACCGGCTCAGCTGATAGGTATCGTCAAGGACAAGCTCATCGGCGAAAGACATGCCTTCACCCTCAGCAACACCGTCGGTGACGACAATGTCCTCACCACGGTATACGCTAACAGTCTGTTTCGTCGTAATTTTATCAGACGACGTCATTCAAAGCCTTTGCTGCGATCCCGCGCCCCGTCCCCTGAGCAACAGTATTGCGGCGGCCCCTAACACGTCAATAACGCCGGGTGCAATTGCCGAAGGTCGGCTGGAATGGTACGCGCAAGGGCAACAGAAATTTTGGGAGATTAGCTATGGACCTCGGAATAGCAGGGAAGAGCGCATTGGTGTGTGCATCGTCCAAAGGCTTGGGCAAAGGCTGTGCTGTGGCCCTTGCGGAGGCCGGGGTGCATCTGACGCTTAATGCGCGTGGCGCAGAGGCGTTGGAAGCAACCGCCCAAGAGATCCGGGATCGCTTTGGTGTCGATGTTGCTACCGTCGCGGCCGACGTCACGACCCAGGATGGCCGCGCTGCATGTCTCAAGGCCGCAGGTGACATTGATATTCTAGTAAATAATGCGGGCGGCCCGCCACCGGGTGTGTGGTCAGACTGGGACCGCGATGATTTCATCAGAGCACTCGACGGGAACATGTTGGCCCCCATCGCGCTGATGCAGGCGACTTTGCCGGGGATGATTGAGCGCAAATGGGGCCGGGTGGTGAATATTACGTCAGGCTCCGTCAAAGCACCGATCCCGCAATTGGGCCTGTCCAACAGCGCGCGTGCCGGTCTTACAGGTTTCGTCGCCGGGACAGCACGTCAGGTTGCAGAGCACGGTGTCACGATCAACAATTTGCTGCCGGGTATTCACGCCACTGATCGCGCTGTCGGTCTTGATACGAACGTCTCTTCCGCTCAAGGGATCACGCTCGAACAGGCAAAAGCACAGCGCGAGGCCACGATCCCGGCGCGCCGTTACGGTACCGCGGAAGAGTTTGGCGCGACCTGTGCCTTTATGTGCTCTCAGCACGCGGGCTTCATGGTCGGGCAAAATATTCTGCTCGATGGTGGCGCGATCAACGCGACGCTGTAGATATGGCCGCCGGTTACAGTCTGAAGGACGATCTGTTCAATCGCACATCGGTCGCGCGATTGGGCGGCGAATTTGAAGCAGCGGGCGTGTTTAAGGCCGATCCGTTTGTTGAGGCTGTCATGGATGGCCTCGCACCGCTTGAGCTCAAAGCACGGATCGCATGGATCGCAGAAGTCCTTTCGCGTTATCTCCCAAACGACTTCACTGCGGCTGCCGATGCAATTGAAGCGGCCTTACCGCCGCCTTTGGACCCCACGCTAACGGATGACGATTTTGGGCATTTCATCCATGCCCCGCTTGGCGTTTTTGTTGAAGAGCATGGGATCGAAAGCCATGTCGACCGCAGCCTCGACCTGATGGAAGAGATCACCAAGCGGTTTTCGATGGAGTTCTCGATCCGCGCATTCTTGAACGCACACGAAGGGGCAACGCTTGATCGTATGAAAGACTGGGCGGTCAGTCCGAACTACCATGTCCGTCGCCTCGTCAGTGAAGGAACAAGGCCCCGTTTGCCTTGGGGACAAAAAGTGGGTTTGACGACGGCGCAGACTTTGCCGCTTCTCGATAAGCTGCAGGCGGACAAGACCCGCTATGTCACGCGATCGGTCTCAAACCACTTGAACGACATTACAAAGTCCGATCCAGAAGTGGTATTGAAACGCCTTGCTCAGTGGGCGGAAGACGGCCAACAAGCGTCTGAAGAGCACGCTTGGATGGCACGAAACGCGCTGCGTGGCCTGATTAAGGACGGGCATGCTGGCGCAATGGCGCATCTTGGATATCGGCCAGATGTCGATGTGACGGTGAGTCATTTTCAGATTGTGCCGGATGCTGTGGCGATGGGCGGCGCTGCAGAGATCACAGCCGAATTTTCAACGACCGACGATGCGCCTTTGATCGTTGATTACGTGATCGACTTTGTGAAGGCGAACGGGACGACCCGTCCGAAAACATCGAAGTGGAAAGTCCTGACTTCGAAAGGTGGCAAACCGGTCAAGCTCAAGAAGAAGCACGTCTTCAAAGACAACGCGACCACGTTTCGGCTTTATCCGGGGGCACATCGGGTCTCGCTGCAAATCAATGGGACCATCATGGCTAGCGCTGAATTCACGCTAAAATAGTTGCTCCGCTGCGATCAGGTTGTTAGGGACGCGAAAGCCTTATGCTTTCTGTAGGAATTGCTGCAAGATGAGCGCCCCGCGCCTGGAAATCCGCAATCTATCCAAGCTGTTTGCTGGTCGAAAGGTCGTCGACGATGTCAGCTTGACGGTGATGCCGGGGCAGGTGACCTGCCTTCTCGGGCCGTCGGGCTGCGGAAAGTCCACGACACTGCGAATGATCGCGGGGGTGGAGGCGCCGGATGGCGGATCAATTCTGGTAGACGGGCAAGTCGTCTGCGACGCGCGCCAGACATTGCCGCCGGAAGATCGGGCGGTCGGCCTCATGTTTCAGGACTTTGCGCTGTTTCCCCATCTGACCGTGCGCCAGAATGTGGCGTTTGGCCTATCAGGCGCGAAAAGCGCAATTGCCGATCGTGTTGATGCCTTGCTCAGGAAAGTTGGCATGGACAGGCTTTCTGATCGTCATCCGCAAGAGCTGTCGGGAGGGGAGCAGCAACGCGTTGCCTTGGCGCGCGCCATCGCGCCGAAGCCGCGCGTGATGCTCATGGACGAACCGTTTTCGGGTCTCGATGATCGCTTGCGCGATGACATTCGGGACGAGACGCTGGATGTTTTGAAGGGCGAAGGAACGGCGGTCTTGCTGGTCACCCACGAACCGGGCGAAGCGCTGCGCATGGCCGATGAAATTGCGCTCATGCGGGATGGTCGGATCGTGCAGCAAGGCGCGCCCTATAACATCTACAATACGCCAGTTGATATTCAGGCCGCTGCCTTTTTCAGTGATATCAACGTGATATCCGGCACTGTTCATGGGGCGCTTACGGATACGCCTTTCGGTCAATTCCTTGCACCGGGTGTCGCCGACGGAACGGACGTTGATATCGTGATCCGCCCTCAGCACCTCAAGATCGACTTTGACCGCCAAGGACGGGGGCCAAACCCCACGAGCATCGAAGGGACCCCCGCGCGGGGTGTCGTCCAGCGTGCACGGTTTATGGGGGCAAGCAGCCTTGTGGAGTTTCAGATGGACTATGATGGTTCAACATTGAAAGCGCAGGTGCCGTCAGTCTTCTTGCCGAAACCGGGCACACCTCTGTGGCTGATGATCCGTCGTGACCGCTGCTTCGTCTTCCCGCGGCGCGGATAGCAACTCAGGATGCGTCCCGCCCATCGAGCTTTGCAGCGCGTCCACCGCGTCGCTGACTGATCTTGCTTTTGCGAGATGGCAGGTCTTCCATTACCGACGTCCGCATTTCGGGCGTCATCTGCGACCAACTGCCAATTTCGTCGATGGAACGCAGGCAGCCAAGGCACAAACGGCTTTTCGGTTCGATCACGCAGACTTTGATGCATGGACTTTCGATCTCGCTCCTCCGCCAGATCTTGTCGGTGTTGTCGCTCATGTCCGTCATGTTTGGCCCTTCAGATGTGCCAGACGATCCAGCAGCCCTTGCAAGATATACCCGGCAGCGACGTGATCAATGACATTGGCGCGACGTTTTCGTGACGTATCCGCCTCAAGCAGAGCGCGTTCAGCAGCGACCGTGGACAAACGTTCATCCCAAAAGGTGATCGGCAGATCTGTAAGTTTTTCAAGGTTGCGGGCAAAAGCGCGGGTTGACTGGCACCGTGGCCCTTCGGAGCCGTCCATGTTGCGCGGCAGTCCAAGAACCAATCCACACACGTCCCGTGACTTCACCAACGTCAACAGTTTCTCGGCATCAACGCCGAATTTTTTGCGCTTGATCGTTTCGAGCGGAGAGCCGACAGACCGCATTCGATCAGAGACAGCGACCCCGATTGTCACGGTGCCTAGATCAAGCCCGGCAATAGCGCCGACGGGTGGCAAAATGCCTGCGAAGTCTTCGGGGGTATCGATGATCATTCGGTCAGGCCCGCACGCGCTTCCGCATCGTCAAGAATTCCCATCGCCTCCTCGGATGCACCAAAGACATCGCGTGCTTCTGCAAGGATTTCCTTTGCATCGTCGGTTTGGCCCAGAACGCCATAAGCTGTG
Organism: Paracoccaceae bacterium; assembly: GCA_020628545.1. GTDB lineage: Bacteria > Pseudomonadota > Alphaproteobacteria > Rhodobacterales > Rhodobacteraceae > Yoonia. The sequence continues at coordinate 34,446 of JAHDEX010000023.1, read as the reverse complement.
ATCAAGCGCGCCCATTCTGTGACTGAACCACCCTGTGTGGCCAGGCGATCAGATAGGCTGGCCACCATCCCTTCAATCATCGCGGTGCGTGCTTCGGGGTCGAGGTCTTCAGCGGCCTGAATGTCCTCCAGCGACGGCCCGTTTGGTGGGGGTGGTGTGTAGTCGATCCCGGTGCGGAATGCAGCGTCGCCGATCTGCCGTCGCGCCATAGTGACATGGAAACTCTCGGACGCGCCACTTTCGAGGATGGACCGCCAAAGCTGAAACGCGCGATCAGGTCGGTCAGTCTGATAGAACAGCGTACCGAGGTAATAGCGCGCGGCGATGCTATCCGGGTTGATCGCCAGAATTTCGCGGACAACCTCTTCGGCCTCTGGTGAGACAAATCCGTTTGCGGCTGTAACTAACAGATCGGCATGACGGATCAGGTCATCTGTGGTCGCCTCCGCAGCTTTGATTTCAACAACCTTCGACTGTGCCGCAGCCGCTGCAGCATAGTTGCGTAACTGCGCCTCATGATAGGCCAGCAATTCCCAGCCTTGCAGGTCGTCACCTCGTAGCGGGACAAGGGTGCGAAGCTGCTCGACGGAGGCAAGATAGTCGCTCGGCACATCCGGCGGGGTCAGCGTTGGCGCTGCCTCTTCAAATGCCGCCTGAGAGGGGCGGTTGGCGCGCGCTTCGTCACCAAGCGCGATGCGTGTCTGCATGGGAAGATCGGGATACCCAGGCGCGCCTAGCAAGTAATAGGTCATGCCGGTTCCGACGATCAAACCAAGTGCCAGCAAAACTGAAGAAGACCGGGCGATCGGGCTTTGTGACGTGCGGGATTTTGTTTCGGACGCGGCAATCAGGCGGCGTGCAATCTCTGCTTTCGCCCGCTCAGCGTCCTCAACGGACAAGACATCGCGTGCGACGTCGCGTTCGACTTCCTCTAATTGGGCCTTGTAGATCGCAACCTGAGGGTCATCAGCTACAACCGTCTCGGTCGGGCGCAACATTGGCGCAAGCACCATCGCAACAATGGCGAGTGTCAGCACTGCACAGACGATCCAAAACATGTGGTAAGCCTTTCGATTGCGCCTTACTTAACGACGAAAATCATGGCCGGAAAGGCCACGCGGCATCACGCCGCCGCGAGTCGGTGGAAGGCAGCAATCCGGATGTCGCAAAACTGCGCGTTTGCGCCGCAGGCAGTCAGCTTTTCTCTGCCTCATGGGTCCACTACCGTCGTGGGACAATCACTGCAGAAGTCGCGACGCATGAAACGTTATTCAGCCTTTGCCATCGCTCGGGAAGCCATGCGCCACCACCAAGGGTGGGAACGCGCCTGGGCGAAACGAGCGCCCAAGAAAAAGTACGATGTCATCATTGTCGGTGCCGGTGGGCATGGCCTTGCAACGGCTTACTACCTCGGGAAGAACTTTGGGATCACCAACGTTGCTGTGCTTGAGAAAGGGTGGCTCGGTGGGGGTAACACTGGTCGAAATACGACAATCATCCGGTCAAACTATCTGCAGGACCCGTCTGCCGCGATCTACGAAAAGTCCCGCAGTCTTTATGAGACGCTCAGCCAGGACCTGAACTACAACGTGATGTTCAGCCCGCGTGGCGTCATCATGCTCGCCCAAACGCAGCACGAAATCCGAGGCTATCAGCGGACCGCGCACGCGAACTCCTTACAGGGGGTTGAGACGGAATGGATCGGGCCGAACCGCGTGAAAGAGCTTTGCCCGATCATGAATATCAATGGTCCGCGCTATCCGGTTCTTGGCGGGCTGTGGCAAGCGCGGGGTGGGACAGCGCGCCACGATGCGGTTGCATGGGGCTATGCGCGCGCCTGTTCGGACATGGGCATGGACATCATCCAAAAGTGTGAAGTCACCGGCGTGACCCGCGAAGGTGGCAAAGTCACCGGGGTTGAAACCACGCAGGGCCATATCGGTTGCGACAAGCTGGGCATGGTGGTGGCCGGGCATGCCTCTGTGCTGGCCGAGAAAGCCGGTTTCCGCTTGCCGATCGAAAGCGTAGCACTGCAGGCGCTCGTGTCAGAACCGATCAAGCCATGCATGGACATTGTCGTGATGGCGAACACTGTACATGGCTATCTGTCTCAATCGGACAAAGGTGAGATGGTCATCGGTGGCGGCACCGATGGTTATAACAACTACACCCAACGCGGATCCTTCCATCATATCGAAGAAACGGTGCGGGCTTTGGTTGAGACATTCCCGATCTTGTCGCGGCTCAAGATGTTGCGGCAGTGGGGGGGTATTGTGGACGTGACGGGCGACCGCTCCCCGATCCTGTCCAAGACCCCGGTTGATGGCATCTTTGTAAATTGCGGTTGGGGCACTGGCGGCTTCAAAGCGATCCCTGGGTCGGGATGGGCGATGGCGGAGCTGATCGCGAAGGGGGAATCACCCCTGACGGAAGAATTCAGCATGTTCCGCTTCCGCGAAGGCAAATTTATTGACGAAAGCGTCGCAGCGGGGGTGGCTCACTGATGACACAACATCTTGTAGGTGATGCGTCGTCCGACGCGGTCAGAGATGGAAATACATCAATAGGTTGTATGTCTATGGGTGCAGCAACTTCAGGCTTATCGGCAAACTTCGGCCCATGGGTTCAACCGTTTTGGGCTGACACCTGCGCATTTGCGCTTAAGTCTTCGTTAACATTAGCGATTTTAAACTGCGGTCGTCACGTTTGTCTTGGGTGGGCAAATCGAGGAGCTGCATGGTCGATTTCACGTCTCACAAACGGTCCACACCGACACACCGGGGAAGCGGTCTGCTCATTGCCGCCATCTTCATCATCGGTTTGGTCGGGTATGCGCTGCTCGAAACAACACTCTTTCCCGCTTCTGCGGGCAACTTGGGTGCATCTCTCACGGAATCTGCACCCGACTAAGCACGACGTCCCTCATACACCCCCAGGGAAGGGCAGCCGCATTTCTGCGTCTGCCCTTTTCGTCATGCCGCGCCGCGAGGTGCAGCCATGCTGATGTTGCACTGCCCCTATTGCGGCCAAGATGTCGATGAAACCGATTTGCATGCCGGTGGTGAGGCGCACCTGAAGCGGTTCGGGCCGGGGTCTTCGGACGAGGACTTTGAAAGCTACCTCTTTGTCCGCAAGAACCCCAAGGGCATACATGTCGAGCGGTGGCGTCACGCCTATGGCTGTGGAAAGTGGTTCCTCGCCGCGCGCAGCACAGTCACGCTTGAGGTCTTTGGCACATACGCGGCGCAGACCAAGTCGCCACCAGCAGACATCCAAGAGAAGATCCGTGCAGTCGATCCCGACTGGACATGGGAGGGCGAGGCATGAGCACGCGTTTGTCCAAAGGCGGTCGGCTGATTGACCGCACCAAGCCGCTGTCGTTCTCGTTCAACGGCAAGCAGATGCGCGGTTATGCCGGTGATACTCTGGCGTCGGCCTTGCTGGCGAACGGTCAGACGCTCGTCGGACGGTCGTTCAAATATCACCGCGCGCGCGGCATCGTTGCCTCAGGCGCGGAAGAACCAAATGCGCTTGTTAATCTGGGTGAAGGGGCGAAGCTAGAACCGAACCAGCGGACGACGACCACGCCCCTGTTTGACGGTCTTAAAGCGGCGAGCCAAAACCATTGGCCAACGCTTGAATTTGACGTTGGCGCGATCAACACGCTCCTCTCACGTTTTTTGCCAGCGGGCTTCTATTACAAGATGTTCATTCACCCGCGGCCGCTCTGGAAACATGTCTATGAGCCGTTCATTCGCAAATCCGCCGGTCTGGGCAAAGCGCCGACGGAGAAAGACACCGACACCTATGAGCATTACAACGCCCACGTTGATGTTCTGATTATCGGTGGTGGGATTGCTGGATTGTCCGCGGCTTTGGCGGCTGGACAGGCCGGTGCGCGGGTCCTTCTGTTGGAACAGACACCGGTGTGGGGCGGTCGGGCTGCCGTTGATATGCCTGAGATTGAAGGCAAGCCCGCGACGGAATGGATTTCGGATACTGTCGCTGCGTTGCGAGGACTGCCCACGGTCACTATGCGGACGTCTTGCATGGGCGCAGGTGTCTACGACCATGGTTATGTGCTGGCTTATGAGCATTTGCATGAGGGCGGCAAACAGGGTCCGCGTCATCGGCTTTGGCGGATCCGCGCAAATCAGATCGTGACCGCCACCGGGGCGATTGAACGACCATTGTCCTTTGCTGCCAACGACTTGCCCGGTGTGATGCTGGCATCTGCCGTGCGTGACTACGTCGTCAACTACGGAGTCTCACCGGGTGACCGCACTGTCATTGTGACCAACAATGATGATGCCTATCGCACGGCTTTGGTCCTCCACAAAAGCGGCCTGACCGTCCCAATGGTCGTTGATGCGCGCGCCGACCCGGATGGTCCTCTCGTCCGGAAGGTTTGTGAAGCCGGCATCGCTGTGCGCACCGGTATGGGAATCGCGAAGGTCAAGGGTCTACGTGATGTTGTAGGCGTGGCGCTTTGCAGTATGGAAGGCGAAGGCGCCGTTCTTGAAGAGCTGCCTTGCGAATGCGTGGCGATGTCTGGCGGTTGGTCACCCATCGTCCACCTGTGGTCCCACTGCGGTGGCAAGCTGAACTGGGATGCAGAGCAGGCGATGTTCCGGCCCGATCCCAATCGCCCGCCTACCGGGGCAGATGGGAAGGGTTTTGTCATCACTGCCGGGACTGCAAACGGTCACTTGTTTACGAGTGACGTGCTAACCGATGGGTTCACGGCAGGTGCCGGAGCGGCAGCGCAAGCCGGGGCAAAGGGGAAGGCGGGTGATGCGCCAGAGGGCTTTGACGAAGCACAAGAGCCCATCCAGCCGGTCTGGATGATGCCTTATGGCGCCAAGCACAAGCTACGGGCGAAAGCCTGGCTGGATTATCAGAACGATGTGAAGGTGTCCGATGTTCAGCTGGCCGCGCAGGAGGGCTTTGAAAGCGTCGAACACGCCAAGCGCTACACAACCCTTGGCATGGCGACGGATCAGGGGAAGTTGAGTAATATCAATGGACTGGCGGTTCTTTCTAACGCGCTTGGGTCAGACATTCCCGATGTCGGCACCACCACTTTCCGCCCGCCCTATACGCCAATCTCACTTGGCTCGATTGCCGGGGCGGCAAAAGATGATCTGTTCCAGCCCATCCGCAAGACACCCATCTACGACTGGCAGGCTGCAAACGGCGCGGACTTTGAACCGGTGGGTTATTGGCGCAGGCCATATGCGTTCCCGCGCAGGGAAGAGACCGTGCACGAGGCAGTCCATCGCGAGGTGAAGAATACGCGTGAAAACGTCGGGCTTCTTGATGCCTCCACGCTGGGTAAGCTGATCGTCAGTGGCCCCGATGCAGGCAAATTCCTGGACATGATGTACACGAACATGATGTCCTCCTTGCCGGTTGGAAAATGCCGCTATGGGCTGATGTGCTCCGAAAACGGTTTCCTGATGGACGACGGGGTCGTCGCCCGGATCAATGAGGACACATGGCTGTGCCATACCACCTCTGGCGGAGCAGATCACATTCACGGCTGGATGGAAGACTGGTTGCAGTGCGAATGGTGGGATTGGAAAGTCTACGTCGCCAACGTGACCGAGCAATACGCACAGGTTGCCGTTGTTGGGCCCAAAGCCCGAAAGGTTTTGGAGGCACTCGGTGGCATGGACGTCTCGAAAGAGGCATTGCCGTTCATGCAGTGGGCCGATGGCACACTGGGTGGCATTAAGGTCCGCGTCTATCGCATTAGTTTCTCAGGGGAATTGTCCTATGAGATTGCCGTGGATGCGAGCCAAGGGCAAGCCTTCTGGGATGCGTTGATGGCCGCTGGTGAGAGCCATGGGATCATGCCTTACGGCACTGAGGCGCTGCATATCATGCGTGCTGAGAAAGGGTTCATCATGATCGGTGATGAGACCGACGGCACTGTGATCCCGCAAGACCTGAACCTCAATTGGGCGTTGTCGAAGAAGAAAGACGACTACCTTGGCAAGCGCGCCCACGGGCGCAGCCACATGGACAACCCGGATCGTTGGAAGCTGGTTGGGCTGGAAACACTTGACGGGTCGGTGCTCCCCGATGGGGCATATGGGATTGCGGATGGGACGAACGCAAACGGGCAGGTGAATACGCAAGGACGCGTGACCTCCACCTATCATTCGCCCACGCTGGGCCGCGGCATTGCGATGGGACTGGTTCACAATGGCCCGGATCGCATGGGCGATGTCATCAGCTTTACCAACACGCATGGTGATCCAATCAAGGCCAAGATCGTCAGTCCGGTGTTCTACGACCCTGACGGGGAGAAGCAAAATGTCTAATGCTGTGAGTGTCTTGGGTGGCAAAGTTGCCGAAGGCCCTGTCGCTGTCCGCGACGCGGGTTTGCGGGGCATGATCACCCTGCGAGGCGATCTGTCAGATCAAAAATTGCAAGAGGTTTGCACGAAGCTGACCGGAGCGACCTTTCCCGCGAAAGGACAGGTCACTTCTGCAGGCGAGAACGGCATCTGCTGGATGTCACCGGATGAGTTGCTTCTGCTGGTGTCCTACGGGGCCGTTGGTGAAGCGCTCGAAGAAATCGGTAAGGCGCTGTCCGGCACGCATCATCTGGCCGCGAATGTGTCCGATGCGCGTGGCATGATGACAGTGGCAGGTGCGGATGCGCGCGATGTGGTCGCGAAACTCACCCCCGTTGACTTGCACCCCGACAGCTTTGGTGTTGGTGAACTGCGCCGCACACGCCTAGGACAGGTCGCGGCGGCATTCTGGATGTCGGATGAGACAACGTTCAACGTCATCTGTTTCAGATCAGTCGCCCAATACACATTTGACCTTTTGGCGACCTCAGCCCTGGCGGGTCCTGTCGACTACCTGTCACAGGCGTAGTCTCATCAATATCTGTGCGGAAGAACGTTGTCGGGTTGACGCCGGGGGCATTTGCGCTTTGTTACCACCCAAGAGTAACACGCAGCCTTGGAGGTGCCAAAATGGCCTTTACGCTCCCCGATCTTCCTTACGCGCACGACGCCCTTGCTGACAACGGTATGTCGAAAGAGACGCTCGAGTATCATCACGATCTGCACCACAACGCCTATGTGACCAACGGCAACAAGGCGATTGAAGGGACAGAGTGGGAAGGCAAAAGCCTCGAAGAGATCATTGTCGGCACTTACGACAAAGGCGCCGTTGCGCAGAATGGTATCTTCAACAACATCAGTCAGCTTTGGAACCACAACCAGTTCTGGGAAATGATGGGCCCTGGCAAGTCTTCCATGCCGTCCGAGCTGGAATCAGCGCTGAACGATAGCTTTGGTTCGGTTGATAAGTTCAAAGAAGAGTTTTCTGCCGCGGGTGCAGGTCAGTTCGGCTCTGGCTGGTGCTGGCTTGTAAAAGACAGCGACGGTGGCTTGAAAGTGACCAAAACTGAGAACGGTGTGAACCCACTTTGCTTTGGTCAAACCGCGCTTCTGGGCTGTGATGTGTGGGAACACTCCTACTACATCGACTTCCGCAACAAGCGCCCGGCCTATCTGACAAACTTCCTCGACAACCTCGTGAACTGGGAAAACGTCGCATCGCGCATGTGATCGGTTTTCGCAGATGATTTGAAAGCCCGTCGCGTTTGCGGCGGGCTTTTTCTATGCGGCGAACGTCTCTTTCAGCGCGGCTTCAAGATCGGTGATGTCGTCAACGACGGTGATGAAATCCAATAGGCTGCTAGATGCAAAGCCCTCGTTCACGATGTGTGATGTCAGATTGATGAGGGGCGACCAGAACCCCCTTGTATTCACAAGGTAAATTGGTTTCTGGTGGAGGCCCAGCTGGCGCCAGGTGAGCGCCTCAAAGAACTCATCCAGCGACCCCGCACCACCGGGCAAAACAACGACTGCATCGCTGTTCATGATCATCACTTTCTTACGTTCGTGCATCGTCTCGGTAATGATAAACGTGTCGAGGTCGCGCTTGCCGACTTCCCAGTCCAAAAGGTGGGTCGGAATCACGCCAAAAGTGGCGCCACCGGCGGCCTGTGCGGCGCGCGCTGTGCGGCCCATCAAGCCAACATCGCCTGCCCCGTAAACCAGCCGCCAGCTGTTCCGCGCGAGCATCTCACCGGTTGCCTCAGCGGCCTCTGCGTATGCCGAGTCCTTCCCATCGCGCGAGCCACAATAGACGCAGACGGAGTGCTTGTTTCCCGACATCATCATACTTTCGTCATTTCAAGGGCTTTGACCGGTCATACTAAGGTTGATAGATAAGCTCAACTGACGTGCAGGCCTGTGGTGGGATGGGACGTCTTGGCAGTGTGGTGATAGCGTGGCAAGCCCTTCAAATCTGAAAGCCATTTCCGTTGGCGTTCTGGCCGTTCTTGGGATCGGTGCGGGCGTCTACTTCTTTGATCAATCCCGACAAACCGCGACGGAAGAGGCGACTGCTGCAGACGGCCCGTCGATTGCGGCGCCGACCGTTTCTGAAACGAGCCCAACAGTGGCCACGCCCGAACCTGGAACGTCTGGCGTGACAGGTGTGGCAGAAAGTGCCGCGCTGCCTGAGAAGGCGGCACCTGCGGCGCTGGCGACGAATGACAACGTACCGGATGTGGACGTCGACACTGCGTCCACGGGCCAACCAGTGGCAGATGTGAATGGTGTGACCATTGCTGACCTGGCGCCCGCAATTGATACGTTCTTCCGAAACCCTGATGAGACGACTGTAATTGCCGGACGTGCAACGCCGGGCCAGACTGTTGCCATCGTGCTTGGCGGGGAAGAACTGGACCGCGTGGTGGTCGGCGATGACGGTGCCTTTGGTGCAGTGGTCTTTATTTCCGCCGCTGACCAGCCGCGCCGCTTGAGACTGATTGGCGATCCAGACGGGCAAGCGATTGCCTCGGCCGAAACAGTCATCGTGCCACCATCTGCGCCAGTAGAGGTTGCGGATAACGTCGTGGGCGGTGAGACCCCGACCATCGCAGAGGTGGCAACGTCAGACACCGAAGCGCAGGTAATCGACGACGAAGAGAGCCGTATTATTGTGGGGCTGATCGCAGAGGGTGCACAAGCGCCCGAAGTCACGTCTGAAAGCCCCACGGGCCTCGCACCAGAGCAAGGCTCCACCCCCGAAGTATCTGCGCCGCCAACGTTGATCGCCGACGCAGAAGGCGTTCGCGTGATCCAGCCCTCTGAGGGTGCGGCAGGCCAGCCGGAACTTGTGGACAACATTGCATTGGACACCATCACATATGACACTTCTGGAGAAGTGATCCTGTCTGGCCGCGCGGATACCGGCGGCTTTGTGCAAATCTACCTCGACAATAAGCCGATCACCACGTCGCGGATATCTGATCAAGGTGACTGGTCGATCGATCTGCCAGATGTCGACACTGGCGTTTATACGTTGCGTGTGGATGAGGTGGACTCAGACGGTAATGTGCAATCGCGGATCGAAACGCCCTTCAAACGTGAAGAGCGCGAAACCGTTGCAGCCATTATGGCCGAAGAGACCGAGCAAGAAGGGTTTGATCTTGCTGTAAAGACGGTCCAGCCGGGCAACACACTCTGGGCCATCGCGGAAGAACGGTTCGGCGACGGTATCAAATACGTCGCAGTGTTTGAGGCGAACAAGGACCAGATCCGCGATCCTGATCTGATCTACCCCGGGCAGGTGTTCCGACTGCCGGAAGTCACCGAAGAATAGCGCGCCCCTCTGGTAAACCGCGCAGCACTTGCTAAGTGGGTGTGGGTAAACGGGGGACTGCATGCGGCGACTGCCAAAGACCGACGCGAATCTGAACGATGCACAAGTGCAGGGCTGGCGGGTTGTTCGCCGGGTCATTCCCTATCTTTGGCCATCTGACCCGGCCTTGTCGTGGGTCCGCTGGCGCGTTGTCATCGCGCTTGCCGTTCTCGTATTAGCGAAGGTCATCGCTGTCACGACACCGATTTTCTACAAGCAAGCGGTCGACGCCCTTGCGCCCGAAGGCACTGATGCAGCGACAGTTCTGGGGCTCGGTGCGGTCGGGCTGACAATTGCTTACGGCATGGCGCGTTTGATGAACGTCGGCTTCCAGCAGCTGCGCGATGTAGTCTTCACGAAGGTAGGTCAGCGGGCCTTGCGCCAATTGGCGCTAGAGACCTTCACACATATCCACCGCCTGTCGATGCGGTATCACATCACCCGCAAGACCGGCGGCCTGAGCCGCATTATGGAGCGCGGTGTGAAAGGGGTAGAGTTCCTTTTGAGGTTCCTGCTGTTCTCGATTGGACCGCTGGTACTAGAACTGCTGATGATCGCAGGCGTTCTGTTTTTCCTGTTCGATGCCAGTTACTTGGCCGTCGTTGTTGTGACAATTGCGGCTTACGTCTGGTTCACCTTCAAGGTCACCGAATGGCGCGTGAAGATCCGTAAGGAGATGAACGATCAGGATACCGACGCAAATCAAAAAGCCATTGATAGTCTTCTGAATTTTGAAACCGTGAAGTACTTCGGCGCCGAACGGTGGGAAGCCGACCGCTACGATGCGGCGATGAAGAACTATGAGGCCGCGGCGATCCGCACCAATTACTCTTTGGCATTCCTGAACTTCGGCCAATCGTTCTTGATCACTTCAGGCTTGGTCATTGTGATGGTGATGGCGGCTTTGGGTGTGCAAGACGGGTCGCTGACGGTCGGCGATTTTGTGATGGTCAATGCCTACATGATCCAGATCACGATGCCGCTGAACTTTCTTGGGACCGTCTATCGCGAGATCAGACAGGCGCTGATCGACATGGGCGATATGTTTGACCTGCTCGAACAGCCGGCGGAGGTGAAAGACAAGCCCGACGCGCCAGCTCTCCGCGTTGATGGCGGTGCTGTGACCCTAAAGGATGTGACCTTTGGCTACGATGAAGAGCGCCCCATTCTCAAAGGTGTCAGCCTCGATATTCCTCCGGGCAAGACCGTTGCGATTGTCGGTTCGTCCGGGTCCGGCAAATCCACCATCGGTCGTCTTCTTTTCCGCTTTTATGATGTTGGCAGTGGTGCGTTACTGATCGACGGACAGGACGTCCGCGACGTGACACAGGAAAGCCTGCACGCGAGCATTGGCGTGGTTCCGCAGGATACGGTGCTGTTCAACGACACGATCCATTACAACATCGCCTATGGTCGACCGGGTGCTTCGGAAGATGAAATTATTGCCGCGGCGCAAGCGGCCAAGATCCATGATTTCATCACCGCCTTGCCAAACGGCTATGAAACGACGGTGGGGGAGCGTGGGCTGAAATTGTCCGGAGGCGAGAAACAACGCGTGGGGATCGCGCGAACGCTGTTGAAGAACCCACCGATCCTGCTTCTTGATGAGGCGACGTCAGCGCTCGACACGGAAACAGAGATGGAAATTCAGGCGGAACTGAACTCCATCGCCGAAGGCCGTACAACGATTACGATTGCGCACCGTCTGTCGACGATTGCGGATGCGGATGAAATTGTTGTGCTGGAAAACGGCGTGATCGTCGAGCAAGGCAAACATGAGGATCTCCTCGCAAAGAACGGACGCTATGCACATTTGTGGCATCGCCAGGCGGAAGAGACGGTCGACGCTTAAAGCGCGCATTGTCTGGGATTGCGCGACAAAGACACAGTTTCCCTTTATTCCATTCAAAGTTTTGGCGAAATTTAGGGGTAACTGGATCAGATATTCTTAGGAAGAGTCTGTTCTTATGCAGTCCATTCGTTGCTTTATTGCGTGTTGTTCTTTCGCTGTGGCTGGCGCGTCTGCCCAAGCTGCCACGATTGTGCAGTCGTTCAATCCGATCGTGAATTTTGACGATGGACCAGGCAGCGTGGCTGTAACGCTCGCTGGGCTCGACCCGAACGTCGAAAGTGACCTGACGCTTGATTTTACGTTCTTCGGGGATCTGAACGGGCTAACGGAAACATTTGAGTTGTTTCTCGACGGAACCAGCTATGGCATCGGCTGCGACTTTAATCCAGCAAGCGGCGACTTTGGTGCGGGTTTCGACATCTGCTCGCAAGCAACGAACAGCCTTACCGATGCAACCCTGCTTGTTAGCGCGGTTGAGGCGGCAGGTTTGCTTGCTGACGGTGCGTTGGAGATTGCGTTTAATTTCTCAGCGGCTGTGAATGACTTTGTCGACATTACGAATGGTGGCGAAACGCGGAGTGGCGTTTTCTTCGGCAACACCCAAAACGCTTCGTTCGGGGCAGGCGGGACGATCACCTATGACGCGACCGACCCAATTGCACCCGTCCCAGTGCCGCCAGCACTTCCCATGCTGGCCGGTGGGCTGCTTGCGTTGGGCCTCATGCGACGCGCAGGCGTCACCGCCTAAAGCCCTATTCCGCAGCGCGCACCGGCGTCAGGACGGGCACTTCAGTATCAAACTGCGCGATATCGTCGGCTTCCGTCCAGATCACCTCAGGCGCACGGATCCGACGGGCCTGACGGCGCAGCGCCCAGTCGCGGGCAGCGCGGCTGCCACGGCCCATTGAGACCATCTGCAGGAGGCGCGCAAACCAGAGCACATAGGTTGTGAACCACACCCGCACGGCGAGCATCGATGGCGTAAAGACCAGCGTCAGCATCGTTGCGATCCCGAGGCCAAAGACCACTGCTGTCGCAAGTTGTTTCCACCAGAGCGCCGTTGGGCTGTCGATAGAATAGCCGCCGTTCATGAAGTCGAGGCTGAGACCGAACATCATGGGTGCAAGCCCCGCCATCGTGGTGATTGTGGTCAGCAAGACCGGACGAATGCGGTCCTCCGCGGTGCGCACAATGGCTTCGGACCGTGGCATGTACTGACTGTATTCCTGATAGGTATCGATCAGGATGATGTTGTTGTTCACCACGATCCCGGCGAGCGCCACGATGCCTGTCCCGGTCATGATGATTGAAAACGGCTGGTCCATCACCAGCATCCCGATCAGCGTCCCCGCGGTCGACATAACCACGGCCAGCAGAACCAGAACCGAGTTGTAGATGGAGTTGAACTGCGCGAGCAGGATGATGAACATCAGTCCCAACGCGCCAGCAAAAGCGGTCATCAGGAACTGTCCGGATTCGGCCTGGTCCTCCTGATCGCCAGTCCATTCCCAGTCGATGCCAACAGGTAACGGGCCACTTTCTAGCCACTCGGTCAGACGCTCGATGCGCTCGTTCGCAGTGAGCGGCTCAACTGATAGTCCTGCCTTTCCCTCAGAAATGGTTTTGCCGATATCGGCCAATCCCACTTCGGCGGTCGCATCAGGTATGTTGTGGTAGGTGAAAGTTCGGCCCGTGAAGAAAGACATCAACCAAGATGGATCTTTGTATATGGTCAAATTGTAGGGCGCGCCTTCTTCGATCTCCTCCTGGCTTACCTCATAGCCGAACCCGAGACTTATCGCTCCGTCGACCTTCGGCTCTCCTTCGTCGTCAAATGGGATGGCTCGGTAGATGTCCGGCGCATCAGGAACAACATCGGCTTTCACATCGAAATAGCGTTTCTGATCCACACGGTCGATCTGCGCGAGCTTTTCTACCGGGGTGCGTGTGATGAAGTTCGACAGTGGCACAAGCCCCTGATTGGTCCGCACTTTCAGCGTGTCGAGTGTTGAGAGAACCCGGTCTTCCTCTGGCAGGCGCACGCGGATCTCAGACTCCTCGTCATTTCCGTCCTGCGTATAGGTGTCGAGAAGGATACCTCGGGTCACCAGCTGAACCATACCGCCTACACTGGCGACGTCTGCGCCGAAACGACCGGCTTTCTCAACGTCCACATCAATCTGCCAATCGATACCGGGCAGTGGCAGGCTGTCTTCCTGCTTGATCAGGCCGGGCAGGGCGTCAAACTCCGCGCGGACCATGGCTGTGGTTGCGAGAAGCTCTTCGTAGTTGTCGCCCTTGATCCGTAGATGCACGGGTTTGGCCGCAGCGGGGCCACGCGCCTGAGCGAGAATTTCCGTGCGGATGCCCGGGATCATGTTCAGCTGCTCTTGCAAATCCGCCAACACCACGTCGCCATCATAGTCCGGATCCTGGACGCTGCGATTAAACGTGTAGTTGATCACCGGAATGGTGAAGAGCGGCTCTTCCGTTTCTGGGCGGTCCTCCCACGCGATCGTCTCTAGCTGGATCTGACCGATTGTGTCACGTGGTCCTTCCGCGCCGCCGGTGTTGGAGTTCAGACCACCTTCGCCTGCGAAGGCGAATGCGTTCAACACACCGGGGTGGGCCAAAACAACCTCTTCAGCGCGGGCGACAAGGGCATCTTTCTCGTCAAGCGAAAGGTTTCCGCGTGCTTGGACATAGACGATGGCTTGTTCCGGTTCGGACTCCACGAAGAATTCGACGCCGTTGTTGTTTTCGGAAAAGTAGCTGAACGTCGACATCACAAAGAAAATAACCGCACCTGCAGTGACCAACGGCATGATCGGGTTGCCAGCGATGAAGTTAACGAACACGCCAAACGGTTTCCGACGGTAGCCCGCGCGGATTCGCTTCTGCCGCCGTTCGATCCGGGCGGCCCCCAGCGTGACCGAGGTCGCCATTGCCCCGAAGACGAAAAGCAGCATGCCCGGGAGTGACGCGACAAATCCGTCGCTCTGCACGGCCTCTCCGCTCAGGTAGCCGGGGTTCAGCGATAGCATCGCCCCGGTAAAGACAATCATCATCGCGACGGGCACCAGCGCCGCACGGACGACCCACCAGACGTGGTCGCGCAGCCAGTCTGACGTTGACCCAAAGATCCGGCTGATGCGGCCCGTGACGCCGCCCATGACCGGAAGGTAGACCAATGCCACGACAAGCGATGCGCTGAGCACGAAGATCAGTGTCACCGGCAACATGCCCATGAACTGCCCCGGCACACCAGGCCAGAACAACATCGGCAAAAAGGCACAAAGCGTCGTCGCCGTGGACGAAATGATCGGCCAGAACATCCGCTTCGCCGCTTCAGTGTAAGCCGTCATCGGCCCTGCGCCATCTTGCATGCGTTTGTCAGCGTATTCGACGACCACGATGGCCCCGTCGACGAGCATCCCAACCGCGAGGATGAGGCCGAACATCACAATGTTTGAAATCGTGATGCCCATGACCGCGAGAAGGGCAAAGCACAGCAGGAATGACGTCGGGATCGCGAAGCCAACCAGCATCGCGGGACGGGTGCCAAGTGCGGCAAGAACGACGATCATCACCAGTGCAATTGCCGTGAGAACCGAGCCTTCCAGCTGGCTGACCATCGAGGCGACGCCGCGGGATTGGTCGTTTGAAGTACCGACATCAATGGCAGCCCGCAGTTCAGGCGACCAATTTGCACGCTCTTCCTCGACCACTACGGCTACCTCGCGGGCGGTATCGATCAGGTTGAAACCTTTACGCTTCACGACTTGCAAAGCGACGGTGTTCACGCCGTTAAAACGCGCGGTGCCTTCGCGGTCTTCAAATGTCAGTTGAATTGTCGTCAGATCACCGAGAGTGATGACCCGATCGCCGTTGGTTTTGACCGGCAGGTTGTAGACGTCTGTCGCTTCATTAAACGACGAGGGGATCTTGACCGCAAAGCTGCCCTGCGGCGTGTCAACCTGGCCTGCAGCGATCAGAAGGTTGTTGTTGGTCACAACGCCAATCAACTCTGCTGCCGTGACGTTGTAAGCCTCAAGCTTCAACGGGTCGATCAAGACTTCCAGCATTTCATCCCGGTCACCGGCGATCCCGGCTTCCAGCACGCTGTCCATGCTTTCCAGGCGATCCTGCAAGTCACGCGCGACATTCTGTAGGGTGCGTTCGGGCACCTCACCAGTGAGGTTCACAATGACGATCGGAAACTCAGAAAAGTTGATCTCATTGATGGAGTAGTTGTCAGCACCTTCCGGGAATTTCCCTTCAGCCTTGTTCATCGCATCCCGAATGTCGGCAAGGACCTTGGTCTTGTCCCAGCCGAACTCAAATTCAAGCGCGACGCCTGCATAACCTTCGGCGGCCGTGCCCGACATCGTTTTCAGGCCGTCGAGGTCCGAAAGCTCAGTTTCCATGGGTTTGACGAGCAGCGTTTCGCTGTCTGCTGCCGAAATGCCGGGGAATTGCACGGAGACAAAGATCGCTGGAATCTCAATGTCAGGTTCACCTTCCTTTGGCAGCCCGATGTAGGCGAAACTGCCTGCGGCGAGCGACAAGGCGATAAAGGCGAGAACCATCCGGGCGCGCGAGGCGGCCCAGTCGACGATGCCGTTCATCCTTTCAACTCCTCAAAGCTCGGGATCACGGTGACGCCATCCACAACAAATTCTTGCCCGACAGTAATGATATCAACCTGCTCTGGCAGATCGGTCAGCCAAACGCCGTCCACTGTGTCACGCAGCAGGGTAACTGGCATAAACTGAACCACATTGCCGTCTTGCAGGGTGCGCACGCCCAGTGTGCCAGCGTCGTCAAGCGTCAGCGCCGATTGCGGAACCAGATGCGCGTCGCGGCCGTCAGATGCGATGACAATCTCAGCCGTTTGACCAGCGCTGATCTGTTGTCCGGGGTTCGCCACATCGACTTCCACGCGGAACGTCCGCGTTGTGTCGTCTGCAGAGCGTGAAATGAATGTCACTGTCCCCGTGATCTCTTCACCAGATGTAAGCTTTGCTCCGGCAGGCGCACCAAGGCGCACCTTGTTCCGGTCCAGTTCTGGGACGAAACCAACCAATTTGATCGGATCAAGCTGCAGGATCGTGGCACAAGGCGTGCCCGGTTGCATCAGGCTGCCAAGTTCCGCTGTATCGGTTTCAAGCAGGCCGGAAAATGGTGCGGTAATGGTGAGGCGATCAATCTCAGCTTCCGCTGCCGCGACGGCGGCCTCGGCTGCTTCGATTCCGGCTTCTGCGGATGCGATGCCGGATTGTGAGCGTTGAAGACCGGCGAGGGCTGCTTCGGCCATCGCCTCCATACTGACAAGCTGGGTTTCGGAACTGACGCCGCGGGCGTTCAATTGCCGTGCATTTTCCACGTTGATGTTGGCTTCGCGCAGCCGTGCGTTGGCTTCGGCGACGGCCGCTTCAGCCTCTGGCACACGACCTTGGGCTTCAGCCAATCGGGCGCGGGCTTCTGCAAGGCTTGCCTGGCGGGTGCCGGGATCAAGCTCACACAACAGGTCGCCTGCGTCGACGAATGTGCCCTTGGCGATAGGTTCGGACACAACCAGGCCGGATGTTTCGGCCGCAACGGTGACGTCAC
Source organism: Paracoccaceae bacterium (assembly GCA_020628545.1). Lineage (GTDB taxonomy): Bacteria > Pseudomonadota > Alphaproteobacteria > Rhodobacterales > Rhodobacteraceae > Yoonia. The sequence continues at coordinate 17,240 of JAHDEX010000023.1, read as the reverse complement.
GCGCGGCTTCGGTGCGCCCCCGCAGAATGACCGCGCTGTCGACATTTGTCGCCGTCGAGGTCATCGCAACAACGCGTACAAAATCGCTATCGCTTTGTTCTTCCACGTCCCCCGTGTCGGTGTCTGTCTTTGCGGCCTCATCTTCGGTCGGCGCGGCGGGTGACGATGTCTGCGCGAAGTCGAGCAGAGATTCCCGCTCAAAAACAAACATATACAGTCCAACAACCACGAGAATTGCCGTGATGATTGAGATGACTCTCATGATTAGCCCCTTTGCGACAGGCGCGAGATAACGATGACCTTTTGTTCTCTTACGGTGAGCGACCCATTTTGGATGAGCCGAGGTGTTTCTAAACCGATCAGTTCACTTTAGGCTGAAACACAAGTTGACACAAGGTCACTTTCTGCAGTGCCGCGTCCCGCTTTGCGGGATTTCGCGGACCGTGCGGAAACACTTGGCAATACTGGCCGGATCAAGATATGAACGCGCGGCAAAGCGGCACGACATGCCGACACGGAGAAAAGCGGGGCAGGGGTGAGCGATACCGATAGTTTCATTAGCGAAGTATCTGAAGAGGTCCGCAAGGACGCGCTTTATGGTTACGTCAAACGCTATGGGTGGATTGCCGTTCTGCTGATTGTCGGCTTGGTCGGTGGCGCTGGTTACGTGGAATGGACCAAGGCGCAGGACCGGGCTGCAGCGGAAGCCACCGGCGATGCCTTGCTCGCTGCCTTGAACGAAACAGACATGGAAATGCAGGCGCAACTTCTCACAGAGGTGCCTGCTGACGGCGCGGATGCCGCCGTGGTGGCCTTGCTGACAGCTGCGGCCCAGCAGGAAGCCGGTGACGGAGACGCGGCGCTGGCGACTTTGACGGCCCTATCCAACAATCTCGAGGTACCGCAAATTTATCGCGATGTTGCGGTCTTCAAGAGCACCTTGATCGACGTTGAAGGCTCAGACCCGGCAGAGCGACGCCAGACGCTGCAATCGCTTGCTTCACCGGGCTTGCCATTCCGCCTGTTGGCGCAAGAGCAATTGGCCCTATTGGACATTGCCGATGGCAATACCGATGCGGCAATTGAGACGCTGCGCGGTATCATCGAAGATGCGGAAGTGACGCGGGGCTTGCGCGACAGGTCCCAAACATTGATTGTGGCCCTGGGAGAAGAGCCGGAACCGGCCACTTCCGAAGGCGCGAGCGAATAAGACCAAATAAGAAAAAGACGGCAAAAGGGGCTAGAACGGTGACAGGGACATTCCGGATCGGTGCGATTTGCGCATTTGCCCTCTTGGTCGCTTGTGGCGAACAGGACGTTATTCTTCCTGGCGAACGTTTCGACATCCGGCCTCAGGATGTCACGGTCAATCAGGCTTTGCCAATTTCTCTGCCCGCGCAGCAGGCGAACGCGTCCTGGACGCATCGCAGCGGCACAGCACAGCATAAACTGACCCATCCGGCTCTTTCGGCTGCGCCTCAGCCTCTGTTTTCGACCAATGTTGGCGAAGGTGACAGCCTGCGCGCGCGGATCACGGCGGATCCCGTTGTCGACAACGGTGTGATCTACACACTTGATGCCCGCGCGACCGTGACGGCAACAGCTGTGAACGGTGCCACCGTGTGGTCGCGCAACGTGACGCCCGGCAGCGACGACGCCAATGATGCGTCCGGCGGTGGGATTGCGGTCAGCAATGGCCGTGTCTTTGTCACCACCGGCTTCGGTGAAGTGATCATGCTCGACGCTGCCACGGGTGGTGAAATCTGGACACAGGACCTCGACGCACCTGGCGCCTCTGCGCCCACCGTTTTTGGTGACTTGGCTTACATCGTCGGTCGAGACGGAACCGGGTGGGCGCTGGAGGTTGAGAACGGGCGCATTCGCTGGCAGGTCTTTGCCACGCCAGCCGTTGGCGTATTCGGTGGCGGCGCCGGTGTTGCGGTCAATGACCAGCTCGCTGTTTTCCCATTCCCGTCTGGTGAGGTTATCGCAACCTTCCGCCAAGGTGGCCTGCAGCGTTGGTCGACTGTTGTGAGCGGGGCGCGCATCGGCTCTGCTGCGGCGACCATCAGTGATATTGCTGGTGATCCCGTCATCGATGGCAACCGGGTCTATGCTGGCAACTTTGCCGGACAAATCGTGGCACTTGAACTTGATACCGGCGATCGCGTCTGGACCGCACGTGATGGTGCGATCAGCCCTGTCTGGCCGGCCGGCAACTCTCTCTTTGCGATCAATGACATCAATGAACTGATCCGCCTCAGCAAGGACAATGGCACGGCGATTTGGCGTGTGCAGCTAACGGGGCTTGTGGAAGGCAGCGGAGGGTTCTTCCGTGAATCGAATGAGGTCGTGGCACATTACGGCCCGGTCCTCGCAGGTGGCCGCTTAATCGTGGCGTCTTCTGACGGGCTGGTGCGCCAGTTTGATCCGGTGTCAGGCAACCTTGTGGGCAGCTTTGAGATTCCGGGCGGCGCCGCGTCAAATCCGGTTGTTGCGGGACAGACCCTTTACGTCGTCGGCAAAAACGGGCAATTGCACGCTTTCCGGTAAGCACCGCATGAGGTGATCTGCCGGTCAGGAGAGCACACCATGACCTTCACCCTTGCCATCGTTGGCCGCCCAAACGTGGGAAAATCGACCCTTTTCAACCGCTTGGTCGGCAAGAAGCTCGCTTTGGTCGATGATCAGCCTGGCGTGACCCGCGACCTGCGCGAGGGGCAGGGCCGGATCGCAGACCTGCGATTCACAGTGATTGATTCTGCGGGTCTGGAAGACGCGACCGACGATAGCCTGCAAGGGCGGATGCGCCGTTTGACTGAACGCGCGGTGGAGATGGCTGATGTCTGCCTTTTCATGATCGACGCGCGTGCGGGTCTGCTTCCGGCGGACCAGATGTTTGCTGAGATCCTACGAAAGAAGAACGCCAATGTCATCCTCGCGGCGAACAAGGCCGAAGGCAAAGCCGCTGATGCGACTTTATTTGAGGCGTTCTCGCTCGGCTTGGGAGAGCCGATCCGCCTGTCCGCTGAACACGGCGAAGGGATCACCGATTTGCTGATCGCTCTCCGCCCTATCGCAGAGGGTTTGGAAGGGCGGGCAGATGCCGATGCGCCTGAGGTCGATGTGGACGTCAGCGATGATGACGACGCCGAAGAGGCTGCCCGCGTACCGACACGCAGTCGGCCCCTGCAGATCGCCGTTGTGGGACGCCCAAACGCAGGCAAGTCTACCCTCATAAACAAGATCATCGGTGAAGAGCGTTTGCTGACTGGGCCCGAGGCTGGGATCACGCGGGACGCGATCTCGGTCCAGCAGGACTGGAACGGCGTCCCCATGCGGATCTTCGACACTGCCGGGATGCGCAAAAAGGCGAAAGTTCAGGAAAAGATCGAAAAGCTTTCTGTCTCAGATGGTTTGAGAGCAGTGAAATTCGCCGAAGTCGTGGTGGTTTTGCTTGATGCGAGCATTCCGTTCGAACAGCAGGACCTGCGGATTGCCGATCTGGCCGAGCGCGAAGGGCGTGCTGTCGTTGTGGCGGTCAACAAATGGGATGCCGAGGATGAGAAGCAGGCAAAGCTGAAGGAACTCAAAGAGTCCTTCGCCCGCCTGCTGCCGCAGTTGAAAGGCGCGCCACTGGTCACGGTCTCAGCCAAAACAGGGCGCGGATTGGATAGGCTGCAAGAGGCCATCATGCGGGCGCATGAAGTGTGGAACCGCCGTGTGACGACGGCTCAGCTGAACCGGTGGCTAACGGGCATGCTGGAACAGCACCCACCGCCCGCTCCGGGCGGCCGGCGGATCAAGATGCGCTACGCGACACAGGTCAAAACGCGACCACCAGCGTTTGTGGTTATGACGAGCTTTCCAGATCAGGTGCCCGAAAGCTATCGCCGGTATCTGATCAACGGATTGCGCACAGACTTTGACATGCCAGGTACTCCAGTGCGGCTCTACTTGCGCGATCAGGGCGACAAGAACCCTTACAAGGACAAAAAGTCGTCTCAGCCATCGCGCTTGTCAAAGCACCTTAAGAAACCCGGATCTTACGAGCGTTGAAGTAACCCATTGGGACGAGAACCAGCAGGATCATGATCCCCGCACTCGCGAGATAGCTGACGCTGATTGTCTCTGTCTGGTTGGCCACAACGATGCCGACGAGTGCCCAGATGACTGCAGCCAGATACTCCGGCGCGGATGGCCGCTGCCAAAACGCCCATGTCGTCACGATCAGCGCTCCACTAATGCCGACGATAGCCCACCCCCAACTGTTCAGCAGGATGCCGTAGCCAGCAAGCGTTGACCCCAGCGAGACAAAGGAGGCGGCAGTCAGCCAACCTGCGTAGATCGCGACTGGCGCCTGAAAGAGCCAGCGATCGAACAGTCGCGGCGCCTTGAACATCGCGCGGATGGCAAAGATCGCCATGACGATTATCAAGATTGTGGCCCAAATCGCGCTTTGCGTTGCAACCCAAAGCCAGGGTGTCCCGATGGCAAGGCTGACGATCAGGTCTTTGCGCGGTTCTTCCCAAGCTGGGTCATCGCTGCGTTTCACGATCCCAAAGATTGCCGAGATAAGCAGCCAAGCGTAAATTAGACCCCAGATCCCAAAGGCATATCCGGCGGGCTGGATCGGCGGATTGATTTGCGGGATTGGCAGTTGGTTCGCCTCAAAACCGGTAAAGGTCGTGAAGGCGGGCGAGATGACGAACGTCACCGTGAAAATCAGGGTCAGGACTGCATAGAACATACCCGTAATACTCGCATCCGCCGAAAAAGTTCAAAAATGGTCAGGGATTGCTGACTTGCCCCTGCGTCAGCTTTCGCGAAATCTGTCCACAACCACAGGAGGTTTGAATGAAGCGGATTGCAATCTTTTGCGACGGCACATGGAACCGAGATGACGCGCCGCACCCGACAAACGTTGTGCGCATGGCGCAAGCCGTGCGACTGAGCGCGGAAGATGGACGCAAACAGCAGGTCATCTACCAACGCGGCGTGGGCTCGGGCGCGGGGGCAAGCTGGCTCGCGCGGAAAATGGATACGATTGGCGGCGGTGCCTTTGGCTGGGGCCTGACGCGCAACATCGAAGACGCCTATCGGGCGTTGGTGTTCTGCTACGAGCCGGGGGACGAGGTCTTTATCTTTGGGTTCTCGCGCGGCGGCTACACCGCGCGGTCGCTTGCGGGGCTTATCCGATCTTGTGGCATCCCACCAAGAGACCGGGTTGGCGAGATCCACAAAGCCATTGCGCGTTATCGCTCCCGCAGTGCAGATACAAAACCTGATGATCCCGACAGCTTTCTGTTCCGGTCGGAATTTTCGCCTTTTACGGCGACAAGTGATGCCGAGTGGAACTGGCGTGAAAAGACGGCGCCCGGGATGTGCGTCCGTCTGGAACTCGCCTATCTCGGGGTTTGGGACACAGTTGGCGCGTTGGGTGTGCCGGGTTTTCTTGCGATGGCACCATTTCTGAACCGCAAATACGCGTTTCATGACCTTTCCTTGTCAAGAAGCGTCACGTCGGCGCGCCATGCCGTAGCTCTCGACGAGCGCCGCAAAACGTTTCCGCCGACGCTGTGGGATAATCTGGAGCGGTTAAATAAGCTGGCCTTGGCCGACGAGGAGGACGTGTCGCTTGACCCCAATCAGCGCGATCACTGGCCATACCGGCAGGAGTGGTTTCCGGGCGATCATGGATCTGTTGGCGGCGGCGGCGAAAGGGATGGATTGTCATCTGCGACCTTCGCGTGGATTGCGGCTGGAGCGCAAGCAGCCGGGCTTGAGATGCGGCAGGAAAAGCTTGACGAAATTGCACGCAACACCAACGTCCGCGAGGTCCTGGTCAATACCGCCAGTGCGGGATTTGCGAAAAAGGCCCTGCGCGTATTGACGAAGGACCGTGACGGTCCTGATCGGATCGCGGACGTCGCTGCATTTACTGAAGACCGTATCAGATCGGACGCTGCTTACCGCCCGGCAAGCCTGTCAAAAGTGATGGACGCGATCCAGCGCGCCATCACCGGTGCACCGCTGACCCCGCCATGACTGGGATTTGATCCAATTGAGCGCCCGTGCCGGGCGCACGACATTTTTTGGATTTGGTCACGCCGATGTTGCAATTGCGGTGACTGCGGGACGCCTCCGGCGGGGAGGTATTTTGAGCAAGAAGAAGGCGGAAGGGCAGTGCCCTTCCGCCGATGTTTCAGATCAGGTCACCGGTGGCGCTGATTGTAGTTTTGCCGCGCAGGTATGGATGTAATGCGGTTGGCAGAGTGACAGAGCCGTTCTCTTGCTGACCATTTTCCAACACTGCGATTAACGCGCGACCGACCGCGAGGCCAGAACCGTTGAGCGTATGGACGAATTGCGGCTTGCCGCCATCGGCGGGTTTGAAGCGCGCGTTCATCCGGCGGGCCTGAAAGTCGCCGGTTGTTGAGACAGAGGAAATCTCGCGATAGGCGTTCTGCCCCGGAAGCCAGGCTTCGATGTCGTAGGTCCGGCGTGCGCCAAAACCCATGTCGCCGGTGCAGAGGATCACCGTGCGGTAGGGGATGTCGAGCCGCTCAAGGATGTCTTCTGCACAACGCAGCATCCGCTTTTGTTCGTCGTCCGAGTGATCGGGGTGACAGATCGTCACCATCTCAACCTTTTCGAACTGATGCTGACGCAGCATACCCGCAGTATCGCGCCCGGCAGATCCGGCCTCCGACCGGAAACACAGCGTGTGCGCCGTCATCCGGCGCGGCAATTGGGCCTCGTCCAGCACATCATTCGCAACGGAATAGGTCAGCGTGACTTCGGAGGTCGGGATCAACCACCAGCCATTTGTCGTCTGATAGCTGTCGTCGCCAAACTTCGGCAATTTGTCAGTGCCATACATCGCGTCATCGCGCACAAGGACGGGGCAGTTGACCTCTTCCAAACCGTTTTCCTCGGTGTGCACGTCGAGCATGAATTGCGCGATGGCGCGGTGCACACGCGCGACGGCACCGCGCTGGAAGACGAAGCGCGAGCCAGAGGTTTTTCCCGCTGTTGCGAAGTCCAGGCCATCAACACATGCAGGGATTTCGAAGTGTTCCTTGGCGTTGTTGATGCGGGCAGGCTCGCCCCATTTGCGCACTTCGACGTTGTCGGCCTCATCAGCACCGTCCGGCACGTCGTCGTAAGGCAAGTTCGGAATTTCAGCCAAAAGCGCGGTCAGACGCTGATCTTCCGCTTTCGCCTCATCATTCAGTTGGGCAATCTCTGCTTTCTTGTCGGCGACAAGCGCGCGAAGGCGTTGGAATTCATCTTCATCGCCACGCCCTTTGGCGGCACCAACCTCCTTGGCGGCCTTGTTGGCGGCCGCTTGTGCCTCTTCGGCGGCGGCGATTTTGGCGCGGCGCGCGGCATCGATTTCCAGGATGGAGGAGGACATGGCATCCAGACCCCGGCGAGACAAAGCAGCGTCAAATGCTGCGGGATTGTCACGGATCATGCGGATATCGTGCATCTTCTTTCTCCATTTGGGTGGCGTTTCAAAAACGTGCCCCCATATGCATCAAAGAAAGGGTGGTGTGAACTGCGAAAAGCGCGCGCATCGCGTTGCGTTTCTGAGGTGTGCCACCTAATGTGCCGCGACCCTGAGCCTGACCGGCTGAGGACATAATAAACAATGATACCGGGGACCTAAATGCAGGGTATTGAATCGCTTATTCCGCTTCTTCTGATCTTTGCGATCATGTACTTCCTTTTGATCCGACCACAGCAAAAGAAGCTGAAAGAACATCAGGAAATGGTTGCGGCCCTGCGCCGTGGCGATCAGGTGGTCACGCAAGGTGGTGTCATCGGCAAAGTGACGAAAGTAAAAGACGACAGCAACGAGATCGAGGTTGAGATTGCCTCTGGCGTTGTTGTGAAAGTCGTCCGCTCGACCATCACAACCGTTCTCAACAAGACCGAACCGGCCAAGTAAACAACTGGCCAAGGGGGCCGCACGTTATGTTGCAGATCTCTGCATTCAAGCAGGTGATGATTTGGCTGACCTGTGTGGTTGGCCTTGTTCTGGCGATGCCAAATGCCTTCTACGGTGACGTGGAGCGGCACAATGATGCGGCAGCGTTCATTGAGAACGGCCAGTCATCGGCCGAGCTGGAAGCAGATTATGCGGCCTGGCCGTCCTTCCTGCCGTCGGGTCTTGTGAACCTCGGACTGGACCTGCGTGGCGGGGCGCATCTGCTGGCAGAAGTGCAGGTGGAGCAGGTTTATGCCTCGGTCATGGACGGCATGTGGCCGGAAATTCGCGATACGCTTGTTGCGGAACGGGATGTCGTTGGGTTTGTGCAGCGTGATTTGGACGCGCCGGAAGACATTTTGCGCTTTTCAATTGGCGAAGAAACGGGTGTTGCCCGAGCCCTCGAACTTGTTCGCGGATTGGCCCAGCCGATTGTGAGTTTGACCGGCGCTGGCGCCAGCAACATAGATGTCTCGGCAAACGGGAAAATCCTGACTGTCACGATGTCAGATGCCGAACGGCAGGCCGTCGATGAGCGCACGATCCTGCAATCGCTTGAAATCGTGCGTCGCAGGATTGATGAGGTCGGTACGCGGGAACCGACAATCCAGCGCCAGGGGGCCACGCGTATCCTGATCCAGGTGCCCGGGATTGGGTCTGCCGAAGAAGTGAAAGAACTGATCGGGACGACAGCGCAGTTGACGTTCCAGCCGGTTGTTGGGCGTGTGACCGATGCAAATGCTTCACCCGGCTCCGGCAATGAGTTGGTCCCATCGCTGGATGAACCGGGTGTTTTCTACATCTTGGAACGCACGCCGGTGGTGACTGGTGAGGAGCTGACAAACGCGCAGCCGTCGTTTGATCAGAACAACAACCCGGCGGTGAACTTCAACTTCAACCCAACCGGTGCCCGGAAGTTCGGCGACTACACGTTGGAAAACATCGGTGCGCCCTTTGCGATTGTGCTGGATGATGAGGTGATCAGTGCCCCCACGATCCAAAGCCACATCCCAGGCGGTTCAGGGATTATCACCGGGAATTTCTCGGTCGAGGAATCGACGAACCTTGCGGTCTTGCTGCGGGCCGGTGCTTTGCCGGCGGAACTGACCTTCCTGGAAGAGCGGACGATTGGGCCGGAACTGGGACAGGACTCCATCGATGCGGGGCAGATCGCCTGCATCGTCGCGGGGATTGCGATCCTGATCTATATGGCGCTGTCATATGGACTGTTCGGCATTTTCGCGAACGTCGCTTTGATCATCAACATTTGCCTGATCTTCGGGTTGCTGTCGTTGATCGGCGCAACCCTGACACTTCCGGGCATCGCAGGGATCGTGTTGACCATCGGTATGGCGGTTGACGCGAACGTGGTTGTTTTTGAGCGAATACGCGAGGAAATGCGGACCTCCAAAGGCCCTGCACGGGCGATTGAACTGGGGTATGAAAAGGCCTTGTCTTCGATCCTTGATGCAAACGTAACAACATTCATCACCGCAGCGATCTTGTTCCTTGCAGGCTCCGGCCCAGTGCGCGGGTTTGCGATTACGCTGGCGCTTGGGATCATCACGTCGGTCTTTACCGCGTTGTTTGTCACCCGAGCCATTATCGCTATCTGGTTCTCACGCAAGCGCCCGAAAGAGCTTCCAATCAAAGGTTTCATTCGGTTGGTCAAGGAGCATACGTCGTTTGATTTCTTCTCACGTGCACGTCTTTGGCTGGGTATGTCCGCCTTCATGGTGGTGATCGCCTTTGGGTCGTTCCTCTATCAAGGGCTGAACTTCGGGATCGACTTCCAGGGAGGTACCTCGATCCGGACGCAGTCTGAGCAACAAATTGATGTCGGTGCATACCGTGACGCGATCGCGCCTCTGGAACTGGGTGATGTCTCGATCACAGAAGTCTTCGACCCGAATTTTGCGGAAGACCAGCATGTCGCGATGATCCGTATTCAGGCGCAAGACGGGCAGGAGTCGGTTGCAGTAGAAACCATCAATGCTGTTCAGAGTGCTTTGCAAGCCATCGATCCGACAGTGACCTTCCCATCTGTGGAATCTGTCGGCCCGAAAGTCTCAGGCGAACTGATCACCACGGCGGCAATTGCTGTCGCCTTGGCGGTTGGTGCGATCCTAATTTACATCTGGCTACGGTTCGAATGGCAATTCGCGTTGGGTGCGGTGCTTGCTTTGGTGCATGACGTTGTGTTGACCATTGGGATCTTCTCGGAACTTCAGATCAAGTTCGATCTTGCGATTATTGCAGCACTTTTGACCATCGTGGGCTACTCGATCAACGACACGGTGATCGTCTTTGACCGCGTGCGGGAAAACCTGCGCAAGTACAAGAAACGCCCGCTGAAAGAGGTCCTGAACATCTCGATCAACGAAACGCTGAGCCGGACGTTGATGACCTCGGTCACCACAATGCTGGCTTTGCTCGCGCTCTTCGTATTGGGTGGGGACGTGATCCGCGGCTTTGTGTTTGCGATGATGTGGGGCGTGTTCATCGGGACCTATTCGTCGATCTTCGTGGCGACAGCAGCACTGCTTGTGCTTGGCGTGAAGCGCGACTGGTCGAAGAAAGCGCCAACGGTCGGCAACCAATACGCCAATATCGACGCGTGAGGGTGGCATGCGCCTGAATGAAGTTCAGTACGACAACAGTCGGCCAGTCGATGGCTACGGCCCTGGGTTTTTCAGGGTCGGTGGTCAAGTTTTCGAAGGTCCGACCTGCGTGTTTCCAACCGGAGTCACGTCTTGGGGAGGCTACGGGGATACGCAAACCGTGCTGGCCCAGAAAGACAACGTCGATGTCGTCTTCGTGGGGACCGGGGCCGATATTGCGCATATCCCCACAGACTTTCGCGCCACGCTGGAAGAGGCGGGGATGGGCGTGGAAGCGATGGCGTCTCCCGCCGCCTGCCGCACGTATAATGTGCTTCTGTCAGAAGGGCGGCGCGTCGCATTGGCGCTGATCCCGGTCTAGGATGCTGACCGTCCGCGATCTGACCATCGCGCGCGGTGGCAGTGCTGTTCTGGCAGGCGTGTCCTTCACTGTTGCTGCAGGTCAGGCGCTTGTGCTGCGCGGACCGAACGGGATCGGCAAGACAACGTTGCTGCGCACGCTGGCTGGGCTGCAGCCCGCCTTGTCAGGTCAGATTGAGGTGGAACCCGAAATATTGGCTTACGCCAGCCATGCCGATGGAGTGAAAGCGGCACTGACCGTACGCGAAAACCTCAGCTTCTGGGCCGAGGTGCATGGGACGACGCTGAATGACGCGGCCTTTGCGCATTTCGATATTGCCGATCTGAAAGACCGTATCGCGGGCACACTGTCTGCCGGGCAGAAACGCAGGCTTGGACTCGCGCGCCTCGCGGTCGTGAACAGGCCACTGTTATTGTTAGACGAACCAACCGTCTCGCTGGATGGCTTTTCAGTGAAGCTTTTTGCGACTTTCTTGCAGGAGCAGCATCTCGCCAAAGGCGGAGCCGCCGTAATCGCGACCCATATTGATCTGGGGTTGGACCTGCCAGAGCTTGACCTGACACCCTACAAAGCCACCGAAACGGACACCGGCGCGTCGGACGAGGCGTTCCTTTGAAGGCGCTTTTGCTGCGCGACCTGCGCTTGGCGATCCGGGCAGGCGGCGGCTTTGGCCTTGGGCTTGCATTCTTTTTGATTGTTGTTGTTCTCGTGCCGTTTGGAGTTGGCCCCGACGCTGACCTGCTGAGCGCCATCGCGCCCGGTGTTCTTTGGGTCGCGGCCTTGTTGGCGGCGCTCTTGTCGCTCGACCGGATTTTTGCGCTGGACTATGAGGACGGCGCACTTGCCCTCCTCGCAACCTCACCATTGCCACTTGAAGGCGTCAGTCTGATCAAGGCAGTGGCCCATTGGCTGACAACAGGATTGCCGTTGTGCCTTGCGGCCCCCTTGCTGGGTTTTCTTTTGCAACTCGCACCACAGGCCTACGGCGTGCTCGTCATATCGCTACTGATCGGGACGCCCGCACTATCGATGATCGGGACATTTGGCGCCGCACTGACAGTTGGCTTGCGACGCGGGGGTCTTCTCCTGTCGTTGCTGGTACTGCCACTTTACGTGCCAACGCTGATCATGGGTGCAGACGCCGTGCGCCGCGCGGCAGACGGCCAGGCGACAACAACACCCTTGATGCTCGGCGCGGTTATCACACTGGGAAGCCTTGCGATCCTGCCGTTCGCAACTGCTGCGGCATTGCGTGTGACATTACGGTGATCGGGGATTGAGGGCGGAGCCCCGGAAAGGTACGAAGCGCGCATGTCTTTGTGGGAATATGCAAATCCGAAAAAGTTCATGGATTGGACCGGGCCTGTCCTTGTCTGGGTGTCTGTGCTTGCCGTGATTTGCACGAGCGTTGGCTTGATCTGGGGCTTTTTCTTTACGCCGGATGACTTTCGGCAGGGCTCGACTGTCAAGATCATCTACCTGCATGTCCCGTCGGCCCTGATGGCGATTAACGCGTGGTTGATGATGCTGGTGGCTTCGCTGATCTGGCTGGTCAGACGGCACCACGTGTCTGCACTCGCCGCGAAAGCTGCGGCTCCGGTGGGCGTGACGATGACGCTTATCGCGCTTTTGACCGGCGCGCTTTGGGGCGCACCCATTTGGGGAACGTACTGGGAATGGGACCCGCGTTTGACATCCTTCCTGATCTTATTTCTGTTCTACCTTGGATACATGGCGCTTTGGGCGGCCATTGAGGACCCGGACACCGCCGCGGATTTGACGTCTATCCTGTGCATTGTCGGGTCGATCTTTGCGATCCTGTCGCGCTATGCGGCACAGTTTTGGGCACAAGGTTTGCATCAGGGCGCGTCCCTGTCGCTGGATAAAGAGGAAAATGTCGCCGACGTTTTCTGGATCCCACTGGTGGTCGCGATGGCTGGCTTTGTCCTCTTGTTCATTGCATTGGTACTGTTGCGGACCCGAACAGAGATCCGTCTGCGGCGGATGAAGGCGCTTCAGTCCCGCACGAGGAGAGCATGATGCCTGATCTGGGTGACTACGCCTTCGAAATCCTCATGTCCTATGGGCTTGCGTTGCTGCTGATTTTCGCCCTCGTCGGCCTTTCGCTCAGTCAGTCGAGACGGGCTAAGGCGGCGTTAGAGGAGGTTGAGGAAAATGGCTAAGATCAATCCGATGATGATTGCGCCGCCTGCGATCTTCGCTGCACTGGCGGGCCTGTTTCTGGGGGGCATGTTTCGCGATAACCCAAACGAATTGCCGTCCACTTTCATCGGTCAACAGGCGCCTGGTGTGACTGAAGAAGCTGTAACCGGCACAGAACTGCTGACCGCCGAAGACCTGCGGTCTGGCGAGGTGACGCTGGTGAATTTCTGGGCCAGCTGGTGCCCGCCTTGTCGTGCGGAACATCCCTATCTGCTGGCGCTGGAAGAGCAGGGGTATCGCGTTGCGGGCATCAACATCCGTGATGTTCAGGACCAGGCGGCGGGTTATTTGGCAGATGATGGCGACCCGTTTTTTGCGACTGGCTTTGACCCTCGCGGGCGTGTCTCTATTGACTGGGGCGTTACTGCGCCGCCAGAGACATTTATCGTCGGACGGGATGGCACTGTCCTCTACCGCCACATTGGCCCGCTCGTCGGGTCGGACGTCGAACAGCGGTTTGAGCCTGCATTGGCAGAGGCCGTGGGTAACTGATCAGAAGATCTTTGCGCGATCACCCAGCCGTGCGCGCAGGTCTGCAACGTAGTCATTTAAGTAGCGTACACGGTGTGGGCGAAAGCTTTCGTCTGTCGCGGTGACATTCAGAATGTGCGTCACATGGAAGGACCGGTAGTCGTCTCGTAGGTTGCAGTAAGCCAGCAACATAACCGCATATTCGAAATAAAGAACGGCGAGCGGGTAAATCTGACGCTCTGTCACCGCGCCTTTGCGATCCTCATACCTGATTTGCAGGACTTTTTCGGACCAGCAAGCTTCCCTGATGGCTGAGATATCGACAGTTGATGGTTCAGGTGTCGTGAAGCGATAGACTTGGCTAACAGCGTGCAAAAAGTCTCGCTGCTGCCGCTCGTGCAGAGTTGCTGTGATCTTCGCCAATGCGTCGCGCGCCGCCGCGGCTAATTGCGCGTCGCCGCGGTGCTGCACCTCAGCAAGCCCAATTGCAAGCGCCTCAGTCTCGAGCCGCGTAAGGGTCTGTGGCGGTAGGGCAATGTCTTCAACAAGCGTATATCCCACGCCCGCCTCCCCATCGATTTGTCCGCCAGCCGCGCGCAACGCATCGACATCGCGATGGACGGTCCGTTTGGAGACTTCCAGCCGTTCCGCCAACGTGACTGCGGTCACTGGCTTCGGCAACGTGCGCAGAAGTTGCATGAGACGTAGGAGACGATCAGATTTTGCCATATCAAACAGTACCAAAGCGCTGTTGCCAGGTTTTGACAACAGCGTCGTGCCAAAAAGCCCTCATCGACAAATTGAGGACCAGACAGATGATCAAGCTTTACTACTCACCAAACTCTCGCGCGACGGACATCCTGAGCCTGCTAAGGCTTATGGGAAAAGAGACAGAGGTCGCGATCGAAACCGTGCACATCAAACGGCATGGAGGCCGCGGGCACATCGACCCGCAGAACCCCCATCCTGAAGGCAAGGTGCCTCTGTTAGAGGTCGACGGTCGCTTCATCCGCGAACGGGGGGCGATCATGCTTTGGCTTACCGATCACTTCAGCAGTGAGTTAGGGCGCGGTTTGGATCATCCAGCGCGCGGCGATTACCTCAGCTGGTTGTTCTACTATGGAAGCGTGATTGAGCCGATACTGTACCTCACGTACCTCGGAGCGGCAGACAACGACATGGTTCGAGAATGGTGCCGCGATCAGGAGACGATGTTCAAAACGCTGGAAAACGCTCTGTCGCAGCAAGACTTCCTTGTCGATGACACCTTTTCCGCGGCTGACCTGCTGGTCAGCGCACCTTTCCAATGGTTCCCGGATATTCTGCCTGAGACCGGTCCTATACGTGCTTGGTACAATCGTTGCTTTGCGGCGAGAGACACCGCGTTTCTCGAAACATTTGAAGCGCGTCAGATGCAGGCGCTTGGCTTGGCAGGGGAAGAGAAAGGCTCGGAACACGCCTAGTTGTCACACGGACGACCGCTTGAGGGACATGTTATCCCTCAAGCGCACGCAATCTTGTCCGGCCTAGGCCGCGTTTGCGAGATTACGCAGCACGTAATTCAGCACACCACCGTTCTTGATGTAATCGATCTCAACAGCGGTATCGATGCGGCACTTCACAGTGATGGTCTTTTCGGTGCCATCGCCCATCGTGATCACGGCCTCCATCTCTTGCAGAGGTTTCACACTGTCGAGCCCTGTGATCGTGACCGTCTCGTCCCCGGTTAGCCCGAGAGACTTTCGCGTGTCGCCGCCTGTGAATTCGAACGGGATGACGCCCATGCCAACGAGGTTGGAGCGGTGAATGCGTTCAAAATTCTCCGCAATCACGCCTTTGACACCCAAAAGGGCAGTGCCTTTTGCGGCCCAGTCCCGGGATGATCCTGCACCGTACTGCTCACCCGCGAAAATCACCAAAGGCGTCCCGTTGTGTTGATGCGCCATCGCGGCGTCGAAGATCGAAGTCTGATTGCCGTCAGGGCCTTTCGTATAGCCCCCCTCAACACCATCCAGCATTTCGTTGCGAATGCGGATGTTGGCGAAAGTGCCGCGCATCATCACCTCATGATTGCCGCGCCGAGAGCCGTAGGAATTGAACTCCCGCACCGGCACCTGACGATCGATCAGGTATTGACCGGCAGGGGTGGTGTCTTTGAAGGACCCGGCAGGTGAAATGTGGTCGGTTGTGACCATGTCACCAAGCAATGCCAGCACCTTTGCGCCTTCAATATTGTCGATACTGCCCGCGTCCTTGGACATCCCTTGGAAGTATGGCGGGTTCTGGATGTAGGTCGATGTTGCAGGCCAATCGTAAGTTTCGGAGTCGGGCGTCTCAACCGCCTGCCACCGGTCATCGCCCTTAAACACATCCGCGTATTTGCTGATGAAGGCATCTCGCGTAACCGTTTTCTCAACCAGCGCGTTGATTTCCTCCGAGGTGGGCCAGATGTCCTTGAGGTAGACGTCATTGCCGTTTGTGTCCTGACCAATGGGGTCGTTTGCAATATCAACATTCATGTCACCGACAAGCGCATAGGCCACGACCAATGGCGGCGACGCGAGGTAGTTCGCGCGGACATCCGGGCTGATCCGTCCTTCGAAGTTGCGATTGCCGGACAGGACAGAGGCAGCAATCAGGTCGCCGTCGGCAATTGCCTCGGACAACTCAGCCTGAATAGGGCCTGAGTTGCCGATGCACGTCGTGCACCCGTAGCCAACCAAGTTGAAACCTATCGCATCGAGGTCTTCTTGCAGGCCGGCCGCTTCAAGATATTCCGAAACAACCTGGCTCCCCGGGGCCAGCGATGTCTTCACCCATGGTTTGCGGTTCAGGCCCAGTTCGCGTGCCTTGCGCGCGACAAGACCCGCGCCGATCATCACATAAGGGTTGGACGTGTTGGTGCAGGATGTGATCGAGGCAATGACGATAGACCCATCATGCAGGCTGTAGTCCTCACCCTTCACCGGATGACTGTTGTGGTAGCCAATGTTGCCGGGAATGTCTTGCGGCGCAGTCCGTCCGCCTTCGCCCGCCATCTCAGCCTTTTCTTCGGCATCCGCTTGTTTCTCCGGGCGCTGACCTTGCACATAATCACCAAACGCCGTCGCAGCTTCGGTCAGCGCAATGTGGTCTTGCGGACGTTTTGGACCGGAGATGGCCGGGACAACCGTGCTCATGTCGAGCGACAGCGTGTCCGTGTAGATCGGTGCGTAGGTTTCGTCGCGCCAGAGGCCATTCTCTTTCGCATAGGCTTCCACCAGTGCAATGCGATCTTCGTCTCGACCGGTATTGCGCAGGTAGCGCAAGGTTTCGCCGTCGATCGGGAAGAAGCCGCAGGTGGCACCATACTCCGGCGCCATGTTCGCGATGGTTGCGCGGTCGGCGAGTGGAAGGCGGTCAAGCCCGTCACCGTAGAATTCAACGAACTTCCCGACGACGCCCATCTCGCGCAGCATCTCGACAACCTTGAGGACGAGGTCGGTGCCGGTAGTGCCTTCAACCATTTCACCTGTAAGCTCAAAGCCAACAACTTCGGGAATCAGCATTGAGATCGGTTGGCCCAACA
>JAHDEX010000094.1:1319-12335 GCA_020628545.1 Paracoccaceae bacterium | reverse complement strand
CGATGGTGCCAATGTTGACGTGCGGTTTCGTGCGTTCAAACTTTTCCTTAGCCATGGTGTGGCCTCCTTTGTTCGGGTGCCGGGGTCAACCCCGGCCTACGGTTGGTGGGTAGGTCGGGGTTCACCCCGACTCCCGGATTTACGCGTATTTCGCCTGGATCTCTTCCGAGATGTTGTTTGGTACTGGGTCGTAGTGGTCAAACTGCATCGTAAACTGCGCGCGGCCCGAAGACATGGAACGCAGTGTGTTGATGTAGCCAAACATATTCGCCAGCGGCACCATTGCGTCGATGGCAATGGCGTTACCGCGTGTGTCCTGACCAGACACCTGACCCCGGCGGGATGTCAGGTCACCGATGATGCCACCGGTGTATTCTTCTGGCGTGATCACTTCGACTTTCATGATCGGCTCAAGCAGCTTTGCACCCGCCTTGCGCATGCCTTCCCGCATGCACATGCGTGCCGCGATTTCAAACGCGAGGATCGAGGAGTCCACGTCGTGGAATTTCCCGTCCAGCAACTGCACTTTGAAGTCGATCACTGGGAAGCCAGCCAATGGGCCGCTGTCCATGACAGAGTTGATGCCCTTTTCGACGCCCGGGATGTATTCCTTAGGCACCGCACCACCAACAATCTTGGACTCGAAGGAGTACCCTTCGCCCGGTTCTGTTGGGGAGATCAGCAGTTTCACTTCGCCGAACTGACCGGAACCACCAGACTGTTTCTTGTGGGTATATGTATGTTCGACTTCGTGACCAATGGTCTCACGATAGGCCACCTGTGGCGCACCGATGTTCGCCTCAACCTTGAACTCGCGCTTCATGCGGTCAACGAGGATGTCGAGGTGAAGTTCGCCCATGCCTTTCATGATGGTCTGGCCGCTTTCGAGGTCAGTTTCCACACGGAAGGATGGATCTTCGGCTGCCAGACGCTGCAGGGCGATGCCCATCTTCTCCTGATCGCCTTTGGTCTTTGGCTCAACAGCGATCTCGATCACCGGATCGGGGAACGTCATCGTTTCCAGAACCACCGGATCATTCTGTGCACAGAGCGTGTCACCGGTTGTGGTGTTCTTCAGACCACCCAAGGCGATGATGTCGCCGGCGAATGCCTCTTCGATCTCTTCGCGGTTGTTGGAGTGCATCATCATCATGCGGCCCACACGCTCTTTCCCACCTTTGGTGGAGTTGAGCATCGTGTCACCCTTGTTCAGCACGCCAGAATAGATCCGGGTGAAGGTCAGGGAGCCCACGAATGGGTCGTTCATGATTTTGAAGGCCAGACCAGCAAACGCCATATCGTCGTCTGCGCGGCGTGCGATGTTGCGGACTTCGTCCTCGTCGCCCGGCTTGAAGCCCATGTAATCAACAACGTCGAGCGGGCTCGGCAGGTAGTCGATCACAGCGTTCAAGAGAGGCTGAACACCCTTGTTTTTGAAGGCAGAGCCACCCAACACCGGCACAAACGCCATGCTCAGCGTGCCCTTACGCAGCAAAGCGCGCAGGGTTGGCACGTCAGGCTCGTTGCCTTCCAGGTATTCCATCATGGCGTCATCGTCCTGCTCAACAGCAGCTTCGATCATCTTGCCACGCCATTCTTCGGCCATGTCCTTGAGGCTGTCGCGCACTGGTGCTTTAATCCAGGACGCGCCCAGATCTTCACCCTGCCAGAGCCATTCTTCCATGGTCACCAGGTCGATCAGGCCTTCCAGCTCGTTCTCAGCGCCAATCGGGATACCAACAGGCACTGCACGTGCGCCGGTACGGTCTTCGATCATGCGCACGCAGTTGAAGAAGTCAGCGCCGATCTTGTCCATTTTGTTGACGAAAACCATGCGCGGCACTTTGTAACGGTCAGCCTGACGCCACACGGTTTCTGTCTGCGGCTCAACACCTGCGTTGGCGTCAAGAACACAAACGGCACCGTCAAGCACAGCAAGCGAACGCTCAACTTCGATGGTGAAGTCAACGTGGCCCGGTGTGTCGATGATGTTCATCCGGTGCTTCGGAGTGTCGGCTGTCTCGCCGTCTTCGGTGCGTTCCCAGAATGTGGTTGTCGCAGCAGAGGTGATGGTGATCCCACGCTCTTGTTCCTGCTCCATCCAGTCCATGGTGGCCGCACCGTCGTGCACCTCACCAATGTTGTGGGACTTGCCTGTGTAGTACAGGATGCGTTCCGAACATGTGGTCTTTCCGGCGTCGATGTGCGCCATAATCCCAAAGTTTCGGTAAAGTTCGAGGGGATACTCGCGTGCCATGTGGATGCTTCCCTATTACCAGCGGTAGTGGCTGAACGCTTTGTTGGCGTCAGCCATTTTGTGGGTGTCTTCGCGCTTCTTCACCGCGGTGCCGCGGTTGTTGACTGCATCGAGCAGTTCACCGGCGAGACGCTCTTCCATGGTGTTTTCGTTGCGCTTCTGAGCAGCAGCGATCAACCAACGGATGGCGAGGGCTTCGCGGCGCTCTGGGCGGACATCAACAGGCACCTGATAGGTCGCACCACCCACACGGCGGGAGCGGACCTCAAGGTTTGGTTTGATGTTGTCGAGCGCTTCGTGGAAGACTTCCACAGGTGCTTTTTTCAATTTATCTTCAACGCGGTCGAATGCGTTGTAGACGATGCGTTCTGCGACCGACTTTTTGCCGTCAATCATCAGGTTGTTCATGAATTTCGTCAGGACCTTATCGCCATACTTGGCATCAGGCAGGACTTCGCGTTTTTCAGCGGCGTGGCGGCGTGACATGTGTCGAACCTTTTCGTTGTTTCAAATGGCGGCGGGGTAAACCCCGCCCTACGGTTGGTGGGTAGGGCGGGGTTCACCCCGCCGGCCCATTTATTTCGGACGCTTCGCGCCGTACTTCGAACGACGCTGCTTACGGTCTTTGACACCCTGAGTATCAAGAACACCGCGCAGGATGTGGTACCGGACACCTGGAAGGTCTTTCACACGGCCGCCACGGATCAGAACCACGGAGTGTTCCTGAAGGTTGTGGCTTTCACCAGGGATGTAGCTGATCACTTCGTAGCCGTTGGTCAGGCGAACCTTTGCAACCTTCCGCATCGCGGAGTTCGGCTTCTTTGGTGTCGTTGTATAAACGCGTGTGCAAACACCACGTTTCTGAGGGCAGGATTCCAAGTGCTGCGACTTGGATTTCGTAACTTTCGGCTGGCGCGGCTTGCGGATCAGCTGCTGAATAGTTGGCATCGTTTGATGTTCCCATCTCTTCACATGTTATGCGCCATCTCAGACGCGGGGTTTTCTCGTCGGTAACGCCCCACGTTTCCGGGAAGCACAAAAATTCCGCAGTCAATCCCTTACCGGAGGATTGGTGCGGTGCGTTAACCAGAGGAACAATCCAGCAGTAGGACGGTTCTTGACCAAGGCTTATCGATTTCCACGCAAGACACAGGTGCCCCTCGCGCGGTTGAGCGGCGTATAGGCAGAGTCGAATGGCGTGTCAACACAGCGAGATACCGTCAGGCAAACTGGTTTCGTTTCGCGCAAAAACTGCCGCCATAGGCCGCGTGTTATCGCATATCAGCCTACCGAAATCGCCTAGCCTTACATGCGGTGTCAAAGTCCCCATATCAACATCACTGGTCCCGCGTGGACATATTTGACAGGACACGAAACATGACCCGCACTTTGCTGTTTCTCACCCCCGCACTTTTCATCACCGCATGTGCCCTCCCCGAAGCCAATACCGCCAGCCGCGCGGACTTCCGTGCCGCCGAAGCGGATGGCAGGTTCGGAGACTCCCTTGATTTCACCCCAGCCGACCGCATTCCTGCAGGCAGCGCCACTTACGAAGGCAACATCTATAGCGATGCAATCGTACAGGGTGTCGACGACTTTAAAGTCTTGGGGGATCTGGAGCTGGAACTGGACTTTGCCGAGGCCGGTGACCGGGCGGGATCAAGCAACATCTCGGGACGCATTGATAACCTGAACCTGTTCGATGACGCTGAAGACGGGTTCGATGACCAGGGTCTTACCGGCTCTTTGACAGTGAGCGGGCGGGCAGAAAGCGGCCGCGTTGATGCAACGGCCACGGGTGTCATCGGCGCCGTTGTGACAGACACAATCGGCGACCCGACTGCAACGTGGCGGCTCGACCTCGATGGCGACGTGCGCGACAATTTTGAGAACGGCGACGTCATCTCGGGCAGCGTCTCGGGCGGCACGACAGGCGGTTCAACTGATGACTACTCGCTCACACTGACGGGCGACGGCGGGTTCTATACGGAACGGAACGACTAGCTGTAGAAGTGTGACGCACGCCACAGACCGCTGTCGCAAATAAGGGCAAGCAGAGAGCACGTTAATGGAGTTCTTACATGCTTGCCCGCACCGCCCTGCCCTTCACCTTGATCGCTCTTGCCGCGTGTGGTGGCACTGACGCAGAATCGATCACCGCAGATCCTCCCCCGCCGGTGACATTTACGACCGCCGCTTTGACCACCACGCAAGACCGTCTAGAAGATACACTGAACTATCCACGCAACCAGACCGTCGCGATCACCGGAACCGCTGACTTCATCGGCGGCTTTGCGGCTGACCTGAGCGTCAACGGTGAAGACGGACAACAGCTTGTCGGCAACATCGATATGAGCATGAACTTCAACACCGATCAGGTCGTTGGCCAGATGCGCAATATGGGGATTGCCAATCAAGCAAATCAATCAACGGAAGGCGTTCTTGGTGTCGTGACCCTGACCGGAACCGTTGGACCCGTCGCCGCTAGTACCAAGCCCTCTGACCTGCCGGGCTCGAGTGGCGCAAACTCTGGCATCGCGCAGAACATCTTGCTCGCGGGCGGCCCGGGCATCTTGACAGGAAACTTCGGGGAACCAACCACCGGCAATGTCGCCGTTGATGTTGATCTTGTGGCGCATGCGCGTGACCGCCCAGGTGATACACGCGACTGGTTCTCAGGCGTGATCAGCGGAAATGGAACCGGCGATCATGACCTCGACTTTCAGGGGCGCTTCTATCTGTTCGAAGACCCTTGATCCAAACGGCTCGCCACTGACATGGTGCGGGACACCTGCTGCTCTCGATACAACGTGAACAACCCCATCGCTACGACAATGCCAGCACCAAGCAGCATCGTGGCGGATGGGATCTCTCCGAATACCAAGGACCCGAGCAGCAATGCGACCAGTAGACTCGTGTAACGGAAAGGCGCGACAAATCCGATCTCACCCACACGCATCGCCGACACTGAGAACACGTAGGCCGCGACGATGAAGAGCGACGAGAATACCAGACAGATAAAGGGCGTGAGCGTCATCGGCACGCTTTCTTCAAACAACGTCCCGATCCCCGACATCAGCAAGACGCCAATCGCCGCGACCAGCCCGGCAAAGGTGGACGGCACCTTTGCCGACATGCGCCGCGCCGCAAGGTCGCGTGTTGTCGCTGCAAAGACGCATCCAACAGCATAAAGCGAATAAACGCTGAAATCCGCGCCACCTGGCTGCACAATCAAAAGCACACCTGCAAATCCGATCAGGATCGCCGTCAACCGACGCCACCCCAGCGGCTCTGAGAAGAACACGGCGGCCCCAAGGCTGACCGTCAACGGCAGCGCCTGCAAAATCGCACTGACATTGGCAAACGGCATATTGAACAGTGCGGTCAGAAAGAAGATTGCACCCAGCATTTCGCCTACCGCGCGGATTAACAGCAAACCCCAGTCCCGGCGTGAAAAGTCAAACCGCAATTGGCGTAGCATGACGCAGAGGATCACCATGAGGGGCAGCACCATCATACTTCGCCAGAAGGTCGCCTGCATCACCGACAGATCGACGCTTGCGGCCTTCATGAAGCCGTCGTTCACCGTAAAGGTGGTCATCGCGCCAACCATGAAAAGCGCGCCACGCATGTTGTCCGAGAGGTGCATGCCTCGCCGTATCAGCGGGGCTGAAGGCACACCAGATTATTCTGCCGGGTGCAGCACCGCTGACTCCCGAATATCGGAAAAACGCACCATGCGCTTCGCGTCTTCATCCCAAAGCTTCCAGCGGATGCAGGCGAAGGCCTCAAGCCAGCCCATCTTCTTCGGCTGCAACTCATCCTTCAATGCCTCATGGCAAGCCTTCAGGCGATAGGCTGGCACCTTCACGTAGTAATGGTGCAGATCGTGGAACGCGAAATTGTAGGTGAGAAAGTGAAACAGCGATCCGAAGTCGAGCACGCTTGACCCCTTCAACGATGCCTCACGCGTATCGCAATCGGCTTCATGCTCCCAATAGGCCTCCTCAAAGTTGTGCCCGGCGAAGACCATGAAAGTACCGAAACAGGCTGCAAAGACATTGCATATCATGAAGACGGTGAAAGCTGTTGCGCCGCCGATGACGTAGACCCCATACCAGAGCGAGAACATTAACGTGTTCTGCACAATGACATCCACCCAACCCGTTTTGCTGACGTTCTTGGGAATGCGATAGCGGATGTAAAAGATGAAAAGCGGTCCAATAAAGTAGATCACAAACGGGGAACGATAGGCTCGGTAATAGGCCTTCCCCCAAAAACCGGCCGCTTGATACTCCCGCACCGTCCAAGTCAGCACCTCATGCGCCTCACGCTCATCAAGGTTACCGATCTCGGCATGGTGACGGTTATGATTGTACTGCATCGCGAAATAGGGGTGTGCTGTGAAGGCCCCCATCATGATGCCGACGACATCGCAGACCCGCCGGTTCGAGAAATGGGCGTAATGCCCGCAATCATGTTGTGCCCCGAAAAGCCGAATCGTTCCACTTGTGAACATGATCACACAAAGGGCGAGCACAGCCCAATTTCCCCAAAACATGGTACCAAGCGCAATTGCACCGAAATAGAAGCACAGTGAAACCAACAAATTTGCCGCTGCCACCCCGTTCAAGGGAGCAGCGAAGGGCTGCGCCATTTTGATAATGGACATTTTTATATACTTTCACAGTCTTAACAGTTTGCGAGCAAATCTCCCCCGCAATCTAAGGTTAAGAAAGGATTAACAGCCAAACAAGTTGGGAAAGCCTGACTGTCGAAAAGGACAGGTTTCACCAGTGGTTGTGTCCGATATTGAGACTAACAACCAACACGCAACTTAACACTTCCATTAATTAACATGTGTGTTAACTAATGGGTATGACCTCCGAAGACCCCCTTGACGCAACCTTCGCGGCCCTCGCCCACCCGGCGCGGCGGGCGATCCTTGCGCGATTGGTCGACGGGGACGCGACAGTCAACGACCTCGCTGAACCGTTTGAGATGAGTTTGCCCGCCGTCTCACGTCATATCCGTGTTTTGGAAGAGGCAGGCCTGATCACGCGCAGCAAAACAGCGCAGTTCAGACCATGCAAGTTAAACCCCAGCGCCGTGCAGGCCGTCGCGACCTGGGCTGAACAATATCGGCCGATCTGGGAAGCGCGCTTTGACGCGATGGATGCATATTTGAAATCGATGAAGGACAAAGACTATGACTGACACACCTGCTTGGGTCAAAATCGAACGTACATTTGAAGCGCCCATCGACATTATCTGGGCGATGTGGACGGACGCGGAGAAATTTAAGTCGTGGTATGGCCCGATGGGGATGACGGTGCCATCAGCTGAAATGGACGTGACCGTGGGTGGAACCCGCAAGATCAGCATGCAGATGGTGACACCGGACCGGACAATGACGATGTATTTCACCGGTGTGTACAAAGAGATCACGGCCCCCACCCGCCTCGTCTATACCGAGGCGATGTGTGACGCCGACGGCAATGTCATGTCGCCTGAACAGATGGGGATGCCGCCGGGCGCACCTGACATCACCGAAGTGATCGTGGATTTGCGCAGTGACGGTGACAAGACGGTCATGACGATGGTCCATGTCGGCGTGCCAGAAGGGTCACCCGGCGCAGGCGGCTGGGGTCAGGCGTTTGACAAATTGGCCGAGGTTGTCTCGGGCTGAGGCACGTGGGTTTCACCCACCCTACGCAAAGAGGTCCGTTGAAAGGTATTTGAGGCCGGAGTCGCAGATGATCACGGCGACGGTCTCACCCCGATGCGGGCCTTTGAGCAATTCAAGCGCCCCGTTCACATTGGCGCCCGCCGAAAAGCCCGCAAAAATGCCCTCATAACGCGCGAGGTCGCGTGTGACCTGACGGGCCGTCGCCCCATCGACCTGCAAATAGCCATCCCATGCCATGTCCCGCAGGAAGGCCAGATCAGGCATCACATACCCCCCACCTTGAATCGGGTGGTCGGCTGACACCACGTCTTTCCCCGCGAGGACTGCCGCCGCGGTTGGTTCAATGGGATAGCATTTCACGTGTGGGTTTTGGCGACGCAGGTAAGTGGCCGTCCCGGCAAGCGTCCCACCAGACCCAACAAAATCGCAAAGCGCATCAATCTTGCCGCCCGACTGCGCCCATAACTCTGGCCCGGTCGATTGTTCATGCGCATCCGGATTGCCTGTGCGCTGAAACTGGTCGGCGCGGAACGCCCCGCGCGCGCGTGTCAACTCTGTTGCCACGCAGTCTACTTCGGCCAGGTCCGCGCCGGAAACCTCACCCGGCTTGCTCCCCGGCGTTTGATCCACCAGCACCACTTCGGCCCCAAGCGCCGTCATCATCCGCGCCCGCTCGGGCGAGTTGCCTTTCGACATCACCGCCACAAACGGATACCCCTTGATTCCGCAAACAATCGCAAGCCCGGTACCCATGTTCCCGCTTGTCAGTTCCACGACGGTCTGCCCCGGCGACAACAAACCATCCCGCTCAGCCGCTTCGATGACACCTAACGCCGCGCGGTCTTTCTTGGAAAACCCCGGATTAAGCAGGTCCAACTTGGCAAGGATCGTCCCTTCGCACCCATAATGCGCAACCAGCCTGTCCAGCCGGACAACGGGTGTGTTGCCAATTGCGTCGAGAATTGATGCCATTACCGTCGTCATCGTCAGTCACTCACATTGGTATCCTGCGACTGTGGCGGCATGACCTGCGAAACGCAATTCGGACCCAGGCCAGCAAGGTCCGAACTCTTTCAAAGAGCTCGTCGACCTCACGCAAAAAGGCCCCCGATCTTTCGAGCGGGGGCCTTCTCAAAACTAATCCGAAACTGCTTAATCGCGGCTTTCCGGCGTATCCGCGATGATCGTGTCGAACTCGTCGCCGCCGATGATGTCATCACCCATGTCGTAATCCATCGCAGACGGTGCTGCCAAAGCTGCGGCCTGTTCGGCCTCTTCACGACGGGCTTCGATCACCACGTTGTCACGCTCAGACGCGATCCGGCGCACGCGCTGGGTCGCACCACCTGTCCCTGCCGGGATCAGACGGCCCACGATGACGTTCTCTTTCAGGCCAACCAGCTTGTCTTTCTTACCCTGGACAGATGCCTCGGTCAGAACACGTGTGGTCTCCTGGAACGACGCGGCAGAGATGAACGAACGGGTCTGCAAGGACGCCTTGGTGATCCCCAGAAGGATCGGCTCACCCTGTGCCGGACGGTCGCCGCGCTTCAGCGCCTTGGCGTTCGCCTCATCAAACTCAGCCTTATCGACGGTTTCGCCTTTCAGCAGAACCGTGTCACCGCTGTCCTGGATCTCCCACTTCTGGAGCATCTGACGCACGATAACTTCGATGTGCTTGTCGTTGATCTTCACACCTTGCAGACGATAAACGTCCTGAACCTCGTCGATCATGTAATCCGCGAGCGCCTCGACCCCCATCACCGCAAGAATATCGTGCGGCGCTGGGTTGCCGTCCATGATGTAGTCACCCTTCTGGACAAAGTCACCTTCCACAACCGGGATGTGCTTGCCCTTGGGCACCATGTATTCGACCTTCACGTCCGGATCCTCAGAGGATTCAATCGCGATGCGGCGCTTGTTCTTGTAGTCCTTCCCGAAGCGGACGTAGCCATCAATCTCAGCGATGATTGCGTGGTCCTTCGGACGGCGGGCTTCGAAGAGTTCAGCCACACGTGGCAGACCACCGGTGATGTCTTTGGTCTTCGCACCCTCACGTGGGATACGGGCAACCACATCACCAGCAGAGACTTCCTGGCCGTCCTCGACGGACAGAACCGCATCAACCGACATGCCGTAAGACACAGGGTTCCCATCATCTTTCACCGCAGGCTCACCATTCGCGTCAGCGATGATGATCTTCGGTGCCAGCTCGTTGCCTTTTGGCGCTGCACGCCAGTCGGCCACGATTTTCTGTGTCATGCCAGTGGCTTCGTCAGTGTCTTCGCGCACGGCAATACCGTTCACGAGGTCCACAAACTTGGCTGTACCGGACTTCTCAGCGATGATCGGCAAGGTGTATGGGTCCCATTCGAACAGCTTGTCGCCGCGCAGAATGTCCTGACCTTCCTTGACGAAGACCTTGGAACCATAACCCACCTTGTGCTTGGCCAATTCGTTGGCGTCCGCGTCTTCGATGGTGATGGTCATGTTCCGCCCCATCACG
The DNA here is from genome assembly GCA_020628545.1 of Paracoccaceae bacterium. Taxonomy (GTDB): domain Bacteria; phylum Pseudomonadota; class Alphaproteobacteria; order Rhodobacterales; family Rhodobacteraceae; genus Yoonia. The sequence goes on along the minus strand of JAHDEX010000094.1, from coordinate 1,883 downwards.
ACAGTCTCACCAGCTGTGTTTTCCAGCAGGTTTGCGTTGTCGAAACGGATACGCCCCGGCTGAGACGCCTCAAGGAACGACTGCTGACCACCCTGTGCAACACCACCGATGTGGAACGTCCGCATCGTCAGCTGTGTACCAGGTTCACCGATGGACTGCGCGGCAATGATGCCGACAGCTTCACCAATGTTCACCTGTGTACCACGTGCAAGGTCACGACCATAGCACATCGCACAAACACCGTCCTCTGACTCACAGGTCAGCGGGCTGCGGATCCGCATCTTGGTCAGGCCAGCCACGTCGATCATGTCAGCGGTGCGTTCGTCAATCAGCTCACCGGCTGCAACGATCACCTCATCCGTGCCTGGCTTGATCACGTCATCTGCGGCCACCCGGCCCAGAACACGCTCTGCCAGCGACGCCACAACCTCACCATCGTTGACGGCAGCTTCCGCTGTGATCGCACGATCGGTACCACAGTCATGCTCGCGCACGATGCAGTCCTGTGCCACGTCCACCAGACGACGCGTCAGGTAACCGGAGTTTGCTGTCTTCAACGCCGTA
>JAHDEX010000094.1:0-1271 GCA_020628545.1 Paracoccaceae bacterium | reverse complement strand
GGAGTGCGCCATCATGTAGACGGAGTTCGGCTCTTGCTCAGACCCATCCTCGGCACGACCGGCCACAGAAATGGTGCCCATCATCGCGTCAGTGACTTTGTCGTTGGCTTTTGACCAAGCGTCCACGACCTTGTTGTACTTCTCACCCTGGGTGATCAGACCGTCCATGTACTGCTGTTCAAAGTCCTTGACCTGTTCGCGTGTTTCATCGACCAGCGTCCACTTCGTATCCGGCACGACCATGTCGTCCTTCCCGAAGGAAATCCCGGCCTTGAACGCTTCACGGAAGCCCATGGTCATGATCTGGTCACAGAAGATGACGGACTCTTTCTGACCACAGTAACGGTACACCGTGTCGATGACCTGCTGCACTTCTTTCTTGCGCAGCAGACGGTTGACCAGGGCAAACGGCGCCTTCGCGTTCAGCGGCAGCAATGCACCAAGGCGCAGACGACCCGGAGTGGTTTCAAACCGCTCCATCACCTCATTGCCTTCGTTATCGATTTGCGGGATCCGCGCGGTAATCTTGGCGTGCAGATGCACGTGCCCAGCAGTCAAGGCGTGTTCGACTTCCTCAATATCCGAGAACGTCATCCCCTCACCCTTCATGCCTTCACGCATGATCGTGGTGTAGTAGAGACCAAGGATCATATCCTGCGATGGCACGATGATCGGGCTGCCGTTTGCAGGCGACAGCACGTTGTTCGTGGACATCATCAAGACGCGTGCTTCCAGCTGCGCTTCAAGGCTCAGCGGCACGTGAACAGCCATCTGGTCCCCGTCGAAGTCCGCGTTAAACGCTGAACACACAAGCGGGTGCAGCTGGATCGCTTTGCCTTCGATCAGCACGGGTTCAAACGCCTGAATGCCAAGACGGTGCAGCGTTGGCGCACGGTTCAGCATCACAGGATGTTCGCGGATCACCTCATCAAGGATATCCCAGACCTCGGGGCGCTCTTTTTCCACTAGTTTCTTGGCTTGCTTCACTGTGGAAGACAAACCTTTGGCTTCAAGGCGGGAGTAGATGAACGGCTTGAACAGTTCGAGCGCCATCTTCTTGGGCAAACCACACTGGTGCAGCTTCAGCTCAGGGCCGGTCACGATGACCGAACGACCAGAGAAGTCGACCCGCTTACCAAGAAGGTTCTGACGGAAACGACCCTGCTTACCTTTCAGCATGTCGGACAAAGATTTCAGCGGGCGCTTGTTCGCACCGGTGATCACACGACCGCGGCGGCCGTTGTCGAACAATGCATCCACAGATTCCTGCA
>JAHDEX010000093.1 GCA_020628545.1 Paracoccaceae bacterium | reverse complement strand
GTGTCTAACACAGCGCTTTCAGACACTTGGCAGGCGTCCCTCCCCTGCCCGCTCCAGAGAAAAGACTTGCACGAATCCGATGTGTCGTTCAATAGTCACGGAAAAAGACGCCTACACGAAAAAATCCGTGAACACGAAACGGAGAGGCGCAGGGGTATACGATGGACGGTCAGGCGCAAGACAACATCAACACGGTGATCCGTCAACACTCAGAGTGGTTGGCCCAGCAGTTGCACGCGCAGCGCGAAAACCTGTTCCCCCCCGACGCCGCCAAGCAGATGCGAAAGTTTACGTCGGGCGAGGCGGCCACCCTGCTGGGTGTCAACGACAGCTATCTGCGCAAACTTCACCTCGAAGGCAAAGGCCCCGAACCTGCGCTCACAGCAGGCAATCGTAGACTCTATTCTGCGGAAAACATCCAGGATCTCCGCGTTCTCCTCGAAAAGACAGCCCGCAAAACCGGCGACTATCTCCCCGGTCGGCGTGATGGCGACGCGATGCAAATCATCGGCGTGATGAACTTCAAGGGCGGCTCCGGCAAGACGACAACCTCCGCCCACCTCGCCCAATGGCTCGCACTGCACGGCTATCGGGTGTTGGGCATCGACCTTGATCCGCAAGCCTCCTTCACCGCGCTCCACGGCGTCCAGCCGGAGTTTGACCTGCCCGAAGGCGGCACGCTTTACGACGCCATCCGTTATGATGACCCTGCCCCGATCAGCGACATCATCCGCAAAACTTACATCCCCAATCTCGATCTGATCCCGGGCAACCTGGAACTGATGGAGTTTGAGCATGACACCCCCCGCGCCCTCGCCGACAACACCGCCGGGCTGTTCTTTTTCCGGGTGAAAGAGGCTCTGATGCAGGTCGAAAACGACTATGACGTCGTTGTCATCGACTGCCCGCCGCAGCTTGGCTTTCTCACCATGTCGGCCCTGTCCGCCGCCACCGGTGTGCTCGTCACGATCCACCCCGAAATGCTCGACGTCATGTCCATGAGCCAGTTTCTGAGGATGACCGCCGATCTGATGGACGTCATCGCCGACAGCGGTGCGGACATGTCCCACGACTGGATGCGCTACGTGCTGACCCGCTACGAACCCGCAGACGCCCCGCAAAACCGCATCGTCGCCTTCCTGCGCACCATGTATGGCGACAAGGTCCTCAACGCCCCCATGCTCAAATCCACCGCCATATCGGACGCTGGTTTAACCAAACAAACACTATACGAGGTTGAACGTAGTGCCTTCACCCGTGCGACATACGATCGTGCGATGGAAAGCCTGAACGCTTTGAATGAGGAAGTGGCAGGCCTGATCCAGCAAACCTGGGGGCGCACCCATGACCGATAGTAAGAAAAAGCGGATGTCGATGCTCGACAGCCTCGCCAACGCCGGGGCCCCTGCCCCGACACCCGCAATGGCCAACAACCGCCCGCTTCGTGCGGCACGGGCCGCCGTCGATAGCCACAAAGTGTGGGACATCGACCCAAACGACATCATCGATGACCGCGTCCTCGACCGGCTCGACCTCGATGACATTCACGATCTGCGGGCCTCGATTGAGGAATCTGGCCAGACCGTGCCGATCCTTCTGCGCCGTCACCCGCAAAAGCCCGACAAATACCTGTTGGTCTATGGCCGCCGCCGGCTTGAGGCGATCCGCGGGTCGGCCAAGCTCAGCACCGTGCGCGCCCTGATCGCGCAGCTTGACGACGCCAAAGCCGTCGAAGCGCAGGTCACCGAAAACATGGCTCGCCGCGATCTGACCTACATCGAAAAAGCCTTGTTCGCGCATGAACTGATCGAAAGCGGTTTCGGCAAGCAGACCCGCGTCGCTGAAATCCTGACGACCACAAAATCCGCGATTTCCATGGCGATCAGCATCGTCGAAGACATCGGCCCGGACCTGATCCGCGCCATCGGCCCTGCCGAAGGCATTGGGCGCCCCCGATGGGAGGCTTTGGCAAAGCGCCTCGAACACTATGGCGACATCGAAGCTGACCTGATCGTCACCGCCGAACGCACACGCGGGCTGGAAGGCGTCAACCTCGACCCTGAAACATGGTGCGACCCGTCGGTTGCGGCCTTCGAAGCGGTCTTTGACCGGCTTGAACCGCCCAAGGTCCCAAAACGCAAGAAAGCACCCGCAAAATCCCGGTCGAAAGCGCAGAAGCTTTACGGGCCGGTGGCTGGGACACTCCGACGCGGCAAAAATGGGGTACAACTCGATATTGCGGAAGGCGACTTTGCCGACTGGTTCGCAGATCAGGCGCAGGATTTTCTAACAGAGCTTCACGATCGGTGGGAACGCCGACAAGAAGGCCACTAAGAGCAGTAACAACAGGAGGCACGACAGCGACAAAAGAAAAAGTCCCGCAAGACTGACGCCCTACGAGACCCTTTTTCTAGCACATTCAGGGTAGCCGTCAGCACTGCACTTCGCAAGTCCAAAGTGATTCGCGAAGCAGGATATCTTTGTCTCAGTGACAACACATGACCTACATTCCCATCACGCCTTTTGGGCGGCCCGTGACGGCTGCGCATCTGGAACATCAGTCTCATGCAACGGCAACCCAACCGCCGCAGGGCGTCAACAAGTGGGAAGCGCTTCGTGCGCTCACCACGGTACGCAAGCGGGTTGGCATCTCAGACCGGTCGCTCAACGTTTTGCAGGCGTTGATCAGCTTTCACCCCGACACGGTGCTGAGCGGCGACACGGCCGATCTGACGGTCTTCCCATCCAACGCCGCGATTTGTGAGCGGTTGCATGGCATGCCCTGTTCCACGATGCGGCGGCACCTCGCAGCATTGGTTGATGCTGGTCTGATCTTGCGGCGCGACAGCCCGAACGGGAAGCGCTTCGCACGGCGCGGGCAGACGCCCCAAATCTTCGGGTTTGACCTCACACCGCTTGTCACCCGGTTTGAGGCGCTCTCAGCGCTCGCAGAGGAGGTCACAGCCGAGGAAGAGGCTCACGCACGCCTCAGACGCGCTGTGAGCCTCATGCGGCGCGATTTGGCGGGTCTGGCGGCCTACGGGATGCAAACGCAGCCTGACGCGGCTCTCTGGCCCGAATTGCAGGAAGTCGCAGCGCTCGTCGCCATCTCTCTGCGGCGTCAACTGACATCCGCAGTTTTGGAGGACATGGAAGCTGCACTTCTTAAAGCGCTCGACACCGCACGCGACGCAATCGACGCTCCGACAACACCGGTTTTGAGCACCAGTGACCCTCAGAATGAGCAGCACCATCAGAATTCACAGAAAGATACATATGAATCTGAAAGGGGCATAGAGAAGGGCAGGGACGACAACGCCGTGGTCCACTTGCGACCCACGCAAGATACCAGTGACCTTGAACAGGACGTTAACCTACCGAACGCGCCTTTAGCGCTTGTTTTGGAAAGTTGTACGAGCCTGCGGGACTATGTCCCGGGTAACATCCGGCACTGGCATCAACTCGTCCAAGCGGCAGAGGTCATCTACCCAATGATGGGGATCTCTCAGGCGGGATGGCAGGATGCTATCGATGCGATGGGGCCAGAAGAAGCTTCCGTGGTGGTGGCGGCAATGCTCGAAAGGTTTGACGCGATCAAGTCGCCCGGCGGCTATTTGCGACGGCTTTCAGCCAAGGCCAGAGTGGGAGATTTCAGCTGTGGACCAATGGTTCTGGCCTTGTCGCGGAGACACGCTGCATAAAAAGTTCACAGCTGTGAACTTTTTGGAAAACGGGGCCGCAACTCGAAAAGTTCACAGCTGTGAACTTTTTGCCCAAGACAGTCAAAGGGGCAGGGGAACGCCTTGCAAACAAGGGCTCTGAAATTGAGGCGGCACAGGTGGTTGATGTGTTTTTGCGGTTCAAAGAAACCAGGTTTGCTGTGAAAGGACCTCTGCAAACTCGGCGACAAGATCGGGAAAAAGGCTCTTCTCGCGCACCAAAAGGGAGGTGACACGCGTCTCATCCAGATCCGCAATCGTCCTAAACGCAAGTGTCTCTGGCATGATCCCAACCACCGCTGCTGGCAACACCGTAATCCGTCGCCCGCTGCGAACCATACTCATCAGAGACAGCGTGTTACGGGCGGCAAGCTTGGTGTGCTGCAGAAGCGTCTGAAAGGCGGATGACGCGATCTGGGCACAGAGGTTGTTGTGGACAAACGACGCTGGGTCCAGCTCCCGAAGTTTCGGTGCGTGTGCCTGTCTCATCAACGGATGGTGGGCCACTGCCACCAGCCCAAACGGATCTTCGAATAAGTGCCGGCGGGCAAACCCGTTCAGATCAACCGAGCCCGATACGATCCCAATCTCTGCCTGACCGCGCACCAACAGGCTTTTGACGTTCTCAGTATCCGCATCCCGGATTTCAATCTTCAAGGCGGGATGCCGCGCCATCATCACCTCAACCGCAGACGGCAAACCTCGGTGCATCGCTGACGGAATGGACGCGACCCGCAACACGCCCTTTGGAGTCCGTGCCAAAGTTTCGATTGTCGCGACGCTTTCGTCAAACTGCCGCACCTGATGCTGCGCGAGATCAAAAACCTCCTGGCCCAATGGCGTCAGCCGGTTCTTCCGATCCGTCTCAAACAACCGCGCCCCAAGATGCGCCTCAAGGTGTTTCAACGTCATCGACACCGCCGACGGCGTCCGCCCCAATCGCCCGGCAGCGTCCTGAAGGTTGCCGGTTTCCGCAACCACCGCAAAACTGCGCAGCATCAGAAGGGTCAGCGCCATTTCAGTTTTCCTGAATTTACAATCAGAAATTCAAGTTTGACTGACAGCCTTTGAAAAGTCCACGGTGCGCATGTTCAAGGTCAGTGTAGGGAGCACATCGATGGAAACGCGGAACCTCATCGCGGGAGAATGGGTTGCGGGGCAGGGCGACGTCGAAAACGTCAATCCGTCAGACCTGTCAGACATCATCGGCCACTACGCGCAGGCCACAGAGATCCAGCTGGACGACACCCTCGCCGCCGCGCGCGTCGCCCAAGCCGCTTGGGCCGCATATCTGCCGGAGCGCAAGCAGGCGATCTTGATGGCGATCGGCAACGAGATGATGGATCGGGCCGAAGAACTTGGAACCCTTCTCAGTCGGGAAGAGGGCAAACCGCTCGCAGAAGGCAAAGGCGAAGTCTACCGCGCCGGGCAGTTCTTCACGTACTACGCAGCAGAATGCCTCCGGCAGATCGGAGAGAACGCAGACAGCGTCAGGGCAGGGGTCGAAATCGATGTCCGCCGAGAGCCTGTTGGCGTCGTCGCCGTCATCTCACCTTGGAACTTCCCAACCGCAACAGCCTCATGGAAGATCGCGCCAGCGCTTTGCTACGGGAATGCGGTGGTCTGGAAACCGGCCAATATCACTCCCGCCTCAGCAGTTGCGCTGACAGAGATCATCGCAAAGCAGGACATTCCCCCGGGTCTGTTCTCATTGGTCATGGGCTCTGGCGGGCAGATCGGCCAGCGCCTTGTTGAAAGCCCGCAGATTGATGCGATCTCATTCACCGGATCCGTTCCAGTCGGTAAAGGCATCGCTGCAGCGGCGATCCAGAACCTGACGAAAGTTCAGATGGAAATGGGCTCAAAGAACGCCCTCGCGGTCATGGATGACGCGGATATCGACCTTGCGGTGACGCTGGCGCTTGGTGGGGCGTTTGGAGGAACCGGCCAGAAATGCACGGCCTCGTCCCGCCTGATCGTGCATCATGCGGTGCATGACGAATTTGTTGAAAAGCTCGTCGCAGGAGCCAAAGCGATGAAGGTCGGGCACGCGCTGGCGGAGGGCACCCAGATGGGACCGGTGGTGAGTGACGAACAGTTGCGCGAAAATCTGGCCTATGTGGATCTTGGCAAATCTGAAGGTGCAGAGCTTGCCTGCGGTGGTGCGCAACTCGAGATGCCGGAGCAGGGGTACTACATGTCGCCAGGGGTTTTCCTGAACACGACGAACGCCATGCAGATCAATCGCGAGGAGATGTTCGCCCCGCTGACAAGCGTCATTTGCGTCGGCAGCTACGACGAAGCGCTTGCGACGGTGAATGACACCAACTTTGGTCTGACCTCTGGTATTGTCACACGGGATCTGGCCCGCGCAACGCACTTCCGGCGCAACGCGCGGACCGGGGTTGTCACGGTGAACCTGCCGACCGCGGGAACGGATTACCACGTCCCATTCGGCGGGCGAGGGGACAGTTCCTACGGGCCGCGCGAGCAGGGCAAGGCGGCCGCGGAGTTCTACACCACCGTCAAAACCGCCTATATCAGCGCGGGCACGCCGAGCTGATGCTGATTGATGGGCTGCAATATGCGAACTGGTCTGAGAAGATCTTTCGCCAGATGCGAGAGGGTGGCGTTGACGCGGTGCATGTCACCATCGCCTATCATGAAACGTTTCGGGAGACGGTTCTGAACTTTGAAAAGTGGAACCGCTGGTTTGAGCTTTATCCGGATCTGATCATGAAGGGTATGACGGCGCAAGATATTGATATTGCAAAGGAAAACGGACAAACTGCGATCTTCTTCGGCTTTCAGAACCCCAGCCCGATTGAGGATGATATCGGATTGGTTGAGATCCTGCATACCCTTGGCGCACGGTTCATGCAGCTGACCTATAACAACCAGTCTTTGCTTGCGACGGGGTGCTATGAGGCCAACGACACCGGCCTGACCCGCATGGGCAAGGAGGTGATCCGTGAGATGAACCGCGTGGGTCTTGTCGTCGACATGAGCCATTCGGCGGATCGGTCCACGATCGAAGCGGCCGACTATTCCGACCGACCGATTGCCATTACGCACGCCAACCCGCACGCCTGGCATCCGGCGCTGCGCAACAAGACTGATGAGGTCATCCGTGCGGTCACAAGCCGCGGTGGGATGCTGGGCTTTTCGGTCTATCCGCATCATTTGAAGGACAAGTCCGCGTGTACGCTAACGAGTTTTTGCGAGATGATCGCACGGACGGCTGACAAGTTTGGGGTGGAACACCTTGGTATTGGCACTGACCTTTGCCAGGACCAACCGGACAGCGTGGTCGAATGGATGCGGATGGGGCGTTGGACGAAATCGATGGATTATGGCGAAGGATCAGCCAGTCAGGCGGGCTTTCCAGAGATGCCCACTTGGTTCGCTGACAACCGCGATTTCGGCAATATCGCCGATGGCCTGCGCGCAATTGGCATGGGGACGGATGAGATTGCGGGTATTATGGGACAGAACTGGTATCGTTTCTTTGATGAAAACTTTGGCCCGAGGAGCGCAGCGTGACCGCAGCACCCGACATCGCGCGCCGTAGCCCTGACCGTGTAATGCGGCTGAAGCGGCTTGGGTCGCTGCACCAAAGCCGCCTGAGCTTTATGCGGATCCTGATGCGGCGAATGGCGGGCGAAGCGTGGACCTTTCAGCGGCCCGTCTTTGATATCGATGCCACGGGTGTCGGGCGTGCGGTTTATTCCGCTGTCGGGCCGGACCGCACGTATTCGCTTGTGGCTTTTGCCCATAATCTTCCCGCTGATCAACGCTCTGACCGGGTGATAGCCGAGGCCTGGGACGCGACCTTTGCGTTGTTTGACGGGGTGCCTACGGCGGCGGATCTTGACAGGCTGGCGGCAAATGTTCCGTTGCAAGAGGCAGGGCGGGTCAGCGAGCGTGAATTGACACTTTCCCGCGCAAACCGGTCTGTCCGGCTCTGGGAACACGTGGTGAGCGCGCTTGCGCAAGGCCAGCAGCCGGATACGGCCAAGATCGACGATGTGAGCTATCTGATGCGCACAACGGCTGTCTATGGGTCCGGCAAGTTTGGCGCGGCGGACCGGGAGCAGATTGCGGATCGCCCCGAAATGCATGTGCCGTTTCAGGTGGAAATGCTGACGGTTTATCTGATCCGTACCTTTGTCCGGGATTTGGTACAGCACATGGCCGACGCCAAAGGTGGCCCTCAGACAGCGCAGCTTGATCCCGCGATTGCCTGCCGTCTTGGGATCGGGAATTCGACCGGCTTGGGGATGGCGCCTTACATCGTGAACCATCCGATCCTGTTCAATAACTGGATCATCGTGCGTGAAGAGGCGATTGCCCGGGTCCGGGCGGTTGAAACAGTCGAACAGGACGAGATTAGCCTTTTTCAGACTCTGTTTTCACGTGCGGAAGAATCTGTTGCACGGTGGAAGTCAGCGCATGAAGCGCAGATTGCGAAGCTGGCAGACTTGCGCGCCGACATTGCGGCGCTGAAGGCAAAACTTGCGACACATGACTTTGGTGCGCCTTACCCGTGGGATCGGCTGATGACCTGGGCGGAGGGCGTCTTAAGCGAGGAAGGGGAAGAGTTCCTCGCCTCATTGATGCTGGAGCCTTATGCCGCGCTCGTCGATGGGCTGACCGAGTGTATGGCCGATGACAATGTCGATGCCTTCCGGATCGATGGTGCGATGGCGTTGAGTGATTTAAAGCGGCTGATCACAAGGAACTTTGGGTGGGCGCTGGACCTGAACTGGGCTGCGCAGGATAACTGCGCGCGCGCCTGGTATGTGTCGGAAGAAAAGCTGGAACCGCGCCTGGGTGAGCGGTTTGAAGAGCCTATTGCTGCGTTTGAGCAGCCTTTGGCCCCGGCACGCGACGCGGCGGCCGCCTTTCGCGATCTGGCGACATGGGACGGGGGAGAGACGGTTGCGTCCTTCTTGGTACAGCACCCAGAGCACCGTCACACAGCACGGCGTGCCCAGATGAGCCGCTTTGCGCCTTATGGCGAGATCCGCGACAACACGATCAGTGCGGATGTGCTGCCCATCGATATGCTGCGCGCGAAGCTGTCGTTTTTCGGGGCGACGCATTTTGATCCACGGTCGGACCGGTGGGTGCGGATTTGCATGTTCGCCGGTGCGCCGTACCCGGAGATGCTGAACCCCGGAAACGCGGATCATTGGGTCTATCCGGCGGCGGTGTCGTGACAGTTTCGCTCAACGAGGTCGATGCGCTGGCCAAAAAGGCGGTACGCGGGGCCGGGTATGCCTGGGGCATTGCAGAAGATGCGGGCAAGGCGGTGCGGTGGCTATGCGCGCGGGACGTAGATGGTTGCGCGGCTTTGGCGCGGTTTCTGGATGGACCGGAGCGTGAGGGGCTGTGTCCGCTGACGGCAGGCGTGGCGTTGTCGGACGCGGCAGAGGGGTTGTGGGCGGCGCCTTTGCAGTTGCAGGGCGTCTTGCAGCCTGTCTTACTGGTGCCTTTCGCGGGGATGGCGGCGCGGGCGGTCGACAGCTGGGTGTCGCTGGAGTGGGATGGCGCGCAGGTCTGGACGGACGGCACGGCGCTATCGGTTGCGGGTCATGTTGCGGGGTCGCGGTCGGATGTGACAGTGGCGCTTGGGCGGGGGCCGTCGTCAGGCGCACTGCGGCGGCGTGTGTCACGGGCGGCGCCAACAGCGGCGACGCAGGATGTGTTGTTGCGGTTTGCTCACCTGACTTATGCGCCTGCGACAGAAGCGTCGCGGTTGTCAGGCGCGGGGGCAGGGGTCAGCGACAACGATTGAAGCAGTGTCTAACAACGGGCTTTCAGCACGGCGACGGCGCTGTCGAAGACCGTGAGGCTTTCTTCGGCGCGGGCTGCCAGATGTGCGCCTTCGAGCAGCGCAAGGCAGGCGCGCGCCTCTAACGCGGGATGGGTGACGCCGCTGATCGATGTGTCGGATTGGGCGAGGGTGAAGACCTCTTCCAGCCACTCCACCATCATGGCGCGGAACTTTCCGATCTGCGCGTTGACCTCGGCACTGAGGCTTTGGTGGCTGATTGTGAGCGACACACAGAGGCAAAGTGATTGCCCGTCCTTCAGGGCATCGCGGTAGAGGGAGATCACGCCCTGCAGCTGGCCCGCTGCCGTGGCGTTGGTGGCTTTGATGTCTGCGCAGGCGGCGGCGATGGCGGTGGCGTACCGGTCCATCAGGGCTGCTGAGAGGGTCGCCTTGGTCGGGAAGTGATAGTGGATCGAGGCTTTGCGGATGCCCACATCATCGGCGAGGTCGGCATAGCTGAAACCGTCAAAACCCCGCGCGCGCGCGATGGTTTCGGCAGAATCCAGGAGGGCCGTTTTTGTGTCTGCTGTCATATGCTTTCGACCAATGTGCGGTGGCGGATGTGAGGTGGTTGTACTGTGGCCTGTGCGGCGCGTTCAAGTTGGCTGTTGCGGTGTCAGAACCCTTCGGAGGCTGGGCGCAGGTCCAGCTCGTGCGTCCAGGTGGAGGCCGGTTGCTGGGCGAGGTGCCAGTAGGCGGCGGCAATGTCGGACGGGTCCATCATCTTGGCCGGGTCAAGGTTGTGCAACGCGCGAGAGCGGTCGGTGTCGATGATGCCGTCGAGGATGACATGGGCGACGTGGATGCCGTGGGGCTGATATTCGCGCGCCAGTGACTGGGTCAGGCCGCGCAGTGCGAACTTGGCAGAGGCGAAAGCGGCAAACCGGGGGCCGCCGCGCAGGGAGGCCGTGGCGCCCGAGACGATGAGGGTGCCGCCGCCTGCGTCGATCATGGCGGGCACGACGGCTTGCGCGAGGATCACGAGGCTTTGCACCATGGATGCCCAGGTGCGTTGAAAATCATCGGGCGATGTCTCGGCGAACGGCGCGATGACCAGCTCTGCCGCGTTGTGGACGACCAGTTGCGGGGCACCGTGGGCTGCGATGGTCTCGCGTAGTATGTCGGTGGTGCTGGCTGCGTCTGACAGGTCGACCTGATGGAAGGCGCCAACGGGGTCGGGGGGCGGGGTGCGGCCCAGCCCGACCGGTGTCATGCCTTCGGCTTCAAACCGCGTAAGCAGGGACTGGCCAAGACCAGCCCCCGCGCCTGCAACGATTGCAAGAGGATGCGCGCGCGTCATCCGTCAGACGGCCGGTGGTTTGGCGAAGGGCAGGTGGCCTGTTTTCATCCAGACCTTGGCACCGCTCCCACTTGCCGTAGCGGAAAGCGCCTCACCCTCGGGTAACCGCAGCCAGCTGTTCTTGCGCAGCTCCGTGTCGCCAACGGTGATGGCCCCGTCGATGACCAACACCTCAATCCCGCCATTGGCGTCCGACGCAAAGGACGCGCCAGCATCGAGGTGGTGGTACGTGACGGTTTCGCGGTCATCCTCGTGCAAAACCGCCGTCGCGACACCGTTTTTGGGTGATGCAAGCTCCTCAGCCATGTCTTTGCGGAACTGGGTCCGGTCATCCATGTCGAATTGCCAGAGTTTGACAAAGATCGTGCAACCCGGCTCTGACCCTGGGGTATGGGCGGATGTCGGCGGGTTGCGGACATAGGTGCCCGCGGGAAAATCGCCGTGTTCGTCCTGAAACACGCCGTCGAGGACAATGAATTCCTCGCCACCGGTGTGGGTGTGGGCGCTGAAGTGGCTGCCCGGGGCGTAGCGGACGATTGAGGTCGCCCGCGCGACCTCGCCACCGATCCGGTCGAGCATGCGCCGATCCACGCCTTTCATGGGCGAGGGCTGCCACTCAAGCTGATCCGCGTGGACCACCACCCGGGATGAAAAGTCTGAATTGAGTTCCATGGTGCGTTTCCTTTGTTGCCTGAGTGACAGACGCGTTTAAGCGGCGATGGATGGGCGCGCTGCAACCTTTTCGCGCCATGCCGCGAGGTTGGTCAGGGTCGCCGGGATCTCAACCTTGGCGAAATCCGCGAAGCTGAGCCCTGCAAAGGCGGTGATGTCTGCCACTGAGAATTCATCCCCGGCAAGATAGGCGTTTTCGGCAAGCACGTCATCCAGATAGGCCATGGTTTGCTGCGCCACGTCCTTTTGTCGGTTGCCCCATTCGGCGCATTGGTTTGTTTCAAGGTCTGGCCCGAGGCCGGGGGTCGCGTGGTGGAAATAGGTGCCAACGGCGTTCAAAAGGCCGTCTTCGGCGCGGGCATTCATCATCGAGATACGTGCGCGATCCTTCGCGGTGGTGCCGGTCAGGGAGGGGCCGTTGGGGTAGGCCGCGTCGATGTATTCCGTGATCGCGTTGCACTGGCCGATATGTGTGCCGTCATCAAGTTCGAGGCAGGGGACAACCGCATCCGGGTTCTTGGCGCGATAGGCTTCAGACCGGTGTTCGCCGCCCATCACATCAACCGGGATAAATTCTACATCGGCGGTTGCGCCTTTTTCGGCAAGGGCGATGCGAACGCGGGCGGGGTTTGGAAATCCGTCGATATCGTAGACTTTCATGCGTGAAACCTTTCTCTGTTGGCGCAAAATGCGTGGAGATCCCGGTCAGCTGGATCCCGTAGAGAGATATCTACCTACTACTTGGTAGAAAAGGAAGTCACGAATACTTGAACTGGTCAAAATGGTGCTGTCGCACCGTGGCAGCGGCGCGACACGGTTGGAAGGGGTCAGGTGTAGATGAGGGCGAAATCCTGCGCTTGGCAAT
>JAHDEX010000092.1 GCA_020628545.1 Paracoccaceae bacterium | reverse complement strand
GATGTGAACAGCTCTGGCCATGGAATCGGCGTCGGCGATGCACCGAGTTCGCTGACGAGAACCTGCGGCAGGTCGGCGACCACGGTGCGGATCTTCAGACCTTCGAAGTCTGCAGGGGATGCCAGACGGCGCTGCGTGTTCGCAAAGTTGCGCCAGCCGCCGGTGTTGCCGATGGTCATCAGACGGATCGCACCGCCGGATGTTTCCAACGCCATCTCACGCATTTTGCGTGTGAAGTCGCCGGTCAGCACAGCTTCGGCCACGCGGTCGTCCGACATCAGGTAGGGCAGGTCAAGAACCTGCACATATGGGAAGATGCCAGCCGCACCACCAGAGGTGGAGATGTAGACGTCGATGGAGCCTTCCGCGACACCTTCGAGGCATTCAGCACCGGTCGCGCACAGCTGCGTGCCGATGAACAGCTCAACACCGATCCGGCCGTTGGAGGCGGATTCAACGAAGTTCTTGAAGACAACCAGACCGTCATAGTCCTCGTCGTTTTCGTTGGAGTTCGCGGTCGCGCGGATCGTGAATTCCTGATGCCCGTCGGCATATGCAGCGAGCGGGGCTGCCAGGAATGCGGCCGCGGCGGCCACTTTGGACAGAGTTTTCAGCATGTGGTCCTCCCTATGGATGCTGGTGGCAGTTGATCTGCCTATTGGTGGTATTAGCCACCGGGTGGTGGGCTTATGCAAGCCGAGAAACCGACCTCAGGGCCGCAGCCCAAGAAGCCAGTCAGGTATGGCACTGTCATCGAAATGGCAGGGACATAGGTGATCAGGAAAATGACAAGGATTTCAACCGCCAGGAATGGCATGATGGCTTTGGCAATGGTCTCTACCTTCTCGCCAGACACCGTACTCGCCACGAAGAGCACAAGCCCCATGGGCGGTGTGGCCAACCCTACGGTCAGGTTCACCGACATGATGATCGCGAAGTGAACGGGATGAACGCCAAGGTCGACGAAGATCGGGCCCAGGATCGGCCCGAGGATGATGATCGCGGGACCCGCGTCGAGGAACATGCCGACGATGAAGAGCAGGATGTTGATCAGGAAGAGCAGGATCAACGGGTTCTCAGACAGCGACAGGATGTAGTCTGACATGATCTGCGGCGCGTAAGACAATGAAACGACTGTCTTAAATGAAACCGCTGCACCGACGAGCAACAGCACTGCTGCGGTGGAAAGCGCGGACTTTGACAGCACCTCGATCAGGTCGCCCGCCTTCATGGACCGCAGGACAAAGAAGCTGACCAGCAGGGCATAGGCCACGGCGATGGCGGAGGCCTCGGTCGGGGTGAAGACGCCAATCAGGATGCCGCCGAGTATGATGATCGGTGTTTGTAGCGGCGCAATGGCTTTTTTGCAGACGATGCGGAAGTCGTGGCTGACGTTGGCTTTGGTGTAGACACAAACCGCATGGGCGATTGGCAGGGCGATCACAAAAATGAGCCAACCGTTAACTTCGCCTGGGATAAAGCGGGTGATGATGCCGGAGAACGCGTAGAGCAGTCCAGCGATGTTGATACGGATCAGCGCCCAGCTGACCACGCTTTCGAGCGGTGTGATCGACTGGTCTTTCTGCACAATGCGTTCGGCCTTGGGCAGGTCGTAGCGGTCAGCCATGAGGCGGACCATCACCATCAGGCCGATGCCTACCATCACACCCGGCACGATACCTGCGAGGAACAGCGCCGCAACGCTTTCGCCCATCACATAGGCGTAGATGATCATGATACCTGATGGCGGAATGATCGGCCCGATGACGGAGCTTGCGGCGGTGACAGCGGCAGCGAACTTGCGGCTGTAGCCGTTCTTTTCCATCGCGGGGATCAGCGTGGAGCCGAGGGCTGAGGTATCCGCTACGGCAGAGCCTGATAGCCCGGCAAAGAGGATCGACGACAGGATGTTCACATGCGCCAGACCACCGCGGAGGTGCCCCATGAAGGCTTGTGAGAATTCCACCAGACGGGTGGTGATCCCGCCGCGGTTCATAATCTCACCGGCGAGCATAAAGAACGGCAGCGCCATCAGCGGAAAGCTGTCCATCCCGTTGTAAAGGTTTCGATAAAGGCCCGCGACCACGTTGCGCTGGTCACCTTCCAGCATGATGAGCGCAATGGGGGATGCCAGCAGAGCAAAGACCACTGGCAGGCCGACCATGATCAGGACAAGGAAAAGGGGCAGGAACCAGAGAAGCATCAGGACGACCCCGCAATTTCTTCATCTGCGCGCAGCGGGGCAAGGCGGTCACCTTGGCCTGCGAGCGTGATGATCTGACGAATGATCAGTTCGATATTCACGAGGATCAGCAGGTTCACCCCAACCCAAAGGGAGGCATACTGGAACCGGTTCTGAAACTTTTCGCCGCATTTGCCGACTTCGATCCCGAACGGCCAGCGCAGCGTCGAAGAACACCCGCGCCCAGACAGGGTATCGAGGTGGTTGTTGAGCCCACGTTCCCACGCAATCAGCAGGACCCACATGGTGATGGCCATGAGGATCAGGGACAGGATGCCAGCGAGCGTGCGGCTCAGCGCCCGTTCGAGCATGTCGATGGCGACAAAACCGCCCATGCGGTAGGCCAAGGGGGCCATGAGCCCGGTCATCCAAAGCATTCCGAACCGGGCGGCTTCTTCGGTCCAGTTGGGCGCGTCGTTCAACACATAGCGGAAAAAGACCTGGCCAAGGATCAGGCAGACCATAATGGCCAGCGCGATGACCGCGATCACCCGCCCAACGGCAAGGATGGCGGCATTGAACCTCTCCAGCGGCCATAAAAGACCAAACAGGACCGACATTGCGGCTCCTCCCCTGTTGTGCGGGCTGGGTTGTCCCAACTCCGCGATGGCGGGGTTTTCCCCCTCTGGCTTTTCAGCCACGCCCCCTCCCAAGGGCGCTTTCAGGACCTGTCAGTCCTGATGAAACGATCCGTATTTCCCTCCGTGGAACACAAGGGGGTCGCCGGGTTGATGATGTGCTTTGGTCACGCGGCCCACGATGATGACGTGGTCGCCCGCGTCATGTGTGGCCTCAAGATTGCATTCGAAAGTCGCAAGGGCGCCTTGGATGAGGGGCATGCCGCAGTGGCTTGATGTCGTTGGAAAATCGTTGATCGCGGTTTTTGACTTCACGACAGCGGCGCACAGGTCGCGCTGGTCTGCGCCCAAAACATGGATTGCGAAGCGACGAGAGCCCGCGAAATGTTCAAATCGCTTGGAGGCTTTCGCGGGTGACCACAACACAAGCGGCGGTTCGAGCGAGACGGAGGCGAAACTATTGGCGACGATGGCCACGGGGCCTTCCGGGCTGTCTGTTGTGACAACAGTCACACCAGTGACAAACGCACCAAGCGCGCCGCGAAAGCTCTCGCCATCGGCGCTGGGGTCAAATGACTGGATCGTACCGGCGTCCATCTATGGCACCTCTTGGCCGAGGGCGGCTGTGTAAAGTTCATACCATTGCTGGCGATCCATCGGCACCTTCATTGCATCAGACAGTGCTTTGATCCGGTCGAGGTTATTGGTCCCCATCACGGGCATGATGTTCGCAGGATGCGCGAGAAGCCACGCCACTGCAACAGCGCCGACGTCGGTGCCCGCGTCAGCCGCCATTTTTGCCATCAGGCTTTGCAGGTCTGCATTGCCGCCACCGGTCACAAGACCACCGCCGCCCAAGGGCGACCAGGCCATGATCGGGACTTTGCGCTCTTGCAGGTAAGCCACGTCACCGTTTGTGAAGGCCTCATGCGCGGTCAGGCTGATTTCGATCTGGTTGGTGACCAGTTTCGTGTCCATCGCGGATTGCAGCAATGTCCAGTCGTGCAGTTTGAAGTTGGACACCCCAACACTCCGTACCTTGCCGCTCGCAACAGCCGCATCCAGCGCTGCACCGGTTTCTTCATGGCTCATGAAGGGGTCGGGGCGGTGAATCAGTAAGAGGTCAATTTTGTCGATATCCATCAGACGCAGGGAATGGTCGATGGAGGCGTTAATGTGCGCGGGCGAGGTGTCGTAGTACTTCACGCGCGCATCGCTATAGCGGCCTGCGGGGGCGACGATGTCGCACTTCGTGACAATCTCGATCTTGTCTTTCAGGGTCGGAGCGGCTTTCAGCGAGGCGCCAAACACCTCTTCCGCCATGTAGCCGCCGTAGATGTCGGCCTGATCCATCGTGGTGATGCCTTGTTCGAGGCAGGCTTCGACCTTGGCCTGAACATGGGCGGGGGAGGTGTCATCGGCCTCCGCCAAGCGCCACATCCCGTAAATGATGCGGCTGAAGGACAAATCATCGGTGATGTTCACGCGATCCATTAACGGCGCTCTCCTGTACCAAGCGGTGTTGCGGGGGTGTCTGCCGGGACGCGACCATAGGCGTGGGGCAAAGAACATGTTTTCAATTCTGGCATGACGCGCTTGCCGAAATGCTCTGCCTCATCAATGTGCGGATAGCCTGAGAAGATAAAGGCGCGGATGCCCATCTTCTTGTAGTTTTCGATCTTCGACAGGATTTGGTCGGTGGAGCCGACGAGCGCTGCGCCGCAGCCGGAGCGGGCCCGGCCGACACCGGTCCAGAGGCCCGGTTCGGTGTAGCCAAACTGATCGGCGAGTTCGCGGGCACGGGCCTGATGCGCGACACCAAGCGAAATACTGTCGTGGGCGCGGTCGCGGATCAGCTTGCCGTATTCGTCGTCGAGTTTGCTGACGATGTAGTCGGCGTATTCCTTCGCCTCGGCCTCAGTATCGCGGACGATCATGTGCACGCGTAAGCCGTAATCCAGTGTGCGGCCATGCGCTTCGGCCCGTGCATGCACGTCTTTCATGCGCTGGGCGAGCTGGTCTTCGGTTTCGGGCCACATCAGGTAGACGTCACACTGCGCACCGCAAAGTTCGAGCGCGTCGGGGGAGTAGCCGCCGAAGTAAAGCAGTGGGCCGCCGTTTTGCTGGTAGGGGCGTGCGGGGTCCGTTGGGACGTTTGCGAATTGATAGATCTCGCCGTCGTGGTTGATCTCATCCTGAGTCCACGCCTGCCGCAGGATCTGCACGACCTCATGGCTGCGCTTGTAGCGGTAAGGCGACGGTGCTTTCTCACCAGGGAAGTCCGAGGAGATGACGTTGAGCGTCAGGCGGCCTTTCAGCATGTGATCGAGCGTGGCGACGGTGCGGGCGAGCATGATGGGCTGCATTTCCCCACAGCGGATTGCGGCGAGGAAATTCATCCGCTCGGTGAGCGGGGCCATGCCTGCGACGAAGGACAGGGTGTCTTGTCCAACTTGATAGGATGACGGGGCGAGGATGTTGCGGAAGCCCTGCTTTTCGGCTGTCAGTGCAATGTCGCGGCAGTGTTCCCATGAACTGCGCAGGTCACCATCAGGGACGCCAAGGAACTGGTAGTCGTCTGAGCAGAGGGCCGAGAACCATGACACTTCTGCCGCGTCCAAATCGGCGCTGGTGACGGGCACCACCTGATCCATGACATTTCCTCCCCAGAATCTGTCTTCGCCTCTTGCGTAGCATGGCCCTCCATGCGTATCAATAGTGTATCAATTTGCGCCGTTTGGGAGGACGCGCAGGCGATGGCGACCTCAAGCGCTTTACCAAAATACATACAAATCAGTGAGATGCTGATCAGAGAAGTGGCCGCGGGCCACCTCGCGGATGGTGCAAAGCTGCCGCCTGAACGGGATATGGCGCGTGATCTGGGAATCGCTGTCGGGACCTTGCGCAAGGCGCTGTCGGACATGCACGAGAAAGGCATGCTGGAGCGGATCCAGGGATCGGGCAACTATGTGCGGGCCAAGGCGGATATCGGCAGCGTTTATGCGTTCTTTCGGCTGGAGAAGCTGCGGGGCGGTGGGCTGCCGACGGCGCGGGTCTTGTCGGTGGATCGGTTGCCCAAGCCCGCTGGCGCACCGTGTTTTGGACCGCATGCTGAAGGGCATCGCATCCGGCGTCTGCGCTGGCTGGATGACATGCTGATTGCGCTTGAGGAAATCTGGCTCGACGCCAGCTACCGCGCGGTGATTTCGCGCGATGACCTGTCGGAGTCGCTTTATCTGTTTTACCGCGAGGCGCTGGGGCTGGTGATTGGCTCAGTCGAGGACCGGATCGGGACCGGGGCCGTGCCAGAGTGGGCGCCTGACGATTTTCACCTACGACCGGGCACGGCAACCGGCTTCATTGAACGGGTCAGTTGGACTGGCGCAGGTGATCCGGCGGAATATTCCGCCACTTGGTTTGACACAAATACAGCGCGGTATGTGTCGCGCATGGGACGAGGATAAAGGTTTGGAAACGGTAAGATACGGTGTGATCGGCTGCGGGATGATGGGCCGGGAGCATATTCAGAACATCAACCTGCTGACCACCGGTCAGGTCACAGTGGTGTTCGATCCGGTTGCGGATTTGGCAGAAAGTGCCGCAACACTTGCGGAGGGGGCGCATGTCGCGGCATCGCTGGAAGAGCTTTTGGCCTATCCGGATCTTGATGCGCTTGTCATCGTCAGCCCAAATTATCTCCATGCGGATCAGCTGCGGTTGATCGCCAAGACTCGTCCCCTGCCAGTTTTGTGTGAAAAGCCGCTTTATACCGACCCGGCGGATGCGGCGGATATTGCCGCCCTTGCCGATGCTTATCCGGCACCATTCTGGGTGGCGATGGAATACCGCTACATGCCGCCCGTCGCAGCACTGATCGAACAGGCCGAACAGGCGACGGGTGGGATCAAGATGCTGACGATCCGCGAACACCGCTTTCCGTTCCTACCAAAGATCGGCGACTGGAACCGGTTCAATGACAAGACAGGTGGGACATTTGTTGAAAAGTGCTGCCACTTCTTTGATCTGATGCGCTTTATTCTCAAGGATGAGCCGGTGCGCGTGATGGCGACCGGGGGGCAGGGGTTCAATCACCTGGAAGAACGCTACAATGAGGAAGCGCCGGACATCTGGGACCACGGCTACGTCATCATCGACTTTGCCAAGGGCGCGCGGGCGATGCTGGAGTTATGCATGTTCGCCGAAGGCTCCCGCTATCAGGAAGAGATCAGTGCGGTCGGACCGAAAGCGAAGATCGAGGCGCTGGTGCCCGGGCCGGGGCGGTTCTGGCCCGCCGCTTTGGGCGATGCGCCGGTGCCGCAGTTGATCATCAGCCCTCGCGCGCCGAAAGGTCCGCATGTGGCAGAGATTCCGGTTGATCCGACCTTGCTGGCGGCGGGCGATCACAATGGATCGACTTTCTATCAGCACCAGCGGTTCAATGCTGCCGTGCGCGGACAGGCGGAGGTTGAGGTGACGGCGGAGGATGGTGCGAAGGCTGTGGCCATCGGCCTTGCGGCGCAGGAAAGTGCGCGGACAGGGCAGGCGGTCTTGCTGTAATCGCTTGATACGCGCCTGATTATGCGATGCGTGGGAGGTCAGACCGGTCCTTGGCAAAGGTGACGGCGGCCTCAAGCGGCAGGGGTTTGCTGAAGAAATAGCCTTGGCCCCATGTCACCCCAAGACGTGAGAGCGTTGTCGCTTCGGCCTGTGTCTCAATCCCTTCTGCGACGATTTCCGCGTTTGTCTGGCGCGCAAAGTAGACAAGCGCGTTAGCGAGGGACCGGCGGACCTGATCCTTATGGATGTCGCGGGTGAGCGACATGTCGAGTTTGATGATGTCAGGTTGCAGTTGCACGATATGGCGCAGGCTGGAGTAGCCTGCACCAGCATCGTCCACGGCAACTTTGAAGTCCATGTCCCGGTAGGTCTGAATGCAGTCGTCCAATGCGCGGTAGTCCTCAACGGCTGCGTGTTCCGTGACTTCTAGGATCAGGCGGGAGGCCGGTTGCGTGGCAAGCAGGTCGTTCAGGTCGGACGACATCAGTCCCTCTGGCGAGATGTTGACGGTGAGCGCGAGAGTGTCCGGAAGGATTGCAAGTGCCGGGAGCGTTTGGGCGATGGCCGCGACTTCCAGCGAAATACCCAGCCCAACCTGTGCGGCCTCGGCGAACCAGACATCGGGCGTGCGGGTCGGGGTATCAAAGCGGCAAAGCGCCTCAAACCCTTTGAGCGCGCCGGATTGCAAGCCAACGATGGGTTGGTAGACGGCGGAAAAGCGTTTGTCTTCGATCGTGGCGGCGATACGCGATTTGCGTTCTTCCAGAAACTGGCGGTCTTCAAGCTCCCGATCGATTTGTTCGACGACAATTTCCGCGAAAAGCTTGATCGTGCGGAGGTCGCGGTCATTCAGTGATTGGTTCGGCGTGTGTCCGATACAGCAAAGCGATCCGTAGACAGACCCATCTCGGCGGTGCAGGGGCACCCCGATGTAGGACTGGATGTTGAAATCGTGTCGGGTCGGGGCATCAACGACGGCCGGGTGTTCGGCACTGTCGTGAACGATCTGCGGAATGTCCCCGTTGATCATGTGATGGCAAAAGCCATCCTCGCGCGGGATGGTGAATTGCGCGGGCAGTTCAGCCGGGAAATCGGGTGCGCAATGGGCGCGGATAATCATGTCGTCCGCATCAAGTTGCGCCACGTAGGCGACATCGAAACCCATATGGTCCCGCAATCGCGCTAACGTGGTATCAACGACAGACATCCGATGCTCCTTCCCGCTTGTTCTGCGGGATGACGACTACCGGGGGAGGGTAAACAAAGGATGTTGCAACTGCATTGTCGTAAAATGCGCTCGTAATCACTCGGTAACCGGCATTGGTCCGGCTCGGGCGAGCGGTATCGCTTTTTAGGAACGCGGTGCAGTTTCCGTTCAGTTCCTGTTATCTGTGAACGCGCTTGCATTCCACACGGACCGCACAGCGCGATCGAGAATATATCCCCGATAAAGCTGGTAAACACAGACGCCGAATTTCGCCTGTTGTGCTGAGATCATGCCGAAAACTCTGGCCAAGGGTGGCGGAAGGTTGGCAGCAGAGCACGGTCGCACTGGACACCACAACGGCCTGGTCTGGAAAACCAGACCAGGCCTTTGTGAGGACCGTAACGTTTAGTTTTGGAAGCTTAGCTTGAGCTTGCTTGCTTCCGTATATTGCCCAACGGTGACGTTCATCATCCATGTGAGCTTGTTCATCTCTTCAAAGACCAACGTACGGTCTTCCAGAGAGACGTCTCCACCGGATGCGATCGCATCCAGTGTTGGCCGGACAGCGCCCCAACGATCTGCGATGTCAGTAAGCCACAGATCGATGGCTGCTGTTGGTGGTGGTGCGACCCCGGCATCCGGCATCCCCGTGCGAAGCGCAGTCAGCGATGCTTCGTAGAGTGGAATGGCTTCAGCCAGGCTGGCACGAGATTCGTCAACCGCGACACCTTCGCCAATGAGGCATGTGGTATTCGCGATTTGCTGTTCGAGCATCCGCTGACGCTCTGCAATTTGAAGCAGAACAGCGTCGGACTGCAGCATTTGCGTCGGGTCAGAGTATTCCGCTACAACAAAACCCAAGAGTTCCTTCGACTTCTCGAGCATTGCCGGTGCGGCAAGTGCGACTTCTGCCAGATGATCTTCAGCCAGATTGTCAATCTCAACAGCGTTGAACGTGTCATCCAGCGGACCCCACATTGTGTTGAGCGTCCCAATCTCGCGCAGCACGATCCGGTCATCTTCCGGACCGTACAGGCCAAGGCCGTCGTCGCCATTCTCAAGACCTGCAAGGATGCGACGGTAGTCACGGATGGACCGCTTGAGGTACTTCTCTGCATCAGCCACACCAACGCCAGCGACGCGGTTGCAGACCGTTGCAGAGATCCGTTGGCTCAGCATCCGCAAAGACCCGGATCGCTGGATACGCTCGGCACTCCCGTAGTCGGCCAGCAGTGTTTCGGCGGACCGCGTACTGGTCTGCGCAGACACGGCCGTCGCAGATATCGCAGCTGTCAGCACGATCGCGAGGGCGGTGGGATTCAAGATTTTCATGATCCTATTCTCCTTTCGTGCTTCCATTAACCTGCTGTCTGGATCCAAACTTCGACGCGGCGGTTGATCGCGCGGCCGGAGTCGGAGACGTTACATGCTGTTGGGGCAATTTCGCCAAATGCAGCGATGTCCATGTCCACGCCTGCAAGGCGGTCCCCGGCATAAGCTGCCAGCTCTTCCATGACCTGTGTCGCACGCCCTTCAGCGAGGATCTGGTTGCTTTGGAAGGCACCCACGCTATCGGTAAAGCCAACTAGCTTGATCTTTGTATCTGGTCCTTGGGTTTCCAGATATTGGGTCAGACGCTCCATATCGATCACGGCACGCTCGTCCAGTTTGGAAGAACCTGTCCGGAACCGGAACGTCGTCGACAGACGGTCGTGGTTTTCCATCAGGCCCAGCATATCGCGCATGAAACCAGCTTCAAACGCATCGACACCACTCACGTCCAACTGCTTGGCGCGTTCGCCATCAGCTGTCTGTGCGCGACGATCAACACCAAGGTCAATGAACCCGGCTTTGATAATCACGTCGTCCGCATTGGCCGAGCGCGCATAGTCAATAAACGCCTGCGTTGTGCTGTCGACGGCATCGCTCCGGTTGTAAAGGTACAGACGGCGCTGCAATGCATATTCTTCCGTACGGGCCGAGAACGGATCAGGCACCATGCCGATCCCGCATTCGTTCACCAGTGTGAGCGGCTTTGCACCACGCTGGAAGGCATAGCCTGTGTAACCGATCGCACCTTCGTTTTCGGTGACGAGTTTGGCCATCTCGTTATTGTCGGCGGCGATCAAAGCATTTGCATTGATGGCCAGGTTTTCTGGCATGACGCGGTCCGCAAATGTCCGGCGCGTGCCGTCTTGATCACCACGATCCACCACCGTGATTGCCATGTTGGGCCCGCCCAACTGGGACCAGTTGGTGATCTCGCCTGCATAGATCTTGGCAAGATCTTCCATGCTCACGCTGCGCACCGGGTTTTCCGGGTGTGTGATCACGACGATCGAGTCGATCGCAACGATATGCTCCTGATTGGGGCTGATCATGTTGCCGGCGCCAGCGTCGCGCAATGCACGGGCTTCGTCTGGCAGGATGCGGCGGGACGACATACCGATCTGCGCCTCACCGTTCAACAGCGACGAAAACGCCTGCGCAGAGTTGCGAGAGTTGACGCGGTAGACACCAAGCGGATCACCAAAGCCGAAATCGCCAACAAAGTTTGCAACCACTTCGTTCTGGTTGTCTGTCGTGGAAAGCGTTGCTTCGGCGTCGAGGTAGCCAGCATAGCCTTCCAGCATCAATGGCACGACGCCACTGCCGACGGTATCAGATCCTGCGAAGACCACATCGGCCTCGACTTCTTCGAAGACAGGGCATGCCGCGCCTTCGCAGCGCACGCGTTCTGCAGACAGGCGCAGTTCGCCAAGTGCGGTCTTGATCAAATAGATGTTTTCTTCAAAGCGAATAAACTCGCCGCTCACGCGGATTGTACCATCCTGTGAGAGCAACGTAACGTTTTCTGCCGAAGCGCTGTGAGGCGACAAAACTGCCGCGGAGAACAAAATACCACTCAGAATACTCGTACCCGATAAGTATTGCTTGATGTGCATAGGGTTTATCCTTCTGTCCTGCACAACCCACGTCGCGCAGACCTGTTGAATGTAGACGTGTCCTTCGTTCCGACCGTGGTTCAATTGGCGGAATGCGCTTTACCTGAGGGAGCAGGTTGGGCGGAATTGTGGCGTGGACCGGATACAATGTGGCGTAACGCGCGGTTTTTTCTTGAATTCGGAAATAATTCTCTGCCACATTTCAATATCGAGACTTTTTGGAAAATTATTGAGACTCCAGGCAATAAAAAAAGGACCCTCACGCAATAATGAGACTCCCTAACCTCGAAAAAATTCGAACATTCGCTTCTGATCGTACCATTGCCTGTCGTTTTCCCGACTCAGGGGGTTTTTGAATTATGGCGGGTTTCGTTGGGGGGAGAGGAAAGCAGATCGCCAAATAGAGCGGTGCGATCAACTCATGGCCAGCGGTATGCGCTTCTTCAGGGAGAATTTTTGGAATAGCGACGGCTTGCGCGGCACGTCAGTCTGGTTTGAGACAAACCAAGCGGATGGCATTTGTATTTGCGGACATGAAGTTGACGGCGCATCAAGCCCTGTCTTCGCTTACAGCTTCTTGCGGAATGCCAGATACACGCGCAGGCGCCATCACAACTCAGGGGGGGGGTGCCCTTTCAGAGCACCCGGCGGGCGTGCCTCCTCGGACAGAGGCCGCTTCGATGCAATTGATCCTCTGAGAAACGGGCCAATCGCCGCGATCTACGAGGGCAGCGTTACCATGACGAAAGGATGTTGGCAGCCGATGTGAAAATGCTTGAAAGCCGTTTGCGGCATCCACGCTGCGCGAAGGGTCTCGATTTTCAGTGGGCTATCTGACTGGAGCGGGCGATGAGATTCGAACTCACGACCCTAACCTTGGCAAGGTTAT
>JAHDEX010000022.1:31398-58234 GCA_020628545.1 Paracoccaceae bacterium | reverse complement strand
CCTTTGCGCCTTTCTCGGCAATCGCCTTTTCAATCGCAGCAAAGCTCATCGCGTCAGCGTCGTTGATCACCGGCACAACAAGACCCGTTGGCGTGCCCGCCGCGATGCCCATGTTCACATAGTTCTTGTAGACGATGTCGGTGCCGTCGATCTCTGCGTTCACCTCTGGCACTTCTCTTAACGCGTGGCAGCAGGCCTTGGTGAAGAAAGACATGAAGCCGAGCTTCACGCCGTGCTTCTTCAGGAACAGATCCTTGTACTCGTTCCGCAGCGCCATAACCTCTGTCATGTCGACCTCGTTGTAGGTCGTGAGCATGGCTGCGGTGTTCTGGCTGTCTTTCAGGCGCTTGGCGATGGTCTGGCGCAGGCGGGTCATCTTCACTCGCTCTTCGCGCTCTGCCTGATCTGCGGCGACAGGCGCGCGAGGGGTTGCGGCAGGTGCGGGGGCGGAGGACGCGCTGGAGAGGGCGTTCAGCACGTCCTCTTTCATCACGCGGCCATCTTTGCCGGTGCCCTGCACATCCGAGAGGTTGTTTTCCGCCATCAGCTTTTTCGCAGAAGGCGCGTCTTCGACATCGGCGCGTTTGGCGACGGTGGCCGGCTGCTCTCCGTCCGCCTGGCTGGTTTCCTCAATCTTGTTGGGGTCCTCGGCAGGTTTTGCGGCGGGCTTTGCCGGTGCGGCCGCGTCTCCTTCGGCGATCTGGGCCAAGAGGGCGTCTACACCCACCGTGTCACCCTCGGCCGCGACGATTTCGGATAGCGTGCCTGCAACCGGTGACGGGACCTCAACAGTCACTTTGTCCGTTTCCAGCTCACACAGCATTTCATCCACAGCGACGGCATCGCCAGGCTGTTTGAACCAGGTAGCGACCGTGGCTTCTGTCACGGATTCACCCAGAGTGGGGACGCGAACTTCAGTGCTCATTATTTCGTTCCTTTGATGGTCAGCGCGTCGTCCACGAGCGCCTCTTGCTGTGCTTTGTGTTGGCTGGCGAGGCCCGTCGCCGGAGAGGCCGCAGCGGCGCGGCCTGTGTAGGCGGGACGGGTGTGCTTGGCTTTGATGCGGGTCAGCACCCATTCAATGTTGGGTTCCATGAACGACCAGGCGCCTTGGTTTTTGGGTTCTTCCTGGCACCAGACCATTTCGGCATTCTGGAACCGTTGCAGTTCGTTGACGGCCGACTGCGCCGGGAATGGATAGAACTGTTCGAACCGCATGATGTAGATGTCGTCGATGCCGCGGGCGTCACGCTCTTCCAGCAGGTCGTAGTAGACCTTGCCCGAACACATCACGACCCGCTTGATCTTATCATCCGCGACCAGCTTTGTGTCCGAGTTACCGTGCTGGGCATCATCCCAAAGGACGCGGTGGAAGGAAGAGCCGGTTGTGAACTCTTCCTTTGTGGAGACCGCCAGCTTGTGCCGCAGCAGCGACTTCGGCGTCATCAGGATCAGCGGCTTACGGAACGTCCGGTGAAGCTGACGGCGCAGAAGGTGGAAGTAGTTCGCAGGTGTTGTGCAGTTCGCCACGATCCAGTTGTCGCCACCGCACATCGTCAGGAAGCGTTCGAGACGCGCGGACGAATGCTCTGGCCCTTGGCCTTCGTAGCCGTGTGGCAGCAGGCAGACGAGGCCGGACATGCGAAGCCATTTGGATTCACCGGAACTGATGAACTGGTCGAACATGATCTGCGCGCCGTTGGCAAAGTCGCCAAACTGCGCCTCCCAAAGTGTCAGCGCATTGGGTTCGGCCAGCGAGTAGCCGTATTCGAAACCTAGGACCGCATATTCCGACAGCATCGAGTCGATGACCTCATACTGCGCCTGACCTTCCCGGATGTGGTTCAGCGGGTAGTACCGCTCTTCCGTTTCCTGATTGATCAGGCCGGAGTGGCGATGACTGAATGTACCGCGTGTGCAGTCCTGCCCGGACAAGCGCACCGGGTAACCTTCTGTCATCAGAGAGCCAAAGGCGAGTGCCTCACCTGTGGCCCAGTCGAACCCTTTGCCAGCAGCGAACATGCCTTTCTTAGTTTCCAGCATCCGGGCGACAGTCTTATGCAGCGGGTAGCCGTCCGGCACCGTACACAGCGCTTTACCAACCTCGTCGAAGGTCTCCTCCGCGATGCCGGTTTTGCCACGCTGGTACTTCTTTTCCTTCATCTTATCGAGGTGCGACCATTTCCCGTCCAGCCAGTCCGCCTTGTTGGGTTTGTAGTCTTTGCCGGCGTCAAATTCTTCATTCAGGAAGGACTGGAAAGAGGCCTTCATGTCCTCCACTTCGCCTTCCGGTATCAGCTCATCCTTGATCAGGCGTTCGGTGTAGAGTGTGAGCGTGGTCTTATGCTTCTTGATCTTCTTGTACATCACCGGGTTGGTGAACATCGGCTCATCGCCTTCGTTGTGACCAAAGCGGCGGTAGCAGATGATGTCGAGGACCACGTCTTTGTGGAACTTCTGGCGGAATTCGGTGGCGACGCGGGCGGCGTGGACCACGGCCTCTGGGTCGTCGCCGTTCACGTGGAAGATCGGCGCTTCCACCATCAGGGCAATGTCAGTGGGGTAGGGGCTGGAACGGCTGAAGTGGGGGGCGGTTGTGAAGCCGATCTGGTTGTTGACCACGATATGCATCGTGCCGCCGGTTTTGTGGCCTTTCAGGCCGGACAGACCAAAGCCTTCCGCCACAACGCCTTGGCCCGCGAAGGCCGCGTCGCCATGCAGCAGGACGCCCATGACCTTTGTGCGATCTTCATCGTTTTTTTGGTCCTGCTTGGCGCGGACTTTGCCTAGAACCACTGGGTTAACCGCCTCCAGGTGGGATGGGTTTGCGGTCAGCGACAGGTGCACAGTGTTGCCGTCAAATTCCCGATCGCTTGACGCGCCGAGGTGGTATTTCACGTCGCCGGACCCATCGACGTCTTCTGGCTTGAACGACCCGCCCTGGAATTCGTTGAAGATTGCGCGATAGGGTTTACCCATAACATTGGCGAGGACCGACAGACGCCCCCGGTGGGGCATGCCGATCACGATGTCCTCAAGCCCCAGTGCACCGCCCCGCTTGATGATCTGTTCCATCGCGGGGATCAGGCTTTCGCCGCCATCAAGGCCGAAACGCTTGGTGCCCATGTATTTGACGTGCAGGAACTTCTCAAAACCTTCGGCCTCAACCAGTTTGTTGAGGATCGCCTTCCGCCCGTTTTGGGTGAAAGTGATTTCCTTGCCGTAGCCTTCGATCCGTTCTTTCAGCCAGCCGGCCTCTTCCGGGTTGGAGATGTGCATATACTGCAGCGCAAACGTGCCACAGTAGGTGCGCTTCACGATCGCGATGATTTCGCGCATCGTTGCGTGTTCCAGCCCCAGAACGTTGTCGATGAAGATCGGGCGGTCCATGTCGGCGTCGGTGAAGCCATAGGACTTCGGATCAAGCTCCGGGTGGGGTTCGTTCGCGCGCATACCCAGCGGGTCAAGATCCGCGATCAGGTGGCCCCGGATCCGGTAGGCCCGGATGATCATCAAGGCGCGGATGGAGTCGAGCACTGCCGCGCGGACTTGTTCTTCGCTGATCGCGACGCCTTTTTCGGCGGCTTTGCCTTTGATTTTGTTGGCCGCAGCCTCCGGCTCTGCCGCCCATTGCCCGTCAAGTGCGGCTGTCAGGTCGTCATTTGGAACAGGCGGCCAATCTGAACGGCCCCAAGACGGGCCAGCGGCCTCTGCTTTCGCTTCCGACGGCGTGTCGCCAAGTGACTGGAAGAAAGCCTGCCAGCTTTCGTCCACCGCATTGGGATTGTCGGCGTAGCGTGCATAAAGCTGCTCAATGTATTCCGCATTGTGCCCTTGCATGAAGGACGAGGCATGGAAGACGTCGTTGGGGGAATGATCGTTCATGAGGGGACCTCATTGGGGTTGGAGGTGCAATTGTGTTTCGTTTCGCGCGGGGGGGCGGCCATTTGTGAGAATAAGGCCGTTCCAGTTATCAGGCCGAGAACCAAGAAGCGGAAAGCAACAAAGAAGAATGCCGCTGAACCGAGAGAAAAGACGATCATAAGGCCAAAGCCGCCTGGACCGTCTGCTGTTTCAAAGCCATTGACCGCCCACATATGAAAGCCACGCCAAACTAGAAGCGTCATAACGAGGCCAATCAGTTGCAAAGTTGGGAGACGCACATTGTCGGCAGGTTCACCCGTGTCGCGAAGTCGCCGAGTGGTAACGGCGAGGAGCGGAATCAATGTGACGAAGACGATGAGCGCACCGATCCAATTGGTTGCGTCGCCCGGCAAAGAATTCCAAAGTAAAAGCGCAGAAGCAGGTGTAAGAACACCAACCGGCAAGAACCACCAATACTCTGACCGTGACGCGCGGCCTGAGAAGTCAAAGCTCTTCGCGAACCCGGATTTGATTGCTTCAACGGGACCCATGGTAATCCCCGCTAAGGTTCGTTTTGTCGGCGCAGAGAACGGCGAGCAGCGTCGCCAGTGCGAGCGTCAAGATCCAGTCCGTCAAAACGGCATGATTTGGCACATCGCTGAGCAGCAACGCGACGCTCTTTAGTTCTGTAAAGGTTGTTGTCGGGCCGGGCTGCGCAAAAGTCGGTAGCGACAAGCACATGGCAGCCATCAACGACACAACGCCAAATACCCACCAGCGCGCCGCAGGCGCCGTGCGACCGAACCGCCGCTGGAGCTGCACCAGTTTGGTTTCATTCGCTTTAACGGGTGTCACGGTAATCCCTCGTTAACCTCGATGCGCCAGCCTTGTAAGAGGCGCGGCGCAGCATGTCCGCCTTCATGCCTAGGGGGACTGAATGGCACACACAAATTACGTCTTCTTGATCGGTGCTCCGAAAGCGGGAACGACGAGCCTTGCGCGGGCCTTCGTCGGCCACCCGGAGGTTGCCGTCGCGCGCAACAAAGAGCCGCGCTTTTTCACTGACTTTGCGGCACGCTCCTGGCACGGACCCGGTGCTGACCTCTTCACGCGCACGATCAGCCGTGATTGGCCGTGCTACGATAGCCAGTTCGATGACGCGCCATGGCGCCTTGATGCGTCCACCGACTATTTGTCTTGTCCTGTCGCGCCGGAGAGGTTGGCGGCTTTCGCTGAAAAGCACCCTGTCCAGGTTGTCGCCGTCTTGCGTGACCCGGTTGCGCGGATCATTTCTGAGTTTCAGCATACGCTGCGCGACGGGCTTCAAAGTGGCGCTCTTTCGGCCTCGTTGATGGTCGAGACGACCCGGATCGCTGCAGGATGGCAACCCTTGTTCCATCACATCGCGCGAAGCCGTTACGCCAGCGCAATCCGGTGTTACCGGGCACTTTTCGGACCCCGTTTCCATGTGATCGACTTTCATGACCCGGGAGGCGTTCACGCGTTGATCGGACAGATCTCTAGGATCATGGATGTGACCCCACCGGCGCAGGCACCGCATTGCAACCGCAGCTTCGCGCCGCGATCCGCGCTGGTCAATTCGGTGATGCGGGCACATGCGATCAGGCGTGCGACCCAGTTGATTTTGCCGAGTGCTGTGCGTGGGCCATTGCGGCAGTCGCTGACCCATTTGAATGGCACCCAGTACCACGCGACGCCCGAAGAGGTGGCGCAGATCCGAGCGGCTCTGGCGGACGACATCGATTGGTGTGCGCACGACCCACAAATCCCGACCGCGCATTGGACGCTGGCGCTTGGGAAAGCCCGCGACATAGCACGACCGATCGCGGAACCGCCCCGCGCCTTTCACAATGTGCAGCCATGAAGACGCACTGTGGGGCATCTTAGCCAATCGCCTCCAATACAGCTTCACCGAGAGTCGCAGGGCTGTCCGCCACCACGATGCCAGCGGATTTCATTGCTTCAATCTTGCTTTCCGCATCGCCTTTGCCGCCTGCCACAATTGCACCAGCATGGCCCATCCG
This sequence comes from Paracoccaceae bacterium, assembly GCA_020628545.1. Lineage (GTDB taxonomy): Bacteria > Pseudomonadota > Alphaproteobacteria > Rhodobacterales > Rhodobacteraceae > Yoonia. Next base: position 52,325 of record JAHDEX010000022.1, on the reverse strand, counting down.
GCGGCCCGGAGGCGCAGTGCGGCCTGCGATGAAGCCTGCAACCGGCTTCCAGCGACCCTTTTTCTTCTGCTCCGCGAGGAATTCCGCCGCTTCTTCTTCGGCTGTCCCTCCGATCTCGCCGATCATGATGATCGACTGCGTTTCGTCGTCATCAAGGAACATGTCGAGGACATCGATGTGTTCGGTACCTTTGATTGGGTCGCCACCGATGCCCACAGCAGTGGATTGGCCGAGCCCGCTGTCGGAGGTTTGTTTGACGGCTTCGTAAGTGAGCGTGCCGGAGCGGGAGACAACCCCGACGGACCCGCGTTTATGGATGTGGCCGGGCATGATGCCGATCTTACAGGCGTCGGGCGTGATAATACCGGGGCAGTTTGGCCCGATCAGGCGAGAGCCGGAGCCTTCAAGCGCGCGCTTGACGCGCATCATGTCGAGGACCGGAATGCCTTCGGTGATGCAGATGATCAGTTCCATTTCGGCGTCAATCGCTTCGAGGATTGAATCTGCTGCAAACGGTGGCGGCACATAAATGACCGAAGCATTGGCTTCGGTCTTGGCCTTCGCCTCGTGCACAGAGTTGAAGATTGGCAGATCAAGGTGCGTTTGACCGCCCTTGCCGGGTGTCACGCCGCCAACCATTTTCGTCCCGTAGGCAATTGCCTGTTCCGAATGGAAGGTGCCCTGGGAGCCGGTCAGGCCCTGGCAGATAACTTTGGTGTTTTCGTCAACGAGAATGGCCATGGATGTGGTCCTTACTGGGCGCGTGTTGTTGTCGTGAAATAGAGAAGTCCGTCCGCCCCGCGGGCGACGTCTTGTACGATGTCGGCGCGGGCGCCGGGTGCGGCAGCGCTGGCTGCTGTGAAGAAGGTTTCAACGGCCTGCGTACGCGCAACGTTGGTTCCGAACGTGACTTGGCAAGCCGGGCCGCTCGATGAGTTGCGCAACCGGACCGAGATGTTCTGATCGTTGTGATAGTAGATACCGGAGGCTTGGCGCTGGGTTACCGGGTTACTGGCCAAAACGGCTGCCGTGCCGCTGAAGCCTGGCAACTGCTGGACACAGGCGGCACCAAACAGGGCGCCTGCTGTCGCCGGATTTGCGGGCGTCGGGTTCGGGCCTGCCGTTGGCGACACAGGCGGCGCTGCACAAGCGGTCACGGTCAACAGCGCAAGAGCGGCGGTCAGAGAACGATAAGACCTCATGGCGTGGCCACCGCGATGGCAACGGCCGAGCCGCGCAAAGGTGTTCCCGGCGCGACTTGCGAGTGCGGCGTTTCAGATTGCGGCGACGTGCGTATGGGGAGCGCGCCCAATTCCGTCACGTCGGGACCACTGCAAGCGCCCATGCACAGCATGATGCCAGCCGTCGTCAGGCAAGACCTTCGCATTCCTCCCATGTGTCACCTTTCTGGTTCGTCCCACGACCAGATTGGTGCGCAGGGCCCGGTTACTCGTAAGTCGCCGGTATTTCGGTCTGTGGTCCGCAACGAAAGGCAAGACCCTCCGGCGCGTAGGCATATTCGGCGCTGATCCCTGTGAATTGTGGGCAAACTGATGTTGTTTCAGTTTTGCCGACAGACACGACATCAGTCGTTGGCTGAACCCCTGTGCCGACGCATGCGGTCAGCGAAAGGGCGGTCAAGACAAGAATGGCTGGCTTCATCATCGGGTTTGTCCCCATGCGACGCGGGGCAGATCCGCGCGCTTCAACATGCTTGAAGGATTGGCGGCGGAGCAAAGCGATAATTTGGCTCAAATTTGTCCTTTTTTTGTGTTTTCCCGTTCTGGTTTCCGTTGTTGTCTTGCTCGTTCCCTGCGGCTGCAGAGGATTGTGGGCGGCGGCCGCAAGGGCCGCCAGTGTGGGTTCGTAAGCGGCTACCTGTGCGTGACGGGCGCTTCGCTTTGCGGGCCGCACCGAACCGGAAGGCCCGGGGCGGTTTGGGAATAGATCGCGCTGACACCGGTCAGACCCGGACACGGGCCAATTGTTCCTGTGAAGTCTCGCGTGACAGAGACGTCTTCCATGGGGGCCATGCAGGCTGCTGCGAATGTCAGGCTGGTCAGCGCGGCGATTTTCTTGAACATGATGTCTTTCCTTCAAAACTTGAGTTGGCAGACGCATACGTCTCTTGCCATCTCAGGTAGGCTTCAAAGGTTACTGACATCTTGCTTTCTGAATGCCGTTTAAATTCCCTTCATCTTTGATCTATTGCACGATCGGTTGGCTTTGAGGTCCGCAGCGCGCCGGGTCGTTTGCGGTGCCGCGCACAAAATCTTGCGATGTGACGTCTGTTCCCGCGCAATCGAGTGTGCCGACACGCTCAAAACCTGTGTCCTGGCCAGTGCTCCCGATGACAGCGTCACATCCAGACGCCATGGCAACGGCAGTGAAAGCGAAAGTTAGAGACCATTTCATGCGAATTTGTTCCTGAAAAAAGCGGCCATCCGTCCGGTCGGCGCGCGTGTTACCCTTTGACTGCCTTCACAATTTTCTGGGCGCCATCTTTCAGATCATCCGCCGCAATCACATCAACATCTGAATTGTTGATGATGTCCTTGCCCTGCTGCACGTTGGTGCCTTCCAGGCGCACCACGAGCGGCACTTTCAGACCAACCTCTTTGACCGCAGCGACAACGCCCTCAGCAATCACATCGCAGCGCATGATGCCGCCGAAGATGTTCACGAGAATGCCTTTGACGTTCGGGTCAGAGGTGATGATCTTGAACGCCTCGGTGACCTTCTCCTTCGTCGCGCCGCCACCGACGTCGAGGAAGTTGGCAGGCTCGGCACCGTACAGCTTGATGATGTCCATCGTCGCCATGGCAAGGCCCGCGCCATTGACCATGCAGCCGATTTCACCATCCAGCGCAATGTAGTTCAGGTCATACTTCGACGCTGCGAGCTCTTTGGGGTCTTCTTCCGTCTCATCCCGCAAGGCCGCGACGTCCTGATGACGGTAGACTGCGTTGCCGTCGAACGAAACTTTGGCATCAAGGACCTTCAGGTCGCCTGTGTTGGTCACGATCAGCGGATTAATCTCCAGCATCTCCATGTCTTTTTCCATGAAAGCTTTGTAGAGAATGCCCATCAGCTTCACACACTGCTTGACCTGCTGGCCTTCGAGGCCGAGGGCAAACGCCACGCGGCGGCCATGATAGGGCTGGTAGCCTGTGGCTGGATCGACGGTGAAGTTGAGGATCTTTTCAGGGGTTGAGGCTGCAACTTCCTCAATGTCCATCCCGCCTTCGGTCGAGCAGACGAAGCCCACGCGTGAGGTTTGGCGATCGACCAGCAGCGCGAGGTACATCTCGGTTTCGATGCCGGAGCCATCTTCAATGTAGATGCGGTTGACCTGCTTGCCAGCGGGGCCCGTTTGATGCGTCACCAAGGTACGACCCAGCATCTTTTTGGCTTCTTCGGCGGCCTCTTCAACCGACTTTGTCAAACGCACGCCGCCTTTTTCACCGGCGTCCGCTTCCTTGAACTTTCCTTTGCCGCGCCCGCCAGCATGTATTTGCGCCTTCACGACCCAAAGCGGTCCATCAAGTTCACCAGCGGCGGTTTTTGCTTCTTCGGCGCGCAGGACGGGGCGGCCATCGCTGACCGGGGCGCCAAAGGACTTCAGCAAGGCTTTGGCTTGATACTCATGAATGTTCATTGGGGTCCCTCGTCCTGGGGTGAAATTTTCCCCAACCAAGCACATTGGACTCTAAGAAAAAACTGACATTTTTGTTGAAAGCAGAAAAATCCGACATTTGTGATCACACGTATTTTGGGTGTGATCACAAATGCAAAAGATGATTGCCAATCTGATTCGTAGCGCGCTTACGCGAGTGCAGGTTCAGGTTCGGGCGGCAGAACGGTTATACCATTGTCCCCCATTTCAAAGTGACAGCCAGCATCCATCTCAGCCCGAAAACGATCAGTGATCCGGTTCAGTGCCTCAACGACTCCGCCGTCCCAGCCGGGGCGGAAGACTTGCGTGATATGATCCGCAAGGATTTCATCAAGCAAAAAGCGGAGTTGGTTGTTGGTGTCCGCCCACTTTTTAGCCTGTTCCGGGTTTGCTTGTTGAGGGACGTCCCAGGAGGCGAGCATGTCAACCTCATGATAGATTTGCGTGACAGCGGCAGGATCATAGCGGCGCAGTGCCATAAGGTCACGCGCGCCGGTCACAAACATATCTACGTCGATCACAAGGTGGATGGGATCGCACCCGATCGCGCAACTGAACATCTTGTAATATGCGGCTAGCCCAACAGGGTCTTGCGTTTGAGCAGCCGCATGGCGCGCCATTTCTTCCAGAGAATCCAGATCACCAAACCATCGCGGGAGCAGTTTAAAACCAACCTCCTCGTGCGGGCGTTGGCAAATCGGATCAAGATTGGTCCAGACCTGATAGTAGGGCAGATACCGGTCTCTTGCATCGTGTACAAAAGGCAGAAGCTGGTATCGGGAATAGGCCAACAGCGGTGAATTCAGCTCAGCCGGGTCCGATTTCGACAGAAGACTGTCGGCATGCCCCGCGCGATTTTCGGCGATGTCCCAGCTCCGCTTTGACACTGAATTTGCGTACCCATCACCACGTGCGGCCCATGCCTCTCTCAGGCGCAAGGCAGCGGCCATGGCGGCAAGTGCGTATTTCTCGGGGTGCTTGGAAGAAAGGGCTGTTAGCCGTGCAGGCAAGCCATCTTCGGTTTCCACTCCAACATTGCCTTCGATATGCGCCAAATCTGCGAAGTGTTGGAGTGCCTCAATGGAAAGAGATTTGTTGCCCGGACATTTCACGCGGTCTTGGTCAAGCTTCGCCAGATAATCAGCCAGACCAAGGTAGTTCTGTTCCGCGACGAAGGTGTGCACCACGAGGCATACATCTTGCCGTGCTGTGACCATTGGGGTGGTTTCGGTCACTTCAAACTGGATCCTGTGGATATGGCGTTTGTCCGAAAGCCAATCCTTTTGGGAGATGTCGATGATGCGGCGCAAGCCGTTGCGGTCAAAAAGAAAATGGAAGAGGAACACAAATGGCGCGGCGATCAATCCGATTGCCATCGCAAAGACTTGCAGCAAATTTCGCATGAAATTGTCCTTTGTGGTGCGAACCCTGAAATAGACAACTAATGCGAGAATCTGAGTTAAGTGCGCAGACTATTTGGCGATATTGTGAAGCACAAAAAAGGGCACCCGTTCGTGGGCGCCCTGATTTTGGTTTTGTCGGATGCGGTATTTACGCCAGGCTATCGTCGATGCCCTTACACGCAGCAACCAGACCTTTCACAGCGTCGACAGACTTGTCGAACATCGCCTGTTCGTCTTTGTTCATCTTGATCTCAACGACCTTCTCAACACCACCGGCGCCAATGACGGTTGGCACACCGACGTAGAAACCGTTGAGTCCATAAGCACCGTCAACATGTGCAGCGCATGGCAAAACGCGTTTTTGATCTTTCAGGTAAGCTTCGGCCATCTCGATTGCAGAGGTTGCAGGGGCATAGAAAGCTGAGCCAGTTTTCAAGAGACCTACGATCTCAGCGCCGCCGTCACGGGTGCGCTGCACAATCGCGTCAAGCTTGTCTTGTGTGGTCCATCCCATCTCGACCATATCCGGCAATGGGATCCCGGCAACGGTGGAATAGCGGGTCAGTGGCACCATCGTGTCGCCGTGTCCGCCAAGAACAAAGGCTGTCACGTCGCGCATGGAGACGTTAAATTCTTCGGCCAGGAAGTGGCGGAAACGGGCGCTGTCCAGAACGCCAGCCATGCCGCAAACCTTGTTGTGCGGCATCCCGGAAAATTCGCGTAGGGCCCAGACCATCGCATCCAGCGGGTTGGTGATGCAGATCACGAATGCGTCCGGTGCGTTTGCGGCGATGCCTTCACCAACGGATTTCATGACCTTGAGGTTGATGCCCAGCAGGTCGTCACGGGACATACCAGGCTTGCGTGCGACACCAGCGGTCACGATGCAGACGTCGGCGCCTGCGATCTCCGCGTAGTCATTGGTGCCTTTCAAAGCCACATCGATTCCGGCCACAGGACCAGCTTCTGCGATGTCGAGGCCCTTGCCACGCGCGATGTCGCCTTCTTCCGCGATATCGAACAGGATAACGTCGCCCAATTCCTTGATAGCTGCGAGGTGGGCAAGTGTTCCGCCGATCTGTCCAGCGCCGATGAGCGCGATTTTAGGTCTGGCCATGAGTGGATTCCCCTGGGTGTGTGTATGTGGCGGCATGCCTAGTCTTTTGCGGCCAACGGTGCAAGTGTGCGGCAACGCAGCATTGAGAAGGCGGAACGGATAGTTGGACGGCACGGCATTTTGGATTCTGGCGAGTCTTTCAGCGTTTTGCCTTGGCCTCTCGAAAGGGGGCGTACCTGTCGCATCAGCGATGAGCGTCCCGCTATTGGCCTTGGTCATCTCGCCCGTCGTGGCTGCAGGTCTGCTTTTGCCGGTTTATATCGTGGCCGATGTTTTTGGCTTTTATGCTTATCGTAAGAATTTTCACCCAAAGATCCTGAAGATCATGATGGTTGCGATGCCGTTTGGTGTGCTGATCGGATATTTGACCTCATCGACGCTTCCGGATGCCGCTGTCACGCTTGTGATCGGGCTGATCTGTTTCTGCTTTGCGGTTTTCACCTTGATGGGTCCCGATGCCCCGCAGGAACCACGTGATCCGCCACTGAAACCGGGCCTGTTTTGGGGGACGATTACCGGGTTTACGAGCTTTGTCAGCCACGCGGGCGCGCCGCCGTTTCAGGTCTATGCACTGCCACTGGGCCTCGACAAGCTGACCTTCGCTGGCACCATGACGGTTGCCTTTGCCTACATCAACCTGATCAAACTGGTGCCTTACTACGCCTTGGGGCAGCTTTCGGTCTCCAATTTGAAGATCGCGGCGGGACTGGTCGCACCGGCGCTATTGGGCGTCTATATTGGTGTCCTGCTTGTGCGCGCTGTGCCGCAGAAGCTCTTCTTCCGGATCGTCGTGTGGGCACTTCTGGTTTTGTCACTGCGCCTGATCTGGTCTGGCGCAACTGATCTGCTTTGCTGATACAAAAAGGGCCACGCTGATGCGTGGCCCTTGATGCGAAGGGGCTGAATTAGCCCTGGTATTCTGGCATTTGTTCCAGTTCTTCTTCTGTCGCGTCGATAAATGCACGCATCTCATCCGTTTCCGGATTCTGCATGATGGACAGTTCTGCGTCTGTCAGCGCAACAGGTTTTTCGCCGACGCCAATGAAGCCGCCAACATCAACGATGAACTGATCGATCTGACCGTTTTCGCCGATGATCAGGTCCGAGATTTCGCCGATATTTTCGTCACCAGAAGTGTAGACGGGCAGGCCGCGTACTTCGCTTGCTTCCAGTTCGGCAAGATCGCTGGCGAGGTAACCGTCACGCTCGCTGTTCATGTCAGTGTCCGACATTTCAGCGGCAACGGTTTCAGTGCCGTCGTTCATTGCGTCCTGTGTTTCGTCTTCGATTTCAGCGACAGAGGCTGTTGTAACGTCTTCGGCCTTTTCGCTGTAGGTCGATGTGTTGTTTGCGGTCTCATCGTCGAACGCGCTGCGCTGGAAGTCTTCGTACTTCGTGAGACCTTCCAGTTCTTGCTGGGTCATCCCCACCACAAGAAACGCTTCGCCGTCTTCGTCGGTTTTGCGCTCAATCTTGTTGAGGTCGAGCACAACTTCGGTCTCTCCAAGGCCGAGTAGACCGCCGACGCCAAGAATGGCAGACGGTGCTTCGCCATTCATCGTGACCAAGACGTCATTGATCTCGCCAATGTCTTCCCAGGTATCTGCTGTGGCGCTTGCATCGCCTGAGTAGACGCGCATGCCAATCAGTTCTGATGCCTCAAACATATTCTCGTCAGACATCGACGCTGGCGTCTCCGCATAGGCGGCGGTGGACAAGACAAGTGCCGTTGCTGTGGTTGCCAAAAAGGTTTTCATGTTTTCACTCCTATTCTTAGGATGCGCGACGCCCTAGGCACCGCGCGGATATGGTGTGAAAACCGAATATTTTGGCCAAATGTTCCGAATTGAATCACAAATTTTTTGTGGAACTTTTGTGCGCTAAATCAGTTACCAAGATGTTGTTCGCATGACAGTTACGCATCTGGATCTTCCTCTGGCAGCGGTGTACTTTCAATGCGAAAATTCTGGCCCGCTGCGACAAGACATGTCGGTCCGCCTGGTTGTGTGACCGTAATGGTCCAGCTGCCGCTTTCATCTGACGCATACACCTCCACGACGGCGTTGTTGCCGCCTAATCCCATGGCCTGCCGGCGTTCACCGTAGATGTCCGCAAGTCTTGCCGTGATGGCTTGATGTGACGCACAGTTGCGCGTGTTTGCCTCGGCCATTTGAGCGGGTGCCATTGCACCAACAGCGACCGACAGGCCGCAGAGTAGTCTGAGCATCATTTTCCTTACTCCTTTTTGAAGCCTGCAATCGGCAATTCGTGCTGATCATTGGGCTGCTCGATCAATTCGCTCAGAGCTTGACTCAAATACGTTAAATACGCGTAACGCTGCGGGTCGATGCATTAAGCGCTGCGTTGCAGCAAATTTGCTATTGAATGATTGCATCAAATTTGGTGTTGTCCGCGCAATAAAATTACAAGGAAGAATCGATGGATCATCGGCCTGCGCGTTCAGCTCTTTACATTCCCGGCTCGAAAGAGCGTGCGCTGGACAAGGCGCGGGGCTTGCCCGTCGATATTATCCTGTTCGACCTGGAAGATGCGGTGGCGCCCGATGCTAAGGTGGGAGCCCGCGCTACTCTGACGACGGCATTGGTCGCTGGAGGCTATGGGTCACGCCAAAAAATCGTGCGCATGAATGGACTTGATACGCCGTGGGGTGCCGATGACGCGGCAGCGATTGCGACAATGAAGTGCGATGCTGTGCTTGTGCCAAAGGTGAATGGGCCGGATGACTTGGATGCGATTGCAGCACTCATCCCGGATCTGCCGATCTGGGCGATGATGGAGACACCGCAGGGTGTCCTGAACGCAGCCGCAATTGCTGCACATCCGCGCTTGGCGGGCTTTGTCATGGGGACCAATGACCTTGCCAAAGACCTGAATGCCCGTGGCCGGGCCGCGATGATCACATCCTTGCAAATGTGCCTTCTCGCTGCACGTGCAGCGGGGATTGTCGCGCTCGATGGCGTGTTTAATGCCTTCAAGGATGAAGAGGGTCTTAAGGCGGAATGCGATGAAGGCCGCGACTTGGGGTTTGATGGCAAGACGCTGATCCACCCGGCGCAAGTGGCCATCTGCAATGCTGCGTTCGGCCCGTCTGAGGATGAAGTTACCCTTGCTGAACGGCAGATCGCTGCGTTTGAAGCGGCAGAGGCCGAGGGGCAGGGCGTCGCGGTCGTGGACGGCAAGATCGTTGAGAACTTGCATGTGGCGACCGCAAAGGCGACGCTGGCGAAAGCAGAAGCTATCGCCGCATTGGAGACGTCATGATCCTGATTATTCTCGGACTGGCCCTTTGGGTTGGATTGCATTTCTGGAAACGCATCGCGCCAGACCACCGCGCGCAATTCGGAGATAAGGGCAGGGGGATCGTCGCCGCAGGCCTTGCCGTGTCAATTATTCTGATGATCATCGGCTACCGGATGGCCGACAGTACGTTTTATTGGGGGCGGTCAACGGCGACAACGGGCATTAACAACCTGTTGATGCTGCTTGCGTTCTACCTGTTCGCGTCATCGGGCGCAAAAACCCGGATCACCAAGATGATCCGTCACCCGCAACTGACGGCCGTGATGGTTTGGGCGGTCGCGCACCTGTTGGTCAACGGCGACACGGCATCCTTTGTGCTGTTCGGCGGATTGCTGGTTTGGGCCGTGGCAGAGGTGATCGTCATCAATCGTGCCGAGGGGCCGCGCGGGCCCTATCATGAGGTGCCGATCAAAAAAGAGATCACCGCAGTTATCGCGACATTTGTGGTGTTCACTGTTGTCGCGCTGATCCACCTCTGGCTTGGATACAACCCGTTCGGATAAGACATGAAAATCTATCGTATGCTCACGGAGGATGACACCTCCGATTTCTGTCACAAGGTGTCTGAAGCTTTGTCCAAGGGGTGGGAGCTATATGGCGATCCGACCTATGCCTATGACCACGCAAACGGGGTGATGCGCTGCGGGCAAGCTGTGACGAAAGACATCGACACACCTTATTCCAAAGACATGAAGTTGGGCCAACAATGAGCAAGACAAACCCGGGTCGCTTCTTCGAAGATTATGCCGTCGGAGATGTGATCACCCATGCCGTGCCGCGGACGATTTCGGGTGGGGAGCGGGCGCTATACCACGCGCTCTACCCTGCACGGCATGCGTTGTATTCGTCGGACGCCTTCGCACAGGATTGTGGACTAACCGCTGCCCCAATGGATGACCTGATCGCGTTTCACACGGTATTTGGGAAGACGGTTCCTGATGTGTCTTTGAACGCAGTGGCGAACCTTGGCTATGCCGAGGGGCGCTGGCTGGCGCCTGTATGGGAAGGCGACACGCTGACTGCGACGTCAGAGGTAATCGGGGTCAAGCAGAACTCGAACGGGAAGTCTGGGGTGGTCTGGGTCCGCACTGAAGGGCGCAATCAGGACGGTGTCGTCGTTTTGTCCTATGTCCGCTGGGTCATGGTGCGCAAACGCGGTGATGGGCCTGCGCCAGAGTCCGTGATCCCGGAGCTGGCTAAAGTCGTTGATCCGGCGGATTTGGTGGTGCCTGTCGGGTTGGACTTCACGCGATACGATTTTGCGCTGGCGGGAGAGCCGCACCGGTTGGGCGACTATAAGGTGGGTGAGGTGATCGATCACGTGGATGGCGTGACCATCGAAGAGGCCGAGCACATGATGGCCACCCGACTATGGCAAAACACGGCGAAGGTGCACTTTGACGCGACATTCCGCCCGGATGGGCAGCGCCTGATGTATGGGGGGCATGTGATTTCGCTGGCGCGGGCGTTGTCGTTCAACGGTCTCGCGAACGCGCAGATGATCGTCGCGCTGAACGGCGGCGCGCATGCGAACCCCTGTTTTGCGGGGGATACCGTGCGGGCGTGGTCCGAGGTGTTGGACGTGGTTGACATCGATGCGCCGGGCGTTGGTGCTCTGCGACTGCGGCTTGTGGCGACCAAAGGTGAGGCGGGTAAGTTGAAAGGCGAGGACGGTAAGTATTTGCCAGAGGTCTTGCTCGATCTCGACTATTGGGCCCTGATGCCGACCTAAGAGAGGCAGCCAGATGAAGAGATTAATCCTCATCGCCAGTTTGTTCGCGACGCCAGCTGTCGCGCAAGACGCTGAAGAGTTCGTTCGCGATAATACTCTCGCAATTTTTTACCACGAACTCGGTCATGCGCTGATCGATGTGCTGGAACTGCCGATCTTTGGGCAAGAGGAAGACGCCGCCGACGTCGCCTCGGCAATGCTGATGCATTATCTTTATGACAATGAGGTCGCCACACAGATGGTGATGTCGACAGCACAGGCGTTTACAGTGGAGGCGGCGGAAGAGGCTGGCGATGTCGCGTTCTGGGGCGTGCACGGGGCAAGTGAGCAGCGGTACTACAACCTGCTTTGCATTTTCTACGGTGGTGACCCGGAAAATCGGGAAGAGATGATTACTGTGATGGGGCTGCCGGAAGAGCGCGCGGAGACCTGCCCGGAAGAGTTCGATCAGGCCGACTTTAGCTGGGGCAATGTACTTGCCGATATCGCAACCGATAACCCAGCCGACAGTTTTGTGCTCGAACTCCGCAGTGACGAGGCGCCGATTACCGCCCGCGCGATGGAAGAAGAGGTCGCGGCACTGAACGCCGATTTCGTATTGCCCGTGAGCCTGCCCGTGATCGTTGAGGCGTGTGGAGAAGCCAATGCCTTCTACGATCCTGAAAGTCGCGAGATTACCATGTGTGTCGAGTTCGAGACCTATCTGGAAGAGTTAGCCGCGCGGTAATCGCAGAGGTTGACGAAATCTGCGCCCGCCAAAACCAACTGCGCGCGGCACCCTGATATGTGATCACACTTTTTCTGGCTGTGATCACAACTTTCGAAAAAGTGACGGGACGCGACATTAATTCGCGAATTTATGCGGTTCCCTTGCGTGACTCTCTCGGACTTTTGTTGCTACACAGCCTCAAAGCCACTGCGTCCTGCGGGATGCGAAACCACATAGGGAACTGACATGGCTGATGTGAACCGGGGCCACCGCCCGCTTTCGCCGCATCTGATGATCTATCGTCCGCAGATGACGTCTATCACCTCCATCTTCGTACGCATTACCGGGAACGCGGTCATTATCGCCGCATTGATGATCGTGTGGTGGTTCGCCGCTGCAGCGGCTGGACCAGACGCCTTCTCGCGGGCCAACGGGTTCGTCACCAGCTGGTTCGGTGACCTCGTGATGTTCCTGAGTGTTTGGGCCATGTGGTACCACTTGCTCGGCGGTGTGCGTCACCTGATCTGGGACAGCGGCCATGGGCTTGAGGTCGACAAGGCCGAAACCATGGGCTTGATCATGATTATCGGGTCGGTCCTGCTGACCATCTTCTGCGCAATCGTACTCTAGGGGGCTGACACATGGCTTATGCAACTGATCGCAAGCGTGTGACGGGCCTTGGCGCTGCACACACAGGCACCGACCACCACTGGAAGATGATCGTCACCTCCGTTGGCCTGACGGTTCTGATCCCGCTTTTCATTTTCACCTTCGGCAGCATTTTGGGCCAGCCTTACGAAGACGTGGTCGCCTACTACGCCCGTCCCGTGCCCGCCGCGATTGCTGCACTCACCTTTGCCGTGGGCTTCTTCCACTTCCGCAAGGGCGTGCAGACGCTGATCGAAGATTACACACATGGCCTGACCCGCAAGGCCCTGATCATTGGCATGATCTGCTTGTCCTACGGTGCCGCAGCGCTGGGCGTTCTGTCCGTTCTGCGCCTCGCTGTTTGAATTTCGCCTAGGAGACCCCCATGGCTGCTTACGAATACGAAACACACACCTATGATGCGATTGTGGTGGGCGCCGGTGGCGCAGGCCTGCGCGCGACGCTTGGCCTGGCCGAGCAAGGCTTGCGCACCGCATGTATCACGAAGGTGTTCCCAACTCGCTCTCATACCGTTGCGGCCCAAGGTGGCATCGCGGCATCGCTGGGCAACATGGGTCCGGACCACTGGCAGTGGCACATGTATGATACCGTGAAAGGGTCAGACTGGCTGGGTGATACCGACGCGATGGAATACCTCGCGCGGGAAGCCCCGAAAGCGGTGTATGAGCTGGAACACTACGGCGTGCCGTTCAGCCGGAACGAGGATGGTGAGATTTACCAGCGTCCGTTCGGTGGCCACACGACAGAGTTTGGCGAAGGTCCACCGGTGCAACGGACCTGTGCCGCGGCCGACCGGACCGGTCATGCGATCCTGCATACGCTTTACGGTCAGTCGGTGAAGCAACAGGCAGAGTTCTACATCGAATACTTCGCCATGGACCTGATCATGTCAGACGATGGCGTCTGTCAGGGTGTCGTCGCCTGGAAGCTGGATGACGGGACCTTCCATGTCTTCAACGCAAAGACTGTGGTTCTGGCCACTGGCGGCTATGGCCGTGCTTACTTCTCGGCCACGTCTGCCCACACCTGCACCGGTGACGGTGGTGGAATGGTGGCCCGTCAAGGTCTGCCCCTCCAGGATATGGAGTTTGTGCAATTTCACCCTACCGGCATCTACGGCGCAGGCTGCCTGATCACTGAGGGCGCACGTGGGGAAGGTGGCTACCTCACCAACTCCGAAGGTGAGCGTTTCATGGAGCGTTATGCGCCGACGTACAAAGACCTCGCGTCGCGGGATGTTGTGTCGCGCTGCATGACGATGGAAATCCGTGAAGGCCGGGGTGTTGGCCCTCAGGGTGACCATATCCATCTTCACTTGAACCACCTGCCGAAAGAGACACTGGACCTGCGTTTGCCGGGGATCTCTGAGAGCGCCCGCATTTTCGCTGGTGTTGACCTGACGAAAGAGCCGATCCCGGTTCTGCCGACCGTGCACTACAACATGGGCGGTATCCCCACGAACTACTGGGGTGAGGTGCTGCGGCCGACGAAAGACGACCCAGACGCGATCGTGCCCGGTCTGATGGCTGTAGGTGAGGCAGGGTGTGCATCCGTGCACGGCGCGAACCGCCTTGGTTCCAACTCCCTGATTGACCTCGTGGTCTTCGGCCGTGCGGCGGCGATCAAGGCGGGTGAGGTTGTCGACCCGAACAGCCCGAACCCAACGCTCAACCAGAAGTCCGTGGATGCGGCCTTTGACCGGTTTGATGGTCTGCGTCACGCCGAAGGCGATATTGGCACAGCAGAGCTGCGTTTAGAGATGCAGCAGGCGATGCAGGCGGATGCGGCTGTGTTCCGGACTGACAAGACGCTCGCCGAGGGTGTCGAGAAGGTTCAGAAGATCGCCGACAACATGCCGAACGTGAAGGTCACGGATAAGACGCTCGTTTGGAACTCCGACCTGATGGAAACGCTTGAGCTGACAAACCTTATGCCGAACGCGGTGGCGACCATCGTGGCGGCGGAGGCGCGCAAAGAAAGCCGTGGTGCGCATGCACATGAGGACTATCCGGATCGCGATGATGAGAACTGGCGCAAGCACAGCCTCGTCTGGTTCAAAGGCGACAACAAGGCAGCGATGACCTACCGCGGTGTCCACCTGAATCCGCTGACCAGCCACAACGAAGGCGGGATCGACATGGATAAGATCGCACCGAAGGCGCGGGTCTATTAGGGGATGCCGCAAGCGGGATACTCTGGCACCCCTTTGCCCAAGAAACTGGGCTTGAAGGACGGGCAGGTGGTTGCGTTTTGCGCACTGCCTGAGAGCCAGCGTGACCTGCTGACTGCGCGCGCTTTTGCGTTTGTGGAAGAGGCGGCGGACGCCTCTTCGCTACAACAAAATGGGTTCGACTATATTCACATGTTCACGGACAGTGCTGTTGCAGTCGAAACGTCCATCCCCGCCCTGCGCCACAGGATTAAACCTGACGGTATGATCTGGATGTCTTGGCCCAAGAAAGCGTCCAAGGTTCCCACCGACGTGACCGAAGACACCATTCGTAACGCTGCACTTGCGGATGTCTTGGTCGACGTGAAGGTTTGTGCGGTGGATGCGATCTGGTCGGCTCTGAAACTCGTGGTCCGCAAAGAGATGCGGGCGACCCATGTCAATGCAGGTGTCGCATGAGCTGCCGCTTCCTTGACCCGCAGTACACCGTGCCGCAGGCTGTCGTGCGATTCTATTTGAATAACAAGCATATCTGGGGGGATAGGCATGGGATTGGCAAAGATGACGGGCGTTCTCGCGCTGTGCAGTGCGACGGTGCTGAGCGGGTGCTCAGTGGCCGAGGTGCGCGGCAAGATGCCCACGACGCCGGACGAATGCGAGGCGAATTGGCTACAGGAAATCGGCGCGGTGAAGCCCGAAGAAGTGCAAACCGCCAACGCACCCGACGGCTTGGTTCAAGCATTCATGGTGCGTATCGCGCTAGCCTTCACAGATACAACAATTGCCAATCGCCGCTATCGCGCCTGTTTGCGCAGCGTGGGGATTGAAGACGTGAACGCCTTTGTCTCCACAGATAGCGACCTGCGACGCGATCTCGGCATTTATGTTGAGCCGCCTCTCGCCCTTGGCCCGCCCAGACGGCCCGCTCATTGCCCAGTTGGGGCTTCTGTTCTCTATGGTGGTGCGGGGTATTGCGTCGGACGATGAAGCGGATTTGGGCGGGCATATCATGTGTGGCCCTTGCGGCTTGTGACCTGCCTCCGCCGGATCCAGTGCGTGTGGCGCAAGAATGTGAAGAGCGGGCGCGTGCCGCCCAAGGTCCGACCGCTGAAGTGACACTGGGTGTGAATAGCAGCCGCGGCGGTTTTGCCAGCGGCTCTGTCGGCATCACCTCTGATTTCCTGCGCGGATTAGACCCAGTGCAGGTTTACGAATCTTGTGTTTTTGATCGGACGGGGGAACCGCCAATCAGACCACCTGTATTGCGCAATTTGTAAGGATCCGGGGCCAGACCGGCCCACATGGAGAAGACGAGAATGGTACAATTCACACTCCCCAAAAACTCCCGCATGGTGGCGGGAAAAACCTGGCCTAAGCCGGGAGGTGCGACAAACCTGCGAAAGGTGCAGATCTATCGCTGGAATGAGGAAGACGGGCAAAATCCCCGGCTTGATACGTATTTCGTTGATATGGATACCTGCGGGCCGATGGTTCTGGATGCGCTGATCAAGATCAAGAATGAGATTGATCCAACGCTAACTTTCCGCCGGTCATGCCGCGAAGGGATTTGTGGATCCTGCGCGATGAATATCGACGGGATCAACACGCTGGCCTGTATCTACGGGATGGATGAGGTCAAAGGCGACATCAAGATCTATCCGCTACCGCATATGCCCGTGATCAAAGACCTGATCCCGGATTTGACACACTTCTACGCACAGCACGCGAGCATCATGCCGTGGCTGGAAACGAAGACAAACACGCCTGCCAAGGAGTGGAAGCAGTCTGCCAAAGACCGCGAGAAATTGGATGGGCTTTATGAGTGTGTGATGTGCGCTTGCTGCTCCACCTCTTGCCCATCTTACTGGTGGAACGGCGACCGGTATCTGGGGCCAGCCGCCTTGCTGCACGCTTACCGCTGGTTGATTGACAGCCGCGATGAAGCGACAGGCGAGCGACTTGATAACCTCGAAGATCCGTTCAAATTGTACCGCTGCCACACAATCATGAATTGCGCAAAGACATGCCCCAAGGGCCTGAACCCGGCAAAAGCCATTGCAAGCATCAAGAGCATGATGGTGGAACGTCAGGTCTAAATTCGAACACCAGTTTTCAATATGAAAAGGCCCGCCTGAAAAAAGAGGCGGGCCTTTTCGATCTTATTGCCCGGCGTGGAGCGAGACGAACGCCGGGTTTATTTGATTTCCATGCTTTCAGGGGATTTCCCTGCTGCAATGCCTTCCTTGTACCAAACGGGCTGGCGACCTTTTCCAGTCCAGGTCTGTTTGGGGTCAGCTGGATTTGCGTATTTAGGCGCGGCTTTCGATTTTGGTTTTGCTGTTCCGCGAGGCGCACGTTTTGGTGCCCCTTCCAGATCAGCTAACGAAAAACCGTGCTTGGCTAAGACTTTTGCAGCTTCGTCCCGTGCTACTTTGAGTTCTTTTTTGTTAACTCGCGTCAGAGCCTTTTCTACGTCCTTTTGAAGTTTTTCTAACTCCTTACGGGTCATCCCCTTAAGGTCTACTTTCATGGACTTTCTCCAGTTGATATTCACCCACAATTCTCCCAACTCCCGGGGGAAGTGCGGATAAAATCAGCTATATATGAAAGTAAAGTGGATTGTCTATTCGGCTGCGATTTTACGCGGGTCCACCAAAGCGACGATATCGAACATGATCTTGTTGAGTTCAAAGTCTTTTGGTGTGTAAACGCGCGCAACGCCCATAGCCAAAAGGACAGTCTTGTCGTCTTCGGGGATAATTCCACCAGCGATAATGGGGATATGATTTAACCCCGCGCTGCGGAGTTTATCCATCACTTCACCGATAAGCGGCACGTGACTGCCGGACAGAATTGACAGACCTATGACATGCACGTCTTCCTTGCGTGCGGCGTCCACAATGTCGTCTGGCGTCAAGCGAATACCATCATACGCGATATCCATCCCGCAATCGCGTGCCCGCGCTGCAATTTGTTCTGCGCCGTTGGAATGTCCATCAAGCCCCGGTTTGCCAACCATGAACTTCAGGCGACGCCCTAAGGCGCTGCTGACGAGGTCAACCTGCTCTCGAATATCATCAAGCCCTTCGGTGCGGTTTGATGGGTTGGGGCTGACCCCCGTTGGGGCGCGGTATTGTCCGAAAACACTCCGGACAACATCTGCCCACTCCCCTGTGGTCACACCCGCCTTCGCGCAAGCGATCGATGGTGTCATGATATTGGTGCCGTCTTTCGCGGCAGTCCGCAAATCGGCGAGTGCGGCTTTCACCGCGTTGTCGTCACGCGCGTCCTTCCAGGCCGAAAGACGTTTCAATTGATCAGCTTCGGCTTCAGGATCAGACACCATGATCGCATCTTCGCCAGAGGTGAGCGGAGAGGCTTCACCGGCCTGCCATTTATTGACGCCCACGACCGTTGTGTCGCCAGATTCAATCCCCCCGATGCGGGCTGCGTTGGATTCAACGAGGCGGGATTTCATATAGGCAATCGCCTCCACCGTACCGCCCATTTCGTCGATCTGTTTCAATTCTGCGCGCGCGCCGTCTTTCAATGCGTTCACCTTGCGCTCGATTGCCGGGTTGCCATCAAAGAGGTCTTCGTATTCCAGAAGGTCTGTTTCATAGGCCAGGATCTGTTGCATCCGCAGCGACCATTGCTGGTCCCATGGGCGCGGCAGGCCAAGCGCTTCATTCCACGCAGGCAATTGCACGGCGCGGGCGCGCGCGTTTTTCGAAAGCGTCACGGCCAGCATTTCGATCAGGATACGATAGACGTTATTCTCTGGCTGCTGTTCGGTCAGGCCGAGTGAATTGACCTGCACGCCATATCGGAAGCGCCGGAACTTGGGGTCGTCGACACCGTAGCGTTCTCGGCAAATCTCATCCCACAGTTCGACAAACGCACGCATCTTGCAAAGCTCGGTCACGAAGCGAATTCCGGCATTCACGAAGAAGGAAATGCGGCCGACCATGGCCGGGAAATTCTCTGCTGGGACTTTGTTTTTCAGATCGTCGAGGACGGCGGTGGCCGTCGCAAGCGCGAATGCCAATTCTTCCTCAGGTGTCGCGCCAGCTTCCTGCAAGTGGTAGGAACAGACGTTCATCGGGTTCCATTTCGGCAGATGCTCTCGCGTATAGGCAGCGACATCTGTGATCATGCGCAGGGACGGTTCTGGCGGACAAATGTAGGTGCCGCGCGAGAGGTATTCCTTGATGATGTCGTTTTGCACGGTGCCCTGCAGGGCTGAAACATCTGCGCCTTGTTCTTTGGCAACCGCAATGTACAGCGCCAATAGCCAAGGTGCCGTGGCATTTATCGTCATTGATGTGTTCATCTGTTCGAGCGGTATGTTGTCGAACAAGGCGCGCATGTCGCCCAGATGAGAGACCGGCACGCCAACTTTTCCAACTTCACCGCGCGCAAGCACGTGGTCACTGTCGTAGCCGGTCTGCGTTGGCAGATCGAAGGCTACAGAAAGTCCAGTCTGCCCCTTGGCCAAATTCCCGCGATAAAGTGCATTGGAAGCCGCAGCTGTCGAATGGCCCGCGTAGGTGCGGAAGAGCCAAGGGCGGGTTTTCTGCGGTTGCGACATGACGGACTCCAGAATCACACAAAAGCAATTTTATTACTCATATACTGAACTAAACGATGTTTTGTGTCCCTGTCAACGCGCTGCGCTGCGGCATTAAGCTGAGTAAAACAGTCAGAAAATAATGTTGACAAAAATAGTCGGATAAATGCATCGTCGAGCCATCGTCTCAAAACGGAGTTCCCGATGACCCTTCCCACACGACGCACTGTTATAACCGGCTTGGCTGGCACCATCACTGCAGGCAGCTTGATCCGCCCTCAACCCGCAGACGCCAGTCCTTTTCATTCTGCGATCCAGCAAGGATTGACCTACTTCCAGCAGCAGGTCGCGATCCAGAAAGGCCTTTGCGCCGATCTCACCGCGGCAATTGCAACCGGTGATCAGGAAACCGCAGAATTGGCCTATGAGTTTTCCCGCGCGCCCTATGAACAGATTGAAGTGCATGCCGGCGCCTTTGAAGACATCGACTTTGCCATCGATGCGCGGCCTTATGCGGTCGACGGTGGTGAAACAAACGAGAGCTTTGTAGGGTTTCATCGGATTGAAGCCCTGATTTATCGCGACCATAATCTCACAGCGGCGTTGCCCTATGCACGTCAACTTGAAGCTTCGATGGTCGAACTTGAAAGCGCCCTCCAGGATCAAAGCCGCTTCGACCCGGTTCAATTCATGGATGGGATGCAGAGTTTGTCGGAAGAGGTCGCAGCGAAGAAGATCTCAAGCGAAGAAGAGACGTGGTCGGATCTGAGCCTGATCATCTTCCAGAACAACTTCTTAGGTGTTCAGTCGCAACTGGCAGGTTTCTACCCGGCGCTTAGTCAGGTCTCTGAAAGCTTGGTGAATGACGCGGAAGTGGCTTTCTTGACAGCGCAAGCGACGTTGGAACCATTCTTTGATAGCCCACGTGTGACCCGGTATTCTGACGTCCGAGCAGCAGAGCGCGGCGCAATTGCCCGCTCGGCTTACAGCATCAGAGATGCGGTGCGTAACGCGCGCGACGCACTTGAAATCGCTTGATCCGATTAGGGATTGGATAAAGAAGGGCTGGTCATTAGTGTGACCAGCCATGAACCAACCTGTCTCGTTGCCGCTTTGGGCCTTTGTTCTGATTGTGCTTTTTGCGGCCGTGACGTTCGCGTCGCACTTTCTATTTCCATCGGTGAGGTGGTTTTTCCGCAAGCGGGCGGAACGCTTGGTGGCGCAACTAAACACCCGGCTGCAGCGCCCGATAGAACCGTTCAAGCTGGCGCGCCGCTACGATATGATCCAGCGGTTGCTGTATGATCCAGCCATCACGCGCGCGGTGCTGGACCACGCCAAGGAACACAACGTTCCTGAAAACGTCGCGTTTGAACTGGCGCGGAAATACGCGCGCGAGATTGTGCCGTCTTTCTCAGCTACCGCCTATTTCACATTCGGAATGCGTTTGGCGCGGTGGTTGTCGCGGATGCTGTATCGCGTGCGGCTCGGGGCGTTTGACCGGGATGCGCTGGAAAGCCTTGATAAAGACGCGACGGTGATCTTCGTGATGAACCACCG
>JAHDEX010000022.1:0-31298 GCA_020628545.1 Paracoccaceae bacterium | reverse complement strand
GGTGGACGGGACGTGGTTTTTGTGCCGGTCGCCCTGAACTATGATCAGGTGATTGAGGATCGCTTTCTGATCAAGGCTGGCAAGGATGGCAAACGCCGCTTTCGGCCGCCAGCCTGGACTGTGATCAAAAGCGTCTCAACTTATTTCTGGCGTCGGATCACTGGCCAGTTCAAAGGCTTCGGAACGGCCTCTGTCGCCTTTGGGACGCCATTGGCACTGTCCAGTTTAGGGCGTCGGAACGATCTGACCGAAGAGGTTGCCGAGGAATTGATGGCGCGTATTCGCAAGGTCGTGCCGGTGTTGGCGGCACCGCTCGTCGCGCGCGCGATGATTGAACATGATGCCTGGACGCGGGCGAACGTTTCGGAGTCAATCACGCAGATGCTTGATGCATTGAAGGTGAAAAAGATGCCGCTGCCACGGCGTAATGTTGATGCCCTGATCGAGGATACACTCGCGCGTTTCACACTGCGCAACCTCATTGAAGTCGACGGCGGCACCTTGCGCCCCAAGAACGACGGACGCGAGGTTTTGGCCTACTACGCCGAAACAATTGCGCATCATTTTGAGCCGGCCCGGGTTTCGGCTGAATAGTTTCACAATCGGATACAATCTGCCAATTTGCGGCGCAATGTATTGAAAAACCGAACCAATCTCGCATTGCTGCGCTGCCGCAGACATAAAATTACAAAAACAATGCAAAACTTGTTGCTATATTTCGTGGTCGATCCTATTTCTTAGCTCAACCGGCCGATTCTGCGGCGCGGCGTAGAAAGTGAGTTAATCGGGATGGAGAGCACGATGGCACTGGATTTGAGCGCTGGGATTGAGGCCTACGCGGCCCCGAAAAAAGACCTTTATGATGTGGGTGAGATGCCGCCGCTGGGCCATGTGCCTGCGCAGATGCACGCATGGGCGATCCGCAAAGAACGCGAGGGCGAGCCGGAACAGGCGATGCAGCTGGAAGTCGTCGAGACACCGCAGCCCGATAGCCATGAGGTTCTGGTCCTCGTGATGGCCGCTGGCGTGAATTATAACGGCATCTGGGCTGGTCTGGGCACGCCGATCAGCATGTTTGACGTGCACAAGCAACCGTATCACATCGCAGGCTCTGACGCGTCTGGCATCGTGTGGGCCGTGGGTGACAAGGTGAAGCGCTGGAAGGTTGGCGACGAAGTGGTCATCCACTGCAACCAAGACGACGGCGATGATGAATTCTGCAACGGGGGCGACCCGATGTATTCCCCGTCCCAGCGGATCTGGGGCTATGAGACACCCGATGGGTCTTTCGCACAGTTCACTTGTGTGCAGTCGCAGCAATTGATGCCGCGTCCAAAGCACCTGAGCTGGGAAGAGAGCGCGTGTTACACGCTGACCCTCGCGACGGCCTACCGGATGTTGTTTGGACATGAGCCACATGATCTGAAGCCAGGTCAGAATGTGCTGGTCTGGGGCGCGTCTGGTGGTCTGGGGTCATACGCGATCCAGTTGATTAACACAGCCGGTGCCAATGCGATCGCCGTGATCAGCGACGAAAGCAAACGCCAATTCGTGATGGATATGGGCGCAAAGGGCGTTATCAATCGGAAGGACTTTAACTGCTGGGGCCAACTGCCCACCGTGAACACGCCCGAGTATAACGACTGGCTGAAAGAGGCGCGCAAGTTCGGAAAAGCGATCTGGGAAATCACCGGTAAGGGCGTGAACGTCGATATGGTGTTTGAGCATCCGGGTGAGTCTACTTTCCCGGTTTCCTCCCTCGTCGTGAAAAAGGGTGGGATGGTTGTGATCTGCGCGGGCACAACCGGCTACAACTGTACATTCGACGTGCGGTACATGTGGATGCACCAGAAGCGTCTGCAGGGCAGCCACTTTGCGAACCTCATGCAAGCCTCCGCAGCGAACCAGTTGATGATTGAGCGACGCTTGGATCCTTGCATGTCCGAATGCTTCCCGTGGGCGGAAATCCCCCAGGCACACACAAAAATGCGCCGCAATGAGCATAAACCGGGTAACATGGCGGTGCTCGTGCAAGCGCCGCGGATGGGTCTTAAGACTCTTGAAGATTGTCTGAACGAATCGTAAAATTTTAGACAGTCAGACCACAAAGGCGCGTCCCCCTCGGGCGCGCCTTTTGCATTGAACACTTTAGCCCGACACCTCCTCCCCATTTTGGGGGGTGCAGAAAAAGTTCAAAACCGATGGAACAAAAGTGGTAAGCTGTTGTTAACGGGTCATTAACTTAAACGGGAGAAAGTCTTTGGGACGTAATTGGATTATCGATGTCATAGCTGATTTGCACACGTTTGCCGCAAGAAATGAGCTTCCGATGCTTGCGAGTGAATTGGAGAAAGTGAAATCAGTAGCGACTGTCGAGATTGGTACTGCTGGTGGGGACGCAGTCATGGCTGCGTGGGGTGAAGACGCTGACTCTGAACGAATTCTTCCGCAGGCTGGAAACGGCTGAAAGCCTTGAAGAGCTTCACACACTGTCGCTTGGTCTTCGTGACCATTACCAGATCGATCATCTCGTTTATCACTGGATTTCGGCTGACGGAGAACCCTACGGCTTTGGGAGCTACCCTGCCGAATGGGCAGCACGCTATGTCGAGAAAGATTACCTCCGCATCGATCCGGTGGTCATCGGCTGCTATCAGGGCGTGCATCCCGTTGACTGGAAGAAACTTGATTGGTCGTCACGCCCGGCGCAGAGTTTCCGCCGTGACGCCGTTGCGCATGGTGTTGGCAACCAGGGGTACTCTGTCCCTGTCCGCGGCCCAAATGGGCAATTCGCTGTCCTAAGCGTCTCGCACACCTGCGATGACGACGTTTGGGAAGCGTTTACGATTGAACATCAACGCGACCTCATCCTGGTTGCGCACTACCTGAACCAAAAGTCGATGGAGTTCGAAAAAGACCGCGTGCCGGAACCAACCCGCCCCCTATCACCGCGAGAGGTGGATGCGCTGACGTTCCTGGCGATGGGGTACGCGCGTGGTCAAGTGGCAGAGATGCTGTCCATCTCAGAGCATACGTTGCGCGCTTACATCGAAAGCGCGCGGTTTAAATTGGGTGCAACAAATACAGTCCACGCCGTCGCGAAAGCCATTGCAGATGGGCACATCATCGTCGGCGGCGCAGCACGCGCGGCCGAAGGCGCCTGGCCGGGTCGCGACGAGCGGCTGACACGTCCGGCGCAATAACTTCATACTTATTTAACACGCCCGCACGCAGCGTTTGATCGCCGTCAACCGGCGTCGGGCAGGCTGTTCCAAATCAATCAGGTTTGGAGGCAGCAATGCTGCGATACGTGACAGGGCGTGAGTTGGCAGGGAATAAGAGACTGCAGGCCAGCATGCACATTGACCGGGCGGATCAATTTGCGCGGCGTCTCAAGTGGGAGGTCAAAGTCGATGCCGATGGATGGGAGCGTGATGAATATGATCGTGAGGATACGCTCTATGTGATCTGGGTGCTTCCGGATGGCACGCATGGCGGATCGATGCGTTTTCTGCCAACGACTAGCGCGGTCATGGTCAATGACCATTTCGCTGACTTACTTCCAGACGGGCTGATCAAGGACCCTCTGATTTGGGAGTGCACCCGCTTTTGCCTGCGAGAAGGCGTACCGTCACGCGTCGCGGCAGCATTGATGCTAGCCGGTGGGGAACTCATGCGCGCGCATCATCTGACCCACCTTCTGGGGGTGTTCGATGCGCGGATGGTCCGGATCTACCGGATGATAGGCGCAAGCCCGCAAATCCTTGGGAGCATGGGAGACGGGCGCGATCAGATAAGTGTGGGACTCTGGCAGTTCCGCGCCGAGAACCGCGCCTTTGTGCTACGGCGGGCAGGCGTCTCCTCGCATCTGTCGGAACATTGGTTCCGCCGCTCAACCGGGCGGCCCGTGATCCTGCGAAAAGCCGCATAGTCGCTGGCCCCTCCCGAACGGTGGTTGTAGGGTCGCGCCATGACCCTTCCGACCACGATGACCTTGTCCGATGATCAGGCCGAAGCCTGGGATGCCGTGAGCATGGCACTGCGCCAATCGGGCGTGGATCTGGACGATAGTTTGCTGATGCCGCCGAAGTCTGAAACGACATCGGTCATGGCTGTGATCGGCAAAGCGGGCTCCGGTAAGACACTGTTGCTGGCGGAGCTTTACAAGGCGCTGGAAGAGGCAGGCGTCGACGTCATCTCTGGCGATTGGGAAGGTAAGAAGCGCAAGGATCGCAGGACATTAGCAATACTCGCGCCCACAAATAAAGCGGCGTCGGTGCTGCGCAACCGCGGTGTGCCCGCGACGACGATCCACCGCATTCTCTACACGCCCGTCTATGACCCTGAATATGAAAAGGTTGCCGAATGGCTTGCCGGGCAGGGGGACCGGCCAGAGATTGAAGGACTGACAGACCAAGCGCTTGACCGTGCTTTTGCGTCGTTTGAAGTGAACAAATCGGTGCCTGCCGCCCTCGCCGCTGCGGGGTTACGCGGCTCGGATTTCATCACGGGCTGGAAGCGCCGCGAAGACCCGCTGGATATCGGGTTCATCGACGAAAGCTCGATGCTCGACGCCAAGCAATTCGAAGACCTGCAAGAGATTTTCCCGACGCTTTTGCTGTTTGGCGACCCAGCACAGCTGCCGCCGGTGCAATCCGCGGGCGGCATGGTTTTTGAAACGCTGCCTGACACGCGCGTGAAAACCTTGGAACGCGTGCACCGGCAAGACGCGGACAATCCAATCCTTGATCTTGCCCACGCGTTGGCCGACCCGACGCTGGAATTTCACCATTTTGAAGACATGGTGGCACAAGCTGCACAGCGTGATGAGCGTGTGGTGATGGCCCAACGGGTCGAATCCGATTTGATGGCCCGTTCGCCGGTGCTGGTTTGGACGAACAAAACCCGCATCCGCCTGATCCATGCCTTCCGCGCTGCCTTCAATGCCCCCGCAGATGAGTTGATTGAAGGGGAGCCGCTGATCTGCGACGGAATCGAGCTGCCGATGAAGCACCGTAAGAAGCGGCTGGATCTCGAAGCTCGCGGGCTGATCAAGGGCGCGCAGGTGATCTACCTTGGACCGGGGCGAAAGCCGGGGTTCTCACGATTACATGTAATGGGTGCCGAGCAGCCGCAAATTTCAGCTGCGTCGATTGTGAAGATCGAACAGGATGGCGATGAAGAACCGTTTATCCCGTTTGCGGCCCGCATGGGCGCGACGTTCCTGCATGGCGCCGCCGTCACGATACATAAGGCACAAGGGTCGCAGTGGGATACGGTGCAGGTCTTTGCGCCAGATATTGCCATGGCTGCACGGATGGGGCGGACAGAAGCCGGGCAGCCGCTTTGGAAACGCTTGGCCTACGTGGCGATTACGCGGGCTGAAACGCAGTTGCGCTGGGTTGTGCGCAATCGTTTGGGAAAACCAACGGGGACACTGCGCATTGATGATCTGGAGGTGCCGGTAGCACCGCTGGAACTGACGGGAGGGAACGTATGAAAAGCATCATCGTAACGGGGGCAAGCAGCGGCATTGGCTTGGCTTGCGCGGAAGAGTTTTTGGACAAGGGCTGGCGGGTCGGCTTGGTCGCACGGCGCGCGGACATCCTCGAAGATATTGCGTCGCGCTATGACACCGCCGTGCCTTTGCCGTGCGACGTGACAGACGAAGCTGAGGTTGATGCGGCTTTCGCTGGGTTCGGGCTGGTCGATGTGCTGTTCAACAATGCAGGCATGTTCGGCCCCAAGGCCAGCATTGATGAGATCAGTCTCAAAGACTGGCAGCAGGTCGTGGATGTGAATTTGACTGGCATGTTTCTTTGCGCGCGGGCCGCGTTCCGCCAAATGCGCGCACGCGACCCGCAAGGGGGGCGGATTATCAACAACGGGTCGATTTCGGCGCATACGCCGCGCGAAGGCTCGACCTGCTACACGACAACGAAGCATGCGATCACCGGGCTGACCAAGACGTTGGCTCTTGATGGGCGGGATTTCAACATTGCCTGCGGGCAGATTGACATCGGCAATGCCAAGACGGATATGGTCGCTCGCATGGAAGAAATTCGTGCAGCAGAGGGCCTGCCGCCGCAGCCCACGATGGATGTTCGCGATGTGGCGCGGGCGGTCTATCACATGGCTGACCTGCCACTGGAAGCGAATGTCCTGTTTCAGACCATCATGGCCAAGGATATGGCATACGTCGGGCGCGGCTAGCGTCGGAAGAGCGAGAAGACCGCAGACGCGCCCCAGCCCGCTGCAATCGCGATGGCCAGGGACATCAAGCCATAGAGCACAGCGTTTTCGTGCGCGAGGTTGTAAAGCCAGCGTTCGAGGCCAACCTTTTTGACCGGGATCTCGGTCGTGTAGAGGTCGATGACTTCTCCATCGCGGGTCAGGTAAATCTCGGCCACGTAATCACCTTCTGTGAGGTTCGCAGGCAAGCTGATCAGCGTGCGGAATAGCGTGTTATCTTTGACCCATACGCCGTCTGACAGCGTTTGGTAGAGGCGCGACTCTTCCCGAATACGGATCAGGGCGTCGGAAAAATTGTCGCTCCCTGTTTCTGAGGGGCCGACGGACCGGATCGCGCGCCCTGTGCTGATCCGGGTGGCGACGTCTTCATCATCGGTCAGAATTTCGTCCAGGGGGCGGTTTGTGGCGACCGCGTAGAACGACGGGGCCACGTCGATGTCCACGCTTTCGGTATTCACCCAGATGCCGAAGCGGCGTTCTTTCCGGCGTACTGTCACCGCCTCATAGGGGCCAGCGACAGTGACGATCACGCCAAGGTCGCTTTCGGTCGGGGCAGGTTCGTCACGTTTGATGGCGCCAAAGATCAGGATGTCAGAGCCGTCAAAGGTCGCCGTGATGGCAACTTCGTCTTTGCTGAGACCGAGCACGATCTCTTCAGCGCGCCCGGGCAGGGCGGCAAGCAGCAAGAGCGAGAGAGCAAGGAGAAGGCGCATCAGTGGCCTCCTGCACTGCCGATAGAGTAAAGTTCTGACGGTTCCAAAAGCAGGTCGAGCGCCAGTTTCCCACATACGGCCAGCACCATGATGGCGAGCAAAATCCGCAGCTGCTCTGCCTTCATGCGGACGCCGATGCGTGTACCAACCTGCGCGCCGATCACGCCGCCGATCAAGAGAAGCACAGCCAAGACAACATCGACTGTGTAGTTAGTCGTCGCATGCAGCATGGTAGTAAAGGCCGTCACGAAGATGATCTGGAACAGCGACGTTCCCACAACCACTTTTGTCGGCATGCCCAACAGATAGATCATCGCAGGCACCATGATAAAGCCGCCACCGACCCCCATGATGGCCGCGAGGATACCCACGGCGACACCCACCAAAACGGGCGGGATCACGGAAATATAGAGGCCGGAAACGCGGAACTTCATCTTGAACGGCAGGTTATGAACCCAGTTGTGCCGCCGCCGTGTTGGCACAGGCGCACCCGCGTTCGACTTGCGAATGGCGCGCAGGCTTTCCATAAACATCAACCCGCCAATGATGCCAAGGAAGACGACATAGCAAAGCCGCACCAGCAGATCGACCTGCCCGAGAGAGCGCAGGTAGTTGAAGATCACGATACCAAGGGCAGAGCCGATCAAGCCACCTATGAGCAGCACGGTGCCCATCCTGAAATCGACGGTCTTTCGTTTGAAATGTGCAAGCACGCCCGAGAAGGAAGAGGCTACGATCTGGTTCGCCTCAGTCGCCACCGCAACAGCAGGCGGAATGCCGATGAAGAACAAGAGCGGGGTCATCAAGAACCCGCCGCCGACGCCAAACATGCCAGACAAAATGCCCACAATGCCGCCAAGGCCAAGAAGCAGAAAGGCGTTCACCGAAACCTCGGCGATGGGAAGGTAGATTTGCATGGGCGTTCCTGGGTCGCCTGAAGGGGGACCGGTGCCGTTGACATGCCCCCAAGGTGGGCGTTGTGTCAAACCCCTGCGCAAATTTTTTGCTGCAATTGCAGCATTCGCCGTGGCGTGGACTTAGACCTTCATGTCAACTGGACTGATCGCGTAGCCAGCGCCGCAGGACTTTTTCAAGTTTTGCGGCACCTAGTGGCGCCATCGCTTTGGTATGTTCGTGGCTAATGGCTTCGTCTGACATGCCTGCTGCCATGTTTGTGATAGCAGAGATCGCAGCCGCCTTGAGCCCGAGGAATCGCGCCAGGATAACTTCAGGCACGGTCGACATACCCACTGCATCTGCGCCGAGAATTTTAATCGCTTTGATCTCAGCCACCGTCTCAAACGAGGGGCCAGAGTACCAAGCGTAGACGCCGCTGTGCATCTCAACGTCTTCTGCTTTGGCCGCGTCTGCCATCGCCGCGCGAATGCTCGGATCATAGCAGTCCATCATCGGCACAAATCGTAGGTCGGTTGGTTCCCCGATCAGCGGGTTCAGGCCGGAGAAATTGATGTGGTCTGACAAGGCCATGATGGAGCCCGTCGGCATGTCTGCTTGCAGTGAGCCAGCGGCGTTGGTCGCGACCATCGTGGTGGCCCCGAGCTCTTTCACGACCTCAAGCGGGACGCGCATCGCGTCACCTTTGCCGCTTTCGTAGTAATGCGACCGCCCGCCAAAGACGGCCACGCGAACGCCCTCAAGATCCCCGATGACCAGATTGGCCTTATGGCCGGATACACCCGTATGCGGAAAGCCCGGCAGGTCAGCGTAAGGGATGGAAACCCCATCCACGCTATCGGCGATATGGCCAAGGCCAGAGCCGAGGATCAGACCGATGGACACTGGCGCTTCGCCCGCTTTGGCGCGGATGAGGTCAGAAGTATCCTTAACGTTCTTTGACATAAGGCTCCCCTCCCGCACGTGGTGGGATCGCCTTGCCGACGAACCCTGCCAAGATGATCACGGTCAGGATGTAGGGCAGAACGTCGAGCAACTGGCCGTTTACCTTGAAGGTTAAGACACGCTCGATCAGGTCAGGACGCAGGGCTAGCGCTTGTAGGAAGCCGAACAGCAGACACGCGTATAGCGCATACCATGGCCGCCACTTGGCAAAGATCAGAGCTGCGAGGGCGATGTAGCCGCGTCCCGCGCTCATATCTTTCACAAAGCCCGCTTGCAGGGCGGTGGCGAGGTAGGCGCCCGCGATGCCGCAAAGGATGCCGCAGATACCCACAGCGGCGTAGCGAAGACCAACAACTGACACGCCGGCGGTGTCGACGGCGGCTGGGTTCTCACCCACCGCACGCATGCGCAGGCCAAATCTGGTTCGGTAGAGGATCCACCAGGTCAGCGGCACAGTCAGGGCAGCAAGATAGACAATGAACGTGTGGCCAGAAATGAGCTCGGCATAGATTGGGCCGAAGACTGGCACGTCGCGCAGCGCCTCAGCAAAGGGCAGTTCAATCGGGTTGAAGCGTGCGCCACCGGTCAGTTGCGGCGTGCGGCCGCCCTGGGCGAACCAGCTTTGTGCCACCACAACCGTCAGACCAGCTGCGAGGAAGTTGATCGCGACGCCCGAGATCAGCTGATTGCCCCGGAACGTGATCGAGGCCAAGCCATGGACTGCGGACAGCGCGAGCGATGCAGCTATCCCGGCAAGAAGTCCAAGCCACACAGACCCGCTGGTGTAGGCGACGGCGCCCGACAGAAAGGCAGCTGCCAGCATTTTGCCTTCAAGTCCGATATCGAAGATGCCCGCACGCTCTGAGAACAGCCCGGCAAGGCAGGCTAGCAAGAGCGGTGTTGCAAGGCGCACCGTCGAGTCGAGGATCTGGAGGAGTGTCAGAAAATCCATTTATCCGATCCTCGTGGTGGCAAGCTTGTAAGCCGCGAAAGAAAAGAAAACGCCCAGCGTGCCCTCAATCCAGCGCCGCGCGCTTTGGTAGGCTGTGCGAATGGGCTGGGCTGATAGAAGGACTGCCCAAGCGCCGTGACAAAAAAAGGAGATCAGGAAGGCCCCAAGTACGAAGAGGCCGATGATCATCGGGCCGCCGCCGGTTGTTGCCCCCACGGATGCAATTGCGAGCCAGAAAACAATGGCCTTGGGGTTTGTGACCTGAAGCAAGAACCCGGCGATGAAGTGTTTCCACGCGGGTTTGGGGTCGACTTTGGCGGCGGAAATTCGTGGTGGCTCGGCCGCCTTCTTGAATGCGCCATACGCGAGATAAGCGAGATAGGCCGCACCGATCATGCGCAAGATCACCATTGCCCAAGCAGCTTGCGCGAGGATGATCCCAACCCCTGCGAGGGTTAGGATGTTTAGAAGGATGCTGCCCGATGCGATGCCTGCAGAGGCGATCAGCGCGGGCGCGCGGCCTTGCGATATGCCAATCCCCAAAAGCATCGCAACGGCGGGGCCGGGGGAAGATGCCGCGACAAAGAGAATTGCATACGCTGCGAGAAAGCCGGGGAGGTAGGGAAGAAGCTCGGTCATTCCGCAGCCTCCAATTTACCTGTCGCTTGTTTGCGCTGGCGCGCTGCAAGGAACATCTTTTCAAGCGGACCACGCACCATCTGATCAAGCGCGCCGGTGAAGAGGATCACAAGCGCCTGAATCACAATGATCAGCTCACGCGGGATTGACGTCCAAAGCGCGAGTTCTGCGCCGCCTTGATAGAGAAATCCAAACAGGATCGCGGCGAGGAAGACGCCAAAAGGGTGGCTGCGCCCCATCAGGGCCACAGCGATCCCAATGAACCCGGCACCCTCAACCGCGTTCAGGACAAGGCGCTCAGCCTCACCCATCACGTTATTGATCGCCATCATCCCGGCAAGTGCGCCAGAGATCATCATGGCAATCATGATGATCTTGGTCGGGCTGATGCCTGCATATTTCGCTGCACTTTCCGAATGGCCGTAGGCGCGGATTTCATAGCCCAAGCGGGTCCGCCAGATCAGCGCCCAGACCGCGATGCAGGCAGCGACAGCGACGAAGAACGACACATTCGCCGGTGCACCGCGGAATAGCGCAGTCTCGCCAAAGCTGAACATGTCCTGGAAGGACGGCAGATGGGTGGGCTCCGGGAACTTCCCAGTGGCAGGTTCCATCGAACCGGGCATCTTCAATGCCCCGATCAGGAGGTAGTTGAGCAGGGCTGCGGCAATGAAGTTGAACATGATTGTTGTAATCACGATGTGGCTGCCGCGCTTCGCTTGCAGATAGGCCGGCACGGCGGCCCAAGCCGCGCCAAACAAAGCGGCGCCGAGTGAGGCACCCACAAGTGCCAACGACCAATGCGGCCACGGGATATACATACAAACAAGGGCAACGCCCAATCCGCCTAGAACCGCTTGACCCTCACCACCGATGTTGAACATCCGGGCGTGAAACGCGATCGCGACGGCTAACCCGGTGAAGATGAAGTTGGTGGCGTAGTAGAGCGTGTAGCCCCAGCCGTATGTGGAGCCCAACGCGCCTTCGATCATCAACTTCAAGGCGTCCCACGGGCTTTCACCGATGGCGAGGATCACGATGGCGGACAGGATTGCCGCGAGGATCAGGGAAATGAGCGGCACGAGGATCACCTCTGCCCATTTTGGCATCACATCCATCAGTGCATCTCCTTCCCCGTCCCCGCGTGGGCGAGGTTTTCTTCCACCGCGTCGATGATTGGTTTGTCTGGCATTTCCGTGATCCCGGCCATGAGCAAGCCAAGCTCTTTCTCGTCAGTCTCTGCCGGAAGCCGTTCGCCCATGATCTTGCCGTCAAACATCACAGCAACGCGATCTGATAGCGACAGGATTTCTTCGAGTTCGACAGAGACGAGCAAAATGGCTTTGCCCTGATCACGCAGGGCAACGATTTGCTGGTGAATGAACTCAATCGCACCGATGTCCACGCCGCGTGTAGGCTGACCGATCAGCAGAAGGTCGGGGTTTCTTTCAATCTCGCGCGCAAGCACGATCTTTTGTTGATTGCCGCCTGAGAAATTTTTTGCCGCCAGTTTCGGGTTGGGTGGCCGCACATCGAAACGCGCCATCTTTTCTTCGGTGTCCTGACGGATCGCCGCGTTGTCCATGAACAGATTTGACCGCTGATAACGGTCATCGTGGTGATAACCAAACGCGGTGTTTTCCCATGCCATGTAATCCATGATCAGACCTTCGCGCTGACGGTCTTCTGGAACATGCGAAATGCCGCGAGCGCGGCGGGACTGGCCGTCTGATTTGGCGCCGGTCAGATCGATCGGCTCACCATTCATCAGGATCGTGCCGGTGCCTTTTTCATAGCCACCCAAGACCTCAAGCAATTCGGATTGCCCGTTTCCGGCAACCCCTGCGATGCCTAGGATTTCGCCTGCGTTGACGTGGAATGACACGCCTTTGACGCGCTCAACGCCCTTGTCGTCGACGATCCGCAGGTCTTTTACGTCCAGGACGGGAGCGCCGGGCTGCGCCGGGGCCTTATCGACCCGCAAAAGAACTTTGCGACCGACCATAAGTTCGGCAAGTTCCTGCGGTGACGTCTCAGATGTCTTCACTGTCGCGGTCATTTCGCCGCGACGCATCACGCTGACGGTGTCGGTTGTGTCCATGATTTCGCGCAACTTGTGCGTAATCAGAATGATGGTTTTGCCTTCGGCCTTAAGCCGTTCAAGGATGCGGAAAAGCTGATCAGCCTCAGCTGGGGTCAGCACACCCGTCGGCTCATCAAGGATCAGGATGTCGGCCTTGCGGTAAAGCGCTTTCAGGATCTCCACGCGCTGTTGCATTCCCACGCCAATGTCCTGAATGAGCGCATCGGGGTCCACGTTCAGACCATATTCTTCAGCAAGCGCGCTCAGCTCTTGCCGCGCACGGGCGAGGGAGGGGCGCAGCATCGCGCTGTCTTCGGCACCCAATACAACGTTCTCAAGCACCGTGAAGTTCTCAACCAGTTTAAAGTGCTGGAACACCATCCCGATACCCGCAGCGATCGCGGCCTGACTGTCGGGGATAGCGGTGAGGTTGCCGCCGATGTAGATCTCGCCTTTGTCGGCTTTATAAAAACCAAAGAGGATCGACATGAGTGTCGATTTACCAGCGCCGTTTTCTCCGATGATCCCATGGATCGTGCCGGGCATGACCCGGATCGAAATGTCCTTGTTGGCCTGCACAGGGCCAAAGGCTTTTGAGATGCCTTTGAGTTCGATGGCGGGGGCGGTCATGTCTGTCCCAGTCTCTCAAATAAGGGGTGGGGGACGGTCTGCGCCGGGGCACCGTGTGCCTTTACCCCCTGAAATGGAGAGGCCGCGCCGATTGTAGCGCGGCCTTTCCCGTTGTGGCCTTGCCGCGACCTTAGAAGTCGTAGGCCGGGCAGCTTTCGTCAGAATTGTAGTTGTGGACCGAAATCTCACCGGAGACGATTTTTGCCTGAGCTTCTTCAAGCGCTGCAGTCATCTCAGCTGTGATCAGGCTTTCGTTGAACTCATCAACCGCATAGCCAACACCGCCATTGGACAGGTCCATCACGTTGAAGCCAGGCTCAAGATCGGTGCCAGCTTTCATTGCGTCGTAGACTGCGTTGTCAACGCGCTTCAGCATGGATGTCAGAACCTTACCTGGGTGCAGGTAGTTTTGGTTCGCGTCCACACCGATGGACAGGATGTCCTCGTCAGCTGCTGTCTGCAACACACCAACGCCGGTCCCGCCAGCAGCGGCATAAACAACGTCCGCACCCTGAGCGATCTGCGCCTGTGTCAGCTCTGAGCCTTTCACAGGGTCATTCCACGCAGCAGGTGTCGTGCCGGTCATGTTGGCGATTACTGTCGCGTCCGCATTCACGGCCTTCACGCCCTGGGCATAGCCGCATGCGAAGTTACGGATCAATGGGATGTCCATGCCGCCGATGAAGCCGACGGTGTTGGACTCGGATGCCATCGCAGCGAGCATACCAACGAGGTAAGAGCCTTGCTCTTCCGCGAAGACGATGGAGCGCACGTTTGGCTGCTCAACCACCATATCGATGATCTGGAACTTGGTGTCTGGGAAGTCTTGTGCGACTTCGTCCAGCGCCGTTGCCCAAGCAAAGCCAGCCATCACGATCGGGTTGGCTCCGGATTCGGCAAAGCGACGGATCGCCTGCTCGCGCTGTGCGTCCGACTGGATTTCCACTTCAGCGTAAGAGCCACCTGTTTCGTCGGCCCAGCGCTGCGCACCATTATAGGCACTTTCGTTGAAAGATTTGTCGAATTTACCGCCAAGGTCGAACAGGACTGCCGGCTCTGCGGATAGTGCACCAGCGGTCAGCGCAAGCGCTGCGGTCGCACCAAGAAACTTCGTTGTCAGGGTCATATGATCCTCTCCCAGGTCATTGTTAACTATTATTTGGTGTGGATTGCCTTCCCCAAAGCAAAGCGCGCCCACTCCTTAAAGACCGATAAGGCAACGCCACACCGACAGGGTCAACCCAAATGTGTAAACGCCTCGGCAGTTTTTTGATCAATCGGTCAAAATTTCAGCAATCTGTGTTTGCTGGGCGATCTATAACCGACGCTCCAAGATCACGGCGTCGGTTTTTGCGCCGTCTCTAGACATGTAATATCCAGGACGGTTCCCAACTTGAGAAAAATTTTCACTGAAATACAATGCCTTGGCTGGGTTGTTGTCGGTCGCAACTTCCAGAAAGACGCGCTGTCCGCCATTTCGCGCAGCGGCCGCAATGAAATCGCGCAGTGCTTGATGGGCACGTCCCTGACGGCGAAAATCGGGATGTGTAGCGAGTGTCAGGATCTCGGCCTCATCCGCGATGACGCGGCCAAGGATGAATGACTTGGCGTCACCGCATAGAATCACGCCGCGTTGATCTCGCAAGTTGCTGAATTCTTGCGCAGTCCATGCACGGGTGCCACCGAAAGCGGCTGCATGAGTCGTTGCGAGGTCTTCAGAACTGATTTTCAATTGAGGATGACCGGAGCGGGATCACGTGGCGGGGCGGCGTCGGCGGCGCGCACATAAAAAGGGGTGGGGCGCGGTGGGGACCCCAGCGCCCCGGCTGATGCGATGCGCGCGATGTTTTCGATAAGCCTTGCCGGCGAGAGCACACCGGGGGCAGTAGCCACGCGCGCGTCCGTATCGGGCAGAAGTGCGACGTCGCCGCTCTGATCATCAAAGTCTTGAACGTACATTTGGCCTCTTGGCGCGGGACAGATCGCTGTTACAGGCCGCGGTATGCCGTGAACTTGTGCTTCAAGATGGGTCACACCGACAGCTGGCAACGCCAAGCCCAACGCAAGACCACGCGCCGCAGACACGCTGATACGGATGCCGGTGAAATTGCCCGGCCCCGTGCCAACGCCGATGGCTTTGAGGTCCTGCCACGTCAACCCTTCAACGGCGAGAACCTCCTCCAGCATCGGCATCAAATGCTCCGCCTGACCCTTGGCCATTTCATCGACACGCACGACGGCACGATCCCCCAACAGCAGGCACGCCGCGCAATGTGCGCGGGCTGTGTCAAACGCGAGGAGCGGTGTCACGCTTTCGACCATCGCAAAGGTTTGGTCGCATGGCGGGTCAATTTCCCTTTGGCTTCAAGGTCAAGTTGGACAGTTTTTGCCCACCAACCGGACGTTGCACCTCCAGGAAAAAGATCGTCAGGAAGATGCGCCTTTGCGGCCTCTTTGATCTCGTTCGCCGTCATGGGAGCATCAGAAATGACGCGCATCATCGCGTCATGCATCGCTTGATACTTGCCAGCGTCAACATTGGTTATCTGACCCGGAACGTTAACGTTCTCAACAGCAATCTTTTCAGCCATCACCTGATCGCTTCTGTGAAACGGGTCAACGTGGCGACGTCCTAGGCCGCGACGGGGCGCACCTCAACCACTTCAGGAATGTAGTGCCGCAACAAGTTCTCGATACCCATCTTCAGAGTCAAGGTCGATGAAGGACAACCGGCACAGGCGCCTTGCATGTGCAAATAGACGATGCCGCGATCAAAGCCGTGGAATGTGATGTCGCCACCGTCCTGAGCGACTGCCGGGCGCACCCGCGTGTCAAGCAGCTCCTTAATTTGCGTCACGATCTCTCCGTCTTCGCCATCATGCTCTGCATGACCGGAGGTCACTGCGTGATCTTCGCCCATGACAGGCGCGCCGGACTGGTAATGCTCCATAATTGCGCCGAGGATACCGGGTTTGATATGATCCCATTCGGTCGCGTCGTCTTTCGTCACGGTGATAAAGTCGACACCAAAGAAGACGCCCGTGACGCCATCGGCCGTGAAAATGCGTTTCGCCAGCGGAGACGTTTCACCGGACGCTGCGGTTGGGAAATCAGCCGTTCCAGCCTCTAACACCGTTTGACCGGGCAGAAATTTGAGCGTTGCTGGATTTGGGGTCGATTCAGTCTGAATAAACATGGCAGGTTCCCTTCGGCGGCGTGTCGAAAAGATATGCGGATCAGGTCCTGTTCTGTCAAGGTTTAGAAGCGTTCTAAATTGCTAGGGTAGGCCGCTGGACGTCACACTCTTGTTACGAGAATCGACAACAGTCACTGCCATGGTGCCCCCCGCATCAGTGGTTGCGCCTCTGTCCGCCCGTCCGCAACCCAAATAACGCGTCTGGCTGCCCCGCCAGACGCGTTTCCCGAGGTCTTTACCCGACTTGGTGGCGGGCATACGGTCGGCGCAATTCCGGGAGGATCGTATGAGCACGGGCAGCAATATTCGCACCTATTTTGAAGGCCGCTGGCATGAGGGTGACGTGCCGATCATGCGAGCTGCGGACCATGGCTCTTGGCTGGGAACGACGGTATTTGACGGCGCGCGGTTTGTGAATGGTTTGACCCCCGATCTGCTACCACATTGTGAGCGGGTGAACCGTTCCGCCAAAGCGCTGATGCTGACGCCCACTGTCGCCACGAACGACATGGTCGCCATCGTGCAAGAGGGGTTGAAGGTCTACGATCCGGGTGCTGCCGTTTATATTCGGCCGATGTATTGGGGCATCCATGGCGATGTCACGGCCATCGTTCCGGATGAAACCGAAACCGGTTTTGCGATCTGCTTGGAAGAAATTCCTTTTAAGGCAGAAACGACCACGACACTCACGACGACACGATTTCGTCGCCCGGTGATGGAAAGCAGCGTGGTCAACGCAAAATCAGGGTGCCTCTACCCAAACAATGCGCGGATGCTGGTTGAGGCACGCAGCAAAGGATTTGGCAACGCGCTGGTCGCGGACGCGATGGGCAATGTCGCAGAAAGCGCGACAGCCAACGTCTTTATCGTGCGTGACGGTGTGACGTTCACACCGATCCCGAACGGTACGTTTCTTGCAGGCATCACTCGTGCGCGCCATCTGTCGAACATGAAGGCCGCCGGTATGGAAGTTCACGAAACCGTCCTGAGTTTCGAAGATGTTCACGCAGCGGATGAGGTTTTTCTGTCCGGGAATATGTCGAAGATTACATCAGTGACTGCTTTTGACGACACCCAGTACCAGGAAGGTCCGGTCACGCGTCAGGTGCGTGAGATGTATTGGGATTGGGCGGCGACTGAGGCGTCCTGATCTGTCCAAGCATTGTGCAATCCTTTGAATTGCCTCTGCCTTCACAATCCGTCACTATTGAACTGACAAGGACTGGGAGACAGCCATGCGTAAATTTCTGGTGGTGTTGGATGACAGTCGTGAATGTCTCAACGCGATGCGCTTTGCCGCGATGCGGGCCGCGAAGACCGGCGGAGGTGTTGAGGTGTTGTCCATCATCCCCCCGGAAGAGTTCAATCATTGGATCGGCGTGGGTGAGATTATGCGTGCAGAAGCGCGTGAGCGGATCGAAGTGCATTTTGAAGTCTTCGCCAAGTGGATGCGTGACAAGCAGAACGTCCATCCGGAGTTGGTTATCCGCGAAGGTGAGCCAATTGTCGAACTTCTGGCCCAGATCAACGACGACCCCGAAGTTGGCATTCTCGTGCTTGGTGCGGGAACCGGCAACAAAGGACCGGGCCCTCTGGTGACGGCTTTGTCTCGGCAGGCAGGAACGCTACCGGTGCCGCTGACAATCGTACCAGGCGATCTATCGAAAGAAAGGCTTGAGGCGATCAGTTAGCCAGCAGGCCGCAAAAGCCCTACAATCTCGTATGTGTCTTTCAGGATAGGCTCTGCCACTGCGCGCGCCTTCTCTGCCCCTTTGGCGAGGATCGCGTCAATCTCGGCGGGATCATCCATCAAACGGGCCATTTCTGCGCTGATCGGGGATAGCTTCTCAACGGCGAGATCAGCGAGGGTTGGCTTAAATTTGCCCCAGCCCGCACCGGCATACTCTGTAATTACCGCCTCAGAGGTCTGGTCATTTAACGCGGCGTAAATCTCCACCAAATTGCGCGCCTCGGGGCGGTCTTTCAAACCTTCAAGCGTTTCGGGCAATGGCTCTGGGTCGGTCTTGGCCTTTTTGAACTTCTTGGCGATCTTGTCGGCATCGTCGGTCATATTGATGCGCTCCATGTCGCTTTCGCCCGACTTCGACATCTTCTTCGTGCCGTCGCGCAGGTTCATGATCCGCATGGCGGGGCCTTCGATAACCGGCTCAGTCAACGGGAAGAAGTCGCGCTTGAAGTCGTGGTTGAACTTTGCCGCGATGTCGCGTGTGAGTTCCACGTGTTGTTTCTGGTCGTCGCCCACAGGCACGTGCGTCGCGTGATAGAGCAAAATGTCGGCAGCCATCAGAGACGGGTAGGCGTAAAGACCAAGCGAGACCTTTTCGGCATTGCTGCCGGCCTTGTCCTTGAATTGCGTCATGCGGTTCATCCAGCCGACACGCGCGACGCAGTTGAATATCCAGCCAAGTTCAGCATGGGCGGGAACAGCAGACTGGTTAAACAGGATCGACTTGTCCGGATCGAGGCCCGACGCCAGATAGCCTGCTGCGACTTCACGGGTCATGTTCCTCAGCTCAGCCGGGTCCTGCCAAACCGTGATGGCATGCAGGTCAACGACGCAATAGATCGTTTCCATCGCGCCCTGCATGCCCACAAACCGCTTAATGGCCCCCAAATAGTTGCCCAGCGTCAGGCCACCCGAAGGCTTGATCCCCGAAAAGACGCGCGGTGTGAATGTGGTCTCGGTCATGGCGTTGTCCGTTTATCCGGCCATTGCTGGCCAAAGGCTGAAAGGTTGCGTACCCATGCCAGAGAGATTTTGGAACATCAACAGGCCCGCACAGTATGATTGACCCGGACAGAGACGGCGGTTTTGAGCCGCCGGTGAACCCGATTCCCCCCGTGATCATTCTGTTGGCTTTGGTGCTCGTCCTCATTGAGGGCACGTTTTCGTTGGCGGAAGCGGGGATCGTAGGAGGACCGCAGGGGATCGGATGGCGGATTGCGGCCCTGAATGACTATGCGTTGAACCCGCAGGTCTGGCAGGTAATGCTGACGCGCGGGATTGGGGAGCTTGATCTTCTGCAACGGTTCGTGACTTACCCCTTTGTCCACGGGTCATTCACGCAATCCCTGTTTGGTGCCGCACTTCTGCTCGCGCTGGGCAAATTTGTAGGAGAGGCGTTTGGCGGTGTTGCCACTGTCATCTTTTTCTTTGGTGGCGCCATCTTTGGAGGCGTTGTTTTTTGTCTTTTGGCCCCTCTGAACAGTCCACTGTTCGGAGCGTTTACACCCATCTACGCGTTGATCGGCGCCTACACATATCAGATCTGGTTGCGGCTGGGGCAGACCGGGGAAAACCAGTTGCGTGCATTTCAGCTGATCGGGTTCCTTTTGGGTTTGCAATTGGTGTTCGGGATGCTGTTTGGCGGCGGACACATGTGGATCGCGGAATTGGCTGCCTTTGTCTTTGGTTTCGGTGCGGCAACTGTCTTGGTACCCGGCGGCTGGGCTGCACTTCTCGCGCGACTGCGACAGCGTGGCTAAGACAACGCTTTGTCCTGAAATGGTGGACTGGTCAGGCGGTTAAGCGGCGGTTAAAACGGCGTGAACCGAGGGGAGTCTGCAACCAATGGCCAATGATATTTCGCCGCAACCCGGCATAATGGAGATCGCGCTTTATCAAAGCGGCGCGTCCCATGTGGAGGGTCAGACGAATATCCTGAAGTTGTCGTCGAACGAAAACCCATTGGGGCCGTCCGACGCCGCGAAAGAGGCAATCCGCCTCGCGGCACATGATATGCACCGCTATCCCTCAACGGATCACACGAGCCTTCGCACCGCGATTGGGGAAGTTTGGGGTGTTGACCCGGACCGTGTCATCTGTGGCGTTGGGTCGGATGAGGTTATCCACTTCCTGTGCCAGTGCTATGCGGGGACGGGGGATGAGGTGATCCACACCGAGCATGGTTTCGCAATGTACCGCATCTCAACCCTTGCGGCTGGCGCGACGCCGGTTGAGGTGAAAGAGAAAGACCGCGTGACGGATGTCGATGCGATCCTAGAGGCTTGTACCGATAAGACCAAACTCGTCTTCATCGCAAATCCCAACAACCCGACCAGCACGATGATTGGGGAAAGGGAATTGGCGCGTCTTGCTGATGGCCTGCCGTCGCAGGCGATCTTGGTCCTCGATGGCGCTTACGCGGAGTTTGTCGAGGATTACGACGCTGGCCTTGCCGTTGTCGAAGCGCGTGAGAACGTGGTGATGACACGCACGTTTTCAAAGATTTACGGTCTTGGTGGGTTGCGCGTTGGCTGGGGCTACGGCCCGAAAGCGATCATTGACGTGCTAAACCGGATCCGCGGCCCGTTCAACTTGTCGACCCTCGCGCTCGCTGCAGCAGAGGCCACCGTGCGCGACACAGCCTACCTTGAAAAATGCCGCGCCGAGAACGCCAAATGGCGGGACTGGTTGTCTCACGCCTTGGCCGAAATTGGCGTCTCTTGCGATACGTCCTCTGCTAATTTTGTGTTGGCGCGCTTTGGATCGTCGGACGAGGCCAACGCCTGTGACGAACACCTGCGCGGTGAAGGAATTCTCGTGCGGAAGGTTGGTGGATACAACCTGCCGCATTGCCTGCGTATTACCGTCGGGGATGAGGCCGCCTGTCGGCGCGTTGTGCACGCCATTGGCCAGTTTAAAGGTCGGCGCGGATGACCGTGATCTATGAACGGGTCGCGCTGATCGGCCTTGGCCTTATCGCGAGTTCGATGGCCCATGCAATGCGTCGGTGCGGATCGGCACGTGAAATCGTAGGTACGGCGCGGTCTGCAGAGACGCGCAAGGTCGCGGCAGAGATCGGGCTGTGTGACCACATTGTGGAATCTGCGGCCGATGCGGTCGCCGATGCCGACCTCGTCGTATTGTGTGTCCCGGTGGGTGCGATGGGGGCTGTTGCGGAAGAAATTGCACCGCACCTGAAACCTGGATGCACCGTCACCGACGTCGGCTCCGTCAAGCGGGCAGTGTTTGATGCGGTCACACCCCATCTGCCGGACAATGTCACGTTCATCG
This sequence comes from Paracoccaceae bacterium, assembly GCA_020628545.1. Lineage (GTDB taxonomy): Bacteria > Pseudomonadota > Alphaproteobacteria > Rhodobacterales > Rhodobacteraceae > Yoonia. Next base: position 9,935 of record JAHDEX010000022.1, on the reverse strand, counting down.
GCGGCCATCCGATGGCCGGGACAGAGCATTCGGGCCCCCGATCCGGATTTGCGGAGCTGTTCGACGATCGTTGGTGTCTGATCGTTCCTTCGGAGGACGCCGCACCAGAGGCTATTCAAACCTTGATCAGTTACTGGGAAAGCCTCGGGTCAAAATGCGCGCAGATGGAAATGGACCATCATGATCTGGTCTGTGCGGTGGTGTCCCACGCACCGCATTTGATTGCCTACACAATGGTTGGCGTGGCAGATGACCTGAGCCGAGTCACAGATAGTGAGGTCGTAAACTTCTCTGCCGCAGGGTTTCGCGATTTCACCCGCATCGCGGCGTCTGATCCCACGATGTGGCGTGATGTGTTCTTGACTAATAAGGATGCCACGCTCGAAATTCTGGGCCGTTTCACTGAAGAGCTGTTTGCCTTACAACGGGCGATCCGCCAGGGCGATGGCGAGCATTTGCACGACTACTTCACGCGGACACGCGAAATCAGACGCGGGATCATCGAAGCAGGTCAGGACACGGCGGCGCCGAACTTTGGCCGTGCCCCCGGTGGTCAGACATGATCCGCAAGATAGCGTTTGCGCTGGCCCTGATGGTTCCGACGTTTGGGTTCACTGCTGAGCTCGACCTCCGCCCAATTGCACGTGGTGAATTAATTGTTTCCCCTGCGGATCAACTGATCCGTCCGCAGGCGCGCCGCGCTGGCAATGTGGCTCTCGTCCCTGTCGTCGCAGAGCGTTTGCGCCCCAAGCTTCGTCCATATGAACGCCCTGAGCTTGCGAAAGGTGCCGAAACCCTTCCGTTGCTTCGGGCTGAGAAGGGCCTGTTTGCCTTCAGCCCGACTGCCCCCGCCATTTCTTTAGGTCCGCAAGCGCGGAGTGCCGCATTTGTGCAAGCGATGGCGGACCGGCAAGCCGCGATCATTCAGGGCCAAGTCTGTAGCGATCCTGCCATTCAAGGTGATGCGATCGGAACCGTTGAAGGCCGTGGACAGTGCGGCATCGACAACGCCGTTCGCATACGCTCCGTCGCGGGCGTGCAATTGAAACCGGCGGCAAGAATGGATTGCCAGACAGCAGGTGCCCTCAAGAACTGGGTCACAAACGGCGTTCAGCCGGCGACCGATGATCAGGCGGCGTCACTGCGTGTGGTCTCGGGCTATAGCTGCCGTTTCCGCAATTCTCAGGCGTCCGGTCGCTTGTCAGAGCATTCTTTCGGGAGGGCCATTGATATTGCAGGTATCGGCCTGAAGGACGGTCGCGAAATCACCGTACTGACAGGCTGGAATAGCGCGCGCGACGGCGCATCGCTGCGTCAGATGTGGCGTGCGGCTTGCAATGTGTTCGGGACAGTATTGGGGCCGGACTCAAATCGGTTCCACCGGGACCACTTCCATTTTGATACAGCGCGTTATCGATCTGGGTCATATTGTCGCTGATGGTTTGGGTCACTGCGGTGATGTTCCAGGTCGGTGAATTTGGCTACTCGCAACCCATTCAAATACCATGAAATTTGTGCGTCGCTGCCCCTTAGAGATTTTCCCGAAAATAGCAATCTATACAAGCCGCTAGCTTGAATGTTTCTGATTGCGATGCGATGCAGAAGGAGGTTGATCGGCGCGCATCAAAGCTGCCTAAAAAATAGAATGGGTTGCGACCAAATTGCGTTTGCGCAAGCGGCAAAAATTGGGACAGCTTCAAAGAGCTAACTTCATGAATACTACGCAAGACTCGCAATCAGCGACGTCGTCGGACTCGGCGGAGTCCCTCACGAAACAAGAGAGCGACCTTTTCTTGATTGGCGTCGGTGCCTCTGCAGGTGGATTGTCCGCGATCAAGCAATTGCTGGCGCAAATCCCTGCTGGTTTCCCGCATAGCCTTGCGATCATCCAGCACTTGTCGCCGGACTATAAGTCGATGATGCCCGAAATACTTGAACGCGAAACGACCCTGACGGTGCGAGAGGTCGAAGATGGGATGCAAGTTGCGCCGCAACATGTCTATCTGATTCCGCCCAACGCCAACGTCATCGTTCAAGAAAATACTGCGGAGGCAAAGGACGGAAAACGCGCCTATCATTTTGATCTGGTCGCGCCGACCCCACGGCCGAAACTGAACCGTCCGATTGATCTGTTCTTCTCGTCGCTGGCAAAGGCGATGGGTAAACGTGCGATTGGGATAATCCTCTCCGGTACCGGGTCCGACGGAACGATTGGCGCGCAGACTATCAAAGAGCGCCAAGGCTTCGTGATGGTTCAAGACCCGAGCCAGGCCGAGTTTGACGGTATGCCCACGTCCGCTATTGCGACCAACATGGTTGATGTCGTGACGACGCCGCAAAATATGATTCAGGAATTGGGACGCGTTTTTGAGGCTTCGAAGCTTGGCTTTCCGAACTTTGAAACACTTTTTGCAGCCGGGAATGATGAATTTGATCAGCTGATGCAAATTGTGGGCGATCACGCTCAGATCGATTTCAAAAGCTATAAGGAAGGCACGCTTAAGCGCCGTATTGCACGGCGCATTTCGTTGCTGGACCGAATTGATACGGTCACGGATTATCTTCGCTTCGTGAAGGCGGACGAAAAGGAGCGTACGATCCTGTCGCGCGAGTTCCTTGTTGGCGTGACCAACTTCTTCCGCGACCTGCCCACCTGGTATGAATTGCAGAAACACCTACCCGAAATGTTTGGCACGGCCGACGCGATGGAACCGGTGCGAATCTGGTCTGTCGGCTGCTCAACCGGTGAAGAGGCTTATTCCTTAGCTATTCTGATCGAGGATTGGCGGCGCAAGAATCAGGTGACCCGCGATTTCCGCATCTTCGCAACGGACGTGAATGAGTTTGCCATCATGGCGGCGAAGGCAGCAAATTATCCGATCTCTTCGGTCGATGAAATTCCGCCTGAACTGGTGCAACCCGATTTTCTCGATTTCGATGGGCCGACATTCAGGATCAACGCGACACTACGCAATAAGATCATCTTCTCGGTTCACGACGTTCTGGAAGACGCGCCTTTTGTCCGGCTCGACCTTTTGGTGTGCCGCAATGTGCTGATTTATATCGACCAGGAGCGGCAGGAACGGATCATCGCGAAGTTTTCGTTTGTTCTGCAAGACAACGCCTTGTTGCTCGTCGGTTCAGCAGAGCATGTCGACCGGGCAAATTCTGGCTTTGCGCCCCTGGCGCAGCATGCGCGGCTCTATCAGAATGCGCATCGCGAGCGGTCGATGATCATTGACCGGCAGGGCCGTACGTCCAAACCAATGCCGCGCCTTCATCGTCTTGCGACCCGTGCGACGACGTCGGAAAAATCGGTGTCACAAGACCTTTTTGATAACCTGCTAACAGACACGCAGACTGTCATCTTCATCGTCAATGAGGCCTGCAATATCCTTGAAACATATGGCCACTATCGCGACTACCTTGAGTTACGTGACAATTCCTTCACGGCCAACCTGCCGCAGATCATTCATGATCAGTTGCGTGGAACGATTCTGTTGTTGCACCGCCAGGCTGTGAAAGACGGTATCGCGGAAAAAGAAGGCATCCGCGTCAATTTCGGCGGAGAGATGTGGGCGCATAATATCTATGTGCGTCAGGTGGTATGGAACAAGACGTCGGTGGCTTATGCGATCACGGTTCAGCGCACCCGTAAGGATGCAATTGGCGTCCATGATGATCAGCGCGGCTTGCAGGAAACGGCAAGGCCCGGGGATTTGTCGCAATACGTGCAGCAATTGGAGGCCGACCTTGAATCCACGCAGGATCTGTTGGCGACCACGACTGAAGATTTGGGAATTTCCTACGAGGAACTGCAAACCGCAAACGAAGAACTCACGGCTGCAAACGAAGAGATGCAGTCAAACAATGAAGAACTGCAAAGCGTCAACGAAGAGCTGCACACCGTAAACCACGAAAACGCGGAAAGAATTGTTCAGCTACAAAGCGCGAAGGAAGATATCGAGAATCTCCTGCTGAACGCCGATGTGGCCACGCTGTTCCTGACAGAAAACTTGCGCATTCGTCGTTTCAGCGAAGGGTTCCGCCGCTACTTCAATCTGGCGCCCACAGATGTCGGACGCCCGTTGACCGATTTCACATCAATGCTCGACGGTACGTCACAGAACCGCTTGATGTCCGAGATTGCGCAGACCAATGATCATGGTGAAGTGCGCAAGCCGAGTCTGAAGATGATGACAGGCGATAATATCAGCGCCAGCATTCGCCCTTTCCTGACGAAAGAGGGCAAACAGGACGGTGTGAGCGTGTCGATGTTTAATCTCACCCAATTTAAGCCGCTCAACTGACCGAGGCGGCGCTTGTGCTATTGTTCGCGCGCTGCCTGTAGCGTGAAGACGACAGACGTCCCGTTGCCATCATCGTCGCCAAAAGCAATCGTTCCGCCATGGATGTTGACGATGCGGCGGCAGACAGCGAGCCCTGTGCCGACACCGTTGTAGCTCGGGTCCTTGTGGTATTTGTAGAAAAGCTCAAACGCCTTGTCGCGCACAGCCGGGTTCACCCCGATCCCGTTGTCTGAAACCGTGACTTGCACCATGTCGTTCTTGAGGGGCTTCGCCTTGATCGAGATTTTGCAAGGCCGCTCAAGGTGGCGGAACTTAATGGAATTCCCGATCAGCGATTGGAACACCCGCGCGATCAATTCCGGGCGGCCATATACGTTTGGCATCTTGGCGATGTCGAGTTGGGCGTCGACGCTTTCGACCAGTTTCGCCATATCCATGGCACAGCTTTCGGCAACACCGCGCAGATCAAGGTTTTGAAGTTCGATGCCCTCTGAGAATAGCTTGGAGAATTCAACGACTGCGGCCACACTTTGACCCATACGGGTATTGATGCCCTGCATCGTGTCGATGATGTTTGCCACGTTTTCGATGTCGCCTTCTTCGATACCATGGGCAAGTTCTTCAAGGCACTGTTGTGATGTATTGACCGGCTGCGTCAGACCATGCGCAGTCGTGTAAGCGAACCCGAAGATGTTTTCGGCGTCTTGCGAAACTCGCATCTCTCGCGCTTTCAGACGCGAAATATCGAGGTGAACACCGAGCGCTTTCAGCGGTCGCCCGTCGTCTGACCATTCGATAACCCGACCGCGACGCTGGACCCAAATATCTTCACCTGACGGATGCTGGAAGCAGACCTCCTCATCATAGGGTATCTTACCTTTGCTCTTGATGTGCTCCTGCAAAGCCGCGTCAAGGCGTGTGAGGTCGTCTTGAGACAGGCGATTGCGCCAGTTTTGCGCAGGTTCGGCAGCGTTGTCGCTATCAAGCAGCAACATTTCGCGACAGCGTGGACTCAGATATTCTGTCCCTGTCAAAAGGTCGAGTTCCCAGTAGCCGGCCGCCTCGCTTTCCAATAGGCCTTCTAGCCTATCACGCTGGATTCGTACTTCTTCCTGCAGAATTTTCGATGTGGTGATGTCAAGTGCAGTGACGACGACACCGCTGTGTTCACCCGAATCCCGCAACTTGAACGGGCGGGAGCGGACCAAGGCCCAGGACCCGTCGCTTAACTGTGCTTCGCGATTGATTTCATCACCACCACGACTGGCCCGTTCGGCGTCCTCAAGAATGGCTTTGTAGGCTTGCGTCGTAAAGGAACTTGCAAAGCTGGTTAGCCGCCTCCCGGCATCCGTTTGCTTGAGATCGACATAGCGCGTGATTGCGGGGTTGAAACGCCGGATGGCAAGGGTCTCATCAAGGAACACGACGGCGAGGTCGGCCGTATTCAGGAGGTTTTCAACGTCCGCATTCGCGGCTTCAAGCTGCACGATCTTTTCAGCGTTTTCGGCATTCACCGTGTGCAGTTCTTCGTTGATGCTTTGCATCTCTTCGTTGTTGGCCTGCAACTCTTCGTTGGAGACAGTCAATTCTTCGTTCGCTGTCTGCAGTTCCTCGTTCGAGATCCCAAGATCTTCGGTCGTCGCATTCAGCATCTCGCGCAGCGTCTCGATCTCGCTTTCGAGGCGCGCAATTTCAGTGTGGTCGGTTCCAGACCCACCCTTCTGTCCACCATCGGCACCTGACTTCAGGATTGAAACCTGATCCGTGCGCCGCAGCATCAATGAATAGGCAAGGGGTTGCGTTTCCCATTCAATCCGTTCGCAGAAGATGTCGATCTGCTCAATCCTGTCCCCAAGGGCGCAGCGCGTATCGATGGACTTGGAGTGCCCCTCCGTCTCGGCTTGACGGATCAAAAGAGAGAAAGAGCTTTTGAGCCTTTCGTGGACAAGGTCAAAAATGTTTGCGGAGAACGCCTGTTCTGGCAGGTTCACAAAGCGGCGGTAATTTCCGAATGTTTCAAGTATGTTGCCGCCCTCATCGATGATGATCAAGCAGCCATCGACATTCGTCAGCGATTGTTCCAACACCGTGCCGACCATCGAGCTCGACCGTTGCTGCTCCCGCGTCGCGAGCCGTCGTAAGCGCGGTAGCGGGGCTGAAAAGCTGCGCCATGGGTCTATTGTCGCGCGGATCGCAGTTCTTTGGTGCGTGCGGGTGTTCTTGAAGATGCGCGCCGCCGAAATTTCCGTTTCGAACTTCGCGAACTGGTGCATGACATTTTCGGCGGCCCCCAAAAACAGAAAGCCGTTGCTGCGCAGCGAGAAGGAGAACAGCGACAGAACCTTCTTTTGCATGTCCGGGCTGACATAGATCAGCAGGTTCCGGCAAGTGATCAGATCCGTGTTGATGTACGGCGGTTCCTGCAACACGTTGTGTGTGTTGAAGATCAGGCGGTTTCGGATGTTGCTGCTGATGTGGAATGTCCCGCCATGAAACGACATGAAGTCAGTGCGCCGGTACTGACCGGGGATCTCTTCCAGAACAGATTCGGGATAGATCCCATCCTTAGCGGACAGGATAGCGTCCTCATTTACGTCGCTTGCGAAGACCCGGAAATCACGCGCGATGCCGTGGTCCAGCCGGTATTTCTCAAGAATCAGCGCGATGGTGTAAGCTTCCTCACCGGTTGAGCAGCCTACGGACCATACTTTAACGGGTTGATCTTGGTCGCCTTCGGCGAAAAGTTTTGGGATGATCTTTTCAAGAAGCGTATTCCATGCCGGCAAGTCTCGAAAGAAATTGGTCACGCCGACAAGAAATTCTCGATGCAATACGCCAAGCTCTGCAGGGTTATCATCAACGAATTGAACATATTCCTTCAGGGAATTGCTATGCGTGAGCGCAACGCGTCGCGCAATACGGCGTTTGAGCGTTGGTTTCTTGTATTGTGTAAAATCAATACCCGCACCTTCACTGATGCGAACTAGCAGGTCCTGAAAACTTTCTTCCGCGTTTCGGAACAGCGTATCAATGTTGAAGACACCCTCATCCCGCATCGCGATAAAGCGCCGGATTTCGGAGATCATCGCATCGGGTGCAGCCACCATATCGACGATCTGTGTGGCGATGGCCGCAGCGGGCATTCCATCGAAATCAGCTGTCTCTGGATCTTGGACCATCACGAACCCATCACGGTCCTTGACGGTGCGCAGCCCCCGGCTTCCATCGGTGCCTGTTCCGGACAAGACAATCGCGATTGCGCGGTCTCCGACTGCTTCGGCGAGTGAGTGAAAGAAGATATCAATAGGCAGGTTTAGCTGGGGGCGTGGAGAGGGGGCAACTAGCGAGAATCGCAACCCTTTTTTCGTCAGCAGCGATGCATTTGCCAGCGATGGTTGGGTGTCATCCATCGTGCCCTGGATCACGACGTTTGACTTCGGCGGGATCAGGTAAATGTGTCCAGGCTGCAGCGCCATGTCATCGGTCACCTCAAGCACCCGCATCTTCGTTTCGCGGGTCAGGATTTCTGACATCAAGGATTTATGATCGGGCGAAATATGCTGGATAATGACAAAGCTATGCGGAAAATCGGCATCGGCCTGACCGACAAGTTGCTTGATCGCGTCAAGGCCGCCAGCAGAGGCGCCGACACCAATAATGTAAAAGCTTTGATCAACTTCACCGAGCTGTCGGCGGCTCCCAGCTTCTATGATCTCCGGTTGATCTTTGTCTGGCGGGTTATCATCCATCAACGCTTAGTTCTCCGCCTATGATGACCACAAATACAATAAGGTATTTGTTTCGATTAACCGTAGTTCAACCATAGGGCGTAGTCCACGGCGTAATCTCCCAAAAGACTATCGCGCCGCAAGTGAGCTGAAAAAAGGTTAACGAATGGTTAACGGCGTGGGCTTTACCTACGATTTACTTTCGCGATCTATCACCGGAATCGTAAATTTGAATCAAACGACGGAATACTTGACCGCATGATCGACGACTTGAATTTTACAAACGGACACAGTTTCAACTCTGCCTTCCCAACCATTCCTCGCATAACCCTGATACTCTCGCGCCGTTTGGTGGGGGCGAAGTTGCAGGCCTGGACGATTGAGGGTCTTACAACGAGTTGCCAAGGCTTTCGCTGGAACCTGAGTTATGCGGCGTCAGAAGTTTTCGCTGATGTAATGCATCCCGAACTGGTCGCGCGGCTGTACGACTATTTGCCAAAGGACGGTGCACCACGCGTTTTGTCTGCATTTGACTTTGTGCTTGATCTGCCAAATCTGGTGATCGGCCGTCTGATGATGACTGGTCTTGAAGTGCGGGATGGGGTGCAACGCGTGCGCATTGCGTTTCAGCGGGTGATGGGTGATCTTTGCGGTCTGTTCCGAAGCAATCGCGCCCCAGACATCATGAAAGAAGCCAATAACGCCTTGGCGACGCGCGTTCTTTCCGAATTGATGATGCCGCTACTGAACGTGATTGAGGCTTTGCCGGACACAAGCAGCGCGTTATCGCGCGACCAACTGAACACGATGCTGGCGCGTTTGAAGACGCAACACCACGAAATGGCGTTTCAGTTTGCTTTGATGACCCGCTACGTCGCGAATGTAAATCGGCCGTTGCCACAGGTGGCGGACGGTGGAATTGGAGTGAACCGCGATTTTGGCCTTGGCGTGGCACGGGCGGCGATTGCACAAGCCAGTTAGTGACACGACCCGCCACGGCACATTTAGGGCCCGTTTTGGACAGACAATGTGCCGCCCCACCGGAGTGATGCCCGGCACTGACACGACCACCGATTTCGTGCCGCTAAGGTGCGCCCGATTGACTGCATTTCAAGTACTTTACCCTTAAGGTCCCGCGGCCTATAAGCCGCCCATGGACGATCTGACAGCATACCAGATACGAATTAGCCACCCGGCTGCCTGATGTCAGGCGAGCCGGGCAAAAGGTGTCCGCGACCGCGCACCGCCCTTTCTTTCCGTGCTATGAAGACAAAGGACGCCATAAATGTGCGCCGAGACACCTGACTATAAAGATACCCTCAACCTGCCTAAAACGGATTTCCCGATGCGGGCGGGCCTGCCAAAGCGTGAACCTGGCTGGTTAGAACGCTGGGCCCAGATCGGGGTCTACGATCGCCTGCGCGAAAAGGCTGAGAAAACCGACCGCGCGCCGTTTACGCTGCACGACGGCCCGCCTTATGCGAACGGGCACTTGCATATCGGTCACGCGCTTAACAAGACGATCAAGGATATGATCGTCCGCTCACATCAGATGTTGGGCCACGACAGCCGCTACATCCCCGGTTGGGATTGCCACGGCCTGCCCATCGAATGGAAGATCGAGGAGCAGTATCGCAAGAAGGGCAAGAACAAGGACGAAGTGCCGATCAACGAATTCCGCGGCGAATGCCGGGCCTTTGCTGAACACTGGGTCAACGTGCAGCGGGAAGAGTTCAAGCGACTGGGTATTACCGGAACCTGGGACAAGCCCTATTTGACGATGGACTTCCATGCGGAACGTGTGATCGCAGAAGAGTTTATGAAGTTTGTGATGAACGGCACGCTTTATCAGGGGTCAAAGCCCGTGATGTGGTCGCCTATGGAAAAGACCGCGCTG